>NZ_JBEPSF010000001.1:0-588961 GCF_040548725.1 Stenotrophomonas sp. 2619 | reverse complement strand
GGGGGGGGGGGGGGGGGGGGGGGGGGGGGGGGGGGGGGGGGCGGGGGCCCCCCGCCCCCCCCCCCCCCCGCCGCCGCCCCCGCCCCCCCCCGCCCCCCCCCCCCCCCCCCCCCCCCCCCCCCCCACCAGCCCCTGACACACCCCGGTGCGCACAGAAGAGCGAAGCAACCAGCGCATCCGCGAGCTTTCAGCCAGAAGCACGCAATCGCCGAGCCGCGCAGCGACGCAAGAGGCATACGGACGTTGCATCGCTTGTCGCTTGTCGCTCCTCGCTCGCCCAAGGCCACCAGCCCCACCGGGGCACTATCTGGGGTGGGGGTGGGGGGGGGGGGGGGGCCCGGGGGGGGCCGGGGGGGGGGGGCCCCCCCCCCCCCGGGGGGGGGGGGGGCGGGGCCCCCCCCCCCCCCCCCCCCCCCGGCCCAGCCAGAGAAGAGGCGCAAATGGCAGCTTTTGCTCCTAGCGCGAACCAACCGCCTTCGTGGCAGTGGCAGTGGCAGCAGCGACCGGCTGCCAGGGCCGGGCGGTCACCGCCATCCCTTCCTGCAACCGATCCTGCCCTTCCACCACCACCCGCTCGCCGGCCTGCAGCCCATGGCTCACCACGTACTGCCGGTCCACCTGCCCATCCACCTCGATCGTCCGGATCACCGCCTTTCCCTCCTTACCCACCACCCACGCATACGACTGCCCGCCCGTACTCCGCAGCACCGACTGCTGCGGCACCAGCAGCGCACCCACCTGCACCCCGCGCGGCACCCGCGCGCGCACGAACATCCCCGGCAACAACCGCCGCGCCGGGTTGTCCACCACGATCCGCAACACAATGTCGCCCGTCTCGGCGTCCACGTTGATCCCTGAAAACAGCATCCGACCCTGCTCCGCATACGGCGTCCCGCCCGTACCCAGCAACGTCACCGGCAGACCCTTCGCCGCATCCAGCTGACCGGCCACCACCGCACGCTGGATACCCTCCAGCATCGACGCCGGCTGCCGCACATCCACGTACACCTGGTCCAACTGCTGCACCACCGCCATCGGCGTCGCATCGCTGGCCGTCACCAGCGCCCCTTCGGTCACCAGTGCCTCATCGATACGCCCCGCGATCGGCGACGCCACCGTCGCATAGCGCAGATCCAGCTGCCGCCGAGCGAGCGTCGCACGCGCCTGCGCCACGTCCGCCACCGCCTGCTGGTGCTCGGCATGCGCATCGTCGCGCGCCTGCTGGCTCACCGCCTGCGCCGCCGCCAATGAGCCCAGCCGCGCCGACTGCACCTGCGTCCGCACCACTGCCGCCTCACTGCGCTGCAGCAACGCCCGCGCACTGTCCACCTCCGCCTGGAACGCCGCCGGGTCGATCTGGAACAGCGGCGTACCCGCCTCCACCTCCGCCCCCTGCGCGAACAACCGCCGCTGCACGATCCCGCCCACCTGCGCCCGGATCTGCGCCGTACGCACCGCCGCCACCCGCCCCGGCAGCTCATCGTCACGCTGCACCGTCGCAGGCGAAAGCGACACCACGCTCACCTCCGGCACCGCCACCGGCGCCACCTCTTCCTTGGCACATCCCGCAAGCACCACCGCAAGCACCGCCCATACAGCGGTTTGAATCCTGTTGGTTTTCATCAGCAGCACAGGGCCGCACGCGCGGCCAGAATCATGAATGGCGAAGTCTGCGGCGCCTGCGTGGGGTTTCGATGGAGGAACTGTGGAGATACGATGGAGCACAAGCACCTTCTGGCCCTGCCCCGCATGCACGCCACCGATTCGCCCAGCGCCGCCGCGCACTGGGACCGCTCGCTCAACGCGCTGGTCCTGATCGTCGAAGACGAACCGGAAATTGCCGATATCGTGGCCGCCTACCTGCATCGCGAAGGCCTGCGCACGGTGCGCGCGCAGGACGGCATTGGCGCCCTGGCCCTGCACCGCAGCGCCCGCCCCGACCTCATCCTGCTCGATGTACAGATGCCCGGCATGGACGGCTGGACCGTGCTCAACACTGTCCGCCAGCGCGGCGACACCCCGGTCATCATGCTCACCGCCCTGGACCAGGACCTGGACAAGCTCACCGCGCTGCGCATGGGCGCCGATGACTACGTGGTCAAACCGTTCAACCCGGCCGAAGTGGCCGCCCGCGTGCGCGCCGTCCTGCGCCGCACCCTCAATGCGCGTGGCCAGGCCAAACCCGGCATCCTGCGCGTCGGCCGGCTGGTGATCGACCCCGAAACCCACACCGTCCACGTCGAGGGCGACGGCTACAGCCACGAACTGCTGCTCACCCTGACCGAGTACAAACTGCTGCACTGCATGGCACTGGCCCCGTCACGGATCTTCAGCCGCAGCGAACTCATGCACGAGTGCCTGCCCGAGAGCGAAGCCCTGGAGCGCACCGTGGACAGCCATGTCAGCAAGCTGCGGCGCAAGCTCGACGACGTGGGCCTGGGCAACGTGCCGGCCAGCGTGCGCGGCGTGGGCTACCGGCTGGCGGCCGACCACTGATGCGCCGCCCGGGCCTGAGCCGGCACATCGTCGTGTCGATGTCGCTGATGGTGCTGGCGGTGATCGTGATGGTGATCCTCAGCTCCTACCTGCTGTATGCGGTGCTGGTGAACTTCTACCCCTACGCCGAGGAACCCACCGGCTGGGCCCCTACCGGCCCCGAACTGGTGTGGATGGCCGCAGTCACCCTGCTCGGGCTCGCCGTGGCCGTGGCTGCCTCGGTGCGGCTGTCGCAGCGCATCCTGACCCCGCTCAATTCAGTGGTGGACAGCATCGGCAAGCTGGCCGGCGGCGACCTCGGCGCGCGCGCCGCCGCCAGCGACCGCTCGCTGGGCGAGGTGGCGCTGCTGGTGGACGACTTCAACGCCATGGCCCGCCGCCTGCAGAACATGGATGCCGACCGGGTCATGTGGCACGCCGCCATCGCCCACGAACTGCGCACCCCGGTGACGATCCTGCGCGGCCGACTGCAGGGCCTGGCCGAGGGCGTGTTCCAGCCCGATGAAGCCCAGTTCCGCAGCCTGTTGGCCCAGGTGGAAGGCCTGTCCCGGCTGATCGAAGACCTGCGCGTGCTGAGCCTGGCCGACAGCGCCCGGCTCGACGTGCGCCGCGCGCGCAGCGACGTGGTGCATGAAGTCCATTCGGTAATGACCCTGGTCGACCCCGGCTTCCGCAGCGGCGGTTTCGTGCTGGAACTGGAAACCTCGCGCGAGGAGCATCCGGCCCACTGCGATCCCACCCGCGTGCGCCAGGCCTTGATGGCGCTGCTGGAGAATGCGCGCCGCTACGCCACGCCCGGGCGCGTGCGCATCGCCGTGCATGACACCGCCACCCACGTGCAGGTCTCCATCGACGATGAGGGCCCGGGCATCGACCCCGCCCTGAGCGCCCACATCTTCGACCCATTCATGCGGGGCGATGGTTCGCGTTCGCGCCAGCGCGGCGGCAGCGGGCTGGGCCTGGCGGTGGTCAAGGCCATCGCCGATGCCCATGGCGGCCGTGTCTCGTGCACCGCCAGTGCACTGGGCGGCGCACGGTTTGTCATCGAGCTGCCGCGCCAGTAGCGGTTTCCTCGCGCGCCAGGGTGCGCATGCGCGTGCCCAGCCGGTCCAGGTTGTCCTCGATGGTGACCAGTTCCTGCTGCTGTGCCGCCGGCAGGCGCGCCCGCAGCTGCTGTTGCAGCTGCTGCCAAGCCAGCACGCCGCGGGCGCTGATGGCTGCGGTGGATGCCGCGGTGGCCGCCCGCTCGCTGCCCAGCGGCAGGCCGTAACCGCCGGCCGGTAGCAGCGCCGCCGGGCTGACCAGCTGGCCGGTGTCGTGCAGCAGCGCCATCAAGGTGTCACGCGCCGGGTCGCTGCCGTGTGCGGGGGTGCCCAGCGTGCGCTTGAGCCGGTCACGCGCGCGCAGTTCTTCGCGTTGGCGCGCCGCCTGTTCCAGCAGCAGCAACGCAGCCGTGGCGCGCAGCCCACCCTGCTCCAGCCAGGGCGCCCGCTGTGCTGCCGGACGCTGCAGCCATGCGGTCACCTCGGGGGTGCCCAGCGGCAGTTCACGCCGGGCCACCTCGAACAGCTGTTGGTAGTGATCCTGCGCCGAGGCGAAGTAGTAGCCCTGGCGGGTCGCCTCGGCCCGGTTCTGCAGCACCGTCGGATCGGCCCGCCCTTCTCGCGTCAGGCGCGTCAGCAGGCCACGCGGGGTGATGCGGTTCAGGCCGGGCGTGGCCCAGGCCGGCACGCCTTCCTGCAGCAGCTTGCCGGTTTCCACCGCGCAGTTATTGCTCACGAACAGGTACTTGCCGTCATAGCTCCAGTGCACCTGGGCCACGCGCTCGAGCAGGCTGGCAATCTCGCTGGGCAGCAGACGCAGCGGCACCGATGACAGCCCACGCAGTTCCAGCTGGGTGTACTCGTTGATCACCTGGTTCAGTGGCAGCACGAACAGCCGCGACGGATACGACCCGGTCAGCCCACGCCAACTGGAAATCTGCACATCGCCGACAAATGCGCGGAACGACAACACCCGGTGGTACGACAGGTCCATCCTGCAGGCCGGTCCCGGCGCGCGCCCAGGTGCGCAGATCACCAGCCGCAGCATGCTGTGGCCCCAGCGGCTCATCAGCTGGTCGTTGCCTTCGGCGAGCAGGTAGTCGACCGCGTACACGCGGGCGGGGTCCACCTGCAGCAGCGATGCGGCACCGGATGTGTCGTCGGCCTGCACCAACGGCAGGCGTGCGTCGCAGTCGGCGGCGTGCCCGCTGGCACCGATCTGCGCGGTGAACCACGCATGCAATGCCGGGCGACGGCAGGCATACGCCGGGTCGAGCACGAAATGCTCGGCGTTGACCGCCAGGTATTCCGCCGGACTGGTCCGCTCGTAAGCGTCCGGGCTGCGGGTGCTGAAGTGATTGCCGGTGCGGCCCAGCCGCCAGGGGCGCTGCTGCCAGCCACTGAGGTCGCGCCATCGCGCGGTCTGCGACCAGCCCCCGCCCGGGGCGCGGTCCAGCACATGGGCGAGTTCATGAATCAGCGCGGCCTGCAGCGCGCGCGGCAGTGGTTCGCCCGCGCGTACGTCATCAAGCAGGTCACGGCGCAGGGTGATCGCGCCTCGGCGGGTGCGACCATGCACCTGGTCGGGAAGCGTGGACGACCAGCGCACCCGTACCGGACGATCAAAACGGTCCTGCCAGGCGGCAGGTACTACGTGCTGCATGTCCTGCAGTGCACGCTCGGCGGCCAGAATCTGCTGCCCATCAAGCCCGTCCGGCTGCAACTCGAACTGCAGGGCCGCCTGCGCGAAGGGGCTGGCCAACAGCGCCGCCAGGGCCGCCCAACGCCAGCGGCGGGCCCGGCGACGCGCCTGCATCAGCGTGCCAGCAGGGTCCGGGCCAGCGCCAGGTCGCTGGCATCACGCTGCGCGGCATCGTGTTCGCGCAGGTGCAGCAGGGCCGCTTCCAGGCGGGCGCCACGAATGGCACCGTCGCTGGCGACAAACGCCGCCGCGTCTTCGCGCGCATCGAGCACGATCTTGTCGTCGTCCGAGCTGGACGAACCGGCCGACGAGGCACCGGAGGCGGAGCCAGCGGACGAGCCGGCGAAACTGGAGGCCAGCGCCGGCAACGGCAGGGCAAGGACGGCGAGAAGCAGGATCGGACGCATCGTCATGGTGTCGTTCGAAGTAGGAAAGCGAAGAGCGTATAGCCTGCGTGAAGACCTGTCGCGCCCTAGAGGTCGAACAGCTTGCCGGGATTCAGCAGCCCTTGGGGATCAAACGCTCGTTTGACCGCCTTCATCAAGGCGATTTCCGGTGCACTGCGGGTGCTGTCCAGGTACCCCTTCTTGACCAGCCCGATGCCGTGTTCGGCCGAGATGCTGCCGTCGAAACGGGCCAGCACCTGTGCCAGCAGCTTGGTCACGTGTTCGCACTGGGTCAGGAATTCCGCATCTTCGGTGGCATCGGGCTTGAGCACGTTGATGTGCAGGTTGCCGTCGCCGATGTGGCCGAACCAGACCACGTCGAAGTGCGGGTACGCCTGCCCGATCAGCGCCTGGGTTTCGGCCATGAACGCCGGCATCGCCGAGATCCGCACCGACACGTCGTTCTTGTACGGCTTGTAGCGCGCCACCGCTTCGGTGATGCCTTCGCGCAGGCGCCACAGCTGCGCGGCCTGCGCATCGCTGGCACTGACCACGCCGTCACTGACCCAGCCCTGCTCCATGCAGGCCTCGAACGCCGCCATCGCGGCGGCCTCCTGGGCTTCGTCGCCGGCCGCGAATTCGGTGACCACGTAGAACGGGTGCACCTGCTCGAACGGCGCCTGCGCACCGTGCGCAAGCACGTGTTCCAGCGCACGGTCGGTGAAGAACTCGAAGGCCTGCAGCTGCATCCGCTCACGGAACGCGGCGAACACCTGCATCAGCACCTCGAAGCTGGGCAGTGCCAGCAGCATCACGTTGCTGGCCGGGGGCGGGTCGGTGAGCCGCAGCGTCGCCTCGACGATGACGCCCAGGGTGCCTTCGGAGGCGATCAGCAGCTGGCGGAAATCGTAGCCGCTGGAATTCTTGATCAGGCCCTTGTTGAGCTCCAGCAGCTCGCCGCTGGCGGTGACTACCTTCAACCCGGCAATCCACTCGCGGGTATTGCCGTAGCGGATCACGCGGATGCCGCCGGCGTTGGTGGCGATGTTGCCGCCGATCGAGCAGGAGCCACGCGCGGCGAAGTCCACCGGGTAGATCAGCCCGTGTTCCAGCGCTGCGTTGTGCACCGCTTCCAGTGCCATACCGGCCTGTACGGTCAGGGTGCGGTCCACCGCATCGAAGGCCAGCGGCTTGTTCATCCGCTCCAGGCTGAGCACCAGCTCGCCGTGTGCAGCCACAGCGCCACCGGACAGGCCGGTGCGGCCGCCCGAGGGCACCACGGCCACCTGGTGCGTGCTGGCCCAGCGCAGGATCGCCTGCACCTCATCCACGCTGCCCGGCAGGGCGATCGCCAGCGGTGCCGGGGTCCAGCGCCGGGTCCAGTCGCGCCCGTAATGCTCCAGGTCGGCCGGTTCGGTCGTGAGCCGCAGCCCGGGGCAGTCCTGCAACAGCGAAGAAAGGCGCGGGTCGGTCATGGCGGCACGGCAGGACAAGGGAATTCCCAAGCGTAGCAGACCACCCCGGCGGGCCTGGCCGCCGGCGTCCGGTTGCGCGTGTCAACGGATGCATCTGAAACCATCGCCGCGCCGATTGGCGCACTGCACAATCCCCCGCCCGTTCTGGCATAGTTGGGCGCTCCCGCCCTACAGCTGCGCCCCGCCCATGTCGCCGAAGAAGACCTCGTTCCCGAAGCAGGATATCCGCGTGCTGTTGCTGGAGGGGGTGAGCCAGACCGCGATCGACGTGTTCACCGCCGCCGGCTATTCGCAGATCGAACTGCACAGCAAGGCGCTGCCCGAGGACGAGTTGAAGGCACGCATCGCCGAGGCGCACATCGTCGGCATCCGCTCGCGCACCCAGCTCAGCGCCGACGTGCTGGCCAACGCCAAGCGCCTGATGGCGGTGGGCTGCTTCTGCATCGGCACCAACCAGGTCGACCTGGACGCGGCCGAACTGGCCGGCATCCCGGTGTTCAACGCGCCCTACTCCAACACCCGCAGCGTGGCCGAACTGGTCATCGCCGAAGCGATCATGCTCACCCGTGGCATCCCGCAGAAGAACGCCGAATGCCACCGCGGCGGCTGGTCCAAATCCGCCGCCGGCAGCCACGAAGTGCGCGGCAAGACGCTGGGCATCATCGGCTATGGCCACATCGGCACCCAGGTGGGCGTGATGGCCGAGGCCATGGGCATGCAGGTGATCTTCCACGACGTGGAAACCAAGCTGTCGCTGGGCAATGCCCGTGCGGCGATCAGCCTGGACGACCTGCTGTCGCGCGCCGACATTGTCACCGTGCACGTGCCCGAAACCCCGGCCACGCAGTGGATGATCGGCGCCGAACAGCTGGCCCGCATGCGCCCCGGCGCGCACCTGATCAACGCCGCTCGCGGCACCGTGGTCGATATCGATGCGCTGGATGCGGCCCTGCATGCGGGCCACATCGGGGGCGCGGCACTGGACGTGTTCCCGATCGAGCCCAAGGGCAATGGCGATGCGTTCGTGTCGCCGCTGACCGCCCACGACAACGTGATCCTGACCCCGCACGTGGGCGGCAGCACGCTGGAGGCGCAGGACAACATTGGCGTTGAAGTGGCGGCCAAGCTGGTGCGCTACAGCGACAACGGCAGCACCCTGTCGGCGGTCAACTTCCCCGAAGTGACCCTGCCCGAGCACGAGGACAGCCTGCGCCTGCTGCACATCCACCAGAACGTGCCGGGCGTGCTGTCCAAGGTCAACGAGATCTTCTCGCGCCACAACGTCAACATCGACGGCCAGTTCCTGCGCACCGACCCCAAGGTGGGCTACGTGGTGATCGACATCACCGCCAGCGAGGCACAGGCCGGTGCCGTGCGTGACGAACTGGCCGCAATCCCGGGCACGCTGCGGACGCGCGTGTTGTATTGATCCGGGTGCGTTGCGTGGGGGCGACAGCGCGAATGCGCTATCGCCGCGCCAACCATCGTTTTGCCATGCGCGGCAACGAATCGTCGCCATCCGGCGTTTCGATCGCGGCATTGGCCACGTCACGGATGTCGCGCCACGCCAGCGCCAGCGATTCTTCGCTGAGCGCGAACTGTTCGCTGCCCACCGCCCGCACCACGTAGCGGGCGTCGTAATGCCAATGGCCGGGGACGTCCCTGCGTTCGGGGATCCAGTGCTTGTCGATGTCGAACAGCGCGCCGTCTTCCAGTACCAGCCCGCTCAGCCCGGACTCTTCCTCCGCCTCCTTGAGCGCCACCCGGGCCAGGTTGCGGTCGCCGTCGGCATGCCCGCCCAGCTGCAGCCAGCGGTCCAGCTTGCGGTGGTGAGTGAGCAGCACGCGCTCGCCGTCGGCACTGACCAGCCACGCGCTGCCGGTGAAATGACCGGCCAGCCGTTCACGCAGGAACGGGTTCTCCGAATCGTCCAATAGTGTGCTGAATTCGTCAGCCAGGGCGGCGTGGGCGGGCTGGCGCTGCGCATACGCAGCCAGTTGGGCACGCAGTTCAGCATCAGCAATGACAACGGATTCAGGGTTCAGCGACATGGTGGCGGGGGGTTCGGGCGGGATTTGTCGATTATCGCCGGGCCATGCTGCATTTGTGCTTGTGCGCGGGCTTCAGCTTTGGCTAAGGTACAGCGGGCCCCGCACGCTGGGGCGCCCAGTTGCCATCAAGGTGCCCGGCAATGTACCGCGCACCTCACCTTTGTCCATTTAGGGAAGCACTGCATGCTGAAGTCTCTGTTGAGGGTCAAACCGGTTGAACCCGCCGGCCACGTCGACGCGGGTGAACCCATCGAAGGCAGCCTGGACGGCGAAGCCACACTGAAACGGACCCTCACAGCCAAACACCTCATCATGCTCGGGATCGGCGCGGTGATCGGTGCCGGCATCTTCGTGCTGACCGGCCAGGCCGCAGCCAACCATGCCGGCCCGGCGGTCATGCTGTCGTTCGTGTTCGCCGGCTTCGCCTGCGCGCTGGCCGGCCTGTGCTACGCCGAATTCGCGGCCATGATGCCGGTCTCCGGCAGCGCCTACTCCTACTCCTACGCCACCCTCGGCGAAGGCATGGCCTGGTTCATCGGCTGGTGCCTGGTGCTGGAGTACCTGTTCGCGTCAGCGTCGGTCGCGGTGGGCTGGTCGGCCTACCTGATCAGCTTCATCACCACCACGCTGCACATGCCCTTCCCGGACGCGCTGAGCGCCGCGCCGATCGCCTGGAACGGGCACGAGTTCGCCGCCTCCGGCAAGCTGTTCAACCTGCCGGCGATGCTGATCGTGGCGGCGGTGACCGGCCTGCTGTATGTCGGCGTGACCCAGTCTGCGTTCGTCAACGCGATCATCGTGGCCATCAAGGTCTTCGTGATCTGTCTGTTCGTCGGCATCGGCGCGGCTCACGTGGACCCGGCCAACTGGCATCCGTTCATCCCCGAAAACACCGGCGTGTCCGGCGAGTTCGGCTGGAGCGGCGTGTTCCGCGCGGCCACCATCGTGTTCTTCGCCTACATCGGCTTCGATGCGGTCTCCACCGCCGCCGGTGAAACCAAGGACCCGCAGCGCAACATGCCGATCGGCCTGCTCGGCTCGCTGGCGGTCTGCACCATCGTGTACATCATCGTGTGCGCGGTGCTGACCGGCATGCTGCCGTACCACCTGCTGGGCACCGACAAGCCGGTGGCCACCGCGCTGGAAGCCTACCCGAGCCTGTCCTGGCTGAAGACCGCCGTGGAGATCGGCGCCATTGCCGGCCTGTCCTCGGTGGTGCTGGTGATGATGATGGGCCAGACCCGCATCGCCTACACGATCTCGCGCGATGGCCTGCTGCCGAAGGTGTTCGGCAAGGTCCACAAGCGCTTCCGCACCCCGTACTGGGCCACGATCGTGGTCGGCGTGATCGCCGCCGCACTGGCCGGCCTGGTGCCGCTGAACGTGCTTGGCGAACTGGTGTCGATGGGCACCCTGCTGGCCTTTGCCACGGTCTGCGTGGGCGTGCTGATCCTGCGCTACACCCGGCCGGAGCTGACGCGTCCGTTCCGCGTGCCCATGGTGTGGGTGATCTGCCCGCTGGGCGCGGCGTCGTGCCTGTTCCTGTTCTGGCAGGCGTTCGTGGTGCATTGGCACCTGTTCGTGGGCTGGACGGTGCTGGGCCTGCTGATCTACTTCGGCTACGGCATGCGCCACAGCAAGCTCAACACGCCCTCGGCCTGATGCACCTGACGGGCCGGCCCACGCCGGCCCGTTCCACATACGCTCCACCTACAAGAAACCACACCATGTTCAAGCAACTGTGGGCCACCAAGCACCCGCACGCCGCCCACGAAGACGCAAACGGCCTGAGCCTGCGCCGCACGCTCGGCCCCTGGGGGCTGACCGCGCTGGGCATCGGCGCGGTGATCGGCGGCGGCATCTTCGTGATCACCGGCCAGGCCGCAGCCAACCACGCCGGCCCGGCGATCATGCTGTCGTTCGTGCTTGCCGCGATCTGCTGCGCATTCTGCGCGATGGCCTATGCGGAGTTCGCGGCGATGGTGCCGGTCTCCGGCAGCGCCTACACCTACACCTACGCCACGTTCGGCGAGCTGTCGGCCTGGTTCATCGGCTGGATGCTGGTGCTCGAATACGGCGTGTCCGCCTCGGCCGTGGCGGTCAGCTGGACCGGCTATTTCCTGAGCCTGCTCAGTCATTTCGACATCCACCTGCCCGCTGCCCTGGTCAGCGCGCCGCTGGATGGGCAGCTGCGCCCGACCGGGGCGATCGCCAACGTCCCCGCCGCGATCCTGGTGCTGCTGCTGACCTGGCTGTGCTACGTGGGGATCAGCAAATCCTCGGCGATGAACATGGCGATGGTGGTGCTCAAGACCGGGTTGATCATCCTGGTGATCGTCGCGGGCTGGAAGTACGTGGATCCGGCCAACTGGACGCCGTTCATCCCGGAGAACGCGGGACCGGGCAAGTACGGCTTCGAGGGGGTGCTGCGCGGTGCAGCGATGGTGTTCTTCGCCTACATCGGGTTCGAGGCTGTGTCGGTGGCGGCGCAGGAGTCGCACAAGCCGCAGCGTGACATGCCGATCGGCATGCTCCTGTCACTGGTGATCTGCACGGTGTTGTACATCGCGATGGCGGCGGTGATGACCGGGCTGGTGCCGTACCAGTTGCTGGGCACGGACGAGCCGGTGGTGACGGCGGTGGCGGCGCACCCGCAGTTGGGCTGGTTGCGGATCGTGGTGGAGATCGGGGCGCTGATCGGGTTGTCGTCGGTGGTGCTGGTGATGATCATCGGGCAGCCGCGCATTTTCATGATCATGGGGCGCGACGGGTTGCTGCCGCCGGTGTTCACGAAGATCCACCCGAAGTACCGGACGCCGCACATCAATACGGTGATCACGGGGATCGGGATCGCGCTGCTGGCGGCGCTGTTCCCGCTGGATATCCTGGGCGAGCTGACGTCGATGGGGACGCTGATTGCGTTCGCGGCGGTGTGCGCGGGGGTGTTGATTCTGCGTCGGACGCAGCCAGACTTGCCGCGTCCGTTCCGGATGCCGATGGCGTGGTTGATCTGCAGTCTGGGGGTGCTGAGCTGTATTGCGCTGCTGACGGCGATGACGGCGCACAACTGGATGCTGATGGGGATCTGGACGGCGGTGGGCTTTGCGATCTACTTCGGGTACGGGTATCGGAATAGTCGGCTTGCCGGGAAGTAAGGGGTGGGTATTTGCCGGGCCTGCGGCCCGGCGGCCCGCTTTTACTGCAAGTGCCAAGCGCCCCAAGTGCAAATGCAACGGCAACGGCGGCTCTGGCGTGCTGCGGGGTTGGTGGGGCGGGGTGAGGCCGCGGGGGACGCCGTGAATACGTCCTTGTAGGCTTGGTCGCCGCATCCATGCGGCTCACACCCCCGCAACCTCACCCCGCCCCACCCTCGACAGGTTCCGTGTGACGGTGCCGGGAGCAAACGCAGCGGGCGGCCAGGATGGTTGTTGCCTGGTTTGGTTGGTGTGGGGTGATCGATGATCAAAAATAAAATCGAGGTAGGTGGCGACCGTTGGTCGTCACGCTTTGGAGCCGGCCACTGGCCGGCTTTGCTTTTTCTCCCCACCCCACAACGCTGGCACGCGCCTCAGCGTTTGGGGGGCTGGGCGGGGTGGGGTTTGCGGGGGTGTGAGCCGCATGGATGCGGCGACCAAGCCTCCATGGACGGATTCACGGCGTCCCCCGCAAACCCCACCCCGCCCAGCCCAGCCAGGAAACGGCTCTACGTAGTACCTGCTTTTACCGATCCACCCCGTTAAAATGCCAGCCATGAACACCTTCCCCTACGATACGGCGCGCTTGAGCGAGCTGGCCCAGGTGCTGATCGACAACGTGCGTGAGCTGGCCCAGGCGGGCTGGACGCCGGCGACCAGCAGCAACTTCTCCCATCGCCTGGATGACCGCCATGCGGCGATCACCGTGTCCGGCAAGGACAAGGGCCGCTTGGTGGAGGACGACATCATGGTCGTCGACTTCGACGGCAAGGCCGTGGGTCGTCCGCTGCGGCCGTCCGCCGAAACCCTGCTGCACACCCAGCTGTATCGCCGGTTCCCGGAAATCGGCTGCGTGCTGCACACCCACTCGCCCGTGCAGACCGTCGCCTCGCGCCTGTATGCGCCGCAGGGCCACATCCGCCTGGAAGGTTACGAGCTGCTCAAGGCCTTCCACGGCAACAGCACCCACGAAATGGCCATCGACGTGCCGGTGTTCGCCAACACCCAGGACATGGACGTGCTGTCGGCCCAGGTCGACGCGCTGCTCGACACCCAATGCCTGTGGGGCTACCTGATCGACGGCCACGGCCTGTACGCCTGGGGCCGCACCATGGCCGAAGCACGCCGCCACCTGGAAGCCTTCGAATTCCTGTTCCACTGCGAACTGGAACTGCGCAAACTGCGCGGCTGAACGGTACCGCCGCCCGGCTCCACGCAATCTCCGGACACGACGGTACCGCCGGCGGGCTCAACGACCCCTCCGGACCCGGTAGTGCCGGCCGCTGGCCGGCTCCTCCGGATCGTCCAACGCTCATGGGAGCCGGCCAGCGGCCGGCACTACCGGACCGTCCGACGCTCATGGGAGCCGGCCAGCGGCCGGCACTACCGGATCGTCCGACGCTCATGGGAGCCGGCCAGCGGCCGGCACTACCGGATCGTCCAACGCTCATGGGAGCCGGCCAGCGGCCGGCACTACCGGCGCGCGGTTGCCACGGGTCCATGCAGATTCCTGAAGGGAATCTGTATTCCGCCCTTCACCATCAGCGTGCGGCCCCTTCCCCGGCGCTGCGCTGGTACCCTTTCCTTCCCCCTTTCTCCGCCTCGCTGCCGCCGCCATGAGCCGACTCCGCATTTTTGACGACACCGCCCCGGACGCCCCGCTGTTCGACAGCCGCGATGGCGCGGCGATCGCCGCCGAACTCAAGCAGATCGGCGTCACCTTCGAGCGCTGGCAGGCCACCCAGGAGGTTGCACCCGGCGCGAGCCAGGAGGAGGTGTTCGCCGCCTACAAGGCCGACATCGACCGGCTGGTCGCCGAGCATGGCTTCAAGAGCGTGGACGTGGCCTCGATTGCCCCGGACAACCCCAACCGCGCCGAGCTGCGCAAGAAGTTCCTCGACGAACACTTCCACAAGGAAGACGAAGTGCGCTTCTTCGTGGCCGGCTCCGGCCTGTTCACGCTGCACCTGGACGGCAAGGTCTACGAGATCGAGTGCGTCAAGGACGACCTGATCGCCGTGCCCGATGGCATCACCCACTGGTTCGACATGGGCGAAGAGCCCAGCTTCGTGGCGATCCGCTTCTTCACCGAAGCCGACGGCTGGGTGGGCCATTTCACCGGCAGCGACATCGCCCAGCAGTTCCCGCGTTACCACCCCGCACAGCACCAGGCCGACTGATCCATGCCGCATCCGACCGTCATCCTCACCGATATCGAGGGCACCACCAGCAGCATTTCGTTCGTCAAGAACGTGCTGTTCCCGTATGCGCGCAAGGCCCTGCCGGCGTTCGTCGCCGCCCATGGCCAGCAACCGGAGGTGCGCCGCTGGCTGGACGCGGTGGCCGTGGAGATCGGCGGCGCCTGCCAGGACAGCCTGATCGTGGAAACGCTGCAGGGCTGGATCGACCAGGACCGCAAGCACACCGCCCTGAAGGCGCTTCAGGGCATGATCTGGGAAAGCGGCTACCGCAACGGCGACTACAAGGCGCACTTCTACCCGGAAGTGGCCGCGGTGCTGAAGGGCTGGCATGCCGAAGGCAAGCCGCTGTATGTGTACTCGTCCGGCTCGGTGCCGGCGCAGAAGCAGTTCTTCGGCTTCAGCGAGGCCGGTGACCTGACCGGGCTGGTGTCGGGCTGGTTCGACACCGAAGTGGGCGGCAAGCGCGAGGCCGACAGCTACCGTCACATCGTCAAGGCGATCGGCGTACCGGCGGGCCAGATCGTGTTCCTGTCCGACGTGGTCGAAGAGCTGGATGCCGCACGCGAAGCCGGCCTGCAGACCCGCCTGCTCGACCGCCTGGACGACTACCCGCTGCCGCGCAGCGGCGACGCCACCCACGGCCACGACCGCGTCGAGAATTTCCAGCAGATCTCGCTGTAAGACCTCCCATGGGTAGAGCCACGCCATGCGTGGCTGCGTTTGTCGCGATGCCGGCACCGCGCCAGCCACCCATGGGGTGGCTCTACCTTGCGTCGGCCAGCGAGGTGAGGCGGAGGGTGCGGCGCAGGGTCGGCAGGTCCGCTTTACTGCGCAGCCGGATCGTCACCGCCTCGCCCGGCACCAGGTCCAGCGCGTTGTCGTCCAGGGTGGCATCCAGGCCGTCGAAGTCGACCCACAGCGCACGCACCAGCATGCGCGAGCGCAGCGTCAACACGTACCCGTCGCCGTCGGCGCGCAGCTGACTGTCGATGGTTGCCGGTGACAGCAGCAAGGCCTTGGCCGGTGCGAAGTACATCACCTGCCGCGACAACAGGCGTTTGCCGTCCAACAGCTCCACCACCGCCACGGTGCGGGCGGGGTCCGCGTCCTTCAACAGGTCCGCATCGGCGAACCGGCCCACCTCCAGTGCGGACAACGGCGGCACCGCCACGGTATGCCGCTGCTCGCTGCGCAGCGCGCCATCGAGATCCATCACCCGCATCCGCCACGTCGCCTGCAGGCCCTGTTGGCGGTCGTTGAGCAGGCTGACCCGGGTCACGCCGTCGTCGCGCAATGCCGCCACCGCCTGGTCGGCGAAGAAGCGTCTGGCGTGGAAATGCAGCGCCTTCCAGCGGCCTGCGTAGTCGATGCTGGACCACGACGCGCCCGGCCACACGTCGTTGAGCTGCCAGTACAGCGAGCCCATGGTGTACGGCCGCGACGCGCGGTGGTGCAGCGCGGCCAGCTGGATGCCGTCGGCCTGCATCACCTGGCTGAGGTACACGAAGGCCGGGAAATCGCGCGGCGTGCCGTACTCCTCTTCGATGTACTTCAACAGGCGCTGGTTGCCCTCGCCCGCCATGAACTTCTGGTGGGCGCGTACCGTGGCGCTGTCCACCTGCTGCTCGGCGGCCGGAATGATGCCCTCCAGCGTACGCAACGACGGCCATGCCTGCAGGCCGTATTCGGACATGAAGCGCGGGGTCTCGCGCAGGTACGCGGTCACCGGCAGCGCCGGGTTGCCCCATACCTGCCAGTAGTGCTTGTCGCCACGGGTGGAATCGTTGGCCTTGTCGTCCAGGTCGTTGCTGGGCGAGCTGGACCAGTACGGCACGCCCAGCCCTTCGTCGGCCACCACCTGGCGCAGGTCGTTGCCGAACAGGTCCACGTAGCCCTGCCATACCTTCGCCGCGAAGGCCGGGTCGGCAGCGGTCAGGTCACGGCCGTGGCCCCAGTCCTTCCAGGCGGTTTCTTCTTCGTTGTTGCCACACCACAGCACCACGCTGGGGTGGTGGCGCAGCCGGCGCACGTTGTCGCGCGCCTCGGCCACCACGTTGGCGCGGAACGCCGGATCGTAGCCGGGCTGCATGCCGCCGCCGAACATGAAGTCCTGCCAGACCAGCAGGCCCAGTTCGTCGGCGATGTCGAAGAACACATCATCCTCGTAGTAGCCGCCGCCCCAGTTGCGCAGCATGTTCATGTTGGCGTCGCGCGCGGCGGTGAGTTCGCGGCGGATCCGCGCGTCGTCCACGCGGGCCGGGAACATGTCGAACGGAATCACGTTGGCGCCCTTGGCGAAGATCGGCACGCCGTTGATGACGAACGCAAAGCCCTGCCCGCCCTGGCGGTCCACCTCACGGCGCAGCTCCACGGTACGCAGGCCGATGCGCTGTTCGATGTGGCGCGCGTCCGCCCCGCCCGGTGCCAGCGTGGCCCGCACGGTATAGCGCGCCTGTTCGCCCTGCCCCGCCGGCCACCAGCGGCGTGGCTGTTTCAACGCGACCGGTACGCTAATGGCGTTGTCGCCGGCCTGCAGCGGGGCGTCACGGTCGATACGGGCCACCGACACCCCGTCCGGATCCAGCACCTCCACGCGCACCGCGGCAGTGCCACGCGCGGCGCTGTCCACCTGCACCGTGATCGCCAGGTCGGCATGCGCGGCGTCCAGCGCGCGGGTCTGCACGGCCACGTCGGTCAGGCGCTGCCCGTTCCAGCTGTCCAGCTGCACCGCGCGCCAGATACCGGCCGTCACGTAACGCGGGCCCCAGTCCCAGCCGAAGTGGTAGCCGGGCTTGCGCACGAAGTTGCCGACCATCGCGTCCTTGGGCTCGTCGCCGTACGGCGAGGGATAGTTGCCGGCGATCTTGTGCGGCATTGCCTGGACGCTCGGCAGCAGCGTGGTGATCGGGGACCGCAGCACGATGCGCAGTTCATTGCCGGTGGCACGCAACCGGCCGTCCACCCGCGCGCGCCAGGTGCGGTGGCTGTTGTTGGCCTGCAGCAGCGGCTGGCCGTTCAAACTCACCGTGGCGAACGTGTCCAGCCCGTCGAATGCCAGCTCGGCATGCGCGCGCGCCAGCGTGGCCGCGTCCACGTCGAAGCGGGCGCGGTATTCCCAATCGGCCAGCCCGATCCACTGCAGGCCGGCCTCGGGCGCGCCCACGTAGGGATCGGCAATCAGGCCCTGCGCCAGGAGGTCGGTATGCACCGCCCCGGGTACCTGGGCCGGACGCCACTGCTGCAGGCCGGGGTGCGCGGCACCGCGCGCGTCACCGGGCAGCAGGCGGAATGACCAGTCCGCCGCCAACGGGGCGGCCGCCACGGGCAGTGCCCATGCGGCCAGCAGAACCAGCAACAGCCAGCGGGCCGGTGCAACGACATGGAAACGGCGGTGCGCGCGCATGGGTACCTGCCTGGGTGGGGGAGCAGCCGACCAACGGTCGGCTCTACCGGGATTTGAGCAGCCGACCAACGGTCGGCTCTACCGGGGTTTGGGTAGCCGGCCGACGGTCGGCGCTGCCGATTCAACGCACTACGTTGAGTACTTCGTAGCACGCGCCCATGGTGTGGTAGTCGGTCTTGCCGGCCGGGCTTTTCTCGTCGCTGTAGGACCGGTTGTCCGCATCCAGGATGCGGTACCAGGCGCCGTAACGGTGGTCGATCATGTGCTGCCAGGCATAGGCCCACAGCCGGTCGTACCAGTCCCAGTACTGCGCCTCGCCCGTCCGCTTGGCCAGCAGCGCCGCGGTGGCCAGCGACTCGGCCTGCACCCAGAAATACTTGTCGTCGTCGCACACGCTGCCGTCCGGCGCGAAGCCGTAGTACAGGCCACCGCGCTCAGCATCCCAGCTGCGCGCCACGGCTACGTCGAACAGGTGGCGGGCGGTGGGCACCAGCCAGTCGGCCTGCACGTGGCGGTCCAGGATCAGCAGCAGCTTGGCCCACTCGGTCTGGTGGCCGGGCTGGAAGCCCCACGGGCGGAACAGGTGCTTGGGGTTGTCGCGGTTGTAGTCCCAGTCGATCTGCCACTGGCGGTCGTAGTGCTCCCATACCAGCCCATCGGCCTGGGCGGCCTGGCGGCGGGTCATGTGGTCGGCCAGCAGCAGCGCGCGCTCCAGGTAGCGCTGTTCGCCACTGGCTTCGAACGCGGCCAGCATCGCTTCGCACATGTGCATGTTGGCGTTCTGGCCGCGGTAGTCACTGAAGGTCCAGTTCGCGTCTGCTTCGTCCTTGTACAGGCCGAACGACGGTTCCCAGAAGCGCAGCTCCAGCAGCTGCCAGGTTTCGTCCATCCAGCCGCGCGCGTCGCTGATGCCCGCCTTCAGCGCGCAGCTGTAGGCCAACAGCACGAAGGCCACGCCGTAGCAGTGGTTGGTGGCGTCTTCAACCACGCCATCACGCAGGGTCCAGGCGTAGCCGCCGGTGGCCGGATTGCGGTGCACCTGGCGCAGGTAGCGCAGGCCGTGCTCGACCGCCGCCAGATCCTCGGGCTTGCCGAATTCGCGGTAGGCCATCGCGTGGTTGAACACGAAGCGGGTGCTGCTCACCAGGTGGCGGTGGCGGGTGTCGTACACGCTGCCATCGTCACGGTAATAGTGGAAGAAGCCGCCGTCGGGGTCGATCTCATGCGGCTGGTAGAAGGCCATGGTCTGCGCGATATGCGCGCGCAGGAACGCAGGCGAACGGAAATCGGGGGTCGGCGGAACCGGCGTGGTCATGCGACGTCTTCCTGTTGTTGCTGCAGCAGCTGGTGGACTTCATCAAGGCTGGGCATGGCGGCGAACGCGCCCTTGCGGGTCACGGCCAGCGCACCAACGGCCGCACCGAAGCGGATGGCCCCGGTCAGGGCGGCCGGGTCCTGGCAGAACGTGGCGAAGGCACTGCCGTCGCCGCCGCGCTCGCCGATGCCGAAGAGCAAACCG
Source organism: Stenotrophomonas sp. 2619 (assembly GCF_040548725.1). NCBI lineage: Bacteria > Pseudomonadati > Pseudomonadota > Gammaproteobacteria > Lysobacterales > Lysobacteraceae > Stenotrophomonas > Stenotrophomonas sp. 2619. The sequence goes on along the minus strand of NZ_JBEPSF010000001.1, from coordinate 569,491 downwards.
CCCACGAACGCATCGCCTGCCGCGGTGGAATCCACGGTCTGCACCCGGAAGCCGGTGAGCACGCCCTCGGTGTGGCGGGTGTGCCAGCGGATCGGGGCCGCGCCGTCGGTGACGACCACGGCCTGCGCCTGCGCGCCCAGCAGCCGTGCAATGACCGCGTCGCCGCCGCCTTCCTGCGCGGCGGCCAGGTAATCCAGTTCCTCGCGCGACAGCTTGACCAGCTCGGCCAGCTGCAGCGCCTCCCACAGCCGCGGCAGCGGGTCCACGCCGGCCGGCCACAGCGCGGGGCGCAGGTTAAGGTCGATGCTGACCATGGCACCGGCGGCGCGCGCGCGGCGCATGCCGTCCAGCGTGGCTTCGGCGATCTCCGCTTCGGTCAGGCTGTTGGAACACACATGGAAACTGCGCGTACCGGCGAAACAGTTGGGATGGAAATGGCTGCTGCGGAACAACAGGTCCGCCGCCGGCGGGCGGTAGAAGCTGAAGCTGCGCTCGCCGTGTGCGTCCAGGGCCACGAACGCCAGCGCGGTCTTGGCTGCGTCGGTGCGCACGATGCAGTCGGTGGCCACGCCGGCGTCGGCCAGGCTCTCGGCAAGGAAGTCACCGAACATGTCTTGGCCGAGCATGCCGGCGAAATGTGTGTCGGCCCCCAGGCGTGCCGCCGCGACGGCGACGTTGGCCGGTGCCCCGCCGGCGTATTGCAGAAACGCGCGCGGGGTGTCCGGCGTGGCCGGCGGCTGGGCAAGTAGATCGATCAAAATCTCGCCGAAACAGACAATCTTGCTCATTCGGGCCTCAGGCTCCCTGGCGGAATGCGGCGCTCGGGCGCGAACCCGACAAGCCATAGAAAATGATGTAGCCGTAGCAGACCAGCGGCAGGATGAAGGACGGCTGCAGCCCGATATGGTCGGCCAGCACGCCCTGCAGGTACGGCACCACCGCGCCGCCCACGATGGCCATGATCAACAGGCTGGAGGCCTTGTTGGTCAGCGGACCCAGGCGCTCGATGCTGAGCGCGAAGATGGTCGGGAACATGATCGAGTTGAACAGGCCCACCGCCACCACCGAATACAGCGACACGTGGCCCGCGCCGAGCATGGTCAGCGCCAGCAGCACCACGTTGACCACCGCGAACAGGGTCAGCAGCAGGCGCGGCGAGAACCGGGTCATGATCGCCGAGCCGGCAAAACGTCCGATCATCGCCAGCGTCCAGTACGCCGACACGTAATGGGTGGCCTGCTGCTCGGTGAAGCCCCCGATGGACGGCATCGACAGGTAGTTCACCAGGAAACTGCCGATCGACACTTCGGCGCCCACGTAGAAGAAGATCGCCAGCACGCCGAACAACACGTGCTTGTGGCGCAGCGCATCCATCAGGGTATGCGTGCCGCTGTCGGCCTGTTCGGTGGTTTCGGTCAGCGCCGGCAGGCGGAACAGGTAAACGAAGATGGCCAGCAGCGCCAGCGCGATCGCCAAGCCCACGTACGGGCCCTGCACCGACTGCGCTTCCTGCACGCGGTAAGCGATCTGCTCGGCCGAGGGCAGCGCGGCGATCTCATCGGCGCTCTTGACCGTGTTGCCGAGGATCAGCAGCCCGCCGAAGATCGGCGCGATCGCCGTGCCCAGCGAATTCAACGCCTGGGCCAGGGTCAACCGGCTCGAAGCGGTCTGTTCCGGCCCCAGTAGCGCCACGTACGGGTTGGCGGCCACCTGCAGCACGGTGATGCCGGTGGCCAGCACGAACAGTGCGCCGAGGAAGGCTTCATACACCCGCAGTTCGGCGGCCGGCCAGAAACCGAGTGCGCCGACGGCCGCGATGGCCAGGCCGGCCACGATGCCCTTCTTGTAGCCCAGGTGCGCCACCAGCCGCCCGGCCGGCAGCGACATCAGGAAGTAGGTGCCGAAGAAGGTGAACTGCACCAGCATCGCCTTGGCGTAGTTCAGTTCGAACACCGCCTTCAGGTGCGGGATCAGGATGTCGTTGAGGCAGGTCAGAAAGCCCCACATGAAAAAGATGGTGGTGGCCACGGCCAAAGCCATGCGCGTGTTGACCACGGGCGCGGACGATGACGAGGCAGGCAGTCGGGGCGTTGGAGAAATGGGCATTCAGGTACGCGCCTCGTTGCGCGGGCAGGTAAAGGGAAACGCCATCACGCGGCCACCGGGCCGCTGCTGGCGCGGATGCGCAGTTGCACGGGCGCCACGGTGCGTTGTGGCGCGGCGTCGGGATGGTCCAGGCGCTGCAGCAGCAGTTCGGCCGCCTGGCGGCCGCGCTCGCGCGGGTTCACTGTGAGCGTGGTCAGCGGCGGCAAGGCGACCGCTGCTTCGGAGATATCGTCGAAACCGGTGACGGCGAAGTCCACGCCGGGGCGCACCCCGCGCGAGGCCAGGCCCAGCATCAGCCCCAGTGCAACGCTGTCGTTGTAGCAGACCGCTGCCGTCGGTGCCGGCACGCGCGCGAACAGTTCTTCGCTGCGCGCCGCGGCTTCCAGGCGGCTGGGGGCCGACTCGATCAGCCAGTCCGGGTGCAGCTCCCTGCCCGCTTCGGCCAATGCCTGCGCGTAGCCCAACCGGCGCTGGTGGCAGGAGCTGGAATCGGCATGGCCACCGAAGAAGGCGATGCGCTCGTGCCCGCGTTCGATCAGGTGGCGGGTGGCCAGGTAGGCCCCCTGCTGGTTGTCCAGGGTGAGGAAATCCCAATCGGCACCCGGCGGCTCGCGGTTGAACAGCAACACGTTGGCGTTGAAGCCCAGCACCTGGCGCAGTTCGGCCGCATCGCTGCCTTCGGCCGGCGACAGGATCAACCCGGCCGGGGTGTGTTCCATCAACGTGGTCAGCACCGCCTGCTGCCGCTGTGGCGATTCGCCGGTGCTGCCCAGCAGGGTCACGAAACCCTTCGCACCCAGCGCTTCGTCCACCCCGGAGGCGAATTCGGCGAAGAACGGGTTGGACAGGTCGTTGATCACCAGGGCCACGCTGGACGAGGTGCGGCGGCGCAGGTTGGCCGCGCCGCGGTTGTAGACATAGCGCTGGCGGCGAAGCTCGGCCTCGACCTTGGCGCGGGTGTCGACATTGACCAACGGGCTGCCACGCAGCACCAGCGACACGGTCGCCCGCGACACGCCGATGGCTTCGGCGATATCGGTCACGGTGACGGCGCGCGTGCCCTTGCCCGCTGGTTTGACCTTGTCGTTCATGGTGTCTGCCCGGTCCTTGTCATCCGGCAAGCGTAAACGATCGCATCGGCCAGCGGACCCCGCCCCTGCAGGCAGCCGGATCGCGGCCGCAGCCGATGCAACGCCTCATTCCAGCACCGCCCCCGGGGTGGCGCAGAACGAGCGCGGCAGCGCCTCGACCTGGGTGCCCCAGCCGCGAGTGGGGGCCTGCGCAGCCAATGCGAAGTCGATGCGACCGCCCTGCTGCAGCCGGGCCCAGTCCAGCCACACCGGGGCATGGTCCTTGCCGTCCACGCGCACGCCCTGCACATACTGCAGCGTGCGCCCATCGGCACCGTCGGCGGCCAGGGTCAGCGTGCGGCCGGTGCCCAGGTCCACCTCCACCTGGGTGAAGCGCGGGGTGTGCAGCAGGAACTGGCCACTGCCCGGCACCGCCGGGTACAGACCGATCGCGCTGAACAGGTACCACGCCGACATCGTGCCCAGGTCATCGTTGCCGGTGACGCCGTTGGGGGCGTTGGTGAACAGCTGCTGCGCGGCGCGCACCACGGTGGCGGTCTTCCACGGCTGGCCGATCAGCGTGTACATCCACGGCGCGTGCAGGTCCGGCTCGTTGTTGGGGTTGTAGCGGTACTGGTTGTAGTAGCTGTACGGGCCCACCACCCATTCCTTGCGCGCGGCGGTCAGCGGCGACTGCACCAGCGCGTCGTAGGCGAAGAACGCATCCAGTCGCTTGCCGGCCTGTTCGCGGCCGTGCATGGCCTGCACCAGCCCCGGCACGTCCTGCTGCGCCAGCCACTGGTACTGCCACGCGGTGCCTTCATGGAAGCCATGGTGCGAGCGCGGGCTGTAGTGGCCATCGGACGGCACGTACCACTTGCCGTCGTCCATGCGCGGACGCGGGAAGCCGCTCATGCCGGTCTCCGCATCGCGTACCTGCGGGTCCCACACTTTGTGCCAGTTGCCGCCGCGCGCGCGCAGCGTGCTGGCATCGTCGGCATGGCCCAGGCCATCGGCCATCTGCGCCAGCGCGCAGTCGGCCAGGGCGTATTCCAGCGTGGCCGAGCCGCCGTGGTGCGGGTCCACGTCCATGCCCTTGGAGGGGAACGCGCGGTCGTAGGCAACGTAGCCGTTGTCCACGTACCCGGGGTTGCCCGACCGGCCGGCATGACGCGAGTTCAGCGGCGGCTGCTCGAAGGCGTTGCGACGCAGCGCGGTGTAGGCCTCGCCCTCGCGCCCGGCCAGCGCACCGAAGCGCCACAGGTCGACCAGGAACGGGGTGACCGGGTCGCCGGTCATGATGTTGGTTTCAAAATTGGCGTAACCCCAGCGCGGCAGCCAGCCCCCTTGTTCGTTGATGGCCAGCAGGCTGCGGCCGATGTCGCGCGCCACCTGCGGGCGGGTCAGGGCCAGCCACTGGTTCTGTGCGCGATAGGTATCCCACAGCGAGAAGTACTCGTAGTAGGTCCAGCCGTCGGCGCGATGGATCGCATCGTCGTAGCCACGGTAGCGGCCGTCGGCGTCGCTGCCGGTCAGCGGCTGCAGCAGCGCGTGGTACAGCGCCGAGTAGAACACGGTGCGGTCGTCACGGGCGCCGCCCTGCACGCGCGTCGTGGCCAGCTCGCGGCGCCACTGCTGCTGCGACTGGCTGCGCATCTGCTCGAAGCCGAGCAGCTTGCCGCCCTGCATGCCCTCGCTGCGCAGGTTGTTGCGCGCGCCTTCTGCGTCCACGTGCGAGATGGCGCTGATCGCGGTGACCGCGCGGTTCTTGCCGGTATCGAAACTCAACCAGGCGCCGCTGGGCTTCTGTTCGCCCTCCATGCGGTGGCGCGCGCCGGCCAGGCCGCCTTCTTCGCCCCAGGTGCCGAACGCCTTGAACGGGCGGTCGAACTCGAGGCGGAACCAGGTGGTGTACTGGTGGCCGCCGCAGAAGCTCTTGGTAACCAGCTTGCCTTCCACCACGCGATCGCCCACCACGTCGATCACGCTGCCGATCACCGAATGGCGCTCGTTGGCCTGGCCCACGTTGACCAGCACATGACCGGTGCCGGCGTCGACCGGGAAGGTGTAGCGCTCGGCGGCGGCACGGGTGCGCGCGGTGGCCTCGGCATCGATGCCGCCGTAGCCGGTCAGGCGCACCTTGTAGTAGCCGGCCTGGCCGATCTCGCCGTCGTGGGTGTACGGGGACGCGTAGCGCTTGTGGTCGAAGCTCTTGGCATCGTCGGTGTTGAAGTCGCCGCCCTTGCCGATGCTGCCGGTGACCGGCAGCACCGACACCTGGCCGCCCTGCTCCCAGCACCCGGCCCCGGACAGGAACGAATGGCCGAACCCGCGGATCTTGGGGTCGTCGTAGCGCCAGCCGGCGTAGTGCTCGCCGATCGGGCTGACCTGGATCAGGCCGAACGGGGCCGACGCCCCCGGGAAGGTATTGCCGTCATCCTTGCTGCCGATGAAGGTGTTGACCTCGCGCTCCAGCGCGACCGGGGCGGCGGCCTGCAGGACCGGCGCGAAAGCCAGCGCGAGCAGGCAGGCCAGGCGCGGCAGCGGGCGGCGCAACGGGGTAACGGCGATGACGGACGGCAGTCGGCGCATGCGTGGATCCTGTGGGTCGATGTCGGTACGGCAGACGAAAAAAGGCACGGCGGATGTCCGCCATGGCGTGCCAGCCATTCCCCCGCTGGCACCGGTCCAGATCCACGTTGCCGTGAATTTAGATCGATTCAAGTAAAGCACGGAGATTTCGGCGGATGCATTCTGCGGCGCAACATGGCGGGGCTTTTTTCGTCCGGACAGGCAGTGAGAGCCACGGTGGCCGCGCCTGCAGCCTCGATCCGCGCGTTGTTGGATGCCCTCTTCCCTCCAGGCAAGGTTCGGACCCATCAGGACAGGTGTCGTGATCCACGCCGCGGGTCGGCGCGCCGGGCTATCGGGACCGCCGGTTGCGCAGGCCCGCACCCGGCGCGCTCCCGTCCGCGCAAGAAAACGTTTTCATCGAAGTGACGCTACCGGCGCGGTTCCCGGCCCTTCCTGACCATATTGCGAAGCAGCATGCGTCCCCGCTCCGCCCGTGCTAAAAATTCCCCGCCAATCGTTTAGATCGATCCAACTTCAAACGGTCACGATTGCCGGAGCGGTGGGTGGGGGCCCACCAGGCTGCATGCGGGACGCACGGGAGTTCAGCGCTGGCAACAGCCCTCCCAAAACATTAGATCGATTCAACAACGTATCGCCACCGTTTCAATCCAGGAGAGGGAGAGAGTGGAATGAACAAGATGTCCCGCATGCGCAACCGCGACACGCTGTCGGCCGCCATCACCGCCGCGCTGTTCGCCGCCGCGATGGTGCCCGCCAGTGTGTTCGCACAGCAGGCCAGCCCCGCTTCGTCGCCGGAGGCCACCACGCTCGATAGCGTGAACGTCACCGGCTATCGCTACGCCATCGAAAAAAGCCTGCAGCAGAAGCGCGACGCCAACGCCGTGGTCGAAGTGATCACCGCCGAAGACGTCGGCAAGTTCCCCGACAAGAACGTGGCCGACGCGCTGCAGCGCGTGCCGGGCGTGATCATCGAGCGCAGCGGTGGCGAAGGCAAGAGCGTGAGCGTGCGCGGCCTGGATCCGGACCTGACGCTGACCCAGTTGAACGGCAACTACGTGGCCACGTCGGAGACCAACGACGAAGCCAGCCGTTCGTTCAACTACACCCTGCTGCCGGCGAACATGCTGTCCAGCGCCGAGCTGTTCAAATCGCCCGAGGCGCGCCTGGACGAAGGCGGCATCGGCGGCACGGTGATCCTGCACACGCGGCGGCCGCTGGACATGGAAGCCAACTCGGGCTACGTGAACCTGGAAGGCACGTCCTCGGACACCAGCCACGACGTGGATCCCCAGGCCTCGGCGCTGTACTCCTGGCACAGCCAGGACGAGCGTTTCGGCGTGCTGGTCGGCGCGACCAAGCAGAAGCGCACCAGCCGCACCATGCAGGCCAGTACCGAAGACTACCAGTGGTACGGCAACGGCACCGATGCGGTGAATGCGTATGGCACCCCGCAGCTGCAGGACGGCATCCACTACTGGTGGGGCCAGTCGGGCTTCAATGACCAGAGCGGGCGCAACTACAGTGAATTCTTCATGCCCACCTCGGTGAACTTCGCGGTGAAGGAGGAAGACCGCCAGCGTACCGGCGGGCAGTTCACCTTCCAGTTCAAGCCGGTCGACAACCTCACCCTGACCGCGAACTACTTCCGCTTCGAGCTGGAGGGCAACTACACCCAGAACATGCTCAAGGTGCCGGAGTGGAACCTGGCGCGCTACAACCAGGATGGCAACTGGGACGGTGGCCGGTTGCTCAACGGTCTGACCTTCGACCCCAGCGGCAGCATCGTCACCGGTGCACAGTACGAAAAGCTGGCCGGCAAGACCTACTACTGCAGCGAAGCCGAGGCCGCTGCGGCCGGCATGAAGCCCGGCGGCTGGGGCCCGGATGACTGCACCATCCCCACCCCGCAGCTGACCGGTACCTACAGCAAGGAAAAAGCGCTCTCCCAGACCGCCGACCTCAGCGTCGAGTGGGACATCAGCCCGCTGTGGAAGGCTTCCTTCACCGGCGGTCGCACCTGGTCCGAAGGCGGCCCGTCGATGAACTTCGGCATGTCGGCCAAGCCGCGCCGCCAGGTGGATGGCGTGTGGCAGTCCGGCAACCAGTACACCGCGTGGGATGTCAACGGCACCCCGTCGGTGACCTTCTCGCCGGACCTGCAGCAGCAGCTGATGGCCGGCGTGGCCGAGATCGATACCGGGTCCACCGGTTCGTCGTGGATGCAGACCGAGGTCAAGCAGAACTACTTCCAGGCCGATGTGACCAAGATGTTTGAAAGCGGCTGGCTGGACTCCATCCAGTTCGGCGCCAAGTACCGCGATGGCGACGTGCACCGCAACACCGGCAACACCTACTGGGTGTGCCAAGGCAAGGACCCGGCCGACTACGACAACAACCGGTACCAGGCCGGCTGCGATGCCACCGCCGGTGTCGCCCAGCCGGGCTTCTTCCTGTCCAACCCGATCAGCAACATTACCGGCGGCTTCAATGCCAACGTGTTCCCGGGCATCAACTACCCGGCGTACATCGATTACCTCAACGACAAGTACGGCGGCTCATACAGCCGCAAGGAAGACGACTTCGTCTACAACGTCAACGAGAAGGTCTTTGCCGGTTACTTCCAGGCCAACTTCCGCACCGAGCGCGTGCGCGGCAATGTCGGCGTGCGCGTGGTCCGGACCAAGCAGTTCGCGGAATCCAGCGATTCGGTGGAAAAGTTCAACGACTACTTCCAGGACAACGCAGCCGGCGCGCCGATGGACTGCAATGACCCGGCGGCCGCTGCGCTGATCGGCTCCAATACCGGGTATGTGTGCCAGAGCGGTTTCGTGCGCCTGCCCGATGGCCTGGCGCGCGAGAAGACCTACGCGTTCACCTCGCTGGAGAAGACCTACACCGACATCCTGCCGAGCTTCAACATCGCCTGGGACATCACCGACAACCTGGTGCTGCGTGGCGCGGCCTCCAAGGTGATCGCCCGCCCCAGCTACACCAGCATCGCGGCACCGGGTGCGCTGAACTACATCAGCGAGGAGTACAGCAATGACCGCCGCGTGGCCGGCGGCACCGACACCCCCGGCTGGTACGGCCATGGCAGCAACAAGAACCTGGAACCGTTCGAGGCCACCCAGGTCGACATCGGCCTGGAGTGGTACTTCAAGCCCGGCGCGGTGGCTGGCATCGGTCTGTTCCGCAAGAACGTCGACAACTTCACCGTGCCGGTGATCCGCGACCAGCAGATGACCGTGGGCGGCGAAACGGTCACCGTGCAGAAGTACGAAACGCAGGCCAATGGCCGCGACGGCGTCTCGCAGGGCGTGGAACTGTATGGCCAGTACACCTTCGACATGGGCTTCGGCATCCAGGCCAACTACACCTACAACGACACCAACCTCGCCGCGATCGTGCTGGACGGCGAGAATATCGGCGAGTCGCCGCTGGTGGGCAGCGCCAAGAACCAGGCCAATATCACCGTGTTCTACGAGAACGAGACGTTCCTGGCACGCGCCTCCTACAACCGGCGTGGCGAAGTGGTGGGCGGTCCAGTCAACGGCATGAGTCAGTACTCCGAACCCTACGACCAGCTTGATCTCAACGTGGCCTACAACTTCACCGAGGCGCTGACCTTCACCGCTTCGGTGCTCAATGCCACCAAGTCCGAGCAACGCATCAACCTGGGCAACGACACCAACGCGCGCCTGATCTCCAACACCTACACCGGCCGCCAGCTGTACTTCGGCGTGAACTACAAGTTCTAAGCGTCACCCGCCCCCGCCTACCGGCGGGGCAACGGTCCTCCACGGCAGCCGCGCTGGTACAGGTGGCTGCCGTTTTTTGTGGTGGCGCGTAATGCCGTCGCGGTCATGCCTGACGCGCTCACGAAGCAGCCACCCATGGGGTGGCTCTACCGGCGTGCAGCGCGCACGAAAGGGGCCCGCGCGGTCAAATCGGGTAGAGCCACCCCATGGGTGGCTGGACGCATCCGAACCCCGGTAGAGCCACCCCATGGGTGGCTGCATCCGCCACCTCGTCAGATCCCATCCATCGCGGCGCGCAACGCGGCGACTTCGCCGGCATCGGTAACGGTCCAATCCGGCGACAGACCCACCAGGGCCGGGTTGTGGTGGCGCATCGCTGAACGTTGCACGGCCTTGGCCGATGCGTGCAGTTCGACGCAACCCGTGCGTGCGGCCACGGCGGCGATGTTGCGTGCATTGAGCCCTGCGCCGGCCATCACGCGGATGCGCGCGTTCGACTGCGCCACCAGCGCGGCCAGCGTGTCCGCGCCCGCTTCCGCGCTGGCCTGGCCACCCGAGGTCAGCACCCGCTGGCAGCCCAGCGCGATCACCTGTTCCAACGCGGCGGGCAGGTCGCGCGCGGCATCGAAGGCGCGATGGAACGTCACCTGCATCGGCCCGGCGGCCGACACCAGCATGCGGCACAACGCCGTGTCGACGTTGCCCTCAGCATCCAGCGCGCCTATCACCACGCCATCGCAACCCAGCTGCCGACAGTGGGCGATATCGCGCAGCATGATTTCCGCCTCGAGCGCGCCGTAGTGGAAGTCACCGGGCCGCGCGCGGATCAACACGAACAACGGAATGCGCAGGCGCTCGCGGGCCACGGCGATGCTGCCGTACGACGGCGTGGTGCCGCCCTCGGCGAGGTTGTCGAACAACTCGATGCGATCGGCCCCACCGGCCTGCGCGGCCAACGCGGAGGCAACCGAATTGGAGGCGACTTCCAGCAGCCGGCGCACCATGCTCAGGTCTGCTCGCTGGTGTAGACCGAGGCGGAATCACGCAGGTCGTCCTGGCGATCGGTGTCGCAGACCGCATAGACGAAGCCACGGTGCAGCGCATACGCGCCGACCTGGCCCTGCTTGTCCAGCGCCAGGAAGCACACCTGCAGGGTCTTGCTGGCCTCGGGGCGTTTGCGTACCAGCCGGGCAATCGCTTCGCGGCAGGCCTCGGCCGGCGAGCGTCCTTGGCGCATCAGCTCCACGACCAGGAACGAGGCAGCGTTGCGCATCATCTCTTCGCCTACCCCCGACGCCGTCGCCCCGCCCACCTCGTTGTCCACGTACAGGCCGGCGCCGATGATCGGGCTGTCGCCCACCCGGCCGTGCAGCTTCCAGGCCATGCCACTGGTGGTGCAGGCACCGGCCAGACGGCCGTTGGCGTCGATGGCCAGCATGCCCAGGGTGTCGTGGTTGCTGCTGTCGCCCGGACGCCCGCGGCGCTCGACGTTGATCTCCGGCGTGTACTGCGCGGTCTTCAACCATTCGCGCCATGCCTTCTCGGCGGCGGGCGTGAGCAGCTTCTGGCGCTCGAAACCCTGCGCCACCGCAAACTGCTGCGCGCCCTCCCCGACCAGCATCACGTGCGGGGTGTTTTCCATCACTTTGCGTGCCACAGAAACGGGGTGCAGGATGTCGGTCAGCGCCGCCACCGATCCACAGCGGCCATCGCCGTCCATGATGCTGGCATCGAGGCTGAGCACGCCGTCACGATCAGGATTGCCGCAGCGGCCCACGGTGGGGTTGCACAACTCGCTCTCGGCCCAGCGCGCGCCAGCTTCCACCGCGTCCAGTGCGCTGCCGCCGCCCGCCAACACTTTCCACGCCGCCTGGTTGGCGCCCACGCCAAAGTCCCAGGTGGACACCACCCGTGCGCCACTGGCTGCCCGCGCACCGGCGCGCGGCAAGGCCAGCGCGCCTGCGGCCAGCACACCGGCCTGGAGGAACTGCCTGCGATCGGTCATCCCACCCACTCCCTGCAAGATCGGTCATCGAGCCGCCCGCCAACCGGGCGGAAGCGTCATGCCACGGCGCGTTCGTGGCGCGCGGCGTGCCATACCGCCGCACCCAGCATGCCCAGTTCGCCGTGTTCCACCCGCCACACCGGCACCTGGGCCAGCACCCGGCCCATCACGCCCTTGGCCAGGAACCGCGCCTGGAAGCCGCCCGCGTGCAGGAAGTGCGCGATGCGCGGCGGAATGCCGCCCACCAGGTACACCGAACGCGCACCGAAGGTAATGGCCAGGTCCCCGGCGAGGCTGCCCAGCCACGCGCTGAACACCTCCAGCGTTTCCACCGCCACCGGGTCGTCGCCAACATGCGCGGCGGCGATCAGCTGCTCGGGGGTGTCCCACTGCGGTGCCACGCTACGGAGGCCGCACAGGCACGGATACAGATTCATCAGGCCGCTGCCGGACAGGATGCGCTCCTGGTCCACGTGCGCCCAACGCTGCTGCATCTGCCGCAGGATCTCCAGTTCCAGTTCCGTGCCGGCGGTAAGCGCGGCATGGCCGGCTTCGCTGGCCAGCACCGGTTGGTGCCCGCCCTGGAAACGCAGTGCCGCGCCCAGCCCGGTACCCGGGCCGAGCACCAGCGCCGGCCAACGCGAACCGCCCTCGGGCTCGCCGTTGAGCGGCACCAGGGTATCGGCCTGCACATGCGGGATCGCGTAGGCGACCGCTTCGAAATCATTGATCAGGGCCAGCGAACGCAGGCCGGCCTGGGTGCGCGTGTCGGCCACCGACACCGGCCACGGCAGGTTGGTATTGACCAGGTGGTCGCCTTCCAGCAGCCCAGCGATCGCTACGACGGCGCTGTCCAGCGGCTGCGCGGCGCTGGCGATGAAATCGGCCAGGATCGCGGCCAAGCTGGCAAACGCGGCGCAGCTGTAACGGCGCAGACCAACCAGCTGTGGCGGCTGACCGGCACGCAGTTCGGCCACGGCCAGGCGCGCGAACGTACCGCCAACGTCGGCGACAAGCAGCGTTTCAACAGACGATGCCCGACCGGGTGTCAGCAGGGACACATCGGACGGGGCCGGAGGATGCTCCGGAAACGGTACCGCAACGCTCACTCGCAGGCCTTGGCTGGGGTCGAATAACCCGGTGCGATTTTCGGCGATCGCCCGGGGTTTGCAAAGCACGTAGCGCCGTACAGCAGCGTATGTAGCGGCTGCGCGTTGCGCGGCAGGCGCCTCATCAAGGCTTGCCGACCTGCAGGCGGTAGCTGGTGCTGGCCGAGGCGGTGGGGCCATCGGCGTGCACCGCGCGCACTTCCACCTTGTGCTCGCCGGCCGTCAGGTTGGTGGGCAGCGCGCCGCGCCACAGGTGCGGCGACGGCGTCGCCTCGGGAGAGCGATCGAAACCGCGCAGGCGCTCGGCCTGGTCGTCGGCCACGTTCTCCACCAGCAGGCGCGGATCGGGCTGCTCCACCCGCTTCATGCTCTGCCAGGCACCACTGTCCACGCGGTACTCCACCAGCGTATCGGCCTGGCCCATGAACACATTGGCGTACACACCCCACGCCGGGTAGGCATCCTTGCGCAGCACCTTGGGCGCGTGCAGGGCGATCTGGTAGTCGTCCGGCGCGCGTGCCACGTAATAGCGCAGGCCGTAGTCGCCGCCGGGCTTGACCGACAACACCGCATAGCCGTTCGGCGTGCCGTCGCTCATGGTGGCATCGGGAATGCCGTTGCTGTCCTTCACGCCCGACCAGAACGCGCCGCAGGCGGCGCCCACGTTGTACTCATGCAGCGGCTTGCTGCCCTGCCAGCCCTCGGCGGCGCCATGGTAGTAGTGCTGCTGGGTGTGGCTGTGGCCGCTGAGCACCAGCACGTTGGGGAAATCCTTGAGCAGCGCGAACAGGCGCGCGCGGTCGGCGTGGCGGAAGGTCTCGCGGCCGGGCGCGGCGTCGAACAGCGGGATGTGCATGCCCAGCACCACCAGCCGGTCGCGCGGCAGGCCCTTCAGGTAATTGCCCAGGAAGGTGAACTGGTCCGGACGCAGCCCGCCCACGTAGGTCGGCTTGGCCGCCGGGTCGTAGACCACGTCGTCGAGGAACACGAAGCTGGCGCCGCCCTCTTCCACCGCGTAGGTATCGGGCCCGTACACCGCGCGCCAGCTGTCCAGCGAGTGGCGGTCATCGCCGGCGTCGACGTCCAGATCATGGTTGCCCGGCACGTGGAACCACGGCACCTGCAGCAGCGCGGTGGCCTTGTTGATGGTCGGGTACAGGTCCAGGTCGTCGTTGACGATATCGCCCAGGGTGGTGCCCAGCCGTGCCGGATGCTTGCCGATGATGGGTTCGACGATGGCGCGCTGGTAGTAGTCGATGTCCTGCCGGCTGGCCGTCTGCGAATCGGTGAACACCAGCATCTCGAACCCGGCGCGGGCGGCATCGCTGCCCTTGGCCGGTTCCAGCGCGAAGTCCCAGTTGCGCACGTTGCTGCCGGTGGCGCGGATGCCGTCGTACTTCAGCCGTGGCGAGCCCTGCGGCGCGTAGTGGCGCCAGTACGAGGGCAGCCCGTTGCTGGCGGCCGGGAAGCGGTATTCGTCCGGCTTGATCACGAACACGGTCTGCCCATCGCGCACCGGCAGGCTGTAACTGCCGTCGGCGGCGGTACGCACGATCACCTCGCCGTTGGACACCTGCACCCCGGCCATGCCCGGGTCGGTCGGTCCGCGCCCGGGCTTTCCGTCGCGTTCCTGGTAGACCTTGCCGGTCACGGTGACCTCGGCGGCCAGGGCGGGTGCGGTAGTCAACAGCAGGCAAGCCAGCCAGGCAGCAGTGCGGGTCATCGGGACGGTCCGTTCGGGGTGGGTGATTGTAAAGCGGCACATCATCGCTTGTGCCGCGTTTCACCGACGTTAAACGCGATTCATGCGCTCACCCTGCGTGGCGCGCCGCCAGCACCGCCACCGCATCGGCCAGCGACAAGCCGCGCGCCCGCAGCAGCACGATCAGATGGAACAGCAGGTCGGCCGACTCGCCCAGCAGCGCCGCATCGTCCTGGACCACCCCGGCCAGCGCGGTTTCAACGCCCTCCTCGCCCACCTTCTGCGCGATCCGGCGGATCTCGCCGTCAAACAGCGCGGTGGTGTAACTGCCTGCCGGGCGCTGCTGCTCGCGCTGGCGCACGAACGCATCCAGCCGGCCCAGGAAGTTGCCGGGCGCCCGCTCGAAGCAGCTTTCGCTGCCGGTGTGGCAGGTCGGACCGGCCGGGCGCGCACTCACCAGCAGGGTGTCGTTGTCGCAGTCCACGCGCACCGCTACCACCGCCAGCACGTTGCCCGACGACTCGCCCTTGGTCCACAGGCGCTGCTTGCTGCGGCTGTAGAAGGTCATATGGCCGGTGGCCAGGGTCAGCTCCAGCGATTCGGCGTTGGCGTAGCCGAGCATCAGCACGGCCAGACTGTCGGCATCCTGCACCACCACCGGCAGCAGGCCATCGCCCTTGCTCCACTCCAGTCCGTCCAGCGCCTCGCGCGACGGCAGTACCTCAATAGACATCTCGAACCTCGATCTGCTGCTCGCGCAGGAACTGCTTGAGCGCGGGAATGGCAATGGCGCCACTGTGGAAAACGCTGGCGGCCAACGCACCGTCGACATCGGCCTGGTCGAACACGTCGGCGAAGTGCTGCATCTCACCGGCACCGCCGGAGGCGATCAGTGGCACGTGGCACAGCGCGCGCGCCTGGCGCAGCTGGGTCACGTCGTAGCCCCGGCGCACACCGTCGCTGTCCATGCAGTTCAGCACGATCTCGCCGGCACCGCGGCGCTGCGCTTCGACCAGCCAGTCCAGCGTGCGCACCGGCACGGCCTGGGTCTTGTCCGGGTCGCCACTGAAGCGTCGCACCCGCCATTCGCCGTCGGCCTCGCGTACCGAATCGACGCCGACCACCACGCACTGCACGCCGAACGCGTCGGCCAGTTCCTCGATCAGCGCCGGGCGCCCCAGCGCCGGAGAGTTGATCGAAATCTTGTCGGCACCCGCGTACAGCACGCGGCGCGCGGTCTCCACGTCGGAAATACCGCCGGCCACGCAGAACGGAATGTCGATCAGGCGTGCGATGCGCTCGATCCAGCCCACGTCCACCGCACGGCCTTCGGGGCTGGCGCCGATGTCGTAGAACACCAGCTCGTCGGCCCCCTGGTCGCGGTACCGCAGCGCCAGCTCGACGATGTCGCCCATGTCGACGTGGTCGCGGAAGCGCACGCCCTTGACCACGCGGCCATCGCGCACGTCCAGGCAGGGAATCAGCCGGCGGCTCAGCATGCCAGCGCCTCCGCCAGGGTCATGCGGCCTTCCAGCAGCGCCTTGCCCAGGATCGCGCCGCCACAGCCCACCGCCTTGGCCTCGGCCACGTCGGCAGCGCTGCGCACGCCACCGGACGCCTGTACCGCCACGCCCGGCAGCAGCGTGGCCAGGTGCTGGTACAGGCCGATGTTGGGGCCGGACAACATGCCGTCGCGGGCGATGTCGGTACACAGCAGGTGGGTCATGCCGGCCTGCGCATAGCGCGTTGCCAGCACGTCCAGAGTGTCTTCGGCGGTTTCTGTCCAGCCGTGCACGGGCAGCAGCCAACGGCCGTCATCGGCCTGGCGGGCATCCAGCGCGATGGTCAGCCGCTCCGGGCCGAACTCGGCAAGCCAGCCGATCACCGTCTCCGGCGCGCGTACCGACACCGAGCCCACCACCACACGGGTGGCGCCGGCATCGAGAATGCGCGCCACGTCGTCGCGCGAGCGTACGCCGCCGCCGGTCTGCACCTTCAAGCCGGTCTGATCGGCGATCGCCGACAGCAGCGGGGCCAGCGTGTAACCGCCGGCGCGTGCGGCATCCAGGTCGACCAGGTGCATCCAGCTGGCGCCGGCATCGGCGAAGGCCTGTGCGCGCGGCAACGGGTCGTCGCCATAGGTGGTCTGCTGCGCGTAATCGCCCTGCAGCAGGCGCACCACGCGGCCTTCGCGGATGTCCAGGGCGGGATAGACGGTGAAACTCATGACGGTTCGTTCTCGATGAAGTTGCGCAGGATCCGGGCACCTGTGGCGGCCGAACGCTCCGGGTGGAACTGGGCGCCGCTGTGCAGGCCGCGCTGTACCACCGCGGCGAACAGGCCGCCGTGGTCGCAGGCCGCCACGGTGTGCTCGCCCAGCGGTGCCGCATAGCTGTGCACGAAATAGGCGCTGGCGCGCTCGGGCACGCCGTCCAGCAGCATCGATTCGCGCAGCGGCCGCAGCCGGTTCCAGCCCATGTGCGGCACGCGGATGCCGGTGGCCGGGTGCAGGTGGCGGACCACCCCGGGCATCAGCCCCAGGCATTCCACGTGCCCCTCTTCGGAGCCCTCGAACAACAGCTGCATGCCCAGGCAGATGCCCAGCAGCGGTACCTGCAGCTCGCGCAGCGGTTGCACCAGGTCCTGCGCGTGCAGGCGCGCCATGCCGTGCGGGGCTGCGCCCACGCCGGGCAGGATCACCCGCGACACGCCCTGCAGGCCCTTCGCGTCGCGTACCAGCCGCACCTGCACGCCCAGGCGTTCCAGTGCATAGCGCACCGAGCCCAGGTTGGCGCCGCCGGCATCGATCAGGGCAACCTCGGTCACAGCGCCCCCTTGGTGCTGGGCAGTGCGGTGCCCTGGCGCGGCAGCGCCTGGCGCAGGGCGCGGGCCAGTGCCTTGAAGCACGCTTCGACCTTGTGGTGGTCGTTGTCGCCGCGCACGCTCAGGTGCAGATTCAGCCCGGCGGCGTCGCACAGCGACCGGAAGAAGTGCGGCACCAGCTCGGTGGGCATGTCGCCCACGCGCTCGCGCTTGAACTCACCTTCGAACACGAAGTACGGCCGGCCGCTGAAATCCAGCGCCGCGCTGGCCAGGGTTTCATCCATCGGCAGGGTGAAGCCGTAGCGGCCGATGCCGCGCTTGTCGCCCAGCGCTTCACGCAGCGCCTGGCCCAACGCCAGGCCGGTGTCTTCGATGGTGTGGTGTTCGTCGATGTGCAGGTCGCCCTCGGCCTGCACGCTCAGCGCGAAGCCGCCGTGCTTGCCGATCTGCTCCAGCATGTGGTCGAAGAACGGCAACCCGGTGTGGGTCTGTGGTTCGGCGGTGCGGTCCAGGTCGACCTCGACGCGGATCCGGGTTTCCTTGGTATTGCGCTGCACGGTGGCGCGGCGCGGCGCATCGGCCAGTTCATGGGCGATGCCGTTCCAGTCCCACTGCCCGCCGAACTGTTCGGTGCGCAGCTGGAAGCCGCGGATCTTCATGTTCTCGGCGAACTGGATGTCGGTGGGCCGGTCGCCGACCATGCCCGAGCGGGCCCAGTCGATACTGCGGTCCTGCAGGTAGGGCAGCATCATGCCGATGCCCGGCTTGCGGGTGGGAGCGTTGTCGTGCGGCCAGGTACCGTCGATCAGCACGTCACGGAACACGATGCCCTGGCTGGCGAAGATCTGCAGCATCAGGTCATTGGGGCCGTCGAAACTGGCCTGGGGGTAGCCTTCGCTGCCCAGGCCGTCCTGGTTGCTGACGATCACGAACTGGTACCCGGCATCGCGCAGCTTGAGCATCGCCGGGATCACATCGCGCACGAAGCGGATCTTTTCGTAGGCGTCGATCTGGAAATCGGCCGGCTCTTCGATCAGCGTGCCGTCGCGGTCCACGAACAGGATGGGGGTCATGCCGCTACCCTCCGCGCGGCCAGCGCACTGAGCACACGGTCGTTCTCCAGGGTGCTGCCGATGGTGATGCGCAGCGCGTCGTGCAGCTGTGGCGCGGCGCGCTGGTCGCGTACCACCACGCCGGCCGCCAACAACGCATCGAAGGCCTGCTGCGCATCACTGAAGCGCACCAGCAGGTAATTGCCCTGCGAGGGGTACACGCGCAGCACGCCGGGCAACACCGCCAAGGCCTGTTGCAGGCGGTCGCGCTCGGCCTTGATGCGCTCCACGCGCGAGGCGGTGAGCTGCAGGTTGCTGTCGCTCAAGCCGGCCAGGGCCAGCTCGGCGCAGGGGCCGGGAATCGGGTACGGCGCCTGGCAGCGGCGCAGCAGCGCGATCAGCGCCGGCGCGGCAATCAGGCTGCCGATGCGTGCGGCGGCCAGCGCGTGCGCCTTGGACAACGTACGCAGCACGGCCACGTTGTCGTAACGCGGCAGCAGCGTGACCGCCGACGGCAGCGCGGCGTACTCGGCATAGGCCTCGTCCACCACCACCAGCGCCCTGCCCTGCAGCGCCGTCGCCACCCGTTCCACCTGCTCCAGCGCGATCGCGCTACCGGCCGGGTTCGAGGGCGAACACAGGAACACCAGCTTGGCGTTGCCGGCCAGCGCGGTGGCGATCACCGCGTCGATATCGGCGTTGAGCGCATCGCCGTCGTCGCGCAGCGGCACCTCCAGCAGCGGTGCGTTCTGCAGCCGCGCGCACACCGCATACATCCCGAACACCGGCGGGGTCACCAGCACCGCGTCGCGGCCGGGCTCGCACAGCGCGCGCACCAGCAGATCGATCGCCTCGTCGCTGCCGCGACCGATCAGCAGCTGTTCCGGCGCGCAGTCATAGAGCTGCGCCAACCGCTCCCGCAGTGCGGCCGGCTGCGGATCCGGGTAGCGGCGCGCCCGGCCTTCGCCGTCGGCCGGATTGGCCCAGGCCGACTCGTTGGCGTTCAGCCATACATCGCCGACCAGCGCGCTGCTGCGCGCCGACGAATAGCCGGCAAAGGCCTGCAGGTCCGCACGGACCAGCGACATCACCGAAGCGGGCGCGCTCATGCGGCCTCCTCCATGCGCAACGCCACCGCATTCTCGTGCGCGTCCAGGCCCTCGGCGCGGGCCAGCGTGCGTGCGCAGCCGCCGATCGCGGCTATGCCCTGCGCGGTGGCCGCCTGCACGCTGATCATGTTCTGGAAGCTGGCCACGCTGACGCCGCTGTAGGCACGTGCGGCACCGGCAGTGGGCAGCACATGGTTGGTGCCGCTGCAGTAATCGCCCAGCGCCTCCGGCGTGTAGTCGCCGAGGAACACCGAGCCTGCCGCCTCGACCTGTTCCAGCCACGCGCGGGGGTCGCGCAGGGCCAGGATCAGGTGTTCGGGTGCGTAGCGGTTGCTGATCTGGAAGGCCTGCGCCAGCGAATCGACCCGGATCAACTTGGAGGCCTGCAGCGCCTGGGTGGCGATGTCCCTGCGCGACAGACGCGCCAGCTGTGCCTGCACTTCGGCGTCGACCCGCGCCAGCAGGGCGTCGTCGTCGGTGAGCAGCAACACCTGCGAATCGGGGCCGTGCTCGGCCTGGGACAACAGGTCGGCGGCGACGAACGCGGGATTGGCGCCGGCATCGGCGATTACCAGGACTTCAGACGGACCGGCGGGCATGTCGATCGCCGCTGCACCGTCCTGGGCCACCTGCTGCTTGGCTTCGGTGACGAAGCTGTTGCCGGGGCCGAACAGCTTGTCGCAGGCCGGTACGCTGTCGGTGCCATAGGCCATCGCCGCGATCGCCTGCGCGCCGCCCAGCTTGAATACCCGGTGCACGCCGGTCAGGCGCGCGGCCACCAGCACTGCGGGGTCGGCGCTGCCGTCCTTGCGCGGCGGCGTGCACAGCACCACTTCGCGGCACCCGGCCAGTTGCGCGGGCACGCCCAGCATCAACGCGGTGGACGGCAGCGGTGCGCTGCCGGCCGGCACGTACAGGCCCACCCGGCCAATCGGCCGCACCATGCGCTCGCAGCGCACGCCCGGGGCGGTGTCCACTGCATAGCCCTGGCTCATGCCGGCCTTGTGGAACACGCCGATGCGCGCGGCCGCCTCGACCATCGCCTGGCGCAGGTCGGCCGGGACGGCCTGTTCGGCCGCGGCGAACTCGGCCTCGGTGACTTCAAACGATTCGGGGGCCACGCCATCGAAGCGCAGGCTGATCTCGCGCAGCGCGGTGTCGCCGTCGGCGCGCACGGCGGCGATCAACCCGGCCACCGCATCACGGGTCTGCGCGGCCACGGCCTGCACCGGGCGCTGCAACGCCTGCGCCTGGCCGCTGGCGTCCAGGGTGGACCACTGCACTACATTCATCGAAAGACGGTTCATGCCAGCGAACGCTCCACGCTCAATACCATCAGGCCCTGGGCGCCTGCGCGCTCCAGGTCTTCCAGCCGCTGCCAGGTCAACGCGCCGTGGCACATGGTCTGCAGGCGCAGGTGGCCGCCGTCGTCGGGCAGCTGCACCAGCGGGTCGGCATCGGGCAGCAGCCGGGTCAGTTCGGACACGCGGTCCTGCGCGGCGCGGAACATCAGCAGCTTGCTGTCCTGCACCTTGACCACGCCATCCAGCCGCCGCAGCAGCATCGCCATCAGGCCGGCGCGGGCGTCGTCGGGGGTCTTCACCGGGCCGGCGAGCACCGCTTCGCTTTCCAGCAGCGTTTCCACCGGCTTGAGCTGGTTGGCGGCCAGGGTGGCGCCGCTGGAGACCAGATCGCAGATCAGGTCGGCGGTGCCCAGGCGCGGCGCAATTTCCACCGACCCGGACAGTTCCACCACCTGCGCGTCCACGCCGCGCGCGGCCAGCCAGTCGGCCAGGATCGCCGGGTAGCTGGTGGCGATGCGCTTGCCGGCCAGCTGCTCAACGCCGGTCCACTCCCATTCGTCGGGCACGGCCAGCATCAACCGGCACTGCCCGAAGTTCAGGCCGCGCAGCGCCTGGTAGGCGTCCGGCAGGCCGATCCGGCGGCGCGCGGCGCCCTGTTCGTCCAGCTCGTTGCGGCCGACGATGCCGAAATCGCAGACCCCGTCGGCAATCAGGCCGGGGATGTCGTCGTCACGGACCAGCAGCAGGTCCACCGGCAGCGATTCGCCGTAGCAGAACAGCTTGTCGCGGCTCTGCCGCCAGCTCAGCCCGCAGGCGGTGAGCAGGCTGCGCGCCGGCTCGGCCAGCCGCCCGTTCTTCTGGATGGCGATCCGCAGCCGGTCACGGGCCGGGGCGTTCTGGGTTGCACTCATGGGGGAGGCTCTCTTACTCGGATTCGGGGGGCGTAGGCGTGGCGGTCACGGCGATGGCGGCGGCATAACCGCCGTGGCCATGCTCCAGCGAACGCGCCACGCGCCCGGTGGTGGTCACGCTGACACCGGTCAGTTCGTGGATTTCGCGATACGGCACGCCCTGCTGCAGCAGCGGCACCACCTTCCAGCGGTCCGACATCGCCTCCAGCTCGGCCGGGGTGCACAGGTCGCGCAGGAACGCGGTGACCTGCTCAGGGCTGGACAGTGCGGCGAACGCCGCAGCCAGGCAGGCCAGATCGGCCTGGGCGTCTTTTTCTCGGGGGGCGGGACGTAGTTTCATCGTATCAATGTAATAGCGTGCTATTACATTAGCGCAAACGAGGCGGCAGGGTCAAACCGTGTCGCTGCACGGACCGGGTTGGTTCAGGGGGCGGAAACGAAAAACGCCCGCTGGGCGGGCGTTTTTCGTAGATCTCGGGGCCATTGGCGGCGTGCCGACCAACGGCTGGTACCTACCGGCAGTGCACCTCGGCGCGGAGGGCGCCATGACGCAGGCACTCGCCGAACAGGCTGCCCTGGCGGCTCGGGATGGACCGGATGGCCTCCAGCGCCCCAGCCCCGCCCGGACAGGTCTGCCCGGCCAACCCGCGCAGGTCACGCTCCAGCTGCTCCCGATCGATCACGTGGCAGCGGTCGACCGTCAGCCGGTACTGGCCCGGACCGATCCGCTGGCTGTGCAGCGCAGGATCGGTCCGGCACGCGGTCAGCAGGAGCAGCAGCGTTGCCGCCGCCCCCAGCCGGCTCACGGCATGACCTTGGCCTGCTCCAGCTCCACCTGCAGGGTGCTGGCAAGCTCCTCGCGCGACACCTCGAACTGCTGTTCGCGCAGCAGGTCCTTCACCGCCACCACGCCGCGGGCCAGCTCATCGTCACCGGCCAGCACCACGAAGCGGATCCCGGCCTTGGCCGCGTACTGGAACTGCTTGCCGATCTTCTTCGGCTCCATCTGCACTTCGGCGTTGATGCCACCGGCGCGCAGGCGTCGGGCGATGTCCAGCGACTGCGGCAGGCTGGCGTCGTCCATCAGCGCCACCAGCGCGTGCACGCTGCTGTCTTCGATCCCGGCGATCAGGCCGGCTTCGCGCAGCTGCCAGAACAGGCGGGTCAGGCCGATGGAAATGCCCACGCCCGGCAGCTTGGACTTGCTGTAGTGGCTGGCCAGGTCTTCGTAACGGCCACCGGAGCAGATCGAGCCGATCTGCGGGTGGTCGGTCAGCGTGGTCTCGTACACGGTGCCGGTGTAGTAATCCAGGCCGCGCGCGATGGAGAAGTTCAGGCAGTACGCGGTTTCCGGCACGCCCAGCGCCTTGACCAGCTCCAGCACTTCGCGCAGTTCGGCCACGCCCACCTTCAGCGTTTCGCTGGCGGCCGGATCGGCCAGCAGCGCGTCCAGCTGCGCCAACGCGTCGGCGTGGCTGCTGGAACGTACCGCCACGAAGGCCAGGATCCGCTCGACCTGCTCGGCCGGAATCGCAAAGCCCTCGCCGACCAGCGTCTCGCGCACGTAGTCGGGACCGCGCTTGTCCAGCTTGTCCACTTCGCGCAGCACCGCCAGCTGGCGCTCGCCATCGGCGACGCCCAGGCTTTCAAAGAAGCCGCGCAGCAGCTTGCGGTTGTTCAGCTGAATGCTGAAGGCGCCGATGCTGAGTTCGGCAAACACCGCATGGATCACCGCCAGGACTTCGGCGTCATAGCGGGTGCTCAGGGTGTCCTTGCCGATCACGTCGATGTCGCACTGGTAGAACTCGCGGAAGCGGCCGCGCTGGGCACGTTCACCGCGGTACACGCGCTGCATCTGGTAACGACGGAACGGGAAGGTCAGGTCGTGTTCGTGTTCGGCCACGTAGCGGGCCAGCGGCACGGTGAGGTCGAAGCGCAGGGCCAGCTCGGGCAGCGCCTTGTCGCCGGCTTCGGCGGCGTTGGCCAATGCGCCGGTGGACTGCACGAAATACACCTGGCGCTCGGTTTCACCGCCGGACTTGGTCAGCAGCACATCGGACAGCTCGAACACCGGGGTTTCCACCGGCAGGAACCCGAACCGCTCGTAGTTGCGGCGGATGACGTCCAGCATGCGCTGGAACGCGATCTGCTCGCGCGGCAGCAATTCCATGATGCCGGGCGGCGTACGGGGCTTGATCACTTGCGGGACTCCTGCGAATCGGGGGATGAGCGTGGTGCATATTCTAGCCGCAGCCGACGCGCCGGGCTGCGCTGATCGCGCCGGTCCGGGCCAATGGCCGCATGAAGTATCATAAGCAGGCCCCGCTCCCTGGTTCGACATGACCCGGCCCCACTCCGGTACCGCCCTCTCCGCCGTTGAAGATCCCGCCAGCCCGGGCTGCTCGCCGCTGCGCGACTGCCTGCACTGCTCGGTGCGTCATCTGGCCGTGTGCTCGGCGTTGTCGCCTGACGAAGTGCTGGCGCTGGAACGGGTGACCGTGTCGCAGCCGCTGGCGCTGGGCGCCACCCTGGCCCGCAGCGGTGAACCGCGCCTGCATGTCTATACCTTGACCGCCGGCGCACTGCGCCTGGTGCGGACACTGCCCGACGGCCGCCGCCAGATCAGCGGTTTCGTGCTGCCTGGCGATTACCTGGGGCTGAGCGGCAACGACCACCACCGCTACGACATCGAAGCCATCGCCGACAGCCGCGTCTGCCGGGTGGCGCTGCCGCAGATGAAGGAGCTGCGCGCCCGGTTCCCGCACCTGGAGCGCAAGCTGCTGCAGCGCGCCTGCCAGGAACTGGACGCTGCGCAGGACGCAGCCATGTCGCTGGCCC
Organism: Stenotrophomonas sp. 2619; assembly: GCF_040548725.1. NCBI lineage: Bacteria > Pseudomonadati > Pseudomonadota > Gammaproteobacteria > Lysobacterales > Lysobacteraceae > Stenotrophomonas > Stenotrophomonas sp. 2619. The sequence goes on along the minus strand of NZ_JBEPSF010000001.1, from coordinate 545,109 downwards.
GCCTGCAGCCGGCGGAAAAGCTGGCCGATTTCCTGCTGCGCCTGGCCGCCCGCGAAGCCCGCCTGGGCGGCAACGGCCTGCGCGTGACCTTGCCCATGGGCCGCGGCGACATCGCCGACCACCTTGGCCTGACCATGGAAACGGTGAGCCGCACGTTCACCAAGCTGCGCCAGCAGGGCCTGATCGCCCTGCCCCACCTGAACACCGTCGAGATCCTCGACGAAGCCGCGCTGCACACGCTCTCCGGCGAGTAAAACGAACAGCAGCCGGGCAGAGCCCGGCGCTACGAGCAGGTTTCCGGCGAACGACCGGTAGCGCCGGGCTCTGCCCGGCTTGCATCAGCCACCATGACGGCGGAACGAACGGCCCCCCGTAGCGCCGGGCTCTGCCCGGCTCGAATCAGGCACCACGACGCCGGAACGAACGAAACGCCGTAGCGCCGGGCTCTGCCCGGCTCGAATCAGGCACCACGACGCCGGAACGAACGGAACCCCGTAGCGCCGGGCTCTGCCCGGCTAGCATCAGGCACCGTGACGCCGGAACGAATGGAACGCCGTAGCGCCGGGCTCTGCCCGGCTCGCATCAGGCACCATGACGCCGGAACGAACGGAACCCCGTAGCGCCGGGCTCTGCCCGGCTCGCATCAGGCACCACGCCGCCGGAACGAACGGAACCTCGTAGCGCCGGGCTCTGCCCGGCTTTCATCAGGCACCGTGACGTCGGAACGAACGGAACCCCGTAGCGCCGGGCTCTGCCCGGCTTGCATCAGGCACCATGACGTCGGAACGAATGGAACCCCGTAGCGCCGGGCTCTGCCCGGCTTTCATCAAGCACCGTGACGCCGGAACGAACGGAACGCCGTAGCGCCGGGCTCTGCCCGGCTTTCATCAGGCACCGTGACGCCGGAACGAACGAAACGCCGTAGCGCCGGGCTCTGCCCGGCTCGCATCAGGCACCACGACGCCGGAACGAACGGAACCCCGTAGCGCCGGGCTCTGCCCGGCTTGCACCAGGCACCATGACGCCGGAACGAACAGCAGCCGGGCAGAGCCCGGCGCTACGCGAGCAGCCGTTCGCGTAGCGCTGCGTATTCCGGCGCGCATGGCTGCGCATGCGCAGGCCGGTCCAGCAGCGCCGACAGCGACGGCGGCACGCCCAGCGTCTGGCCGATCAGCGGTTCCACCACCGACTCGAACTTGGCCGGGTGCGCCGTCGCCGCGACCGCCCAGTCGCCCTGCATGCCCTTGGCACGCAGCGCCTCCAGCACCGCTACGGCGGTGGCGGTATGCGGGCAGAACACTTCGCCGGCCTGTGCCCAGCGCCGCGCGATCACCTCACGGATAGCCGCATCGTCCACCGCCTCCACGTGCAGGTCCGCGCGCAACGCCGCATCGTCGTCGGCATACAGCCAGCGCAACCGTTCGAAGTTGCTCGGTGCGCCCACGTCCATCGCATTGGCCAGGGTGGCCACGCTGGTCGCCGGCTGGTACGCGCCGCCGTGGAAGAAGCGCGGCAGCACGTCGTTCGCATTGGTGGCCAGTGCGACCTGCCCCAGTGGCAGGCCCATCGCACGGGCCAGCAGCGCGGCCATGGCGTTGCCCAGGTTGCCGGTGGGAACCACCAGGTTCAGTACGTTGCCGGTGCGGGCGTGGTGTTCCAGCGCGGCGTGCGCGTAGTAACTCATCTGCGGCAACCAGCGCCCCAGGCTGATGCTGTTGGCCGAACTCAGCGGCACCCGGGCCTGCAACGCCCGGTCGCCCAGGGCCTGCTTCACCATCGCCTGGCAGTCATCAAACGAACCAGCCACGCGCAGCGTGTGGATGTTGTCGCCAAAGCACCCCAGCTGGTGCGCCTGGCGGGGCGACACACGCCCATCCGGGTACAGCACCACCACGCGGATGCCCGGTTGCCGGTGGAAGGCCGCCGCCACGGCCGCACCGGTATCCCCGGAGGTGGCCACCACGATCGTCAGCGGGTACTCGCGACCCTGCTGCAGCCGGGCCAGACTGGCGGCCAGGAAGCGCGCGCCGAAATCCTTGAACGCCGCGGTGGGGCCATGAAACAGCTCCAGCACATGGTCGCCGGGGGTGCTCAATGCCCGCAGCGGCGCGGGGAAATCAAAGGCATCCGCGCATAGCTGCGGCAGGTGCGGTGCCAGCGCATCGCCCTCGAAGTACGGGGCCAGCACCGCGGCGGCATCGCGCGCCAGCGAGCCCTGCGGCTGCCATGCCGACGCCTGCGGGCGCTGCGCGGGCACGTACAGGCCGCCGTCGGGGGCCAGCCCGGCGGCAATGGCCTGGCTGAGCGTGGCGGGCGGTGCGGTGTGACGGGTGGAAACAAAATTCATCGGTCATCCTGGAAGAAAGTAAGAAACACCGCACTCACAGCAACTGCGCGCCCGGCGCGTTCACCGGCGAGACCCAGCCCTGGCTGTCGAACCCGGCGGCGGCGAACGCCTGCTGCACCGCCTCCTGCGCAGCCAGCGCGGCGTCGCGCCGCTCGAACCAGGCGAATACGCTAGGCCCGGCACCGGAAATGCTGGCGCCCATCGCACCGGCCGCCAGCGCCGCTTCCCGCGCGGCATGAAAGCCGCCGATCAACCCCGCGCGGCGCGGCTCCACCAGCACGTCGCGCAGGCCGGCGCGCACCAGCGACGCATCGGCAGTGAAGCACCCGCTCAGCACCAGCGCCAGGTTGGCGCTCTGTTCGACGAATTCCCCCAGCGCGTAGCTGCCCTGCAGCGCCGCGCGCGCACGGCGGGTTTCCAGCACGGCCTCCGGATGCACCAGCAGGCTGTGCCAGTCGTCCGGCACGGGAATCGGCACCAGCCGCTCGGCCGTGCTCAAGACCAGCCCGCCCAGCAGCATCGGGCCCAGGTTGTCGCCGTGCCGTCCACCGCTGGCCACCGCCTCGCCTTCCAGCGCGAAGGGATAGAGCACCGCGCGCGGCAAGGGAGCGTCCAGTAGCGCATTGGCGGCCACCAGCGCGGCCACGCAGGACGCCGCCGACCCGCCCATGCCCGAGCCCAGCGCGATGCCCTTGTCGATCTCCACCTCGAACCCGAACGGCAAGGCCAGTGCATCGCGCAGCGCGATCAACGCCGCACCCGCAGTGTTGTCCGGCGCGTGCAGCGGCAGCGCGAACGGCGTCCCCCGTATGGCCGCGATGCGCACCTCCGGTGCCTCGATGCGGCGCACGGTGACCGTATCGCCGACGCCGGCGATGGCATGGCCGAGGATGTCGAAGCCCACCGCGACGTTGCCCACCGAGGCCGGCGAAAACGCACGCGCCGCGTTGCTGTCGCCACCGCTCACAGGCGCGCTCCTTCGCCCACCGCCACCCGCAGCACATCGGCGAACACGCCGGCGGCGGTCACTTCCGGACCCGCACCCGGGCCTTGCACCACCAACGGGTTGTCGCAGTAGCGGCGCGTGGTGAACTGCACCACGTTGTCGGTCAGGCGCAGGTTCGCGAACGCGTGCCCTGCCGGGAGCTCCACCAGCCCCACCTGCGCACCGTCCGGCGACAGCCGCGCCACGTAACGCAACACCGCGCCACGTGCCCGTGCCGCTGCCAGGCGCTCGGCGAAGGCGGCATCCACCGCATCCAGCCCGGCCATGAACTCTTCCACGCCGGCTTGGCGCAGTGCCTCGGGCACCAGGCTCTCCACCTGCACCTGCTCCAGGCTCAGTTCGCGCCCGGCCTCGCGCGCCAGGATCACCAGTTTGCGCGCCACATCCACGCCCGACAGGTCATCGCGCGGGTCCGGCTCGGTGTAGCCCATGCCACGGGCCTGCGCCACCAGCTGCGAGAATGGCACCTGGCCGTCGTACTTGTTGAACAGCCATGCCAGCGTGCCGGAGAAGATGCCGTCGATGGCCAGCACCTCATCACCGGTGTCGACCAGGTCGCGCAGCGTGGTGATCACCGGCAGGCCCGCCCCTACCGTGGCTTCGTAGCGGAAACGTGCGCCACTGGCGGCGGCCGCGTCGCGGATCGCCTGGTAGCGCGGCAGTGGGCCGGCGCCGGCCTGTTTGTTCGGGGTCACCACGTGGATGCCCGCCGCGAGCCACCCGGCGTAGCGGTCGGCCACATCGGCGCTGCCGCTGCAGTCGATGACCAGCGCATGTGGCAGGTGGGCCGACAGCAGGTGCTCGGTGAAAGCGTCCAGATCGGTGGGCTCGGACGACGCTGCCAGTGCGCCGCGCCAGTCGCCGTGCAGGCCGCGCTGATCACGCACCATGCGGCTGCGCGAGGCCACCGCACGCAGCCGCAGGTCGACGTTGGCCCGTCCCAGCAGCTGCGACTGCGCCGCCTGCAACTGGTCCAGCAGCGCCGCGCCGACGTTGCCCGGCCCGATCACGCCCACCGAGAAGGTCTGCGGTGACAGCCAGAACCCGGCATGGGCGGCGCGCAGCGCCTTGGTGGCATGCCGGCTGTCGACGGCGACCGAGATGTTGCGCTCGGACGAACCCTGCGCGATCGCCAGGATGTTGACCTGCGCCCGCCCCAGCGATTCGAACAGGCGCGCGGCCACGCCCGGCTGCCCGGCCATGCCATCCCCCACTGCTGCCAGCACGCTGACGTTGTCGGTGAGCTGCACGCGCTGCACCTGGCCCAGGCTGAGTTCATGGGCGAAGGCCTGCAGCAGTGCGTCGCGCGCACGCACCGCCTCGGCCTGTTTGACCACGCAGCAGATCGAATGCTCCGACGACCCCTGCGAGATCATCACCACCGACACGTGCGCGTTGCGCAGCGACGCGAACACCCGCTCGGCCGTACCCGGTACGCCGATCAGACCGGTGCCCTCCAGGTTCAGCACCGCCAGGTCCGGGCTCAGGGTCAGGCCCTTGATCGGCCCGGCAACGGTCCGTTCGGCGGTGATGCGCGTGCCCGGGTGCAGGGGGTTGAAGGTGTTGCGGATGATGATCGGCAGCCCGCGCTCGATCGCCGGCGACATCGTCTGCGGATGTACGACCTTCGCCCCGAAGTACGCCAGCTCGCAGGCCTCGTCGTAGCTGAGGGCATCCAGCTGCACGGCTTCCGGGACCACGCGCGGGTCTGCCGAGAGCACGCCATCGACGTCGGTCCAGATATGCAGTTCGTCGGCGTTGAACAGCGCCGCGAAGATCGCACCGGAATAGTCGCTGCCATTGCGGCCCAAGGTGGTGATGCGGTCGCGGCGGTCGCGGGCCACGAAGCCGGTGGCGACCACGCGCGACGACGGGTTCGCCTCACGCCAGCGTGCCAGACGCTGTGCGCTCTGCACCCAGTCCACGTCCACGCCCAGCTCGCCGCGATCCACCACCAGCACATCCCGTGCGTCCAGCACGGCGCATGCCTCACCCAGGCTCTGCAGGTACTGGCCCAGCAGCTGCGCCGAGTACACCTCGCCCAGCCCCTGCACCCGCTCCAGCACTTCCACGGGCAACTCGCCGATCACCGCCAGCGCGCCGAGCACTTCGGCAAGGTGGTCGAACCGGGCATCGAGCCACTCCACCGTCTGGCCGGCGTGTTCGCCCAGCAACGCCACTGCGGCACCGCGATGACGCGCACGCAGCGCGTGCCACGCGTCGCGCCAGTGGGGCGCATTGTCGGCGGCCAGACCGGCCACATCGATCAGCGCATCGGTGACGCCCTTCATGGCCGACACCACGGTCACCTGCACGGCTTCCCCGCGCGCCAGCAGCAGTTGGGCCACATGGCGGTAGCGCTCGGCATCGGCCACCGAGGTGCCGCCGAATTTATGCACGATGGTGGAGGTGGCGGCCCGCAGTTCGGGGGCAGCGGATTCAGCGGCAGCAGGCAGGACGGCGACGGATGACATGAAGACCTCGATTCGAGGCCCCGCATCGGGTCAGGTTGAAGGCGCTCCCCCGCAACCTGTTCCGGGTGCGGGGCCGTTGTTTTCGGAAATTACGCGAAGACGACGGGCCGCACCAGGCGAGTGGTGACGGTGGTAATGGTGGTGGTACCGGTGGTCTGCGCAGGCACGGCCCGACCGGCCGCGAGGGCGGCGGTGCAACGCTGGACGGTGGCGGCGGTAGAGACCATGGACCAAGAAAACTACGCCGGCGGGGGGCTTGTCAAGTGTTGCAGTGCAAAATGAAGCGGGCCGCGATCGGCCGGCATCGTCGGCAAAAAGGTTGCGAATGAGACCATGCAGCCCCACCAACGCGATCAGCCCACATGTTCGGCGATGGCACGCGGGGGTCGATGTGCATGGGCGCACATCAGCACCCCGGATACCAGGCATGCGATCGCCACCGTTTCCATCGCGGTCGGCCAGCGTTGCTGCCAGGCGAACCCATACAGCAGCGCGAACAGGGTCTCGAACACGATCATCTGGCCGGTCAGGGTGAGCGGCAGATTGCGGCTGGCCCGGTTCCAGCACGCGTTGCCCAGCACCGAGGCCACCACCGCCACCCCGGCACTGATCAGCCAGAACCAGCCCCAGTCCATCACAGTGTGGGATGCACTCGGCAACAGGAAGGCACTGGGCACCAGCAACAGCGACAGCGCGCCGGTCGCCACACCGGTCAGCAGCGACCAGTCGTGGCCGGACAGGTCCGGCCGGCGCGCCAGCCAGCGGCTGTTGCCGATGGAATACACCGCCCACGAAAACAGCGCGCCCACGGCGCACAGCAGGCCCAGCAGGCGACGCCCGGTGGAACCCTGCGCATGCTCGGCCTGCAACGCCTCGTAGCCCACCAACGCTACCCCGGCCAGACACAGCAGCAGCGCGGGGGCCAGCTTGCGCAAGGGCACGGCCCCCTTTTCGCGCACGCCCGCCAGCGTCACCACCACCGGAATCAGGCCCACGATCAGCGACGCCGCCGCGCCACCGGCCCACTGCACGGCATTGGCCAGCAGCACGAAATACACCAGGTTGCCGGCCAGGCTCAGCCACAGCAGGCCGCGCCATTCGGCCATGCCGATGCGCGTGCGCAGGTCGCGCCAACGCGGAGCCAGCAACACCACGGCGATCAGCCCGTAGACCAGATAACGACCGGCCGACAGCTGCACCGCACCGAACTGGCTCAGCATCGCCGGCGCCAGGAACACCACGCCCCACAGTGCGCCAGCGGCAATGCCGTTGGCGATGCCCACTCCCATCGATCGATTCATCTGCGCGCGTGCACCGCTGCCGGAAAGAGGGCGCCAGTGTAGGCATCGGCACGGCGTGGGTCTTGACCCAGGCTACTGCCGCTGTCGGCGCCGGTACTCGGCGGGGCTCATGCCCCATTCGCGGCGCAGTGCCCGGGTCAACGCACTCTGTTCGGAGTAGCCCGCGTGCTGGGCGATCTGCGCGATGGCCACGTCGGTGCTGGCCAACTGCCCACGTGCCCAGCGCAGACGGCAGCTGCTCAACCAGGCCTGCGGGCTGAGGCCGAACGCATGCCGGAACAACGCGTGCACCCGGCTGCCGCTGACCCCCACCTCCGCCGCGATACGCTCCACCGGCCAAGCCTCACCGGGCTGGCGTTCAATGCGCGCACATACCGCCTGCAGGCGCGTGGCACTGCCCGCCAGCGAAAAGGCCTGCAGCAGCAGCGGCATTTCACGCACAACCACCGCAGCGTCTATATTTTCCGACGTGGCCGCGCAGACCCGGCGCGCCATCGTGCGTACCGGCGTGGGCAGCGCCAGCACCGGATGCCGCGCCAGGCGCTCCAAGGTGTCGTCGTCCAGCAGCGCTGCCGGGCAATCCACGATCAGGAAGCGATCGTCCTGCAGCGCGCATTGCGCGTGCCCTGCCGACGGCGCCACGAAGGCACCCTGCCACACGTCCAGACGGGCACCGCGCCCCTCCAGCTCGAACACCAGCTCGCCCTGCAACGGCACCACCCATTGCGCGAAATCATGCCGGTCCACGCTGGACGTGCGGCCGTAGCGACGCAGGTTGAAGGCAGCGGTGGACATGGCCGAAGACATCGCGGAACCGGGGGAAGAAGCAGTCTGCGCGCCCCATCTGCCCTGTGCAACAAGGGCTGCGCGGGCCGGTGCTATAGTCGGGACCGTCCAGTCAGCAAGGAGTGCATGCCGTGACGTCCCCGTACCTTCCGCCTCTGCGGCCGCGCAGCCGGTTTCCGGCGCTGCTTGCCATCCTGGTTGCGGGTCTTCCCTTGACCACTGCCCACGCCGAATCCCCTGCCCCGTTGTCCGCCGCGCGCACTGCGCCCGGCCCGCACTGCATGGACGCCAAGGGCCTGCTGGAAATGAACCAGAGCAGCCCAGACAGCATCACCTTGCTCGACCGCACCCAGTCACCGTGGCGGCTGCGTTTCAGCGCTGCCTGCCCGGGACTGCTCGCCGCCGAGGACCCGCGTGTGGCCGCCGTCGACAGCTGGGTCTGCGGCACCGGCGATGAGCGGGTCATGACCGACGACAAAACCTGCACCATTTCCGCGGTGGAGCGCATCAGCCGCCGCGAATTCGCACAGCAGGCCAAGCAGAACGACGTAGCGCTTCCGGTCACGCTGGACGCGGTGAATGTGACCGAGCATCGGCGCTCCTTCCGCGGTTCACCGTCGTACTGCTTCAGCACCCGCCATGTGCGCGGCTGGAGCGACAGCGCGCAGGGCGTCACCGTGGAAACCAACCCGCGCTACTCCGGCGGCTACCGCCACTACGTCATCGAAGTGGCGCCGTCCTGCCGCGGGTTGGTGCATTCGCCGCAGCTGCGGTTCCATTCCGGGTTCAAGACCGGCGTGATCTGCGGCCACCCGGGCGACATGCTGGAAATAATTCCGACGGTGGACCCCATCCTGGACGCCATCGCCGAACGCGGCTACCTGCCCGAGCCGCCCATCAACCGTACCCAGGCCCGCTGCGAAATCCTTGCCGTGTACCCGGCTGCGCCGTGACCGGCCTGCTTCGGGTCACGTTGAGCGAACGGCCCTGGCTGCTGCCTCAGGTTGCGGCCTGGTACTTCCAGCAGTGGGGACACCACGTGCCCGGCAGGACGTTGGCAGACGAGTGCGAACGGCTGGAGGTGTTCCTGCAGCCTGACGCCCTGCCCATGCTGCTGGTTGCGATGCAGGATGATCACCCCGTCGCGGCGGCGCAGCTGAAGTTCCATGAACGCGCGGAGCGACCGGAACGTCTTCACTGGCTGGGGGGCGTCTACGTGGATGCGGCGCAACGCGGCAAAGGCATCGCCGAAGCACTGATCAACGACCTGATGGCACGTGCCGCCGCCGAAGGCGTGCGCGAGGTCTACCTGCAGACCGAAGCCGATGATGGCGGCCTGTACCGCCGGCTCGGTTGGGCGCCGCTGGAATCGATCCTGCATGCCGGCGGGTTTCCGGTGCGCATCATGGTCCGGCGGCTTGACCCGCCGTGATCAGCGCACGCGAAGGGGCTGCGGGGCTGGGCGATCGGCCAGCGACCCCAGCGTGAACGTGTAACCCGCCTCCTCCAGCAGCTTGCGCATACGCAGCTCGGCGCGCTTCGGGTATGCCAGCGACAGCGGGGCATGCAGCGCATAGGACGTGGATTTACCCGGCATCGTGTCGCGGGTCACCGACGACTGGTTTGTCTCACAGGCATTGGACCACAGGTCCGACAGCACCTTCGGTCCGATGGATTGATTGTTGCCAAGCCGAAGTGTCAGCCAACGCATGTGTTCCATAACAGATCCAGTCAGCCCTTTCGATCGAGTATGCACCAATTCCCTACCCCCCGTACGGCGGCGTTCGGCCGCCAGACGCAGACAGCCCCGGGCACGCCGGGGCTGTCTGCGCGGTGCACCGCGCGTGTTCATCCGGCACCGATCAAGGCGCCGTCATGCCCAGCGGTCAGTGCTTCATCGCATGCTTGCGGTCGCGCATCACCGCATGGCATTCCTGCACCTGCGGCAGCAGGCGCTGCACTTCCTGGCGCGCTGCCGGCGTGGTGTCGCTGTCGGTGAGGGTGTCCTTGAACGCCTTCAGCAGGCGATCCTCGGATTCTTCCAGTTCAGCCACATAACCGTACTGGGTATCGCCGAGGGTGGCGCGGACCTTGCCGTAGAACTGCTGCATCGACCCCACCACCGTGCCGTGGTCGGCCGGCTTGCCACCGGCGGCCAGAACGGTCGCGCTGAGCGAGCGGACGAGTTCGTCCTTCACCCCGGCGATGCGGGTGAACAGTGCAGACAGTTCGGCATCCTTCACCTTGCCCGCAGCTTCGGTGTAGAAGTCCTTGCCGTCGCGGGCGATTTCGATCAGGTCGTTCAAGGTGTGGGTGGTCTTGGTTTCGGTAGTCACTGGTGGTGCTCCTGTAATGTCGGGATGCCCGTTTTTGCGGGGTGCCCGTGCTTGGGTGGGTCCACTTTTCCGCATCGTAAATGAAGTCGGCGTGACACTGAAAACACGCGGTTCAGCGACGTATGCAACGCGAAATGCAGGTGTTGCCGTGGCGTGTTCAACGCGCGAGTGCGCCGTCACGACGACGCGCGGCGGCGCTTCACCCAGGCCATGCACTGCCCTGCAATCGCGGTGGCAAGCACCAGGCTGTTGGTCACGACGAAAACCCAGGAATGCAGAACGACGCTGTACGCGATGAACAGCACAGACGCGGTCATCTGGCCAATGAACAGCCACGTGGATACCGCCTGGGCATCGTCGGCGCGCCACTGCTTCCATATCTGCCGCCACAAGGTCGCCACCAGCACCGCCGTGGCCGCCCACCCCAGCAGATCAATGGCGGCCATCAGCATGCCCCAGCCGGTTTGATGCCCGTGGCACAGACGGCCAGACCGGACGATGCGGGTGTATCGCCGATGCTGCGCTCAAGGCGCTTGAGGAAATCGCTGAAGCCATGGCTTGCGCGCGCGTGCCGGCGGGCGCTGGTGACTACCTGGGGAGCCGCCAGCCGCGCCACGCGCGCACCGCTGCGCTGGATCGCATCGATGAGCGCGACGTCCTCACCGGTGGCCAGCGGCAGGAAGCCACCGCTGCTGCGGTATGCAGCCGCACTGAATCCCATGTTGGCGCCGTGCACGTGGTGATGGCCATCCTGTGCGCGCTCGCCTAGTAGGAACTGCTGCCGTACCGAGGGCGGGTAGTCCAGCCAATCGTCCACGCTCACTACCCCGCAGAAGGCGCCGGCCTCGCAGGCCACCTGTCGCCACAGCCAGTCGGCCGGCACGCGGCTGTCGGCATCGGTGCAGCCTATCCAGCGCGCGCCCAGCGACAGCGCGTGCTCGCTGGCCACTGCGCGGGCCACGCCGACACACCCCGCCTCCACCCGCACCGCGTGCACGCCGAAGCGCCGGCAGACGGCTGCGGTCGCATCGCTGCAGCGGTCCAGCGCCACCACGATCGCCACCGCCTCGCCCGCCAGCCCGGGATGCCGCGCGGCGGACTGCAGCGCCTGCAGGCACGGGCCGATCAGACGCTCCTCGTTATGCGCCGGGACGATCGCGGCGATCATCGCAGCCCCTCGTGCGCGGCGACCGAGCGGGTGTCGCGCGACCAGCCCTGCAGCAGCATGTCGTCATCGCTCCAGGAGAACGCCCGCGGCAGCAACGTGTCCAGCTGCGCGTGCACGAATTCCGCCGAGCACCGCGCCTGTGCGAAGTCGGGACGCCAATGGCAGGCCACCAGCACGCCCTGCGCGTCCAGCGAGGCGGCCAGCCGTGCCGCCATCGCCTGCATCGTCGGCGGGTCCAGGTAATAGCCCAGCTCGCTGAACACGATCAGGTCGAACGTGCCATCGGGCCACTGCCGCGGGTGCTCGGCGTGCTCGACCCGCACATGCGCATGTGCGGCAAGGGCGAGGCGCGCCGCGCTCACCGCCTGTTCGCTCAGGTCGGTGGCCAGCAACTGCGCGCAGCGCGGCGCGAGCGCGGCGGTAAGCACTCCGTTGGAGCATCCCAGCTCCCAGCCGCGCAGGTAGTGGGCACGTGGCAGGCTGGCCAGGGTCAGGGCACGCTTGCGCGCCTCATACCACCGGGTGCGGTACTCGAATGGATCGTCGTGCTGGTAGAGCGCGTCGAAATAGGCGGTCGTGTTCATCCAATCAACACCTCGTAGTCACGCTCGAAACGCTGCACCACCGAGGGCGGCAGGATGGGGTCGCACTCCAGTCCGTCGACTGCGCCGAGCTGGGTCGAAAACTGCGCGATGGCCGCGCGCTTGCGCTCCATCAGCGGGGCGCTCAGCGGGAACCGCGTCGCTGAGGCCCAGGCGCGCGGCGCATCCTGCGGATCCAGCCAATGCCAGCCCCAGACCGGATATTCGCGCAGCATGCAGCCCCGTGACGCTGCCGCGAGCGCGCAGGCACGGCCGACCGCTTCATGGTCCGGATGTGCATCTAGGCGCCACGGCCCCAGCACCAGGTCATCGGCGCGCAGCACCGTCAACAGATACATTGCCAGCGCTGCTTCGCTACCGGCCACGGCACCATCATCGATGTGCAAGGCGTGGCGCTCGCCGTCGGACACGCCCAGGCAGTCCAATGCCCGCGTGAGTTCCTGCTGGCGCGCGCGACGCAGCCGCTGCGGTGGCCACGCCGACTGACCGGGATAGCAGGCCTCACCATCGGTGACCGACATCACCACCACGGGCAGGCCCAACGCCTGGGTAGCGGCCATCAGCCCGCCGCAGGCAAGCACTTCGTCGTCCGGGTGCGGCGACACCACCACCAGCCGTGAGCGTCCGGCCAGCAGCGTTGCGACCTCGCACACCGGCACCGCATCCAGCCACCCGCACGCCTGCCACTGCGCCTCGCTGACGCCGCTGCCGGCGATGTGGCGCGCTACAACGTCCATGCCCGCCCCTCGCGATGGCAGTCCATGCCCAGTTGCTGCCAGTCGCGGTCGGCGTGACTCTGGCGGATGAACACGGTCAGGTCGCTCCAGCGCCGCGCGTGATCGGGGTCCATGCACATCGGCCCCGGCCCCAGCGCCCGGGCCACCAGGTCCAAGGTCTGCACGCAGCTGCGCTCCACCACGCTGCGCACCCTCACTACCTCGGTCATGTGGGCGTGTGTAGGGGCGGCGTCGATCAAGTCCGCCAACTCACGCAGCAGCGCCGCGCACGCGGCCAGGGTCATGTCGACCTGGCCCAGCAGCCCGGCCGCCACGCCCGGCTCGGCGGCCTTCGCGCTGCGTCGCAGTGGTTCGGCCAGCGCCGTCGCCGCGCCATACCAGCACGCGGCAATGCCCGCGCCACCGTGCCAGAAGCCCGGTCGTTGCAGGTAAGCATCGGCGGTGCCGACTTCCACGGCAGGCACCTGGTCAAAGTGCGCGGTGGCACTGGGAATCCGCCCCATCCCGGTGGCCGGCCAGTCCTGCACGTCGCACTGGATGCGTGCACCCCGTAGATCTGCACGGTACAGGCGGCATTGCCCATCTGTCCGCACCGTCACCAACGCGGTATCCACCCACCCTGCGCCCGAGCACCACGGCTTGGTGCCGGTCAGCGTACTGCGATGTGCGTCGAAGGCCAGCGTCGCCGCCGGGCCCTCGGCCGCCCATACCGCCGCCAGCTGCCCTGCGGCCAACGGTGGCGCCTGCAGCTCCTGCAGAATCGCCCCGGCGTCATGATGCGCTTCAAGCACCTTGGCCAGGCACAGGTCCCGCGCGCCGAGCTGCGCCAGTTGCCGCCAGCGCCCCAGCGTGTCGCCCGCCCCCGGCAGTGGCAGCACGGGATGGCTGGCCAGCCATGCATGTGCCTGCTGCATCAACGCGGGTACTTCCGCAGCGGGTACTGCGTTTTCCATCCTCGCGACCATGTCAGGGCGTCAGGATCACCTTGCGGCAATCCTCCTGCTTGCGGTCGAAGATCTCATAGCCTTTGGCCGCCTCTTCCAGCGGCATCCGATGGGTGACGATCACCCCCGGGTCCAGGTTGCCTTCGGCGATATGGTCGAGCAGCTCCGGCATCAATTTCTGTACGTGGGTCTGGCCCATTTTGAAGGTCAGCCCCTTGTCGAACGCATCGCCCAGCAGGAAGCCGTGTACGAAGCCGGCATAGACGCCGGGGATGCTCACCGTGCCACCGCGGCGCGTGGCCGCAATGCACTGGCGGATCGCCACGCCGCTGCTGCCTTCAACTTTCAGCGTGGTCAGTGCGGCTTCCAGCGCGCTGCCTTCGGCTTCAAAGCCCACCGCCTCAATGGTGGCGTCCACACCGCGCCCATTGGTCTGGGTGACGATGTACTCGGCGGGATCCTCGACCCGCGTGAAGTCGATCGGCGTCACCCCGTAGGTGCGTTGCGCGAAGTCGAGGCGGTACGCCAGATGGTCCACCATGAAGATCGTCTCCGCCCCCAGCAGGCGGCAGCACGCTGCGCTCATCAGGCCCACCGGCCCCGCGCCGAAAATCGCCACGGTGGACCCCGGCTTGACGCCGGCGTTGATCGCCGCCTGGTAGCCGGTGGGCAGGATGTCGGACAGGAACAGCACCTGCTCGTCGGACAGCCCGTCGGGAATCCGCAACGGACCCACATTGGCCTTGGGCACGCGCACGAACTCGGCCTGCCCACCCGACACGCCGCCATACAGGTGGCTGTAGCCGAACAGCGCCGCCGGCGGCCGGATACCCTTCTGGTTGATCGCCGCGCCCTTGCCACTGTTGGTGGTCTCGCACGCGGCGAACTCGGCAAGGCGGCAATGGAAGCACGCGCCGCAGGCAATCACGAACGGGATCACGACGCGGTCGCCCGGCCGAAGGTCGCTCACACCACTGCCGACCTCTTCGACAATGCCCATGAACTCATGGCCCAGCACATCGCCGCTGTGCAGGTCGGGGATCTTGCCGCGGTACAGGTGCAGGTCCGAGCCGCAGATGGCGGTGGCGGTCACCCGCAGGATCAGGTCGTCGGGGGCCGCGAGGACCGGATCAGGGACGGTGTCGACACGGACGTCCTTGCTGCCGTGGAAGGTCAAAGCGCGCATATGCTGCTCCAGTGAGGGATGCACCATTGCTACGCCGGGCTGCGTACCGGGGGGGTGACTCAACCGTGTGCGCCATGTTGAGAGGGAGCGACGGTACGTTCACCCGAGCGGCAGGATGCTCGAACTCCACACGCACAGGAGTCAGCGAATGAACACGCACACCCACCCACGCGGCACGACTGAAGACGATCAGCAGAAGGCGTTCACGCCGGACAAGGTCCGCAACGACGACGCCCGGTGGAAGGACAAGGACATGCCGGAACAGGACGACGGCAAGGTCACCCCGGCCGACTACGAGGCGCCCCCGTCGAAGGACTGAGGCAGGCCACCCGTCGTACTACTGCTGCCCAGGCGGTGAGGCGGGCGGCGCTTCCACCGGCGGCGCTGCAGGGGTCGGATCGCCTTCAGGCGGCGCTTCCAGCGGCGGTGACTGTGCGGGCGGATCGCCCTGGGGTGGCGCTTCGGTCGGCGGCTCCTGCACCGGTGGTTCAGGGCTGACCGGTACTTCCACGGGTGGCGCAACAGGCTGCCCCGGCGTGGGCGTGGGCGTGGCGGGCGCGCCGGATGGCGGCAGCGGCGATGCGTTGTTCATCGGGTGGCTCCAGCGGGTTTGATGCCACAGCCTCGCTGGTGGCGCGTAAACACCCGGCGACGGCACCGTGTACGTATCGGCACGGCCGCGATGGGTGCAGGACCACGCTGGACGCTATCCTGTGCGGCATCTCCGCCGTGTGGACCGTGCGTATGGCTGTTTCGAAGTGGATGTCGGCGTTTCCCCTTTGCCTGCTGCTCGCCGCGGGTGCGCAGGCCGCAGCGCCCGCCGACGGCGTGCGCCAGGTGCCCCGCTTCGCGCTACCGGTCTCGCCGTATCTCAGCCCACAGGCGCAGGACAGCGTGCGCAGCGCGGTGATTCATGGCGATCCCACTGCCAAGCTGGACAATGCCGCCGTGCTCGCGCAGCTGGACAGCATCCGCAAGGGAACGGATCAATGGGCGTATGGCGAGATCGCCGAACTTCGCAAGCGATTCGCGGTGGAGCTGCATCACGAAACCTGGGGCGGTGTTCCCGTGGTGCGCGTGCAACCGCGCAGCGCACCGGCGGATCCTGCCCGACAGCGCCTGCTGATCGAACTGCACGGCGGCGCCTTTGTATTCGGCCGCGCCGACAGCCTGGGCCTGCTCGAGGCGATCCCGGTGGCGGCGATGACGGGCATGACCGTGCTTGCCGTGGAGTATCGCCAGGGCCCCGAGCACCGCTTCCCGGCGGCCAGCGAAGATGTCGCGGCGGTGTATCGGGCGGCATTGGCACGGATGCCCGCCGCGCATATCGGCATCTTCGGCTGCTCGGCCGGTGGCGTGCTCACCGGCGAATCCCTGGCCTGGTTCGCCAAGGAGAAACTGCCGATGCCCGGTGCTGCCGGCCTGTTCTGCGCGGGCGGCGATGCGCGCTACGGCGGCGACTCGCGCTACGTCATGGCCGCGATCAACGACGCGCTGTTGCCCCACGCCGACGGCACCCTGCCGATCATGGAAGACCTGTACTACGGGAACGTCGACTTCCGCGACCCGTTGGTGTCCCCGGTCTTTTCCGAAGCGCTGCTGGCGCAGTTTCCGCCCACGTTGTTCATCACCGGCACCCGCGCGGCGGAGCTGAGCAATGTGTCCTACATGCACAGCCGGCTGGTGGACCTGGAGCGCGTGTCGGACCTGCACGTGTGGGAGGGGCTGGGACATGCGTTCCATCTGGATGCCAAGCTGCCGGAGAGCCAGCAGGCGTATCGGGTGATGGCGAGGTTTTTTGCACGGCACCTGGGGACGGCGTTGCCCGCCGATCAACCCGGTCCCGCAGCGGCAGCCGCTAGATAGTCACCAGAACAATGGGCGACGACTTTTCGCGCGCCACGCAATACCGGCTCAGCGTCTGCCTGTGCGATACCACGTAAAAACCCCTCGCTGGCCGACAGCGGGACAACGTGAGCCGCGTTCCGCCCTCCACCCGACATTAACCAGAGCTACACCGGCGCCGTACATCTGCACTGGTGTACTTGCTCCCACTCCTTCCGCAAGACGACGGATCAATCAACGATGTCCTCCACAGGTGTCTTCCATCTGATTGAAGTGGCTGGCGATCGGGAGCTGTACAGCGATCGCGCAGCGCGTGTCACTTCCGTAACCGCGTCCTGCCTCAAGTGCAACCACCGGTTCATTGCGGCTGACGAATCAACACTTCTCGCGGTGCCGGGCGGCATCGCGATGTGTTGCCCAGGCTGCAAGGCGAGACAGGCAATCAGCTGCGTGGTGTTTGACGACTTTTTGCGCAGGCGCGAATAGGCTTTTCCAGCGCTTTCAGGGCGAATTCGGCGACGGGGACGCCTCTGCTGCTGTGCCTCAAGGCGCAGACCGTCCTGATGCCGAATCACCCAAAGCTCCAGATCGATCACGCCCTGCTCATAGCGGGTGCGTGCCCCGCCCTTCAGCCTGTCGGATGGAAGATACCCGGCCCCATACCCACCACGCGTGATCGTCAACGCGCAGGCAAAGCCGTAGCACATCAACCGTTGCAACACAGCAGCGCATGCGCCAGCGCGTCGGGCCCGCTGGCCAGTGATCGCCATCGAACGTCAGGAGGGAGCATGCGCACAGGATACGGGCGGGCTTTCGGATTCCGCGACTGGCCGTAACCGGTCCGCCCTACAGGCGGTTGGGGTGGGGGACGCCGCCACACTCGGCGGCGTCCCCGGAACGACTTACTGGCAGACGTACTCGCGTGCCAACTCGATAAAGTCCACATCGAGCTCTTCGTACTGGATCTTGACGGTTTCCATACTGGTCGATGTGACCACAGCCCGCGCGCCGACGTTGCACGCGGCCGGCAGTCCGCCGGCGTAGGCTTGCCCGTTGATCGCATAGGCCAGGCCGTAGCAGGCCGAGCCAACCTGGTTCGGATTGACCCCGCAGGAGTTGACCTGCTCGTTGGACAGTCCGCTGGAGGCACTGTGGTTGGCCGTCCAGCCGCTCGCCGCATCGTTGGCACAGCTACCCGGGTAATCCTGGATCGGCGTAGCGCCGGCGTTGCAGGTGTGCTCGGCGAAGCTGCCGAAGAAACTAAACTTGAGGTACGCAGTGCGGCCGCTATCGACCCATTGCGCGGCGGCAGCGTTTTGGGCGAAGGCGGACAGGCCGAGCAGGCACAGCGCAGCTGACGCGAGAGGTTTAAATCCTTTCAACATGACTATCGTCCTCGGAATTGGCGTAGTGCACGCATCGTGCGTGCCGGCGGAGTTTATCCACACTTTCCGCACGCTAATATGACGAGCCTGGCAGTCTGAGCGTAGAAACTGCGAGCAGCGAAAGTTTCTCCAGCCCCTACGCGCGACCCACGCCCTTGGCCACGCCCTGACTCCAACAGCCTTTGTGGAGGCCGAACACCAGGGGTAAAGAAGTTCGCGGCTTCGGCAGGTGCTGACGCGGCTCCTGCCAGTCCGGTATGCCAGGTGTGCCCAAAGCATTCCAAAACGCGGCGCAATATACCAAGCGTGTGTCGTTGGAATTCGGCCAAGTACTTGATTGATGGTGACCCCGGCCCGATTCGAACGGGCGACCTTCCCCTTAGGAGGGGGACGCTCTATCCAGCTGAGCTACGGGGCCTGGAAGATGTGTGAAGGATACAGCGTGATCGCCTATGCGGCCATCCCGCTTGACCACCGTACACGTCGCGGGGCCGCTTCTCCCCTATCCTTCCGTGCCCATACTCGCCCGCATCATTGTCCATCCATGGATCCTTCCTTCTGGAGAGCCCTCTCCCTGCTCGGCGACAGCCGATTCCTCCTTCCGGCAGCTGTCACGTTGATGCTGCTCGGCTACCTGGATGGCAGGAGACCCTATCGACGATGGTCATGGGGGGTTGGCGCTGTCGGTGTCGCTGTATTGGCGAGCAAGTTGGCCTATCTGGGCTTGGGAATCGGCTTGACTTCACCGCAGTTCACCGGCTTCAGCGGCCATGCAGCATTTTCCGCGGCCATTTGGCCCGTTCTGCTGGCAAGTGCTACCCGCACGCGACAACGTGGTGCGGCGGTGTCAGGCCTAATACTTGCGGCGCTCGTCTCAGCATCAAGGCCGCCGCTATACACCCACTCTTGGACGGAGGTCATTGCTGGCTGGCTATTGGGCTCGCTGGCAGCGGTCTGGGCACTACGTGGTGCTGTTCCCGCCGATGTTCGGCGACTGTCTTGGACTATCGCCGCATTGGCAGTCGGCAGCGTCACCCTGGCTACGCTTTGGAATGTGCGCCCACACACATTGTTGCTGCTGGTCACTGGCCACCCGCCTCACTGAGGCTCCTGCTACCGTTATCACACCCACGACTTGACATCAAAAGCGTACAAACGTGATCATAGGGATGAATTACCCCCTAACGGAGTAGGAGAACCCGTTCTATGAAGAAGATGCTTGCCGTAATCGCCCTGGTAGGCCTGTCCTCCCCGGCTTTCGCCCAGGACGCTCAGGTTGAGCAGACGGGTGCTGCTACCGAAACCACGACCTCTGCTGAAGTCGCTGGCGCTGAGGCAGCGGGTTACTCGACTGCTGCCATCGCGGGCACCACCGTGGGCGTGATCGCTGCGGGCGCCGTGCTGTACAGCGTCGCCGGTGACAGCTCCAGTGGCTCGAACGACGATGGTGGCAACAATGGTGGCACCGATCCGGGCGGCCCGGGTACGGGTGGCACCGGCGGCACGGGTGGCACTGGCGGTACGGGTGGCACCGGCGGCACCGGCGGCTGATCTAGCCAAAGCCTGAACCCATGCCCTCGCCGGGCCATGCTTGGCGAGGGTTTTTTATGTCCGCCGAAAAATCAGACTCTACATGACCATGAAGTTCACCTGCCTTGCGGTCGCCCTGTTGGCGACTGTCTCCCTGTCCGGCTGCATGCTTGCGCCAGGACAGCACCTGCGTCACAGCGATGTATCGGCGAATCGACAGAGCGATGATCGCAAGCTGGAGCTGATTACCATAACTCCAAAGCTCATCGCGATGGACCGCGCGACTCAGCAAGAGCAAGTGCTTCCCCCAGAGCTGTTCGACTACCAGCCGACCGATTACACCCTCGGCGTTGGCGACATCCTCTACATAACCGTGTGGGACCATCCGGAGCTGACCGTCCCGGCGGGCTCCCAGCAACAGGGCAATCTCGCCGGCCGGCTAGTGCAGAGCGACGGCGCGCTTTTCTACCCCTATATCGGCAAGGTGCAGGCACGTGGCAAGACGCCCATGGCGCTTCGCGAAGAAATCAGCCGCCGCTTGGCGCAGTACATTGAATCACCGCAGGTGGACGTCTCAATCCTGACCTACGGTAGCCAGCGCGTATGGGTTACCGGCGCTGCCGAGCGGTCTGCGCCCATCGCACTTGGGACATCGCCGCTGACCCTTGCCGATGCGATCAGCCAGGCCGGCCTGAGCGTTAACCAAGCGGATCTCTCAGGCGTAAAGCTGAGCCGCGGAGGGAAAACCTATACCGTCAACCTGGAAACCTTGGCGACACAATACGGCGGCCGCCAACTCTACTTGAGGGACGGAGATTCCATCTTCATCCCGTACTTGGACCGCAAGGAGATCTTCGTCGTTGGCGAGGTCAATCTGCCGGGCGCCTATAGCTTCCGTACCGGCGACGTGTCGCTCAATCAGGCGCTGGGCCGTGCACGCGGCCTCACCCAGGAAACCTCAAGCGGAAACGCCGTCTATGTGATCCGAGGCAGCAAAGACCTGGAAACTGCGCCGTCAAGTGTGTTCCAGCTTGAAGCACGCTCCCCGACTGCATTTGCAGTGGGCAGTCAGTTCATGCTTCAGCCTGGCGATGTCGTGTTCGTCGGCGCAGCAGGTGTGACGCGCTGGAACCGCTTCGTAAACCAACTCCTGCCCTTCAGCAACATCCTGTATACCGCCGCTCGTACGGAGAATGAAGTCGGGGGCAACTGACATGACTGGCTCGCCAGTGCTTCCAAGCGCACGCAACCTGCGCCGCGCTTGCTTGCTTCTAGCCGCGAGCACCCTTGTCGTGCTCGGCGGCTGCACTACGGGTAGTCGCGCAACAAGCGATTCTTTACGACTGCTTTTCAAACGGCAGATCGAAGCGACTCCCGACCAGGTTGCCGCAAATCAGTATCCACAGGCTCAGGTAAGGACACCGGATCTCTCCGCAATCATGGTGCTCGGCTTCATCGACGACGGCCAACAGATCTGGTATGCCGGAAATCAAGCGGTTTTTCGGCTGGATGAACACGGAATTGTGGCCGGCATGTCCGGGAACGGGCGCCAGTTGCGGTCCAGAATCATCGGCGAGTCGCCATTTGCGAAGCTGGCGACAATCAGCGGCAAGGCAACGATCAAACGCGAGTACGACTGGATACCTGGCTACAAGATGGGCATCACCGCGCAAGGCACGCTGAACCGCGGTCCAATCGAATCTGTCGACATACTCGGAACAAAGCGCAACCTGATTCGTTTCGATGAACGACTGGAGGGCGGCCTGAAAGCCCACAATGTTTACTGGGCGGACGCTACCACTGGTTTCATCTGGAAAAGCCGTCAACAACTGAGCCCGGACTACGCCATTGAGCTCGTTCAGCTCAAACCGTACCGGTTATCAAAGGACTGATCCATGCAGTTGCGTTCTCTCGCCCTGGCAGCCGGGCTCGCTGTCGCGTTCTCCGCATCCGGCGATACCGGATTGCCACCAATGATGATCCGTGTAGAAGGCCAGGCGCATGCGCCCGGTCAGTATACGGTCGTGGCCGGCGGGCGGCTCTCCCAGGCACTGGCAGCTGCGCGTCCAAAGCTCGAAGCATATGAACCAGGCATCGCCCTCCTGAGGGAATCAGAGCGCGTGAAGCAAATCCGGTTACGCGCCGGCTTGGAGCACGATCTGATCACCCTGCAGAAGAGGAAGGATTCAAGCATCGCGAACGCCGCTACGGGCCTCTTGCGTTGGCTGGACGGCCACGATGCGACCGGACGGATCCCGCTCTCCGTGAATGACATGCGCTTGATGCAGGTTCAGCCAAAATCAGATCCTCCTCTGGAGTCTGGCGATGTCCTGATCATTCCGTCGCGCTCAAAGACGATCAAAGTTATGGGCGCTGTTGCAGCGCCCTGTGAGCTTGACCATGAGCCTCTTCGCGATGCACGCGACTACCTGAGCGCTTGCCCAGCAAATGCGGGTGCAGATCCGAACGATCTGTACGTGATTCAGCCTGACGCGCGCACCGTGCGCGTTGGCATCGCCATGTGGAATCGTGCCGATCCCCAATCCGTAGCACCCGGCGGGGTAATTTACGTTCCAATCCGCCAACGCGCCGTTGACACCGTCGACGGCACTTTCAATGCCGAGTTCGCGGCGTTCGTTGCAACCCAGGTTCTAGACCCGTGACACGCCGTATGCCGAGGCATCTCCTTCCCGTTCGACCCGCCGCCCTGACCCTGTCGATACTGTCGCTATCACTTTCAGCCAGCATCCATGCCCAGCAGGCCCCGCCCGCAACCGCCAGCGAATGGGGCGGAGTCGGTCTGCTACAGACGCCAACTGCGCGCATGGCAGATGACGGTGAGATTGCGTTCACCGCGTCTCATACCTCGCCATACAGCCGCTACAACGTGACCATGCAGCCCTTCCCCTGGCTGGAAAGCTCGTTCCGGTACATCAACGTGTCGAACATTCCGTACGGCGCAGTCGATTTCAGCGGCGACCAGAATTACAAAGATAAATCAATCGATTTCAAAGTCCGGCTGTGGCAGGAAACGCGCTGGACGCCCGACCTTGCCTTTGGTGTCCGCGATTTGGGCGGTACGGGCTTCTTCTCTAGCGAATACGTCGTCGCAAGTAAGACGTTCGGTCCGATCGACGCGTCCGTTGGCTTGGCCACGGGCTACCTCGGCAACCGCGGCGACTTCTCCAACCCATTGGGCGTCATCGACGATCGCTTCAAGGACCGGCGCCCGATTGCCGGTAGCGACATCGCACAGGCCGGCAAGTTCGGCGTGAGCAACATGTTTAAAGGCCCCGTTGGCGTATTTGGTGGCATCAGCTACCAGACGCCGTGGGACGGACTGGTGGTCAAGGTTGAGTACGACGGCAACGATTACAAGCGCGAGCCCCGCTGGAACAACTTAAGCCAGCGCACTCCAGTGAATGTGGGCCTTGTGTACCTGCCCAATCGCAACGTTGAGCTCACCGCAGCATGGGAGCGCGGTGAGGCCGCGATGTTCTCACTCACATTTAGGGGAAACCCGGGGCACGCCCCCTCTTCCCACAAGCCTTTTGACCCTGCTCCGGTGAAACTGCAGCGAAAAGCGGCGGCAGACGACGTTCGCACCACTGCCGCCAACACGGGCACGCTGGAGATCGATGTTGATCAAGCGGTCGATTGGGAGCTGATCGCGCGACAGCTACGTAACAACGCGGGCATTCGTGTGGACCAGATCTCTCGGCGCGGAAGTGAGCTCTTCATCGACGGCTACCAAGCGAGTTACTTCAAGCAGGCCAAGGGAATGGGGCGCGCTGCGCGCATCCTTGGTAGCAACGGGGTGGAAGGTTACGACTGGTACACCCTTCGCACTACGCGATTGGGCATGCCCATCGTTGATACGTCCATGAAGATAGAAGCCGTCGAAGCGTATCTTGACGGCCGCGGCAGCGAGGATGACCTTCGCCGGGGCACGGAGATCACAACTCCCTCCGATGTCAATCGCGAAATATTGTACCGGCACCAGAACAAGCCCTGGGGAAGCGGGTTCAGTTTCGGCTACCGTCAGAACCTCGGGGGGCCGGACGGCTTCATTCTCTATCAGGTCGCAGCCAACTACAGTGGAAGCGTCTTCTTCCGCCGTAACGCTTGGCTCACCGGCACCGCCAGCGCCAATGTAATCAACAACTACGACAAGTTCCGCTACGATGCGCCCAGTCAGCTTCCACGCGTTCGTACTGACCTGCGCCAGTACACCACCACGTCTGAGGTAACGCTACCCAACCTCCAGTTCAACTTGGCAGGCCGCCTCGGGCGCGACCTGTACGGGATTGCCTACGCTGGCTACCTGGAATGGATGTATGCAGGCGTCGGGGGCGAACTTCTATACCGACCAATGGGCGAGTCATGGGCGGTAGGGGGGAACCTCAACTATGTCCGTCAACGCGACTATGACCAGCACTTTGGACTGCGGGACTACCGCATCACGACTGGTCACGCGACCCTCTACTACAGCTTCGATGCCAAGGAGCGCGTTGTCGGATCGCTCTCAGTCGGCCGCTACCTGGCAGGTGACTACGGCGCGACACTTAACGTGGCCAGAGTCTTCGACAATGGCATGACGATGGGTGCGTATGCCACCAAGACAAATGTCTCCGCTGCGGAGTTTGGCGAGGGCAGCTTCGACAAAGGGATCTACTTCAGCATTCCACTGGACACCGTACTCCCCCGTTCCACGCGCGCAAGCGCCACTATCAACTGGGCACCACTCATCCGTGATGGCGGCGCAATGTTGAGTAGAAAGTACCCGCTCTACAATTTGACCGGCGAACGGAACGAGCGCTTCTTCTACGACAACATCGATGCAGTTGGCGACTGAAGATTGATTCAGTCGACGCATGGAACAGCAGGCCCCTCGCAGTCCGGCAGTACACTCCGGACTGCGAATCACCCTTACTTGGCATGACGAGGAGCCCCTGCCAGGTAGTCCTCTCGCAGAGGGCTGAACCGATCTGGCGCCCTGGATCCACAGTCTCTCCGAAGAGCTCAGTGGCTAATGAAGGACGCGTCGGATTCCGCGCGCTCAGGGCGCCAGACTCAGCTCAGGCCTGAATCAAGTCCCATGCTCCCATGCAAAACCTTTGGCCGCGATCACAACCGCGGCGCTTGATCCATGGGCGTTATCCTGCCCCAGCCGCAGTAGGATGGATCGCCTAACACACCGCCGCCGGTGGTAACCAGAAGTGGAAAAAGACATGGCAGTGCTCTCGCGATACTGGTTAAACGCAGGTCGCCAGCCGCGCATACGAACACGTCCCTGTGGCCCTTTGAACACTGACAGGTGTGCGCACAAGGGACTCATCACGTCTGAACGCGTAACGCACCGGCGCGCTCGTGATTAACATCTGCCCCCGCGAGCCCCCGCGGCACGTTCTCGACTTTCTCGATAACCATAGGAATAGATGAACATGACCAAGAACATGAAGGAGGTAATATTGGACGTCTTGACGAAGTAGGACTCTGTCAAGTTGGAGCCCAGATACAGCACAAGGAACGAGAGAATGGCGATCTTCGCTCCACCCGCGGGAAAGCGCGATGCATTGAAGTAGAGCTTCATGCCAATCGCCAAGAAGATAAACGCGCCAACAATACCGAAGTTCAGAATGAGGTCAATGTAACCGTTGTGGGAGTCGGCAGGCACGAAGACACCCAATCCGATGTTCGATACATAGGATTTGAAGTTCGAACCATAGAAGCCCTCAAGCCCGAATCCAAACAGCCAGCGCCCCTCCTTGTTCAACCCCTCCAGCGCCCCTTGCCAGATGGTTGCGCGACCGGTAAGTGGTATCTCCATACCTAGCACGCTGATGTAATCGTGGTTACTGCCCACCTCGCCAAATGCGACCTGGCCTGTCGCGAATCCGATCATCGTGAGAATCGCGACCATCAACAGGATCGGAACAAGCGACAAGCGCACGTATCGCCACTTGAACGCGAAGGGCACCACCGCGAGGATGAGCCCCATCACTTGGGATGTTCGAGAGTTCGACAAGAACAGACTGATGGCGCAAACACCAATCCAGATCCCCTCCCGCATTCGCATGCGCCCGCCCCGCATTACCAACTGCAAACTGATGAAGAAGAGCAGAAAGTAGAGAAGGCGCCCGAAGGTGTTCTTCTGCGCGTAAAGCCCATTCAGCGAGTTCTGGCCATCAATTACGTGAAATGCGATGACCGGGGCGATTGCTGCGAGAATCAGACATATGATCAGGATTGCCTTGAGTGCCTTCGTCATCTGATCAACGAAGACATCGAATTGCATGGCTTTTACGACATGATTGGCAACAATGATCACACCAATATAGGACGCGTATTTCAGCCAAAAATCCAAAGCACCACCATTGAAGGCAATGCCGAGCAGAAGAATGTACGCAAGCAGGAATAGAAGATACCTGTTTATGCGCATTATGGTGCCCCGCATGCAGGACAGGACGAATGCAAATGCGTAGACGAGCAGTACGGCGGCGTGATGCAGCTGGAGGCCGGCGAGGTCCCCCAGCCCCCAAACCATCGGCCCCACCGAAAGCGGAATCCATGTGTAAAGCAGAATTCGGTCAGCCAAGCTGATTTTGGTGGCACTGTTCACGTTGAAGCCCTCTTTGAGCGCAATTCCACCAGTACACGACGCAATTGGAAGACAGCATATGGAAGGAACCAGAAGCCGCGCTCCACGAGGGACATGTAACCCCGTGAAAGAGCCGAGAAGCCCTGCACCCGTCGGTCTCGAAAGCTCGATGGCAGTTCGCGGACCAGGCTCATCAATTTGGCATGGTAAAGCCGGTACTCACTCAGCGGCACGCTACCCTTAGAGATACCATCGCACCAGCGCGGCAGCGTGTAGAAAAAGACTTCCTTGCTTATAGAGCGCCCTACCCGCGCGGGATCCGAACTACCATGCTCGGCAAGATGATTGAGCGCCACCAGCAGATCCCCGCCACGGGTAAAGTTGCCGTTGATACTTGAGCTGACGCGGACGCCGTAGCGGTAGCGTATGCACGGGTCGAAGTGGACTGATGACGCCCGACTGATCCAAAGCGGAACAACCGCCATGTCTTCGTGGATCACCCCCTCGAGAAAACTCATGCCGGGCGCGTGAAACAGATCGCTCGATATGATCTTGTTCCAAGCGCTATGTCCAGCTGACTCGAGTCGGTCAAGTTGCGCGCGACCATCGGTCCCGGCGAACAAACTCGGCGTGTAACGGTCCAATTCTTTGAGCGTTTCCACGTCAATGCGCCGGTAGCCGGTAAGCACGACCTCATGGTTGCCGCGGCGAAGCACCTCAAGCAACGGCTCTGCGTCCTGCTCCTCGAACACATCATCGACGTCGACAAACCACAGATAGTCACCCGTCGCAGTGAGCGCGCCGGTGTTTTTTGCACGCCCTTGGCCTCCATTGGCCAGATGCAGCACCCGGACGGCTCTGTGGGTTGCCGCAGCAGCATCCAGCAAGGTTCCAGTTATGTCGGTGGAACCATCGTTGATGAGGATGAGTTCTACATCACCGGTAGCCAGGTAAGGTTCCACTGAGGCCATGAATGCCTGCAGGTGCTGGGCACCGTTGAAGATTGGAACCACAATGGAGAGTATCGTCATGGCAGACGCCTTCTGGGGAAGCCACCACCAATGCGCAGCCGCACATCCGCAACCATGAAGGGCAGATACTCGATCAGATAGCGACGCCAGAGCCGCCTTGGCTCGCGGAGCAGCCTGTAAGGCGCGCGTAGGTTGAACCGATTTACCCACTCCGGATAGTACTTGACCCCGGTCAGCGCTTGATCCAGATATCCTCCGCAGGTAAAGCCCAAGCCGTTCCAACCAGAGGTCTTCAGCCCGAGGAGGAATCGATCCTGGTACGGTGCCCCCATCCCACAGATGACCACATCAACACTCCGCGCCTTGATTTCTGAGTGACACTGATGAACTTCCGGCTCTCCATTGAAGTAGCCCGATCTGGCGTATGCGATGTCAACGGCGAACTCCTTTGCGAACACCGCGCCTGCCGCGGCGGCGACGCCGTCAACCCCACCGATCAATGCAATCTTGAGCGAATTGAGGCGGCAGAACTCAAATACCTCCAATGCAATGGAGTTCCCATCAAATGAACGTCGAGCGACCACCCGCCGCAGCTGACGGCTTGCGCTTGAGGCCAATAGATTTCCATCCGGGAAGGTAACGTCGAAGGCTGCCAGATCAGCAGCGTATCCGGGTTGGTTCATCATCATCCGCACGGAAAGTGGATTGACAAACGTGACAAGCAAAGCGCGCTCACCCTGCCCTTGGAAGGCCCGCCAATCGGGTTGAGAACGGCCAAGTAGTTCGACGAGCTCGCTGAGGGCTGCTTTTGAATCGGGCACGCCAGCCATCAGAACCCCAGCTTCTTCAATGCACGGGAGACGAAACTCTGCCTCCAGGATTTGCCCCAGTGGTGAATGGCGTACGTGTTCTCGGTGATGCTCGAGAACATCAGCTCCCTTACCGGGCGACTGTCATCGTAGGGGTTGTAGGGATAGAAGTGCTCTTCCGACAAGATCGCCACGGTCGAAGGATCGCCGGCTGCAACCGACGCCATCGCCACTTCAGGGGCGATCAGGTACGGCTTTCGGGCGGCGAAACGCTCATCGATCACGCGCATGCATTCACGAGGCAACCAGTGCCCGGGCACCGATCCGATGACGCCGGTGGTGGGCCGCCCTGGCGCCTCCAGGCCCAGGAAGCAGTCGTGAGCCAGAAGCGGATCGAACGATTTTACAACTTCGATATCTGCATCGAGGTAGATGCCGCCCTCGTCGGCGATGGCGCGCAGCCGGATATAGTCCGACAAAAAGGCCCACTGCTTCTTCTTCAGGCAGTACTGCAGGAAAGGCGTGTCGAACCGCGCGGAGGACTCATCCCAACGCACGATGCGATAGTCCGGCAGCTTCTCCGCCCACGTATCAATGCAGCGGCTGTACAACGCCGGCAGTGCATTTCCCCCAAACCAGCAATAGTGGATTGTCTTGGGAATCACGATACCGCCTCCCCTGCGAGTGCCCCAAGCAGAAACTCCCTCGAATGCTCCCGAAGCTCGGCGACACGACGATTCACACGTCGATAATCGATCGGCTCCAGCTCGGTCGCCTCGAAGCCCGGGTTGGCCGACGCGTCACACAATCTTTCTTCCAGGCCAAGTAGTGCCAGAAGTGATTTGAAGCGCGTAAGCCCACGCCCGGCATTGCCGATGGCGACGAACTGCTTTTCGAAGATGATCGAGAAGATCATTCCATGGTAGGAATCGGTCACGACGAAATCAGCGTCACGGAAGCGGCGTGCCCACTGCCCGATATTCACGTAGCCGGTCAGATCCGTCTCCGGCTCCGCGAGCGTCATTGTGGCCAAGTGTTGGGTTCGCTGGACCGTGTCGATGATGCCCTGCTTCGTCGCGGATCGGTCAAGCACATAGGCATAAAGACCACCAGCGCTTTTCCCGGGCGCCAGGCGCTCGATCACACTGTCGTGGAACGACCGTTCCACCAGCAGCGTCGGGTCCAGCACATGAACGGCGTCGTTTCTTCCAAAGCGCTGCTCGCAAAGCGAGACACCCGAGTCCTCACGGACCGATACCGCATCAAACTGCCCAAGCAAGTTGCCAACCTGCGCCACCTTGCCGTCGTCGGTCCATTGGTCGGTGCCAAACGAAGCGGCATAGGAAATCCGTCGCACAGGCGTGTTCTGCAGGAACGACAGAAAGTACGCGTCGTACGCGCCGTCGTCGATGTAATCCAGGCGCCACACCTGGTCGCTTCCCACGATGACGGCGTCCAGGCCAAGCCGCTCACTCTCTGCGGCCAACTGTGCTGGGGTGCGACTGACCCCGGATTGGGTCGGCAAGAACGCCTGCATGAAGGCGGCGTGCTTGCGCAGCTTGAGGAACTGGCTGCGATAGTTGGCTATGTTCTGGCCAGGAATGCGCTTCAACGCCGCAATGACGGCCAGCTTCCACCCGGCCTTGCGATGTTCCTTGCGCAGCAGGATGGGCTGGTATCCCTGCTCGTCGAGAAACGCATACAGCGCCGCAACCTGGACGATACCGCCATAGTTGGAATGCAGCGGCAGGGTGAGCAGGCCGATTCGACGGGTCATGATTTCTTCCTCAAGGGTCGGAGGACCAGTGACTGCAGCATGGCCCGCAACGTGCGGTACGTCCTGCGCAGAAGCTGACCATTCTGATAGTTGTAAAGCACGTCGTAGGGCAGCAGGCGCAGAAAGAACCACCCAAGCCCACCACCTTGCTTGGCCTCCTTCAGGGCCCGATGGGAGACCTGGGAAAGGCGCATGCGAGTGACGTAAAGACGCCGCCTCATCGGCTCCAATCCGCCGTCGCCGGCCTGGACGCGCTTACGGGGCCGCCAGGTGCCACGCGAATCCATATGGGCCAGGCGAACCTGGAGCCCTTCATTGCGATGGCGGAAGGTTGCCGCCTGGGACTGATGGATCTTGGCCGGATCGATCGGATCGAGCGCAATTTCACCCCGCGCGCTCGCGCCCGCGAGCAGCGCTGCGATGACAGGATGGCGCACGATCACTACGTTAGTCCCGAGACTGTCCTTCACATACTCCGGCAGCCATGCATCGCCCATGACAACATCGGCGGTCTCGCAGGCAACGTCATCACAGAAATCGCAGGCCAGCGGCTTGAACAGGCCCAGCCCCCAATCCGAGCCGTACAGGCGGAAGTTCTCCGTACGCGCCACCTTCGTCCTGGACTTTACTTCGATCGAATAATCATTGGCCGGGCGCGACGCGTCCTTGACGCGGAAGTCCACATCGCTTACTTGGTCGGGATGGATACCCAACTGCCACCCGAACGATTCGACAAAGCCGCGCGACTTGAGATGACCGCAGAAAATACCCACGAAGTATTTGATCTTGCCCTGCAGTTGCGGGTCGCTCTCGGCAGCCAAGCGCAGCGCCTTGATATGGCACGGAACGCCGGTAATGGCGAACGTGCGCGTGGTATCGGCGCGCACCTGCTCCAGCACCTCATGGAAGCCCGTGGGGTAGTAGATCGACTTTACCCGCGTCCGCAGTTCATCCACTGAACTGGAAATCAGGTACTCGAAGATGCCGTCGCCGGCGCCACGGCCCACGTGGATGACCGCATCGACCTCACCACGGGTGAGCAGTTCTTCGAGCACCCAGGAGGTGAGTCCGCCGGAACTTCCGGAAAGACGGTGCGGACCCGCGACTGCATGCCCCGCATGCAACTCCGAGTAGAAGCCTGTCGAGGGGTGATGCGAGATCCCTGGCAGTCCCCCGAACAGCTCGTCCGCCAGGATCGTCTCGTTCCTGTCGGTGCCGAACGGGCACGTCGCTGCAGGCAGTGATTCCAGCGCGGGGTGGGACGGCTGTGGCATGCCCAGGTCGTTGATGGACATCTGCACACCAGTGGCCGCCACTGCGCAGCCGCCACAACCAACGCAGTAGCCGCCCTTGACGATCTGCCCAAGTGAAACTGCCTGGTTCATGCGGGGTCGCTCTTGGTGAATGAACGGTGGGCGGTATAGCAGTACAGGCCCACCAACAGCGCTTCGGTGGCAATGGCGGCCTGGATGGCGCCCTGCATGCCAAAGCGGCTGATCAGAAGATGGTTCAGTACGAGATTGCAGATCGCCACCAACCCCATGATCCGGATCTTCACCCGCATCAGGTTGCCGGTGCTGAGAATCGCACCCGCACTGGTGGCAACGAAGCGCATCGGAATGCACGGCGCAAGCCACATGAGCACCCAGGCGGCCTTCGCATATTCCTTGCCGAACAACAGCGGCACCAGGTACTGAGCGAGCAGCGCAGTACAGACGGCGGCGGCCAGTCCAAGAAGGAGCATGTACTTGTTGCCGGCAACATAAGCCGCCCGGAACGCGGCCCGATCCTGAAATGCCCACCGATGCAGGCGCGGCATCATCAGCTTCTGGTAGATCGTGGTGGGCAGCAGGTACAGCGCGGCCAGGATGGTGACCGCCACGCCAAATGTGGCAGTAGCCTCGGGCCCTAGGTGGTGGCTGATGAAAAGGATGCTGCTCTGGAAGTAGACCAGGAAGAACAGATTGCCCAGGCCGAATGCCCAGGTCTCCGAGGCCACGGACACAATGCCCGGCCGCTCCAGAACCACCGGGCCGGTGGGTCGCTCATGCCCCACCACGCCCATGCGCCCGGTCGCCAGCGCCACCATGTTCGGGATGCCGGCGAGCACCAGCAGGCCGCCCACCAGTGCGTACAGCCACGCAAGGGTAACCGCATCCAGACCTTGGCCGGCCAGCAGGACGCCGGCCACCACGAGGAACCGGGCCACCTGCGGCAACGTTTGCCAGACCATCAGTGGAACCGGCTTTTCCTCCAGCAGGAAGCGGGTGGTGACCACCTCGATGCTGGCCACGGAGAGCAGGCTCGTGGACAGGATGAGCAGGCACCAGGCCGTCGGGTCTTCAACGCCCAGGCCGAATATGGCCCAGGCCGCCACGCCGGCAATCGTGATCACCGTACTCAACGCGCAGAACATGAACGTCGGACGGATCCAGCGCATGGCATGCCAGCCCTCGCGCCCGAACACCTTCAGCCAGAACGCCTGAAGCCCGAAGGCGGTCAGCGGTGAGACGATGTTGATGGTGGTGAAAGCCGCCATGAAGATGCCGTACTCCCGGGGCCCCAGTACGCGCGCGGCGAGTATCTGGGTGAGGAACGTCAGCCCGGCGCCCACGATGGTGAACAGACCTATGACGGAAACGTGCTGGATGGAACGTTTCATTGTGTATGACTTCAAACCGCGTATGCGTGCGGGGCAAGGCCCTGCCAGGGAGGATGCCGCGACTGCCGCGCCGACATGCAGTTGTGTGGATCCAGCTCGGGTTGCCGCCGATGGAATGCCATCGCGCGGCGACGGGGCCGGACACCGCGCGGGTCAGGCCGGGCGCGCACCCCGGCCTGCCGCGCCTCCGCCTCAGGAAGAGGTGGACTTATATTCGTAGTACCCGTAGCTGTAGTACCCGGTTGCGCGGCGCTGCACTGCGTTGAAGATCGCGCCCTTGATGCGGACGTTGTTCTGTTCGAAGCGGCGCTTGGCCAGCGCAAGTTCCTTGGCCTGGTTCAGCCCGAAACGCGCCACCATCAGGCAGGTGCCCGCATGGTGGGCAATGATGGCCGCATCGGTCACCGCCAGGATAGGCGGCGTATCGATAATGACGATGTCGTACTGCGGGGCCAGCTCTTCCAGCAGACGCGTGAAGTTGGCATGCATCAGCAGCTCGGACGGATTCGGCGGCACGTCGCCACGGGCGATGTAGCTCAGGTTGTCCAGACCGGGCAGCGTGCGGATCACCTCGGATCGCTCGGCCTTTCCTACCAGCAGATCCGACAGGCCGGGCGTCTGCGTGGTACCGAGCGCCTTGTGAAGGGTGCCCTTGCGCATATCGGCGTCGATTACCAGGACCCGCTGCCCCGCTTGCGCGATGACGGCGGCAAGGTTCGAGGAAACGAACGTCTTGCCTGCATTCGGGCTGGCGCCGGAAATCAGCACGATGTTGTTCTTGGCCTCCAACCGTGCGAAATGCAGGCTGGTGCGCAGGCTGCGCACGGCTTCAATGGCCAGGTCGGCCGGGTCCTTCACCGCGAGCAGATGCAGCTTCCCATCCGCGCGGAACTTGCCCCGCACCGAGTCACCCTGCTGCTGCACGCTGACCGGGATGGAGGCATACACCGGCAGCCCAAGCTCCTCGATCTGCGCCGGGTCTTCCACGCCGCGATTCAGCAATTGCTTGAGCAGCACAAGTGCGACGGACAGGAAGGCACCAAGCACGGTGCCGATCAGAACCACGATCGCCTTGCGCGGCTTCACCGGCAAGGTAGCATCCACTTCGGCTGCATCAATGATGCGCACATTCCCAACCGTACCTGCGCGGGCAACATCAAGCTGCTGAGCCTGATTGAGCATGCCGGTGTACATCTCATTGCTGACCTGGAGGTCACGGGTGAGTCGCAGAAGTTGCTGCTGGGCTTCGGGCAACTGCTTCACTTGGCCCTGGAAATTGCTCTTGCGCCCTTCCAGCTCGCCCACCTGGCGCATCAGCGCCTGGTAGGCCGGGTGGTCCCGGGTGAACTTGCGGTCCATCTCCGCCTGCTGCAGACGCAATTGTTGAATGCTGGTCTCGACCGCAACCTCCTGGTCGAGCAGCCCCTTGGTCTGCAACGTAAGGTCGACAGAATTCGCCTTTGTCTGATAGGCACTCAGTGCCTTCTGCGCCTGATCGACCTGATTTCGAACGTTGGGAAGCTGTTCCTTCACGAACGTCAGCTGGGCTGATGCTTCGGCAGAGTTACGCTCAACATTCTGGCGGACGTACGCCTGCGCCACCTGCTGCAACAGATTCTGAGCTACGTCTGGATCTGCGCTTTCGTAGGTCAGCGTCAGAATACCGGAATCTTTCCCAGACTCGGTCACGCCAATGTCTTTCTGCAGGTCATTGACGACGGTCAGGTGACGCTGGCGTTTCACCTCGAATCGCATGCCCGGATGGGCCCGCAGCGCAGCTACCTGCATAGTGACCCCACTACCCTTCGCGACCTGTCCAACGCGCCCGCTGAGCAGCAAGGTGTCATCCTCGTCAAACAACTCATAAGCGCCCTTCTCGCCCGCGACGAAGGTCAACTCACGGGCAAGCAGTGCACGCGGCACCTCCAGCTGGAAGACATCAAGCCTCTCACCGCCCCAGCCGAAACGACTCATTCCAAAGCGCGCATCTGCCAACTGATCTGGATCGACATCTTCGGCCTTCCTGGCAAGATAGTTGCCGATCAACGGAAAGCGGTTGGGCTCAACGCTCACGTCCAGCTTAAGTGCATCAACCGCACTGCCGACAACAGCCCGGGAGGTAATCAGTGCGATCTCGGTTGTGGCTTCAGCAGACCCCCCTCCCATGCCAAGGGACTGGCTGATGTCGGCCAAGCCCGGCAGAGAGGGAACCTTCGACTCGACTTGAACGATCGCATCTGCTCGATAGATTGGTGTCGCCAGCAGTGCGTACGCCGCCGACACAAGGAAGAACACAGCGGTGATCGAGATGATCCACCACTTGTAGTCCACCAAGGTGCCCAGCAGCTGCCGCAGATCAATCTCGTCGTTGTCGTCTTGTGCGGAATTGCGCGAATCAGTTGTCATGGGGAATAGGCATCAAGGCAAAAAGGTTTAAAGACAGAAGAAGGTGCAAGCGGCGCGCATCAAAGATGCCGCGACCAACTTTCCACGCCCTCGGCCATGAGCTTGTAAACGTGCTCGAACGCGGGACGCTGCTGGCGGTAGGGATCGGGTATTTCCCGTTCCTGCTGCCACTTGCCCAGCAGGAAGGTCTTGCCCGATGCCTCCGGGGCGATTTCCGCGATGCGCCGGACGTGCTTGCGTTCCATGGTCAACACCAGATCGGCAGAAGCCAGGATCGCACCGTTGATCTGGCGGGCGCGATGCGCCACGCCATCCAACCCCCGTTCGAGCAACAATTCCTGCGCGGTGGCATCGATGCCGTGGTCGACCAACGCACCCAGTCCCGCCGACGACACCTGGATGTCTTTACCGGCGATGGCCTGGCGCAGCATCACTTCGGCCGATGGGCTGCGGCAGATGTTGCCGACACACACAAAAAGAATGTTTTTGAACACTACCTGGATTCCATAACAGTTCGCGCAGGCCACCTCGTGCATACAACACGCAGCCAGTCGCACAGGTTACCGCACGACACAGGCATTGGCACAGTTTTTTTCATCAAATCATTGACTTAGGTCGCTAAATCACCCTTCGCCTCAGTACGCTGACTTCTGCCCAAAGACCTTGAAGACCGTCATTACGATGATCCGCGCATCCAGCGTGGGGCTCCAACGGCGGATGTAGTCGATGTCGTACTGAACACGCTTTTTCATCGACCGCAGCTCCGGGGTTTCGCCGCGAAGGCCGTGCACCTGTGCCCATCCGGTGATGCCGGGCTTGACGTAGTGACGGTGCATGTAGCGCTCGATCAGCCGCTCATAGTGATTGTTGTGCTGAATGGCATGGGGCCTGGGACCCACCACCGACATGCTGCCCCCGAGCACATTGAAGAACTGGGGCAGCTCATCGAGGCTGGAGCGCCGCAGGAACGCACCGAACCGCGTCACCCGCGGATCATTGCGGGTCGCCTGGGTGATCTTTTCGGCGTGCTCGACATGCACGCGCATGGAACGGAACTTCAGCATCCAGAACTCTTTCCCGCCCAACCCGTGGCGCTTCTGCCGGAACAGTATCGGCCCGGGCGAGCTCAGCTTGACCCCGATGGCCAGCAACGCCAGCAGCGGCGAAAGCAGTACTACGGCAATGCCGGCAACGAACAGATCCTCGATCCGCTTGCCCAGCTTGAACCTCTGGTCCACCAGGCCCTGGCGAACGCCGATCATCGGCACGCCACCCACCTCGTGCACGCCCGGATTCAACGCGCCCAGGCCGGTGGTATCGGGAATCAACCGGACGGGAACCGGGAAGCGCTCGATATCCTTCAACATCGCCTTGATCTGGACGGCGCTGCCCATCGGCATGGATACCCACAGCTGATCAAACTCTCCCGCGTGGGCTGCCATGTACTCCGGCAGATCCTCCACCGCGCCCAGGCGATGCGGCCAGCCACTGCGCCGCCCACCGGCGATGTCGTAGGCGCCGGCAAAGTAACCGACCACCTCTTTGCCCAGCTCCGGCTTGCCGTGAAGCAGCCGATGCAACTTCAACGCGGGCGCGCGCAACCCCACCAACAGCACGCGCTCCCGGTCCAGCCCCCGCGCACGCAGCCGGTGCAACTGCACCCTGAGCACCACCCGGACACCGGTCATGGCCAACAGGCCGGCAACGAACCAAGCCACCAGCCAAAGCGCCGGCACGGCGTCTGCAACGTCGATCAGCATGGCGTACATGGAGAACAGCGCGAACACGGAGGTCCACGCCATCAGCAGGATCCAGAGATCGGCCAGCAACCCCCGGGCCCGCCAGTTTCGATACATCGGAGCAACGGAGAAGCACACGATGGCGCTCAGCAACACCGCGCCAAAGATGACCTTCTGCTCATGAGTGGGGGCTGCCCATCCATAACGCAGGAAATGGGTGGCAATAGCGGCTACCGGCACCACCAGGAAGTCGCCCAGACGCAGACCCAGCTCAAGCGCGGCTCTCGCCTCACCGCGGCGCTCTCGAACCCGACTACCCGTGTCGGCCAGCCCTTCTACAGATCCTTGTAGCATGTACCGCTCCTTTTTCTCCGCACTCATTCCGCATCCTGATACGAGCAGACGCCAAAGCTCCGTATCGGCCGTCTTGCGCGTACACAATCGAGTATTGTAACCAGATTGTGACGGGATCCGAACGGAATTTATTGCTGTTTCCGAAGCCAACAGGCTGAATAGGCACAGTACATGCAAGGACGGGCTCAAGCCCGTCCGCCTGCCGCTCCAAGGGGTGCGTCACGACTCGCGCCTCCTCGAGCCTACAACCGAAGGCCGCGCAAGCTGGTCTGGTAACATCCACCCTACGAACCGACCGCGCCCGGGCAGCTGCCCGGCGCCATCCAGCACTCAAGGAAGAGCTCTTTTGCAGGACGTACTCATCTGCGGCGGCGCCGGCTACATCGGCAGCCACATGGCCCAATGGTTGGCCGAGCACGGCCACACGGTCACGGTCCTCGACAACCTCTCGACCGGGCACCGCGCAGCCGTCCGCTGGGGCGAACTGATTACGGCCGACCTGATGGATCCGGCCTCGCTGGAGCGGGCGTTCCACGGCCGACGCTTCGACGCGGTCATGCACTTCTGTGCGCGGTCACTGGTAGGGGAATCGGTTGCCGACCCTTACAGCTACTACAGCAACAACGTCACCGGCACCCTGAATCTCCTTGAGGCGATGCGTCAGCACGAGGTGGAGAAGCTGGTGTTCTCATCGACCGCAGCGGTGTTCGGCCACCCCACCACTGCCCTCATCGACGAAGAACACCCCACGGCGCCGATCAACCCCTACGGGGCCAGCAAGCTGATGGCCGAGCGCTTTCTGGCCGACGCCGCGACAGCCTACGGCCTTCGCTCGGTGACCTTGCGCTACTTCAACGCCGCCGGCGCCCTGCCCGAGCACGGGATCGGCGAAGCGCATGCGTGCGAAACACACCTGATACCCAACGTCCTGCGCGCCGCTCTCGGCAAGGGACCGCCGCTGAACGTGTTCGGCAGCGACTACGACACCGGTGACGGCACCTGCGTTCGCGACTACGTGCATGTGCAGGACCTTGCCCAGGCCCACGCATTGGCATTGGCCTTCATGGAACACCAGGGAGGCGCCCATGCCTTCAACCTTGGCAATGGCCGAGGCTTCTCAGTGAAACAGGTCATCGCCGCAGCCGCCGCAGTGGCGGGCGCCCCCATCCCGTACACCATGTCCCCGCGTCGTGCAGGCGACCCGGCCTCACTGGTGGCATCCAGTGCCAAGGCGCGCGAACTGCTGGGCTGGCGACCACGCTGGACGGAGCTGACCCCGATCATCGAAAGCGCGTGGCGCTGGCACCGCGACCCACCCGACTGGTCTCCGGGGCACTCGCCGCAGGAGCAGGCAGCCACTGCAGAAGGGCAGCCCTGATCCCAGGGCCGCCCTTGCCGGGTCCGGATCAGCCGATATCCAGCGCCGGGAAGCCCTTGACCAGATCGTCCACGGCCTTGATCTGCCCCAGGAACGCTTCCAGCGCAGCCAACGGCAACGCACTCGGGCCGTCGCAGCGGGCGTGGTCCGGATCGGGATGCGCCTCGAGGAACAGGCCCGCAATCCCGAGGGCCATGCCGGAACGCGCCAGCTCCGCAACCTGACGGCGACGACCACCGGACGCCTCGCTGCCGGCATCGCGCCGCTGCAGGCTGTGGGTGACGTCAAAAATCGCCGGCAGCCCGCCGGTCGATTCGATCATCTCGCGGAAACCGAGCATGTCCACGACCAGGTTGTCGTAGCCGAACTGTGCCCCGCGCTCGCAGAGAATGATGTTCTCGTTGCCCGCCTCACGGATCTTGGACACGATGTGCTTCATCTGCGTGGGACTGAGGAACTGGGGCTTCTTGATGTTGACTGCGCGACCGGTCTCGGCGATCGCGACCACCAGGTCGGTCTGGCGCGCGAGAAACGCGGGGATCTGCAGCACGTCCACGACGTCGGCAACGGGCGCCGCCTGGGCGACCTCGTGCACGTCGGTGATCACCGGCACGCCGAAGCGGCGCTTGACCTCCTCGAAGATGCGAAGACCCTCCTCCAGGCCAACGCCCCGGAAGGAGGTGATCGAGGAGCGGTTGGCCTTGTCGAACGAGGCTTTGAAGACATACGGGATGCCGAGCTTGGCGGTCACCGTGGTGAAGTGTTCGGCCGCACGCAGGGTCGAATCGAGGTCTTCCAGCACGTTGAGGCCGCCAAACAGCACGAACGGCAGACGATTGCCGACCACCACACCTTCCGCAACGGTAACGTTCATTCAGACTCCTGGGGCAAGACGACCGACCACGACCGAAGCCGCTTGGGGTCAATGCGCCATTCTACCGGCTGCGTGACAGGCAGGGGTACGGGCACATGGCGGCGGTCTGCTAAAATCCGCCTTCTGCATGCCGCACCCCACCCTGCCAGCGGCTGCGCCCTTTTTGATACGCAACAGGAGTTTGCATGTCCTCTGATCTGCTCAAGGCCCTCGGCCTGGACGCGACCAACGCTGGCACCTACCTCGGCAATGGCGAGTGGTCCACCGCCACCAGCGCCGGTCTGATCACCCCGGTCAACCCGACCACCGGCGAAGCGATCGCCCAGGTCCACGCCACCACCGACGCCGACTACGAAACCATCGTGGCCCGCGCCCAGGAAGCCTTCAAGGTCTGGCGCACCACCCCGGCCCCGCGCCGTGGCGAAGCGGTGCGCCTGTGCGGCGAAGCACTGCGCGCCCACAAGGACGCGCTGGGCTCGCTGGTCGCGCTGGAAATGGGCAAGAGCAAGCCCGAAGGCGACGGCGAAGTGCAGGAGATGATCGACATCGCCGACTTCGCCGTGGGCCAGAGCCGCATGCTCTATGGCTACACCATGCATTCCGAGCGCCCCGGCCACCGCATGTACGAGCAGTACCAGCCGCTCGGCCTGGTCGGCATCATCAGCGCGTTCAACTTCCCGGTCGCGGTGTGGGCCTGGAACTCGTTCCTGGCCGCGATCTGCGGCGATGTGTGCATCTGGAAGCCGTCCAACAAGACCCCGCTGACCGCCATCGCCTCCATGCGCATCTGCAACGAAGCACTGCGCGGTGCCGGCTTCCCGGACATCTTCTTCCTCATCAACGACGCCGGCACCGAGCTGTCGCAGAAGATGGTGGCCGACAAGCGCGTGCCGCTGATCAGCTTCACCGGCTCCACCCAGGTGGGCCGCCAGGTCGCCGAAAAGGTGGCCCACCGCCTGGGCCGCTGCCTGCTTGAGCTGGGCGGCAACAACGCCATCATCCTGGACGAAACCGCCGACCTGAAGCTGGCCATCCCGGGCATCGTGTTCGGCGCGGTCGGCACGGCCGGCCAGCGCTGCACCACCACCCGCCGTCTGATCGTGCACGAATCCATCCATGACGACGTGCTGGCCACGCTGGTCAAGGCGTACAAGCAGGTGGAAGGCAAGATCGGCGATCCGACCGACCCGGCCAACCTGATGGGCCCGCTCAACAGCGACGGCGCCGTACAGCAGTTCCTGGCCTCGATCGAGAAGGCCAAGGCCAGCGGCGGCACCGTGGAAACCGGCGGCACCCGCATTGATCGTGCCGGCAACTTCGTCCTGCCGGCCATCGTCACCGGCCTGAAGAACAGCGATGAAGTGGTGCAGC
Organism: Stenotrophomonas sp. 2619; assembly: GCF_040548725.1. Classification (NCBI taxonomy): domain Bacteria; kingdom Pseudomonadati; phylum Pseudomonadota; class Gammaproteobacteria; order Lysobacterales; family Lysobacteraceae; genus Stenotrophomonas; species Stenotrophomonas sp. 2619. The sequence continues at coordinate 504,520 of NZ_JBEPSF010000001.1, read as the reverse complement.
ACGAAACCTTCGCCCCGATCCTGTACGTGATGAAGTACAGCACCCTGGACGAAGCCATCGAGATGCAGAACGGCGTGCCGCAGGGCCTGTCCTCGTCGATCTTCACCACCAACCTGAAGGTTGCCGAGCGCTTCCTCTCGGCGGCCGGCTCCGACTGCGGCATTGCCAACGTCAACATCGGCACGTCCGGTGCGGAGATCGGCGGCGCGTTCGGCGGCGAGAAGGACACCGGCGGTGGTCGCGAGTCCGGCTCGGATGCGTGGAAGGTCTACATGCGTCGCCAGACCAACACCATCAACTACTCCGATTCGCTGCCGCTGGCCCAGGGCATCAAGTTCGACCTGTGATGCCCGCGCCCGCTGCCCCATCGCTGGATTTCACCGGGCGCCGGGTACTGGTGGCCGGCGGCAGCAAGGGCATCGGGCGTGCAATGGCGCTGGCGTTCGCTTCGGCGGGCGCCCGCGTGTCGGTGTGCGCCCGCGGTGAGCCCGGGCTCACTGCGCTGCGGACGGATGCCCAGGCCCTGGGCCTGGACATCCACACCGCATCGGCCGACCTGGGGGTACTGGGCGACATCGGCCGTTGGCTGGCCGATGCCGCCCACGCACTGGGCGGTATCGATGTGCTGGTCAACAACGCCACCGGCTATGGCATGGCCGACGACGAAGCCGGCTGGGAAGCCAGCCTGGGCATCGATCTGATGGCGGCGGTACGCGCTTCGCGACTGGCCCTGCCCTGGCTGCAGCAGTCCAGCGACGCCTGCATCCTCAATCTGGCCTCGATCGCCGCGCTGCAACCGCGACCGGGCGCCGCTCCGTATGCCGCGGCCAAGGCCGCACTGATGCACTACACCACCTCCCAGGCACTGGCGCTGGCGCCGCAGCGGATCCGCGTCAATGCCATCGCCCCGGGCTCGATCGAGTTCGAGGACGGTCTGTGGGACCGCCGCCGCGAGCAGGACCCGGTGCTGTACCACGCCACGCTGGCCAAAATTCCGTTCGGCCGCTTCGGCCAACCGAAGGAAATCGCCGATGCCGCCCTGTTCCTGTGCTCGCCGCTGGCGCGCTGGATTACCGGCCACACCTTGAACGTCGATGGTGGCCAGGCCCTGATGGGCTGAGGCCCTTCTGGGTAGCACGCCGCCCCGCGCCGATGGGCTAATCCTGGCGCAGGCACTATCATGGGCGCTCTGCCATGGAGGAAACGGATGAACCAGCCCTATCGACAGACCAGCTCGCTGGCCGTAGTCAGCTTGATCATGGGCATCGTGGGCTGGACGGTGTTTCCCTTCCTTGGCAGTCTCGTCGCCATCGTCACCGGCCACATGGCGCGCGCGGAAATCCGCCGCCAGCCGCAGGCCCTGGAAGGCGACGGCCTGGCGGTCGCTGGGCTGGTGCTGGGCTGGCTGGCGGTGATCGGCAGCATCCTGGTGGTGGTGGGTTTCCTGCTCTTCTTCGGTGGATTGGCCCTGTTTGCCGCATCCCAATCGTGAGGTCCCCATGAGTGCATCGGATTCGACCGAACGCTTCAGCAACCGCGTCGCCGACTACGTCCGCTACCGCCCCGATTACCCACCCGCCCTGCTGGACTGGCTGCATCACGATATCGGCGTGCCCACCGAGACCCTGGTCGCCGATATCGGCGCCGGGACCGGCATTTCCACCCGTCTGTTCCTGGCCAGCGGCCACCCGGTCATCGCGGTGGAGCCCAATGCGGCCATGCGCGCCGCCGCCGAGCAGTGGCTGACCCCCGACTACCTGCGCCTGAAACTGGTCGACGGCACTGCCGAGGCCACCACCCTGGCCGACGACAGCGTTGGTCTGGTCGCCGCCGCCCAGGCCTTTCACTGGTTCGATACCGCCGCGGTGCGCCGCGAGTGGTCACGCATCCTGCATCCCGGTGGGCTGGCGCTGGTGTTCTGGAACTCCCGCCTGTTGGACGCCTCGCCGTTCCTGATCGGCTACGAGCAGCTGCTGCTGGAGTTCGGCACCGACTACACCCAGGTGGCCGAGCGCTACCAGGATGACGACGCCATGCGCGCCTGGTTCGGTGCGGGCCTGCGCGGCCTGGCCAGCTTCCCCAACGTGCAGCGCATGGACCTGGATGGCCTGCGCGGCCGCCTGCTGTCCTCGTCCTACGCGCCCCAGGCCGGCCACCCGCGCCATGCGCCGATGCTGGAGGCGCTGCAGCAGTTGTTCGATGCCCACGCCGTGGACGGCCAGGTTGCCTTTGAATACCACACCCGTGCCTTTGTCGGCACGCTGGACTGATAGAACGCCATGTACTCGCTTGCCCGCCCCTTCCTGTTCGCCTTCGATGCAGAGCGCGCCCACGGCCTTGGCCTGAACGGCCTGGAGCTGGCCTATCGCACCGGCACCACGCCCCTGCTGGCCGGCCGTATCGCACCGCTGCCCACCAAGGCCTTCGGCCTGGAGTTCCCCAATCCGGTTGGCCTGGCCGCCGGGCTGGACAAGAATGGCGAGCACATCGATGCCCTGCTGGCGCTGGGGTTCGGTTTCGTCGAAATCGGCACCATCACCCCGCGCCCGCAGGAAGGCAATCCGAAACCGCGGCTGTTCCGGCTGCCGGCACACCAGGCCATCATCAACCGCATGGGGTTCAACAACCTCGGCGTAGATGCACTGGTGCGCAATGTTGAACGGGCCAAGCGCCGCCACGGGCTGCTCGGCATCAACATCGGCAAGAACAAGGACACGCCCAACGAGCAGGCGTTCGACGACTACCAGCACTGCCTGCAGAAGGTGTATCCGCTGGCCGACTACATCACCGTCAACATCTCCTCGCCCAACACGGCCGGGCTGCGCGAGCTGCAGGAAGAAACGGCGCTGCGCCAGTTGATTTCCCAGCTGCGCGACAGTCAGGAACACCTCGCCGCCAAGCATGGTCGTCGCGTACCGATGCTGGTCAAGGTGGCGCCGGACCTGAGCGACCGCGACATCGATGCCGCCGCCCGCGTACTCAGTGAGTTGAAGGTGGACGGCGTGATCGCCACCAACACCACGATCGACCGCAGTGCCGTGGCCGGGGACCCGCGCGCGCAGGAAGCCGGCGGCCTGTCCGGCGCGCCGCTGCTGGGCCAGTCCACCCTGGTGCTGCGCCGGTTGCGTGCGCGCCTGCCCGAGTCGATGCCGCTGATCGGCGTTGGCGGCATCCAGTCCGGTGCCGATGCGGTGGCCAAGATGTCCGCCGGCGCTTCCCTGGTGCAGTGCTACAGCGGCCTGATCTTCCGCGGCCCGGCCCTGGTGCAGGACTGCGTGGAAGCCATCCGCCGACGCCGCGAGGCCCCCAGCCGCGGTGCGGTTGCCCCCCTATGAGTAATGCAATGCCTGCCTGGACCCTGACTGAGAACGCGTCGCTGAAGGCGCTCAACACCTTCCACGTGGAGGCAAGCGCGGCCCAGTTGCTGGAGCTGCACGACCCGTCGCTGCTGCCGGACGTATTGGCGCTGCCGCAGGTGGCCGATGCGCCGCTGCTGGTGCTGGGCAGTGGCAGCAACGTGCTGCTGGCCGGCAACGTGGACGGCACGGTCCTCGTGTTTGCCAACCGCAGCATCGAGATCCTCGAACACCGCGCCGACCACACCGTGGTCCGTGCCGGCGCCGGGGTCAGCTGGCATGGGCTGGTGATGTGGTCGCTGCAGAACGGCCTGTCCGGGCTGGAGAACCTGGCGTTGATTCCCGGTACGGCCGGCGCCTCCCCCATCCAGAACATCGGCGCGTACGGCGTGCAGGTGGACGAGTTCATCCAGGCCGTCGAAGCCTGGGACCGCGAGGCCGCTGCGTGGGTCCGGCTGGATCCCGAGGCCTGCCAGTTCGGCTACCGCGACAGCGTGTTCAAGCAGATGCCGGAGCGCTACCTGATCACCGCGATAGAACTGCGCCTGCCGCTGCTGCACGCCCTGCGCCTGGGCTATGCCGGCATCAACGAAGAGATGCAGGCGATGGGCGTGGAACTGCCGGTGGCCGCCGATGTGGCCAACGCGGTGATCAACATCCGCCGGCGCAAGCTGCCCGACCCGGACGTGCTGGGCAACGCCGGCAGCTTCTTCAAGAATCCGGTGCTGCCGCTGGAGCAGGTGGACGTGCTGCTGCAGCATTTCCCCGACCTGCCGGTGTACCCGGCCGACCAGGACACCCGGCGCAAGCTGTCGGCGGCCTGGATGATCGAAGCGTGTGGCTGGAAGGGCTACCGTGACGGCGACGCCGGCGTGTCGCCGCACCACGCGCTGGTGCTGGTCAACCATGGCACGGCCACCGGCGAGCAGCTGCTGGCGCTGGCACGGCAGATCTCGGCCTCGGTGCTGGAAAAGTTCGGCGTCCCGATCGAACCGGAGCCGCGCCTGATCGGCGCGCAGTGGTGACACCGCCACTCGCCCTGCCTGCCCCCACACCCCTGCGTGCGGCACTGTTGATGCTGGGCAGCACGCTGGCGTTCGGGCTGATGGCGGTGGCCATCCGCTACGCCACCCGCTCGGTGCCCACCCAGGAAGTGGCGTTCTTCCGCAACGCCTTCGGCCTGATGGCGTTGCTGCCCATGCTGCTGCGCCCGGGGCGCGCGTCACTGAAGACCCAGCAGCTGCCGCGCTACCTGCTGCGCAGTACGATCGGCCTGGCGTCGATGCTGTGCGCGTTCTGGGCGATCGGCCACCTGCCGATGTCGCAGGCCATCTCGCTGTCGTACTCCACGCCGCTGTTCGTCACCATCGCCGCGGTGCTGTGGCTCGGCGAAACCGTGCGCGCGCGACGCTGGGCGGCGGTGATCATCGGCTTCATCGGCGTGCTGATCATCGTGCGGCCGGGCTCGACCAGCTTCACCCCCGGCACACTGGTGGCCGTGCTCGCCGCGGTACTCAGTTCGCTGGTGGCGATCCAGATCAAGCAGCTCACCCGCGTGGACAGCGCGGACGCCGTGGTGCTCTACACCTACGTGTTCTGGGTGCCGCTGTCGCTGATTCCCGCCCTGTTCGTCTGGGTGTGGCCAACCGGCATGGCCTGGCTGTGGCTGGCTGCCACGGGCCTGTTCGGCACGGTGGGCCAGCTGCTATGGACGCGGGCCCTGCGCCTGGGCGAGGTTTCGGCACTGACCCCGATCAGCTTCATGCAGCTGCCCCTGGTCGCCGTGCTCGGCTGGCTGCTGTTTGGCGAAACCCTGGACCGCTGGACCGTCATCGGTGCCGGCATCATCCTGGGCGCCAACGCCTACATCGCCCATCGCGAAGCGGTCCTGGTGCGGCGCGCCGCCTCGCAGGCCGCATCGGCCGGCGCCAAACCAGGCGAGTAGAGCCACCCCATGGGTGGCTGGACACGCCAACGCCCCAACCAATCGGTAGAGCCACCCCATGGGTGGCTGACAGACAACCCCGGTAGAGCCACCCCATGGGTGGCTGGACACGCCAACGCCCCAACCAATCGGTAGAGCCACCCCATGGGTGGCTGGCGCGGCAATGATCCCGATCGCACGGCAGCCACCCATGGGGTGGCTCTACCCCCCGATGCCGGTCGCACCGAAGCCACCCAAGGGGTGGCGTTACCCCGGCAGCCCGGTGGCCGCCACCCAGCTGCGCGTCGCGCTGTCCACCACGTTGCCCGGCGCGAACTGCTCCTCCATGTGGCGCAGGGCCTGGCGCCGTTGCGCTGGCGGGCGCGATGCCGCGCCCGGTTCCAGCAGCAGATCGTGAAACTCCTGCACGTCATGCAGGATGCGCCAATGCCGGTAATAGGCCAGGCGGTCGCGGTCGATGCTCACGGCACCGTAGCCCTCACCGAACCCTGGCGGGTCATCGCGCCCCCAGCGCCCGCCCACACCCGCGCCGACGAACATCAGGTCGCGTTCGCGCGGGGCCAGCAGCATGTCGTCCCAGTCGATCAGGCACAGCCCGTGGTCGGCCCGCAACAGCAGGTTGCCGGCGTGCAGGTCGCCGTGACACAGCACCCGCGCCCATGCCCGGCCCTGCAGCCGCTCACGCAGCTGCGTGCAACGCTGCCACACCTCGGCAATACGTGGACGATGCTGCTGCCAGGCGCGCAGGAACTGGGCGGCAAGGTCATCGCGCACCGGCCAGCGCGCGTCGGTGCGATGCAGCCACGCACCCACCCGCTCCACCGCGGTGTCGTCATCGAAATCCGGCTGCGCCAGCCCGGCGCGAAGCGCATCCGGCAACGGCGTGTCGTGCACCTGCCGCAGCACCGCTCCCAACCGCCGCCACTGCGCCTGCGACAGTGCCGACTCGAATCCGGATTGACCCTCGACGTAGGCAAACAGCGTCCATTGCAGGCCGTCCAGGCGCAACGCCGGCGCGCCCTCGCGCGTGGGCTGTGGCGCGGCGATCTCGGCCAGGCCGCGTTGGCTGCGCAGGTACTGCAGGACTTTCCACACCGTGTCATCGACGGCGTAGCGCCGGCACTTCAACCACCAGCGCGCGCCATCGCCTGCGATCACCTGGTACACCGTGGCGCCAGCGTCGGCACCGGTGGACCGTTGCACCACCCCGTTGGCGTGCACGCCCCATGCCTGCGACAACGCCAGGCCAATCTGGGAAGAAGACAATTCCTGAGGATGCAGCATCGCTCCGCCGTGTCGCACGCACACGCCATCACTATGTCAGAAACATAGGCAGCGCACAGCGCAACCGATCACGAACCACGCCGCTGCGCGCTGCCGTCAGGACGGCAGCGCGCGTTGGGTTACGGCATGAATTTCTTCTCTGCGCCGATCAGGATCGACTGCACGTCGCCCGCCTGGCTGTCGAACAGGAACTGGTACTCGAACCGGAACAACCAGCCGGACGTGGACTGGAACGGCGCCCCGATGCCGAGCAGCGTACGACTGCGCGACTGGTCGCGCAGCGACGCCGAGTAGGCCGGGCCGGACAACAGGTCGCTGTAGCGCAGGGTGGCGGCATTGCTGCCCTGGAAATCACGCTGGAACTCGATGCGTGCGCCGGGCAGCCAGCTGCCGTGGTCGGTCTTGATCAGGTACTCGCTGCGCAGGCCGAGGTTGCCGGTGCTGGTGCGCAGCTTCTGCTCGTCATAGGTGAGCGTGTCACCTACCCGACCCTGCTCGGTGTAGCCGTCCAGCGTGGCGTCGGCTACGTCCAGCCGGGCATAGGGCGACAGCAGCAGGGTCTCACTGCGATGCTCGTACCCCAGCGCCAGCGAGGCAAACAGCTGGCGTCCATCGCGGCTGCCCTGCACGGTGTTGCCATTGCCAGTGACAAAGCGCCGCGCATCCAGCGACAACCACTGGTACCCCACCAGGCCATCGAGGTAGGTGTTGCGGCTCGGCCGCCAGCTGGCATAGGTGGCCACGCTGTAGCTGTCCACGCTGCTGTGGCTGCCCTTGTTGCCGACATCCGAACTGTCGTGGCCATAGCCCACGCCCGCGCCAAGCGCCAACCCGTCACTGATGCGCCTGTCTGCACCCATGCTCAGGCCCGACGTGGTGAAGTCCGCCGAGCTGCGGCCGTTGCGGTTGTTGCCATTGCCGAAGCTGAGCGCGCCCCCGGTCCATACCGCAATGCCGCCGGGCAGGCCGCCATTGCCGCCGGTTGCATCGCCTGCCGTGGCATCGGCAGGATCTGCCGCAGGCTCGATCAGGTTCATGCGCAGGGAATCGGCCAGGCTCTGGTCCACTGCCGAGAGGTTACCGCGCTGCCCTGCGCGTCCCGACGAAGCCGACGACAGGCTGATGCCGTTGCTGAAGCCGTCGCCACCGCCGCGATGCAGGCTTTCCAGACGACGCTGGAAGTTGTTGATCTGGCCGGTGGCCATACGTCGGGTGGCGTCGGCCTGCGCATCCAGGATGCCCATCACTTCAACGTCCTTGGTCGGGTCGGGGCGGGCGGTGATGGTCACCGCCAGCGTGGCCGGTGCGGAGGTCGCATAGGCGTTGCTCAGCGTGTACACCAGCTGCGCCACGCCGGCATACCCGCCGGCCGCGGCAAACTCCAGCCGGTAGCCGACATCGCTTGCCTTCACCGTGGCCGTGCCCGCGTTGGCCGGCATCACCGACACCACGTTGGCCGCGGTGAACGGACCGCCGCGCGCGCCATCGGTGAGCTCCACGCTGATGGTGGTGCCCGCCAGGCCACTGGCCGTGAGTGCAGCGGCGATCGGCTGCGGATTGATGGTGACCGTCACCTGCGCCGGGGCCGACACGCCGCTGCTGTTGGCCAGCGTGTAGGTGAAGCCAACCGTGCCACTGGCCTCCAGCGGCGCCGTGTAGCTGATCTGCAGGCCGGCGACGCTGGCACTGCCGGTGGGCGGTGCTGCCGCAATCGCGGCGGTGTCGAACGGCCCACCGCTGGCACCGGTGGTGGCATCGAAGGTGACGGTCTGGCCGGCCAGCACGGTCACCGTCTGCGCCGCCGCCACGGCCTGCGCCTGGCTGACGGTCACGGTGATGCTGCGGGTGCCGGGATAGTTCTGCCCATCACTGGCACTGAGCACGAAGGTGCTGGTGCCGATGCTGGTGGGGGTACCGCTGAGCACGCCGTCGGCCGACAACGCCAACCCGGCCGGCAGACTGCCGCTGGCCACGCTCCAGATGTAGCTGCCGTTGCCACGGGTAGCGCTGAACGCATGCCGGTAGGCCTGGCCCACCTGCGGCGCGGCCAGCACCGCCGGATCGATCACGATCTGCGCCGGGTCCACGGTCAGCGTGTACGCCTTGTCCACCAATTGCCCGTTGGCATCGGTGACGCGCACCGCCAGCGTGTTGCTGCCGGCGCTGACCGGCGTACCGGATATCACGCCACTGGCTGCATCCAGCTGTATCCCGGCAGGCAAGCTGCCGCCCTGCAGCGTGTAGGTGTACGGCGCCACCGCACCGCTGGCGGTCAGCGCCTGCGTATAGGCCGCCCCCACCACCGCGTTGGGCAGGCTGCCCGGGGTCACCACCATCGTGGGCGCGGCCACCTCCAGCGTGTAGTTCTGCACCCGCTGGAACGGTGCGCCGGCACCGGTGGAGGCGTCGGTCACGGTCACTGCAATCGGGAAGTTGCCGCTCTGCGTGGCCGTGCCGGACAACACGCCGGTGGCTGCATTGAGGCTGAAACCGGCAGGCAACGCACCGGTGGCAGTGTAGGTGTACGGCGCGGTGCCGCCACTGCCGGCGAAGGTGGTCGAGTAGGCCACCGCGTAGTCGGCCTGCAGGGTGCCCGCGGCCGGGGTCAGTGCCAGCGTTGGCGCGCCGGTCACGAGCACCAGGCCCTGCTGGTTGGTGACGCCATTGCTGTCGGTGACGCGCACGGTGATGGCGAAGCTGCCGGCATGGGTCGGCGTACCGCTGAAGGCGCCGCCGCTGCTCAACACGATGCCAGCGGGCAGCGTACCGGAGGCCAGGGCGAAGCTGTACGGTGCGGTGCCGCCTGTGGCGGAGAGCGCGGTGCTGTATGCGCTGCCCACGGTGGCGGCCGGCACGCTGGTCTGGTCAATGGACGGACCGGCCGACGTGCTCAGCGTGTAGCTCTGCGCGCCGGTATGCGGCCCTGCCCCACCCGAGCTGTCGGTGGCCAGCACGGTGAACGTGCTGGTGCCCGATGCGGTCGGCGTCCCGGACAGCACGCCGCCGGTGGTCAGCGACAGACCCGGCGGCAACGCACCGGTGACCGAGAAGCTGTACGGCGCCACGCCGCCACTTGCACTGAAGGTGGCGCTGTAGGCCAAGCCCTGTGCTGGCGAAGGCAGCGTTGCCGGGGCCACGACGATGGTAGGCGCAGCGACCTGCACGGCATACGCCCGTGCGCCGGTCTGGCCGTTGGCATCGGTGGCGGTAACGGTGGCGTTGAACGTGCCGCTGGCCGTCGGCGTGCCCGACAGCACACCCGCGCCAGACAGACTCACGCCGGCCGGCAGTGCGCCGGCGCTGATCGCGAACGTATACGGGGCGATGCCGCCAGTGGCGGACAAGGCCTGCGAGTACGGAATGGCCACGGTACCGCCGGGCACCGTCGTCGGCGCAACGGCGATGGTGGGCGACGCGACGACCACGCTGTAGTTCTGGCTGATGCTGAAGGGTGCACCCGTGCCATTACTGCTATCGGTCGCGGTCACCGTGACCGCGAACGAACCGGTCTGGGTGGGCGTGCCCGACAACGCACCGGTGGCCGCCGCCAGCGACATCCCGGTGGGCAACGTACCGGCCGTTACGGCATACGTGTAAGGCGCGACGCCACCGCCTGCGTTGAACGTCTGGCTGTAGGCCGCTGCGTAGGTGGCGTTGAGCGTACCGGCCGCCGGCGACAGGGTCAGGGTCGGCGCGCCGATGCTGATGGTGTAACTGCGTTGCCCGTTCTGCGCTGCCGCATCGGTGACCTGCACCACGGCGGTGAACGAGCCGGCCGTGTTGGGCGTACCGGAAATCACGCCGCCGCTGCTCAGGGTGAGGCCCGTGGGCAGCGCGCCCGATACCAGGGTGAAGGTGTACGGTGCACCCGCGCCCTGGGTTACCGACAAGGCCGCCGTGTACGCCACACCGATCGCCCCGTTGGGCAGGGTCGCCGGGTTGAGCACCGGAATGCCGGGCTGCACGGTGCCGCTGTAGGACCGGGTGCCGTTGAAGGGGCCGACGCCGGTGCTGCTGTCACTGGCCTGCACAGTGAACGCATACGGGCCTGCGTTGGTCGGCGTGCCGGACAACGTGCCGCCACTGTTGAGGGTCATGCCGGCGGGCAAGGCACCTCCGACGATGCTGAAGGTGTACGGCGCCGTGCCGCCACTGGCACTCAGCGCCGCGCTGTAGGCCGCGCCCTGGGTGGGATCGGGGAGCGCTGTTGGCGCGATGTCGATGGTGGGCGCACTGATCGTCATGGTGTAGGCACGCGCGCCCGTCATGCTGCCGGCATCGGTGGCCCTGACGGTCCAGTTGAACGAGCCGCCCGCCGTGGGCGTGCCGCTGAGAACGCCCGCGGACGACAACGTCACACCGGCCGGCAGTGCACCGGCGACGATCGCGAAGGTGTAGGGCGCTATACCGCCGCTGGCGGTCACTGTCTGCGAGTACGCACTGCCCACGCTCCCCACCGGCAGGCTCGCCGGCGCAATGAGGATGGCAGGCGGCGCAACGTTGAGCGTGTAGCTGGACAGGATACTGAACGGCGCACCCGTGCCGGTGCTGCTGTCGGTGGCAGTGACAGTCAGCGGGAAAATGCCGACCTGCAACGGCGTACCGGACAACGTGCCGGTACTGCTGTTGAAGCTGAGACCCGCAGGTACTGGGCCGCCCAAGGAATAGGTATAGGGCCCTGTGCCACCCAGGGCAGTGAAGCTCTGGCTATACGCCATTCCGTATCCAGCCGGCAGGGTGCCGCTTGCCGGCGACAGCGCAAGCGTGGGCGCAGCGATGCTGAAGGAGTAGGCACGCAGGCCGATCTGCAGGTTGGCATCGCTGGCCTGCACGCTCACGTTGAACGTGCCCGCCGCCGTTGGCGTGCCGGACAGCACACCGGACGCCGACAGGGACACGCCGGCCGGAAGACTGCCCGCAATGACCTGGAAGGTGTACGGCGCCACGCCACCGCTGGCGGTCAGGGTCTGCGAATACGGCGCGCCCGCCGAACCGGTCGGCAGCGTCGATGGTGCAATCACGATGGTGGGCGCGGATACCGTAAGGGTGTAGTTGCGGTTGGCCGTGTACGGCGCTCCTGCGCCCGTGGTCGCATCTGTCACGCTGACCGTGATGGGGAACGTACCCGTCTGGGTTGGCGTGCCCGACAGCACGCCGGTAGCGGCGGTGAAGGTAAGGCCACTGGGCAACGCACCACTCAGCGAATAGGCGTAGGGCCCTGTGCCGCCACTGGCGCCGAAGCTCTGGCTGAAGACGGACCCGTAAGGGCTGTTCAGCGTCGCGCCCGACGGTGTGATGGCAAGCACGGGCGGGGCGATGGTGATCGTGTACGGCCGCTGGCCGCTGAAGGCACCGGCATCGGTGACCTGGACAGTCACCGGGAACGATCCTACGACGGTGGGCGTGCCGGAAATCTGCCCGGTGGCGGTGTTCAAGGCCAGGCCGCTCGGCAGAGAACCCGCGACAATCGCAAACGTGTACGGCGCTCCTGCCCCGCCTGTGACCGTGAGCGATTGCGCGTAGGCCACCCCGGCAGTGCCGACGGGCAACGTGGCCGGCGCGATCACCGGCACGTCCTGCTGCACCGTGCCGACGTAGGCACGCGAGCCGGTGTAAGGGCCGCTGCCGGTACTGTTGTCGGTGGCCGTGAGGGTGAACGCGTAGGATCCCGTGGTGGTGGGCGTGCCGGACAGCACTCCGGCCGCGGACAACGTGATGCCCGCCGGCGTCGCGCCAGCAGTAACAGCGTAGGTGTACGGGCCCGTGCCACCCGATGCGGTAATGGTCTGGCTGTAGGCCGCGTTGCGGGTGAGCGCGGGCAAGATGGTGGGCGAAATCGTAATTGTCGGTGCGGCCACGACCAGCGTGTACGCGCGCGACCCCACGTTGCTGGCACTGTCGGTGGCGCGCGCGGTGAAGTTGAAGGTACCGCCCGCGGTGGGCGTGCCGCTCAGGATGCCGTTCGCGGCCAGCGTGAGCCCTGCGGGCAGTGCGCCGGCGATCACGCTGAAGCTGTAAGGGCCGTTGTTGCCGCCGGTGGCGGCGAGCGTGGCGCTGTAGGCAGCAGCCACGGCGGCGTTTGGCAACGTAGTGGGGGTGATGTCAATCGGGGGGGCCGCCGAGACTACCATTGTGAAGGCCGTGGCATTGCGGTACGGGCCGGTGCCGGTACTGCTGTCATAGGCGCTGACGGAGAACGGGTAGCTGCCCACTGCCGTGGGGGTGCCCGACAGCACGCCGGTTGAACTCAAGGTAATGCCCGCCGGCAGGCTGCCGGTGTCGAGGGCGAATGTTCTGTACGGCGCGGTACCGCCCTGCCCGACGAGTTGATGGCTGTAAGGCACGTTCACGGACATCGTCGGCGGGGGCAGCAAGGTGATGGTCGGCGTGTCCACCACGAACGTATAGGCCTTGCTGGTGGTCAGGCTGGCGGCATCGGTGACATTCACCGTGGCCGGATAGGTGCCGCCACCACTGGCGACACCCGAGAAGGTGCCGTTGCTGAAGGTGATGCCCGGCGGCAGCGTCGCCGCACCCAGGGTGTAGGTGTAGGGAGACGTACCGCCGCTGCTGCTCATGGACAGCGTGTAGCTGGCACCGATGACCGGCTTGGGGGCGTTGGCCGGCGTGACCGTGATCGGCGACGATGCGGCACCGATGTTCACGGTGACATTGATGATGTCGCCGTTGTCATCCTTGAAGGTGAAATTGTCCACCGGCACGCCGCTGCCGTTGTTGGTGTAGGTGACCCGGTTGGTCAGCGGGTTCACGCTCACCTGGCCGTGGGTGGTGGCGTAGTTGTTGGGATTGCCACCCGGGCCGCTGCCACCGATGCCGCCGAAGGAGTCGCAGTGGCTGGCATCGATGACGATGGTGCCGCCGGAGGCCATGGGCGTGGTGGACGGCGTGGTGCGCGAATCGGGGACCACCATATCCGGGCAATTGGCCGCCTGCACGCTGGCCGACCACAGCAACGCGATCCATAGCGGCGTCAATATAATGACGCGACGCGATTTGAATGCCGACAGCTGATTCACCACGGCCAGCGCTGCGCGCTGGACCCACGTTCCCTGTGCCATGAGTTTATCCCCTGAAACCAGGGCCGCACTTCCCCACGAAAACGCCCCCCGGCGGGCGTAGTAGGTAACCAGCGACAGCACTTGTCAAGTATGTCCTGTTTGATGAACAGTACAGCCACGCTCGGGGTCAGGAGCGGGAGCAGTACAGGAAAGGGGATATTCACGGTGTCCGATTCATTTCTTGGCCAGATAGTCATTTACTCGTTCGGGTTTGCGCCCAGAGAAACTGCGCAATGCAATGGCACGATGCTGCCGATCAACCAGAACCAGGCATTGTTCAGCCTGTTGGGCACCCGGTTCGGCGGCAACGGCCAGACCACCTTCGCACTCCCTGACATGCGCGGCCGGGTGCCGGTCGGGCAAGGTCCACAGAATGTCAGTGGAACCGCCGGCGGGGTGGAAGCGGTAACGCTCAATCAGACCCAGATTCCCATGCACGTCCATGTTGCCGCCGCCACCGGCGCTGATGGCACCGCGCGCAACCCAGTCGACAACCTGTACGCGAAGGCCGGCAGTCCACTTTATGGCCCGGCAAACGGGCACCTGGTGACGTTGAATTCCGCCACGGTTTCCAGCAGTGGCGGCAGCCAGGCGCACGACAATATGCAGCCCTACAGCGTGCTGAATTTCTGCATGTTGCTGTCGGGCATTTATCCTTCGCGCGGCTGACCGGAGACCTGCAATGAGCAATCCCTACGTCGGCGAAATCCGGCTGCTTCCCTTCAACTTCGCACCGCTCGGCTGGCAGGACTGCAATGGCGCACTGTTGTCGATCGCCGAGTACGACGTCCTGTTCAACCTCATCGGCACCACCTACGGCGGGGACGGCATCAACACGTTCGCCGTACCCGACCTGCGAGGCCGTGTGCCACTGCACGTGGGCACGATGCCCGGTGGTGGCACGCCGCGTTCACTGGGTGGCGTGGCAGGCAGCGAAACGGTGACCCTGCAACTGACGCAGTTGCCAGCCCATGGCCACCCCATGGTGGCCACCGACGCCGCCGCCTCCGCGCAGGCGCCATCGACCAGCACCGTGCTGGGTGGCATCAGCGGAGACACCATGTACACCAGCGACATCAACGGCGTGGCCAGTCGCGGACTGGCAGCAAGCATGCTGTCCTTCAGCGGCGGCAACCAACCCCACGACAACCTCATGCCGACACTGACCCTGCGGTACTGCATCAGCCTGTTCGGCATTTACCCGTCACCGAGTTGAGCCCGCGCATGACCACCATGGACTGCCGCAAATCCACAGGGAATTCTACTTATGTCTGACCAGTTTCTCGGCGAAATCCAGATGTTCGGCTTCGACTTCGCGCCGGCTCAATGGGCGCTGTGCGCCGGCCAATTGCTGCCCATCTCCCAGAATACAGCGCTCTTTTCGCTGCTTGGCACCACCTACGGCGGCGATGGGCGAAGCAACTTCGCACTGCCCAACCTGCAGGGGTTCACCGCCTGCGGACAGGGCCAGGGTCCCGCGCTCTCGGATCGGACGCTTGGCGAGGTGTTTGGCACTACCAGCGTTACCCTGCTCGAAAGCGAGATGCCGCGGCACAGCCATGCGGTAAACGTGTACGCACAGCGTGACGCAACCAAGCTGCATGGAACGCCGCTCCAAGGCGACGCCGTGACCATTCCCACCGCCACGGCGCCCTTCGCCGATGCCACGCCAGCCAATGCGGGTTTCGCGCCGTCGATGGTGGGCGTGGCCGGCGGCAGCCAGCCGCACGAAAACCGGCAGCCCTACCTGACGGTGAACTTCTGCATCGCCCTGAGGGGCATCTTCCCTCCGCGTCCGTGACATCCGGCCACCCATCACTGCCGGGCTTCCCGACGTCGCTGCCACATCCCGTGGCGGCGACGTCGCCGTTGCACGCCCATGGCATCACACTGCGCCCTGCCCTTGAACGGGACATGGCCTTCCTGCGTGACCTGTACCACCAGTCGCGCGCGGCCGAGCTTGCGGCGGTGCCGTGGCCGGACGCTACGCGGCGTGCCTTCCTGGACAGTCAGTTCGAGCTGCAGCACCGCCATTACATCGGGCAGTACACCGACGCGGCGTTCCTGATCGTGGAGCACACCGGCAGACCGCTGGGCCGCCTCTACCTGCACGACGACGGCGATGCGCTGCACATCATCGACATCCTGCTGCTGTCCGCCGAACGTGGACAGGGCATCGGCACGGCACTGCTTGCACACGTGCAGCAACTTGCACGGCAGCACGCGTGCGACGCCGTGCAGCTGAGCGTGCTGCGCGACAATGCGGCCGCACTTCGGCTGTATCAGCGGCTCGGTTTTGCCAGCGTTGGCGGCGACACGCTGCGCCTGGTGATGCGCCAGGAATTCAGTTGAACAGCGCCTGGTAGATGAACCCGGTGCGGTCGCGCGCGATCGGCACCAGGAAGATGCCAAATTCGCCCAAGGCCTCATGCTGCATGGGGTAGGTCTTCTGCGGGAACACGATCGCCGCCTCATGCCGGAACAACAGCGAGAACGGTGCGCGCACCTGCCCCGGCAGTGACTCACCCGGCTGCAACGGGCGCGCCTCGACCAGCACGAACGAGGTGTTTCCCACATCGCCCAGCGCAACCTGGAACGTCTGGTTCACCAGTCCTGCGAAATTGTCCAGGGCAAAAACCTGCATGCGCTTCCCGTCCTTGCAACGCTGTGGTCAGGGAGCGAGTCTTGCACAAAGCCGGCACGGGCGGAACACCGTCCGCGCACGCGCGGCGGCACGCGTGCAACCGCACGGCGCGCAGTCAACCGGAGGGTTCTGCCAACGCCAGCGCCTGCAGTTCGCGCTGCTGGAGCGCCCGTGCCTCCTCCAGCTGGAACTGCGTGGCAAACAGCGGCACCGCGAACACGAAACGCGCACCACTGTCGTCGCGCCGAATGACGTACGCCAGCTGCAACCGCGCCAGCGCGCGCCGCAGCGTTTCGGCCTCCACGGCCACGCCGGCCGCATCGAAATCGGCCAGTACGTCCTCCAGGGCAACCCCGCGCTCGGCACCCGGCCCCAGCTGCGCGCACGCCAGGCGATACACCACGATGCGGTCGATCCGGTTTGCCAGCGGATCGGGGGTCAACCGCGCCCAGCCGGCCAGCGCGTCGAACACCGGATCCGATCCCAGCGCCGCATGCAGCTGGCGGGCATCGATCACCCGCTCGCCCCGCCCCAGCTGCGACAGCAGCTGCTGGCAGACGATCGCCACCAGGTTGGCACGTCGTCCACAGGCGGCCACCAGCGTACGCGGCAGGTCCAACGCGGCGAAGTGCACGCCCAGCCGCGCCATCGGCTCGGTGGCCAGCGCATGGCAGGCCTCGTCTTCCAGCCCGCCCACGTGGATGACCTCGCCAAAGTTGCGCAGCGGTGAGGCGAAATCCAGTGTCACCGCCTCGTAAAGATCCCAGAAACCGGCCAGCATGAAGTGGCAGCGGCCCTCTTCACTGATGGCACGCAACGCGGACAACTGCGGGTAGCCGTGCTGGGCCTCATCGCGCAGGAACAGGTCGGTTTCATCGATCAACAGCAGCACCCGCCGCCCCTCGGCGCTGGCTGACATCGCCGCGACCAGCGCGTCGATGCCGGTGTCTTCGGGCAGGCCAAGCTCCGCGGCCAACCGCACGGCCAGGCGATGGTCACGCAGGGACAGATACCGGCAATGCACGTGCGGGTGCCCAACGAAACGGCGCTCGATCGCCTTCATCAGGCTGGTCTTGCCCAGCTGCCGCCCACCCACCAGCAGGTAGTTGCCGGGCTCCCGGTTGAGCACGCGCGCCAGCAGCGATGCACGCCCGAAGAACGCCGCCGGGCGGGTGATGCCGCCATGGGTCTGGTAGGGCGATATGCGGGTCACCTTCAGCTGGCGCGCCAGCAACGCGACCAGCACCGCCACGGCGCCCGGTTGCAGCAGCCAGCGGGTCTGCGCCGCCTGGTCCAGGCAGGCGCAGAGGTTGGCCGGGTCGTCGGCATAGGCCATCAGTGCGGACTCGACCTGCAGCGACGGGCTGACCAGCAGCACCACGTCCTGGCCGTTGGGCATGCCGCGCAGCTGCTGCACGATGGCCTCGCCGGTCATCTCCGGGTCGGGCAGATACACCCAGAGGCGCTCCAGCGCCAACGGCAGCGTGTCGGGCAGGCGCCACTCACGGACGCAGCCGGGCAGCGTCCAGCCATGGGCCGGTGCATCCGCCGCGCCGATGCGTGCGGCCAGCAGAGCAGCCTGGGCGTCGGCGGGCGCCTGTACGTGGCGCAAGGTTTCACGCCAGCGCACACCGGCCACGCCCACGTCGGCCAGTACGCGCGCGCGCAGCCGCAGCCAGCCCAGTTGGCGGTCGAGTGCGGGCAAGCCCTGCAGCGGCTGTTGCAGCAGTTCTCGCGGCGCGTGCAGGATGCTGGCCACAGCGGGCCGCGCGCGGAACCAGATCAGGCCCAGCACGATCAGCAACAGCGTGGTGATGCCCAGCAGCAGGCCCAGCCATTCGATGATGGTCCAGGGCGCGCTGGACTGGCAGTCCGGCGCCAGCCAGCGCGAGGGCGGCGCCGGGGTGCCCGGCTGGCAACGCCAGTGTCCATTGGCGGGATCCAGGGTGTGGTCCAGCGCAGTGCCGGCCACGCCCGCACTGGCCGGGAATTTACCGGTAAAGCGCAGCCGCAGCACGAACGGTGCAGGCACCTCGGCCACTACCACCGCTTCGGCCGGATCATGCACACCCGGCACGGCGACGGCGGTGGGCCATGCGCCGTCGCGCTCCCAATGGCCCTGTGCTTCTTCGCGCAGGAACATCGTATCGATGCGGGCACGCTGCATCAGCATCATGCTTTCGCCATCGTGCGTGATCTTCCACGCCACCAAGGGATTGAGCATCGGCGCCACGAACAGGCTCACGATAAACCACGTCGCGGCCGCGATCAGCAGCAGCCGCCAGGTGCGCCAGCGCAGCAGCATGCCGCCCGCCGCACTCATGCGGGCAACTCGGCAAGGCTGTCGATGACGTGGCGTGCGCAGCGCCGCACGGCGTCGCACCGCCACTCCAGCCACGCGCCGTCGGCATGCACGCGCACCGCCAGCAGGTTGTCCCAATACAGCTGGCGCAGCAGCGGGTCGATCAAGTACGGCCGCGCCGGCGCCAGCCGCGCGCGATCCAGCCAGCTACCGATCGCGTCGCGTGCGTGGGCGTCACGCAACACCGGCAGCAGCGCCTCCCACAACCGCGGATGGGTGGACAAGGTCGTGGTCACCGCCTCGTCGTCCAGCACCGCCTCTGGCGAGGGCGTGGTCAACAAGGTGAGCGCGGCCTGGGCCAGCAATGGATGGCCGCCGGACAGGTGCAGCGCGCGCGCCAGCAGGTAGTCGGGCACGTCGGGCGCAGTGCGCTGCAGGTCATCCACGACCAGCTCCGGCCACTGCTCGCTGGCGGCGATGTTGAGCAGCGACAGGTCACCGCCCTGGTACTTCAGGTCCGCCAGCGCCGCACCACCGCAGATCAACAGGTGCAGCTTGCCGCTGTACATCTCGCTCAGGCTGCGCAGGATGCCGGCCAGCACATCACGCGGCCCGGCTGCGCCCTGCTCGAAGCGGCTCACCAGGCAGAACAGGCTACCGGGTTGCTGCAGGCGGCGCGCCAGCGCCGCTTCAAAGCCGGCGTCGGATGACACGCCTTCCAGCCCGCATTGTTCGGCCAGCCGCGCGAAATAATCCTCGTCGCCCTCGCCTGCCCGGAACGGCGGCTGCAGGTGCAGCACCCGGTCGTGGCCATAGCGCGCGACAGCTTCGGCCAGGATCGCCTCGCGTTCGGGCGGCTGCCCCCAATGGGCCTGGGTCAGCAGCAGGCAGACCGGGTACGGCCGCAACTGCTGCAGGCGGTCCAGCAGGTGCAGCACCGTGGGCGGCGTCGCGCTGCGCACGGGCAGTGCGACGGCCGGCTCCACCGGGAACTCGGGCTCGAAACCGGCCGAACACAACAGCGCGTTGCTTTCCGCTTCGGTCAGGCGCAGGTAGTTGCAGCAGCCCAATACCCGGTCGCGGTGGCGGCGGCTGGGCAACGACGCGCCCGAGCGCCAGTTGTTGACCGCTTCGCGGCTGATGCCGATCTCGGCGGCCACGCCCCCCGCACTGGCGCGGATGCGACGCATGTGGCGCGACAGCAGCTCGGCGAATGCGGGAACAGCCATCGGTAGCGACCAGAACGGAGGGGAAGCGGCCACCCTACCGTGGCCGCCTGCACTGTCAACCACCTGCGCAACGGCCGGCATCAGGCGTGGCTGCGGCGGCAGGTGCGCGCGGCACGAACAGCTTGCGGGTCAGCAGCAGGTACACCACGAACACCAGCACACCCAGCAGCAGCACCCCGACCGACAACCGCCCCAGCACATCACCGAGGCGTTGCTGGCTCTGCAGCCGCTCGAGCCGGTCGAAGCGCGCCGGCTGCGCCCGCGAATACGCCACGTGCACCTGCGCGCCCTCTTCCAGGTACGGCGCGGCATTGTCCTCGCTGGTGGTGAATGTGCCGGTATGCGCGACGCCATCGACGTTGAACTGGTACTGGAACTGGTACTCGTGGCTGACCCGGCCCTTGCGCCGGTGCTCGTCGATGCGATCCAGCTGCACCGGCGCCTGTACGGTCACCGCGTCCTTGAGGATGGCCTCGGCGTTGCGGTGGCCGCTCAGCGCGGTCCACGCGAAGCCGAGGGCCAGCACGGCATAGCCGATGGCGCACAACCAGCGCGAGAAACGGCGGATGCGTGCGTGCGACGTGTCCGACACAGGAATACTGATCATCAAAGGCCCCGGTTATGTCATCGCCAGCAGCGGAACTGCGCTGGCACCGGGAAAGTCTGGGCAACAGCGGGCAGCGATTGAACCCGCAGTGCGTCACGTTGCCGGGCCGTGCACTTGACGATGCGTCAAGTGGGCAGGCTCAGAAGAACTCGTCGAGCAGACAATAGAACGCCAGCAGTGCCGCATCCGGGACGGTGCCGTAGCGCGCAAAGAACGGTGCAACCCACTGCACGCCCAGATTGCTGGCGATGCTGCGCGCAGCAAGCGCAAGGTCCTGGTGGCGATCGGCCACGCCCAATCGCCCGCAGTCGATGAACCCGGTGAAGCGCCCCTGCGCCGCCATCAAGTTGGGCAGGCAGGCGTCGCCGTGGGTGACGACCAGGTCCGCCTGCGCCGGCACGCTGGCCAGCAGTGCGGCGAAGACCTGCTGCACCGTCTGCCCCGCGCGCGCGTCGTCGAAGTCCTCGGCATCCACCACGCCGGCCTCCATCCGCGCCCACGCCGCCGCCAGGCGATGCGGCAGCCGGTGATCGAACGGGCAGCGATCCGTCGGCAGCGTGTGCAGCGCCCGCAAGGCGTCCGCCATCAGGTGTACCACCTGCAGCGGGGCAAGGTCCGGTGACGAGGCCAGGTCACGGCCCGGCACCGCGCGCATCAGCAACCAGCGCCCATTGGCATCGTCGTGCGTATCCAGTACCTGCGCGGCTTCCATGCCCTGCGTCTGCAGCCACTGCAGGCGCGCGACTTCATCGTGCAGCTCACCAAAGGGATCGTCGGCCGGCTCGCGTTTGATGAAGACATCGCGTCCGCCCCCGCCCTGCACCCGGAACACATCCGCGCGTGAGGCGCCGATTGCCTGGGCTTCGATAACGCAGCCGGCGAGGCGCTCGCGCCACAGGTTCGGAAAAGGCACGTTGCCCGTGTCGTGCGGAAGGGTCGTGGATGGCGGCATACGTCCATCGTGCGGCCGGCCACACGAAATGCAAGGGGACGTGCCGCCGGCCGGACGCTCAGGGAGCGATATGCACGGCAAGACCGGTCTGGCCCACGGCCAGCTCATCGCGCAGGCTCAGCTCGGGAATTCGGTAGTCACCACCGTTCTGGCGCCGGTAGGCAATGACCGGATCGCTGGCCAGGCCATCCAGGCGCGCGCCCAGCTTTTCCAGCTCATGCGGGTACGAGTCGGCATCGACCCGGCTGCTGCGGTAGATCACATGCGCCGGGAGCACGTCGAATCCGGGATAGAACAGGATGCCGTGCTGGATAGGGAACAGCACGTCGTCGATCGGGCCGTTGATGCCGCGCGGACCATAGTGCGACGCCCAGCCTCCGGTGGTGACCACCAGCATGGCGCGCTTGCCGGTCATGGCGCCCTCGCCGTAGCGGTCGCCCCAATGGCTGTCGGAATGCTCGCCCACGCCATAGGCGAAACCGTAGGCGTACACGCGGTCTACCCACCCTTTCAGGATCGCCGGCATCGAGAACCACCACAGCGGAAACTGCAGGATCACCGCGTCCGCCCAGCGCAGTTTGTCCTGTTCGGCCGCGATATCCGCGCTCTGCCTGCCGGTGGCGAATGCCTGGCGCGAATCCAGCGAGGCGTGGAAGGGAAGCGCAGGATCGCGGCCGACATGGTCCCCCGCATCCACCTGGGATTTCCACTGCATGGCGTAGAGATCGGAGACCTGGACGGTATGGCCGGCCCGCTGCAGGCGGTCGACAGTGAAGGACTTCAAGGCGCCGTTGAGCGACGTGGATTCGGGATGGGCGTAGACAATCAGGACGTTCATGGGCACTCCAGTGGGGGAATGCGGTGATGGTGTGCGCCGTTCCGATATAGTGGAAATGAATTCCTGCAATCCTAGGCATTGCCATGGACAATATCCTGCGACGTGTCGACCTCAACCTGCTGGTGACGCTTCAGGCGCTGCTCGATGAACAGAACGTCACCCGCGCCGCCGAGCGCCTGCACCTGGCCCAGCCGACGGTGAGCGTGCAGCTGGCCAAGCTGCGGGCGCTGTTCGGCGACCCGCTGCTGTTGCCGGGCCCGCGCGGGATGCGCAGCACCGCACGTGCGGACGCCCTGCGTGGCCCTCTGGCAGAAGCGTTGGCGGCCCTGCAGCGCGCGTTGGCGCCGGTGCAGTCCTTCGACCCGGGCCAGGCACGGCTCACGTGGCGGATCATGGCCTCGGACTTCGGTGAAACCACCGTGGTGCTGCCCGCGCTTCCGGCGCTGCGCCAAGCCGCGCCGGGAGCGCGCCTGGCCGTGGTGGGCCTGGCGCCGGTACAGATGGTGCCGCAGTGCGAGCGCGGTGACATCGACCTGGCCATCCACATCACTTCCGAAGCACCGCCCGGCCTGCACCATCGGCCGCTGTTCCAGGAGCGCTACGTGCTGGCGGGCCGCCGCGACCACCCCCGGCTCAAGCGGCGCCCCACGCTCAAGCAGTTCTGCGCGCTCGACCACGTCATCGTCTCGCCCGACGGCGGCGGTTTCCACGGCAACACCGATACCGCGCTGGCGCACGCAGGTGCGCGCCGCAACGTCGTGCTGTCGGTGCCGCACTTCCTGTTTCTGCGCGGCGTGCTGCTGCGCACCGATCTGGTCGCGATGATGCCGTCGCGGCTGGTGGCGCAGGATCCCGCGCTGAAGGCCGTGGAGGCGCCCATCGATGTACCCGGTTTCGAGATGGTGATGCTGTGGCACGAGCGCGTGCACCGGGACCCGGCCCACCGCTGGTTGCGCGAGCAGATCGTGGCCGCGATGGGGTGATGCGGCCGCCCGGGACCGCCGAACCCTGATATTGCGACGCGTCATGTAAACGATTACAGCCCCTGCTAGCGTGTCCCTGCCCCGCCGTTGGGGCCTGATGACCGGGAGCGCCTCGATGCGGCTGCATGTTCAACGCTGGACTGTTCTGCCCGCGCCCCGCCATCTGGCACGCGCCCTGCTCTTCCCCGCCCTGGCGCTGGCCGCCAGCGGCCTCGCCCAGAACCTGCCGCCGCGCAGCCAGTGGCAGGCCAGCAGTTCTTCGCAGCAGGTGTCGGCGATGGCAGTCAGCCACCTGATCGACGGCGACCCGAAGACGGTCACCGGCGGCGCCTTCAGCCCGGGCCACTGGTTCCAGGTGGATCTGGGCGCCCCCGCCCAGCTGGGCGGCGCGCGGATCACCTGGGATGTCTCCAACCCGGAGGGCTACACGCTGCAGACCTCAATGGACGGCACGCAGTGGCAGCCCGCCTACACCATGCGCGATTCACTGGGCGGGATCGAAACGCTGTTCTTCGCGCCCCGCCAGGCCCGTTACCTGCGCCTGGCCAGCCCGGACAAGACCTCCGACTGGGGCGTCTCGATCTTCGAGCTGGAGCCGCTGGATACCACGGCGGCGGCACGCGTGGTCGGGCTCGATCCGAGCCAGGCGGCGTCGCTCTGGCAGGGCGGCGCCAGCGTTGCCCTGCCCGCACACGCCGGCGGCGAATCGCAGCTGGAAATCACCCTGCCGCGCCCCCAGCCCACCACCGGCCTGGCCATCGAATGGGCCGGCGGCCACGGCGCCGCCCGCCTGCAGGCCCAGGACGCCAACGGCCGCTGGCTCGACCTGGCCGTTGACCCGCAGGCCGGCAGCCGTACCCAGAGCTGGTTGGCCGGCAACGCACCGGTGACCGCGAAGGCACTTCGCCTGACCGTGGCCGGCAATGCTCCGCGGATCGCGCGGCTGCGCCTGCTCGGCCCGGCCGCGGTGATGACCCCGATGAAGCGCTACCAGGTCGCCGCCAGCGGCGCGCAACGCGCCTTGTTCCCGGCCTCGCTGCACCTGCAGCAGACCTACTGGACCGCCGTGGGCGTGCACGCCGGCCGGCAGAAATCGATCTTCGACGAGTACGGCAACCTTGAAGCGTTCAAGGGTGCGCCGCTGGTGCAGCCGATCTGGCGCAACGCCGATGGCACCACAGCCGGCGCTGCCGCAGCGCCGGTAAAACACGCACTGCGCGATGGCTGGAAACCGATGCCGTCGGCCACCTGGTCGCCGCAACCCGGGCTGGAACTGCAGAGTGAAACCTTCGCCATCACGCGTGGCGGCCAACCGGTCACGTTCGTGCGCCATCGCCTGCGCAATACCGGCACCACGCCGGTGGCGGGCACGCTGACGTTGGCGGTACGCCCGATGCAGATGAATCCGCCGTGGCAGAACGGCGGCCTGTCGCCGATCCGCAAGGTGGCCATCGAGGGCCAGGCGGTGCGCATCAACGGGCGCCCGCTGCTGCAGTCGCTGACCCCGATCGATGCCGCCGGTGCGGCACCGTTCGGCACCGAAGGCAGCAGCGAGATCACCACGGCCATCGCCACCGGCACGCTTCCGGCCGCCCAACACGCCGACGATGCCGATGGCCTGGCGGCCGCCGCGCTCGCCTACCGCGTGCAGCTTGCGCCTGGCGCGAGCCGCTCCGTGGTGCTGGCGTTCCCGCTGGGCACTGCGGCCACCGCCGCCGACGGCAGCCTGCCCGATGCACCGGCGCTGGACCTGGCCACCCTGCCCGCCGACCCCGACGCGGCCTACGACGCGCTGGCCACCGAGGTGTCGGCGGACTGGCAGGCACGGCTCGGCCAGGTCGGCCTGCGCCTGCCCGATCCGTCACTGGTGGACATGCTGCGTGCGCAGGCCGCGTACATGCTGATCAACCAGACCGGCCCGGCCATGCAGCCGGGGCCGCGCAACTACAACCGGTCCTTCATCCGCGATGGCATGGCGACCTCGGCGGTGCTGCTGCGCATGGGCGAGGCCAAGGTCGCACGCGATTACCTGGCCTGGTACAGCGCGCACGGCGTGCACGCCAACGGCCTGGTCTCGCCGATCCTCAACGACGACGGCAGCGTCAACACCGGCTTCGGCTCGGACATCGAATATGACAGCCAAGGCCAGTACGTCTCGCTGGTGGCCGATGTGGCGCGGCTGGACGGTGGCCCCGAATCGGTGCGTGCCTACCTGCCCAAGGTGAAGGCCGCGCTGCGCTTCCTGCAGGAACTGCGCGAGCGCACGCTGGTGCCGGGCTACATGGCCAGCCAACCGTCGCCGGAACGCTTCGCCGGCATCCTGGCCCCGTCGATCAGCCACGAAGGCTACCCCTCGCCCACCCACAGCTACTGGGATGACTATTGGGGCCTGAAGGGCTGGCACGACGGCGCGTGGCTGGCCGAATCGCTGGGCGACCCTGATACCGCCCGCTGGGCGCGCGAACAGTACACCGCGCTGCACGATGCGCTGGCCGCTTCGATCCGCGCCACCATGGCGTGGAAGGGCATCGACTTCATCCCCTCCTCGGCCGACCTGGGCGACGGCGACCCGACCGGTGTGTCGATCGCGCTGGACCCCACCGGCGCGCAGGACGTGCTGCCCGCCGAGGCGCTGCGCACCACCTTCGCGCGCTACTTGGACGACGTGCGCAAGCGCAACCAGCCTGGTGCGTTGTATGCCTACACGCCGTATGAGATCCGCAACGTGCTCAGCTACGTGCATCTCAACCAGCCTGACGCCGCCGACGAGCTGCTGCAGGGCCTGTTGCGCGACCGACGCCCGCTGGAATGGCAGGTGCTCGCCGAAGTCGTGCACTCGCGGCTGCGCTTCCCGCGCTACCTGGGCGACATGCCGCACACCTGGATCGGCGCGGAGTACGGGCGCACGCTGTTCGGCATGCTGATGCGCGAGGACGACGATGCATTGTCGCTGTTGCCGGGCGCTCCGCCGTCGTGGGTGGCCGGGGAAGGACTGGCCGTCGATCGCCTGCCCACTGCGTATGGCACCTTGCAGATGGAGGCGCGGCAGCAGAACGGCGTATTGCAGGTCAGCCTGGGTCGCGGACTGCACAAGGGTTCGGCGGTGAGGGTGTGGTGGCCCAGCCGCACGCGGCCGACCAGCGTGCGGGTAGATGGTCGCAGCGTGGGTGACTATGACGCGCAGGGCATCCTGTTGAAGGCGCCTTTCAGCCGGCTTGAAGCACGGTGGTGAGGTAGCCGGGCAGAGCCCGGCTCTACGGGATGCCGAGGCAGCCGGGCAGAGCCCGGCTCTGCGGGATGCCGAGGCAGCCGGGCAGAGCCCGGCTCTGCGGGGCTGCCTTACAGGTTTGGCAGCCCCGGTGGGTTGGTCTGCGACTGCGCTACCGCCTCTTCGCTCACGTTCCAGCGCTTGAGCGCCTGGGCGTAAGTGCCCGAGGCAATCTGCGTATTCAGTGCCTGGGTGATGGGTTCGGCCAAGCCGCTGCCCTTGCGCGTGGTCACCGAAATCGCCGCCGCATCGGGCCAGCCGCCCGGAAACAGGCCCACCCGACGCACCTTGCCGTCGCGCGCGGAATACGCCCCGGTGGCGTTGGGCTCGAAGGACACATCCGCGCGTCCGGTGATCACCGCCAGCCGACCCACCACCGCGTCGTCGAAGTACTGGTACTCCACCGGCTTCAGGCCCGCCGCGATGTTCTGCTGGTCCCACGCGCGCAGGATCTGGTCCTGGTTGGTACTGGCCCCCACCACCACTTTCAGCCCGGCAACATCGGCCGGCGTGGTGATCTTCTGGATCGGGCCATCGGTGCGGGTATAGATGCCCAGCAGGTCGTAGCGGTAGCTGGAGAAGTCGAACTTCTGCTTGCGCGCTTCGGTCACGGTGATGTTGGAGATCACCGCATCGTACTTGCCCGACTGCAGCCCCAGCGGCCAGTCCGGCCAGGCCACCGGTACCAGCACCAGCTTCAGGCCCAGGCCGTCGGCGATCAGCCGGGCGATGTCCGGCTCGACCCCCACGATCTGTTTGTTGTCGGCGCCGTAATCGGCCAGCGGCAGTTGCCCCGGATGCGTGGCCACGGTCAACGTGCCCGGGGTGACGAAAGTGAAGCCCGCCGGGATCAAGGCGCTCGCCTTCGGATCCGGCGTGCCTTGCAAGGCAGGCGCGGCGTCACCGGCCAGCGTGGCGCGGGCCGCAGGTGGCCCGTCGTTGCCCTGCTGGACGCGCGAGTAGACGATGCCGGCAACACCGATCACCAGCACTGCGGCAACCAGTGCGCCGCCGGTGGAGACACGTCGCTTGTGGGGGGTGTTCATGCGGATTCCCTGCAAAAAGTGAAAGGTACGGTTACAGCGTCTTGGCAAGGAACTCGGCCGTGCGCGGTTGGCGCGGCCGGTCGAACACCACCGCCGGCGGGCCCTGCTCCACCACCCGGCCCTGGTCCATCATCACCACGTGGTCGGCCACGCGGCGGGCAAAGCCCAGCTCGTGGGTAACGATCACCAAGGTGGTGCCCGAGCGCGCCAGCTCTTCGATCACGCTCAGCACTTCGGCCACCAGCTCCGGGTCCAGCGCCGAGGTCGGCTCGTCGAACAGCAGCACCTTGGGCTGCAGCGCCAACGCACGCGCAATGGCAATGCGCTGCTGCTGGCCGCCGGAGAGTTCGCGCGGATAGGCATGTGCCTTGTCGGCCAGGCCGATCCGCTCCAGCAGGTCGTACGCCTGCTTCTCGGCCTGCGCGCGGGCAATGCCGCGTACCGCGATCGGCGCCTCGACAATGTTCTCCAGCGCGGTCAGGTGCGGGAACAGGTTGAAGCTCTGGAACACCATGCCCACGTCGGCACGACGGCGGCGGATTTCGCCTTCCGGCAACTCGTACAGGGTGTCGCCCTCACGGCGGTAGCCCACCAGCTGCCCGCCCACGGTCACGAACCCTTGGTCGGCACGTTCCAGGTGGTTGATCAGGCGCAGCAGGGTGGATTTGCCGGCGCCGGACGGGCCGATCAGCACCGTGACGCTGCCTGCCTTCAGCTCCAGGTGCACGTCATCGAGCACGGTCTGGTCGCCGAACACCTTGCCCACGCCCTGCAGCGACACCGTGGCGCCGTTGCCCTGCAGGACCGGGGCGATCGACGGACGTGACCCGGTGCGGGCAGCGGTGGCCGCTGCAGGTGCACGTGGCGGCACCTTGGACACCGTGCGTTCGCGCTGCAGCTGGCCGCGCGCGAAGCGCCGCTCGATGCGGTGCTGGGCCAGCGACAGCACGGTGAGGATGACCAGGTACCAGACCGTGGCCACCATCAGCAGCGGCACCACTTCCAGGTTGCGCCGGTAGATCACCTGCACGGTGTAGAAGAGTTCCGGCAACGCCAGCACGTAGACCACCGAGGTGCTCTTGGCCAGCCCGATCACGTCGTTGAACGCGGCCGGCAGGATCGAGCGCATGGCCTGCGGCAGGATGATGCGGCGGATCTGCCGCCCGCGCGGCAGCCCGAGCGCGGCCGAGGCTTCGTACTGTCCGTGGTCCACCGAGAGAATGCCGCCGCGGATCACCTCGGCCGAGAACGCCGCCTGGTTGAGGGTCAGCCCCAGCACCGCGGCGGTGAACACGCCGATCAGCTGCGTGGTCGGGTACGAGAACAGGGTGATGCTGGTGAACGGCACGCTCAGCGCGATGGTGCTGTACAGGTAGCCCAGGTTGTTGAGCAGCAGCAACAGCACCAGCAATGGGATCGAGCGGAACAGCCACACGTAGCCCCACGACACTGCCGCCAGCAGCGGCGAGCCGGACACTCGCGCCAGCGCCAGCACGGTGCCCAGGCCGAAGCCCAGCGCCGTGCCCAGGGCCGTCAGCCACAACGTGCGGGCGAGCCCTTCCAGCACCGGGCGGGCGAAGAACCATTCGGCGAAGGTGCCCCAGCCCCAGCGCGGGTTGCCCAGCACCGACTGCAGGCCGAACAGGATCAAGGCCAACGCCAGCACGGTACCGGCCAGCTGCAGCGGATGCCGCGCTGGGACGATGCGCAGCGCAGGCGATGGCGTGGTGGGTGTAGCGATGCCCGGCAGCGTGCTGGATGGGGTGCTCATGCATGGACTCCCTGTCGCTGCGGCGGCGCGGCGCTGGCGGCCGTGTGAAGCAGCGGCAGGTGCTTTTCGAACGGCAGGTGGGCCACGGTTTCCGGGTCGGCGTGCAGGTCGAACAGCGCGCGGTAGCCATGGCCCAGATACAGCCCCACCGCTTCGGGCTGGCGGAATCCGGTGGTCAGGTACACGCGCCGGTAGCCCTGCCGCGCGGCCTGGTCCTCCAGCTCCTGCAGCACGCGTCGCGCGATGCCCTGGCGGCGCAGCCCCGGCAACGTCCAGATCCGCTTGAACTCGGCGGTGTCGGCATCGCGGTGCGGCATGAACGCCCCGCCGGAGATGGCCGCACCGTCGCGCAGGAGCAGCACGAACGCCCCCACCGGCGCGGCGAATGCCTCGGCCGGGTAGCGCTCCAGTTCTTCGCGGGCGCTGCCGCCGATACGGCCACGCACATCCGCGTAACGGCTGTCGTACTCCTGCTCCAGCCCATCGAACAGCGGCTTGGCCAGCGGGTCGTGCACCGAGGTGTACAGGAACAGGTCGCTCATGCCGCATCCTCCACCAGGTAACGCTCGGCCAGCCGCGCCCACAGGCTGGCCGCCGGCGCGATGGCTGCATCGTTGAACACGTAGCGCGGGCTGTGCAGCGGCGCACTGTCGCCATTGCCTACGAACACGAAACTGCCCGGCCGGGCCTGCAGCAGGAAGGCGAAATCCTCGCTGGCCGTGCGCGGCGCGAACCCGTGCACCACCTGCTGCGCACCGAACGCGTCCAGCGCCACCTGGCGCACGAACGCGGTCTGCTCGGGATGGTTGATCACGCTGGGAAAACCACGCGGGAACTCGACCTCGGCACGCGCACCGAAGGCGGCCGCGGTGTGTTCGGCAATCTCGGTGACGCGGCGGCGCAGCGTGTCGCGCACCTCGGGAAGGTAGGCGCGCACGGTGAGGGTCAGCTCGACCGCATCGGGAATCACGTTGGCTGCCTTGCCACCGTGGATGGAGCCCACCGTGACCACGCCCATCTGGCGCGGGTCGACATTGCGCGACACCACGCTCTGCAGCGCGGTCACGATATGGGCCGCGGCCAGGATCGGGTCGACACTGCCCTGCGGCTCGGCACCATGGCCACCCTTGCCTACCACCCGCACTTTCGCCCAATCCACCGATGCCATCGCCGGGCCATCGACGAACCCGAAGTGCCCCACCGGCACGCCGGGCCAGTTGTGCAGGCCGTAAATCGCATCCACCGGGAAGCGCTCGAACAGGCCGTCGGCGATCATCTTCGATGCGCCCGAGCCGGTTTCTTCCGCCGGCTGGAACACCAGCTGCAGGGTGCCGTCGAAGCGCCCGTGGTGGGCCAGGTAGTGCGCGGCCGCGAGCAGGATGGCGGTGTGGCCATCGTGCCCGCAGGCATGCATCAGCCCGTCGCGCTGGCTGGCATAGTCGAGCCCGGATGCCTCGTGGATCGGCAGTGCGTCGATGTCGGCGCGAAGGCCCAGGCGACGGTGGCCCTGCCCGCGCTGCAGCGTGCCCACCACGCCGGTACCGCCAACGCCAGTGGTGACCGCGTAGCCCCACTGCTGCAGCAGCTCGGCCACGCGGGCGCTGGTGCGGTGCTCCTCGAAGGCCAGCTCGGGGTGCTGGTGCAGGTCGTGGCGGATCGCAATGGCGTCTTCATTGCGCGCTGCGATGGCGGGTAGCACGCCGCCGTGCAGGGGAACGATATCAACCGGGGGCCGGTGCAGAATGGTCATCGTGATGCTCCTTCAGCCCGCCTTGCGCACGGGTGCGGTGTCGCCGGCGTGGCGGCTGGCCTTGCGCGGCAGCCCCAGGTGGTCACGCAACGTGCCGCCCTCCAACGTGCCGCGGTGGTAGCCCCGCGCCTGCAGGATCGGCAATACCTGGCCGACGAAATCGTCCAGGCCCTCACGCTGCACCGAGAAGCCCAGGATGAAGCCATCGCTGGCACCGGCCTCGAACCAGCGGATCAGCTCATCGGCCACGTGCTCGGCGGTGCCGATGAAGTTCGGTCGCGGGCTGACCGCCTGCAACGCCACCTGGCGCAGAGTCAGGCCCTGCGCGCGGGCGTCCTGCTTGATCTTGTCGGTAGTTGACCGGAAGGAGTTGGCACCGATGTCGCCCAGCGCCGGGAACGGAGCGTCCGGGTCGTACTGGGTGAAGTCGTGGTGGTCGAAGAAGCGCCCCAGGTAGGCCAGCGCATCGTCCAGCCCGGCCAGCGCGGCGATGGCCTGGTACTTGGCTTCGGCCTCTTCGGCGGTAGCGCCGACGATCGGCCCGATGCCCGGGAAAATCTTTACATCGGCGGCGCTGCGACCGTGTGCGATCGCTGCGTTCTTCACTTTCTGGGTAAACGCGCGGGTTTCTTCCAGCGACGGCGCATGGGTGAACACCGCATCGGCGTATTTGCCGGCCAGCGCAATGCCGTCGTCGGACGCGCCGGCCTGGAAGATCACCGGTTGCCCCTGCGGCGAGCGCTGGATGTTGAGTGGGCCTTCCACCTGGAAGAACCGGCCCTTGTGGTCGAGCCGGCGGAACTTCTCAGGCGCGAAGAAGGTGCCGCTGTCGCGGTCGCGCACGAAGGCATCGTCGTCCCAGGAATCCCAGAGGCCCTGCACCACCTCCAGGTACTCGTCGGCGATCTGGTAGCGCAGCGCATGTTCGGGGTGCGGGCGGCCGTAGTTGCGGCCCGAGCCTTCCAGCGGCGAGGTCACCACGTTCCAGCCCGCGCGCCCGCCGCTGATCAGGTCCAGCGAGGCGAACTGGCGTGCCACCGTATAAGGGTCGCTGTACGAGGTGGACAAGGTCCCGGCCAGGCCGATCCTGGTGGTGGCCGTGGCCAGCGCCGAGAGCAGCGTGATCGGCTCGAAGCGGTTGAGGAAATGCGGAATCGATTTTTCGTTGATGTACAGGCCATCGGCAACGAAGCCGAACGCGATGCCGTGGTCTTCGGCGGTGCGGGCCACGTCGATGTAGTACTGCAGGTTGACGCTGGCATCGGCCACGTTGGAGGGATGCTTCCAGGCGTGCATGTGACTGCCGGGGCCCTGCAGCATGATGCCGAACGGAATGGGACGCGGGGTCTTGCTCATGGCGTTCTCCTGGGGATCAGGCCACCGCCGCGCGGGGCGCGGGCGACAGCAGTTCGAGTGAGGTGAGGCGTGCGTCGAGGTCGGCCACCGGCGCATCCAGGATGAATTCGCCTACACCGAAGCGCTGGTGCAGGTCGTCCAGCGCGCGCCGCACCTGCTGTGCATCGCCGGACAGCACGCTGGGATGGGTCTCTTCGATGCGGTAGTCGGCCACGCCCACCTGCCGTGCATACTCGGCGGCCGCTTCCGGGTTGGGCAGGTTGACGGTTTGCCCCGGCCCCAGGTGCAGCTTGTAGATGCGCAAGGCGCCCAGATGGCGCGCGGCCGCCTCGGCCGTGGGTGCAGCGAAGGCCACCGTGGCCAGCAACGGGGCCTGCGAGGACACCGCGCGATAGGCGCTGAAGGCCGCCTCGATGCTGCGCGGGTCGCCATCGAAATGCGCCGCATAGACGAAGCGCCAGCCGAGCTCGGCCGCCAGGCGTGCGCTCTGTGGGCTGGCGCCGAGCAGGAAGCGCTCCGGCGGCGTGCGCGGCAGC
Organism: Stenotrophomonas sp. 2619; assembly: GCF_040548725.1. Classification (NCBI taxonomy): domain Bacteria; kingdom Pseudomonadati; phylum Pseudomonadota; class Gammaproteobacteria; order Lysobacterales; family Lysobacteraceae; genus Stenotrophomonas; species Stenotrophomonas sp. 2619. Next base: position 471,574 of record NZ_JBEPSF010000001.1, on the reverse strand, counting down.
GGTCGGGCCTGCGCGGCGGCATGCGGGTGGTCGGCGGGCAGGCTGCTGGACAGGAAGCCTTCCAGATCGTGGAGCTGCTGCTCGAACGCGCCGGCCGGCGCACGTCCGGCCGCCAGCGCCGCCGTGGAGGCCGGCAGTCCGCCAGGTGCCTTGCCGATGCCCAGGTCCACCCGGCCCGGGGCCAGGCTGGCCAGCAGGTTGAAGGTTTCGGCCACCTTGTACGGCGCGTAGTGGCGCAGCATCACCCCGCCGGTACCAACGCGGATGCGCGCGGTCTGTGCCAGCACCCAGGCCGCCAGCACTTCCGGCGCCGGGCTGGCCAGTTGCGGGGTCGCGTGGTGTTCGGCGAACCAGTACCGGTGGTAGCCCAGGTGCTCGGCATGCTGGGCCAGGCGCAGGCTGTCGCGCAGCGCCTGCTCGGGCGTACCGCCGTCGCGGATCGGGCTTTTGTCCAGCACGCTGGTCAGGTAGCTCATCATGTATTCCTTGCTCAGGGATGGGCCACGGGAATGCCCAGCAGCCCGTTCAACGCAGCCAGGATGGGTTCGGCACCGGAGATGTACTGGCGGTCGTCGTGCGCGCCAGTGGCATGCGCCGACTGCACGCCTTGCGGCAGCACCAGCTTGGGCAGCGACTGGTCCTGTTCGCCGATCTCGGCAATCACTTCGCGGCGCGGCCGGGCAAATCCGATCCGGCGCACATCCAGCTGCGCATCCAGTCCCTCGATGCTGGACAGCGCGCCTTCCAGCAGCAGGCTGTGCCGGCAGAAGAAACGCTGGCCCGGCAGTTGGCCGTCTTCGAATTCACGGTCGAGCAGGAACAGGATGGGTTTGTTCGGGGGATAAGCAGACACGGATACGTTCCTCGTCATGGCCGGCAACAGCGCGCCGTTGGAACCTTGATGCTAGAGATGCGGCCGCGTGGGCCTGCGTCGTAACTCGACAATCAGCGGTCGGATCCGGCCACGCAAATGCGCGTTGGCCATATGCAAAACGCCTGGGGTTATGGGGCCGCGCGCAACCGGGGTGCAGCGGCAGCGCCCGCCCACCCCAGCGCCGGCGCAATCTGTTCGGCCACGATCTGCAGAATCCGCCGGTAGTCGCCGGCGGGAAGTTCATAGGGCAGCTCCACGCGCAGCTCGTCCACCTGCTGCAGCACCGGATCGGCCTGCAGCAGGTCCACGATCTGCGCAGCGCTGCCCACCACGTCCGCGGCAAACACCGTACGCCGCGGCCCTTGCGGTTCCAGCGTGCGCGCGTGGCGCTGCGCGGCGAATGCGAGCAGGCGCTGGCGGGTGGCAGCGTCGGCGCCGTCCAGTGGCACCAGTACCCGACCTGCGGCAACGCGTGGCGCGGTCCCCTCAGCCAGGCCGCTGCGATACACCGCCAGGTGCTCGCATTGGGTGGACACGAAGTCCGCATGGGTTTCAGCGCGCGCCACGTTGCCCAGCAGCAGGTGCAGCCCCTGCCCCGCCGCCCAGCGCGCCGACGGCAGCGAACCGGCGCCATACCAGAGCCGACGTGCAAGCCCGGGCGCATGCGGTTGCAGGCGCGGACGGTACTGCGACACCGCATTGCCCACCTGGGTATCCGCGTTACCCAATGGATGGCCGTGCAGCGCCTCGATCAAGCGCCCCACCCGCGCGTGCGAAAAGTCGATGCGCGCCGGATCGCCATCGAACAGCAGGTGGCCCACCAGGTCTGCAAACGGCGGCGGTCCGGCGCTCACACCCACCTGCAGGCGGCCGCCGGCCAACACGTCCAGCAGTGACAGATCCTCAGCCAGGCGGAACGGCGTTTCGTAGCCCATCTGGATCACCGCCGTGCCCAGTTCGATGCGCCGGGTGTGCTGGCTGGCCGCCGCCAGGAACACCGCCGCCGAGCTGATGCCCGGCTCCAGGTGGCGATGCCGCACCCACGCGCCGTCGTACCCCAGCGTTTCGGCAAAGGCGATCAGCGCCAACGCATCGTCCAGGCCGCTACGCGGATCGTCGGGCCGGTAGCTGCCGGGGGTGAGGAAGGCCAGGTGCCGCAGCTGCATGCGCCGACGCCTAGGCGATGCGGCGCAAGGGCACCGGCACCGCGGCGGGCGACAGGTGGGCCGCGGCACGCTCGGCAGCCAGCACGATCCGTGCCTGCAACGCGGCACTGCTGACCTGGTCGCCACTGAAATCGGCCGGCGTGGCGTACACACCGATCGGCAGCGTGTGCGCCTGCAGGAAGCTGAACAACGGGCGCAGCTGATGGTCGATCACCAGCGCGTGCCGCTCACTGCCGCCGGTGGCCGCCAGCAGCACCGGCACATCCACCAGCGCCTCCAGTCCGATGAAGTCCACCAGGTGCTTGAACAGGCCGGGGTAGGAGCCGCGGTACACCGGTGCAGCGGCAATCAGCAGGTCGGCCGCCTCGATCCGTTGCAGCGCCTGCTCGATGCGCGGCTCCACTTCCTCGCGGGTGAGCGCCTGCCCCAGCGAGCGCGCGATGGGCGCCAGTTCCACCAGCTGCACATCGATATGCAACCGATGACGCAGCTGGTCCAGCAGCTGCCGTACCAGCAACAGCGTGCGTGAGTTGGCCGAGCTGGTCGGCGAACCGATCAGCGCGACCACGTTCAATGCAGATGACATCGCCATGCTCCCTGTAGAGCCGACCGTTGGTCGGCTGCGTTTGCTCAGAACCGGTAGTTGATGCGCCCGTACCAGAACGCGCCGATGGTGCTAAGCACATCGCCGGTGTCCCACGTGGTTTCGATGCTGGCCACGTCGGTGGCGCTGCGGGCGTACTCGGGCACCTTGCGGGTGCGCTTGTCGAACACGTTGTTGATGCCCAGCGCCGCGCTCCAGCCACCGCCCAGCTCGGCGCTGCCGGACAGGTTGGTGACCAGCACCGGCGGCTGCTTGTACTCCACCCCGTTGTTGAGGCGCTTGATCGGCCCGTAGTAGGTGAAATCCACGTTCGAGCGCCAGCGCCCGTGTTGCCAGCCCAGCCCGGCCACCTGCGTGTAGGACGGCGTGCGGAAACGCAGCGCGTACTCGCTCGACTTCGTCAGCAGGTTGATGTTGGGCAGCCCCTGCAGCACCGCGGGGATGTCGCGCACTTTCTGGATGGTGGTGCGGCCCACGTTGGCGGCGTAGCTCCAGCGCAGCTTGCCCCAGGCGGTTTCCTGGTTGGCTTCCAGCGTCAGCTCCAGGCCCCGCGTGCGGGTGTCGCCCACGTTGGTGAAGTAGCTGGCGTAGAAGGCATCGCCCGGCAGGATGCTGATGCCCGCCGTGCCCAGCAACGCATCGATCGTGCTCTTCTGCGCCGCGCTCAGCACCGTGCCGCTGTTGTCGGTGATGCGCGCCGGGTCCTGCGCGTTGTAGCCGATCTGGCTGGACTGGCCGAGCTGGCCGCGGATGTCGATCTGGTAGGCATCCAGCGCCAGGTGGAACGCCGCGCTCGGGTCCCAGGTCACGCCCAGGCTGTAGTTGTCGGCTTTCTCCGGTTGCAGCGGTGTTGCCCCCAGCGCCAGCGCGGCCGGCGAGGACACCTGCGCCACCAGCGTGGTGCCGCACGGGCAGCTGCCGGTGGCCTGGTAGTACTGCGCGCCCAGGCTGGGGGCGTGGAAGCCGTTGCTCACCGTGGCGCGTACGCCGAACGCATCGGTCACATCAAAGCGCGTGGTCAGCCGCCCGGTCGATACGCTGCCAAAATCGGAGTGGTCCTCCCACCGCGCCGCGGCATCCAGGTACCAGCGCGAAGTCACGTTCGTCGCCGCACCCACGTACACCGCCTTGCTGTTGCGCGTGGCCTCCACCGCATCGGCGGTGGAGTAGCCGACGAAGGCGGCGGCACCGAAGCCGGTGTACGACTCCCACTGCCCGGCCCCGCGCTCGTAGCGCTCGTGCTGGTATTCGGCACCCGCACTCACCTCCAGCGGCGAGGCGAACGCGCCCACCTCGAAGCCGCGGCGCAGGTCCAGGTTGGCGATGCCCTGCTGGTAGTCCAGCTTGCCGTCATAGAAATCGGTGGGCGCACCGGGATAGGTCAGCGAGAAGTTGGCCGAGTGGCGCGTATAGGTGCGCACGGTGTTGCGGTTGCCGGTAAGGCTGCCGTCGATGTCCCAGCCACCCCAATGCCCCTTGACCCCGGCGGTGCCGGTGTACTGCTTCTCCTTGGTTTCCAGTACCGGCAGGAAACCGTCGGGCCACACGTTCAGCACGCTCGGTGCCTTGTAGGTGCCGAAGATCGTCGCCGGCAGGCGGAAGTTCTGGATGGCCTGCGCGGTGCGGTCGCTGGCCGTCGCGGTGGCGTAGAACTGCGCGTTCTCGCCCAGACCATGGCCCGCATTCACCACCAGCGCGGTGAGCGCATAGGACGGCGAACTGAGGATCGTGTTGGCTTCCGGATCACGCGATGCCTCGGCCGGGTTCGGCGTCGTGCCCGCAGGCAAGCGGTTGTTGGGGCGAAGCGCCACCAGGTTGCCGCTGGCGTCCACCGCCGGGTAGCTCAGGTAGGCATCGATGTAGCGTCGCGTGCGGATCGCATGGTGCTGGCGGGTGTTCTCGCCGGACAGGCTGACAAACCCGTCTTGCCCCCACGGCAGCCCGATGTTGGCGCGCACGCTGGTGCGGGTGCCATCGCCATCGATGCTCTGCCCGCTTTCCACCGACACATCGCCGCCGTGTGCGTTCGACTTCAGGATCACGTTGATCACCCCGGTGATCGCGTCGGAGCCATACAGCGCCGATGCGCCATCGCGCAGCACTTCGATATGGTCGATGGCCGCGACCGGAATCAACGCGAGGTCGGTCCAGGCGTGGCCCGGGTAGCCGCCGCCGTTGGCGCCGCTGACATAGGCACTGGCATTGCGGCGTTTGCCGTTGACCAGCACCAGCGTGTACCCCGGCGACAGGTTGCGCAGCTGGTAGCCCCTGATCAGGCTTTCCTGGTCGCTCTGGTAGCCACCGATCTGGCTCAGCGACGGCAGGCTGCGCTGCAATGCCTCCAGCAGGTTGGCCTGCCCGGTGGACGCCAGGTCTTCGGCCGAAATCACATCGATGGGCGTGGAGCTGTTCTTGACCGTGCGGTTGCTGGTGCGCGAGCCGGTGACCACCACGGCATCCAGCGTGGAGGCGGCGGCGGTACCGGAGGCCACCACCGTCTCGGGCGGCGCATCCGGCCCCGCCGCGTGGGCGGCGCCTGCACCCAGTGCAAGCGCGATCAGGACAGACAGGGAAGACAGGGGCGGCACGCGTGCCGCAGGCAGGGAGCGGGAGGCAGGAGGCATGGGGACTCTTGAAGGAAGGAGGACGGTCAGGTCCGCGACGTTGCGTCGCAGGGCATCAGCTGGCGTTGGGCGCAGCGCACCGGCAACATCGCGACAGAGAGGGCAAGGACATCTCGGGGCCTGATCGAGAACAGGCCTCCATTCAAGGGCCTGCACGCCGCGCGCAACAGTCGTTCACGCGCCACCCACCCGCAACATCGCGCCACGCACATGCCCGTTCGGCATGACCTTAGACGCCGACCCCGCGCACACGCCGCGCGTGGATGCCCCATCGCCGGGCATCGATGCGCGACCCCGGTGGCCATATATCCCGATGGCATGTCCTCATTCGCGCCCCGCCCTGCGTGGCAGCGCCTACCCCGCTAGCATCAAACGATGCTCTCCCCTCATGACCCGCACACACCGCCCACCGTCGCCATTGCGGCCTGCCACGGCCAGGGTCTGTTCGAATTCGGCTGTGCCGTCGGCCTGTTCGCGCCCATCCGCCCCGAGCTGGACGTGGCCTGGTACACCACCCAGGTGTGCGCCGCCGAACCCGGACCCCTGCGCATGCTCGGCGGCACCCACGTGCAGCTGCCTTACGGCCTGGAGGCGCTGGACCACGCCGACACCATCGTGGTGCCCGGCTGGCGTGACCCGGCCGAGCGCCCACCGCAGCCATTGCTGGATGCGCTCATCCGCGCCCACCAACGCGGTGCACGCATCACCTCGATCTGTTCGGGTGCCTTCGTGTTGGCGTGGGCCGGCCTGCTCGACGGCCGCAGCGCCACCACCCACTGGCGGCTCACCGACACCCTCGCCCGCGAGTTCCCCAACGTGCGGGTGCGCGAGAACGCGCTGTACGTCGACGAGGGCAGCATCATCACTTCGGCCGGTTCGGCCACCGGCATGGACATGATGCTGCACCTGGTGCGCAAGGATTACGGCGCGCGCGTGGCCAACCTGGTGGCCGAGCGGCTGGTGCTGGCACCGTGGCGGGACGCCGAGCGCAGCCAGCGTGTGGTGCGCTCGATACCGGTGGGTGAACCCACCCGGCTTGCCCGGCTGATGGAATGGCTGCGCCGCAACCTGCGCGAGGAACACTCGCTCAAGAGCCTGTCCGAGCAGGCCGCACTCAGCCAGCGCACGCTGCAGCGGCAGTTCCTCGACGCGACCGGGTTGTCACCGATCGACTGGCTGATCCGCGAACGCGTGGCTTACGCGCGCGAACTGCTGGAAACCACCGACCGCCCGCTGCACTGGGTAGCCGAACAGGCCGGGTTTGGATCGCAGGAATCGTTCCGGCGCCATTTCCGCGGGCAGACCGCGCTCAGCCCGGCGACCTATCGCGACCGGCACCGGGAAGCCGCCACGGCACGCGGGCCTGGCTGCTGACCGGCGACTGCCTCATCCGGCACGCTGCAACTGGCCTGTACCGCGTGACTTTGCCCGGATATGCCAGCACTGCAGCGCAAACCCGATCACGAACAGCACCAGCCACACCAGCAGCGTGCCCTGCACCACCGGCGCCAATGGCGCCTGCGCCAGCGGGTGTGCGGGAGGCAGGCGGGTCAGCGTTTCATTGGTGCCCGGCACCAGCGACAGCAGGAACGTGAAAGACAGCGCAAAGGTGGCCAGGTAGGGCCTGAGCCGGCCCAGGAAGCCCAGCCGGGGCACCAGCACCCCAACGAAGGCGATCAGCAGGATGACGACGCCGAAGGCGTGCCCTGGATTGAGGCCGCCCGTGCTGGAGACGGTGAACGAGCTGACTACCGACAGCACCAGTCCCAGCAGATACACCTTGCCCGAGCGCGTGGCCGGGTCGATGGCGCGATGCCGGATGAAGCCGTAGATGCCAGCGACCAGGGGAACCAGGCTGAGCGCGGTATGGATGACGCCGAGGTGCGAAAGTGGATGACTCATGGAAAGCCTCAGGAGGTAGGTGGCTAAGTGCTGCCGGGTGATCGGGAACATCGCAGGAACGCGGACCTACTAGTTGGTAGGTACACGAGGCAAATAAAAGGGAACGACACGAAATGCGTCGTTCCCCGCTAAAAAATCAGGCTGTCTTGACCAGCCGGGCTATCGAAAGCTGGCCCAGAGTATGGAAGGTATGCGGATCGCCGAAGCCACGCGCGGCCAGCATCGCCCCATGCACCGAGGCCATGAAGGCCCGGGCCTCGTCGGCAGCCTGTCCCTGCAGGCGAAGCTGCCCAGTGGCGGCCCCCTTCTGCAGCACGGCGGTCAGCCAGGAGGTGAGGTCATCGAAGTGCCCCCGCACCTCCTCCACGATCTGCGCCGGCAGCAGCGGCAGCTCGGCGGCAAGCATGGCGCAGATGCAGAACGAGGAGGTGCCGCCGCGGATGCAGGTGGACCAATAATCCACATACGCGTTGAGCTCTTTCAGCGGGTCGTCCAGCTGGCGGTCCAGCACGGCCAGCCCCTCGCGCGCCTCGGCGCGATACAGCGCCACCACCACCTGCACCAGCTCGGCCTTGCTGGGAAAATGATGGTGGATGCTGGCCTTGCTGATGTTGACCCGCACGGCGATGTCGGCGTAGCTGAAACCGTTGTAGCCGCCCGTCTCCAGCAGGGTGCGGGCGTGGCTGACGATTTCGGCAGCTTTGGGGGAGAGTGCCTCTTTCATGGACACACCCTACTAGTAGGTAGGCTCAACGTCAACTGGCACCCGAGCGTAGAACCAGGCACCCGCCGACCACACGGTTACGGCGCCAACAATGCCCGATGTGCCGCGCTGCGCGGGAGGTGCCCCATTGGCATGGCCGCCCACGCGGCAACGCGGTCGCATGCGATAAGAGCACCTCTCGACGCCCTTGTACGTTCACCGAATTACCCGATCACCCGCCAACATCGAGAAAAAGCGTCTGTCGCTAACGACGCCGCTCATACTCGCGCTCAGGCATGGGCGTGACGATAAAGGAGCGCATCACGCTTGCGGCCAGTTCGCGCAGCTGCGCATCTGCGACGCGATCCGAGCTGACCCACCGCATGCCGATGTATCCATCGGCGCGCTGTTCCGCACGCGGGTACGGATCGCCCCAGATGCAACTCTCAAAGCGATCTTCGTTGAACTCAAACTGCCTGCAGCCGATCAATACCGAATCACGGCTCTTTTCGGGGCCGCTCTGAAGCATCCGATCCGTCAAGTTGCGAGTTTTCGGGGCTGAGAGCTTTTCCAGCCAGCCAAGCTGACTGGCACTGTCTGTCTCCATCTTCCTGGCCTGGAACGAATCGATGTTGCCATCGGTGCAGACCACCCACCCTTCATAGCTGGATGCCTGCGGAGCCACCATCCGCCATTGGTTGGGACCGGTAGGCTCGAGTGTCCATCCCTTCGGGATGTCAAGTTGGAAATTGGGGCACACCACACGCCCCTCGGGTACCAGCCGCGTAGCTGTCGCCGGTACATCCACCTGGGCGGCACAGCCCGCCGACGCCAGTCCCAGTACGGCAACCACAAGTGTGCGCAGGAGCCTAGCCATTGAAAACCGGCGACCAACGTGAGTGCCTGCGCCTTCCGCGCGGGCATGTCCGACGACATGGGTGGTCTTGGGGTGCTGCAGTACAACGATACTCATGTCCGCCTCCGTGCCATATCGATGCGGCCGTTTGATACAGCCTGTCCTCGAGCCCAGTTTACGTGCACGTCGCGCGGATGCCGGCGATGCGGGGTTGTGCATCTCGCACTCCCGCGCTCCCTAGGTCATTGCGCCCTTTGTGGGGCGGAACCCATCGCTGTTGAGCTCCCCGAGCCGGAACAGGTCGCCCGAATCGAAGCCCACGACCACGCCCACCGGCTCCACCGCACCCAGCAGCTGATGGATGCTTCCATCCAGCGAAGCGCGGAGCAGCAACGTTGCGAACGACAACGCAAACACTATGTGGCCGGGCGTGCCCAGTCCGGTAACCTCGTCCTCGTTGCAGATCACGCCGGCCGCTTTCAAGGTCGCCGAGCCGAGGTAGGCCTTGTCGGGATAGTGGCTGGGGTTGCGCCACAACCATTCGCAGGCCTTGTCCTCCGGTTCGTAGTGACTCAACAGACCGAAATACAGGTCCGCGAATTCCACCCCGTCGCGGGTGGCACGTTCGCCAAGCCCGAAGTAGATCGCGCGCACCGGGAAGGGGCACGGTGCCCGCCGCAGCACGCGGGTGAGCCACTTGCCCATGCCGGCACTCTCAATCGAACAATCAAGTTTCGCCAGCGCCGCCCAGCACGGGTGCGGGATGCGCTGGTCGCCCCAGGCCAACAGCGTCTGCATGGACTGGCCGACGTCCGTCGAGGCGCGCACTTCAGCAGCCAACAGGCGGTAGAAGGCGCGGTAATCCAGCTCTGACATCGTGCTTCCTTGCGGGTACGGGTGGAACTGCGAACTGTAGCGCCTGACGGCGGAATTCGATAAGGCGGCATCGTCACCCAAGCCGGTTCGGCCACCGGAATGGGCATGAAGCTGCGCCTGATGCGTGGATTCCGACGCGCGGGTAGCAAACCCGATGGTGCTGCCGATGCTGTAGCCGCGGCACAACCGGCCAGTCAGCGGGCTGTCCAGCCACCATCCATCGGAAGTGCCGTGCCGGTAATCTGAGCAGCGGCGTCCGAGGCCAGGAAGACCACCATTTCCCCGAGCTGCTCGGGCGTCACAAACTGCAGCGAGGGCTGTTTTTCGGCCAGCAGTGCGCGCGCGGCGGACTCCTTGTCCGTTCCCTCCCGTTCCGCCAACGCGGTGATCTGCTGCTCGACCAGCGACGTTCGCACCCAACCGGGGCAGATGGCATTGGCCGTGATACCCGTGCCCGCGTTCTCCAGTGCCGTCACTTTGGTGAATCCCACCACGCCATGTTTCGCGGCCACATAAGCAGACTTGTTCACCGACGCAACCAGTCCATGCACCGACGCGATGTTGACCACGCGGCCGGATCCTTGCTGCTTCATGTAGGGCAAGGCAGCCGCCGTTGCATGGAACACCGCCGATAGATTCAGCGCGAGGATCGCATCCCACTTCTCGACAGGAAATTCCTCGATCGACGCGGTGTGCTGGATGCCCGCATTGTTCACCAGAATGTCGATGCGCCCCATCTTCTCGACGGCATGGACGATCATTTCCCGCACCGCCTCACCACGGGAAAGGTCGGCGCCATCATGCGCCACCCGTACGCCAAACTCGGTCGCCAGGCGGGAACGGATGCGTTCGATCTCCGCCGCATCGCCAAAACCATTCAGCACGATGTCAGCGCCTTGCCGCGCGAGCGCAGTAGCAATGCCAAGACCGATACCGCTGGTGGAGCCAGTAACCACCGCGACTTTTCCAGTGAACATGGGCGAGATTCCATCGGGCGTAGGTGCTCAGTGTAGCGGCCGGGAAGCCCATCAGCGTATGTCGCCAGCGTGGCCTGAATGGCTCCACGCCATGCGTGAATGCCCTTAGCTAACCCGACGTCAGTCCCCTTCTACGGAGATTTCCTGGGATTTTAGCTCGCTGAGACATCACCGTGTGGCACCGACCAGTTCGATTGGGCATTGCTTCGCAGAAAGGGCGCCGAACCCGCCACTGTACGTGGACCGAGCTACTGACGACACCGATGGTGGCGGCCACATCGGTCTAGAGCTAGGCACTGTGTACCGCAACCTCAGATGTGAGGTCACATTCTAAGTCCAGGAACGCATCCTGCCGGCCTACGACGCCGAGCTGACCAAGCCGGTCGCCACGCACCTGGAAGAAGTCCGGCGTGAAGCTGCTGACCGGCCACAGCGTGCTCGGCCTGGCCGACAACGGCCAGCTGCGCGTGCGTGACAAGGACGGTAACGAAATCGCGCTGGACGCCGACCAGATCCTGGTCGCGGTGGGTCGCCGCCCGAAGACCGACGGCTTCAATCTCGAATCGCTGCAGCTGGATCTGACCGGCAAGGCGATCAAGATCGACGACCAGTGCAAGACCCCGATGCGCAACGTGTGGGCCATCGGCGATGTCGCCGGTGAGCCGATGCTCGCGCACCGGGCGATGGCGCAGGGCGAACTGGTGGCCGAGATCGTCAGCGGCAAGAAGCGCCATTTCGTGCCGGCCGCGATTCCGGCGGTGTGCTTCACCGACCCGGAAATCGTGGTGGTCGGGCTGTCACCGGACGAAGCCAAGGCACAGGGCATCGAGACCAAGGTCGCACTGGTCCGGTTCGCGGCCAATGGCCGTGCGATGTCGCTGGAATCCACCGATGGCTTCGTCCGCGTCGTAGCACGCAGCAGCGACCACCGCATCCTCGGCTGGCAGGCCGTGGGCGTGCAGGTGTCGGAACTGTCGATCGCCTTCGTGCAGTCGATTGAGATGGGCACCATGCTGGAAGACATCGCCGGGACCATCCATCCCCACCCGACGCTGGGTGAGGCGGTGCAGGAAGCGGCGCTGCGTACGCTGGGGCATGCGTTGCATATCTGATTTGGTGCGTCTCTGATGGACAACGAACGGCCCGCACTGCGGGCCGTTTGTTTTTTGGAGGAATGCGGGGTGCGGATTCGCCTGCACATGCCACCGTGATCGGCCGGCTTGGCGGATTGTAGGGCTTCGAAAGTACGGTTATACCGCGTTACAGACTAAGAGCTGTTGCGACGTATGATGAGCGCTATTCGCTAGTGGTGCGCGCCATCGCTTCTTATTTAATCGCAAAAAAGCAGCGGCACTGTGTGGGAACGGCTCGACACGCCGCGCGTTGCTTGAGTGGCGCATATAACAATAGCTTCCCGCTCTCGGATCCCGCGATTGCTTCGCGCAATTCAATTCGCATTCAGAGCGACGGCGTAAACACCATGGCGCGCCACTGACAACGAGTGGCTCCGGGTCTTCAAACCCGTTGGATGCATGCACAAGTTGTTTACGCTTGCCTGTCGGCACTGTTCTCCTTAACCAGTGCCAGCGGGGAAATCCGTCGGCCTCCGTGGCGGGCGGTGCGTGGGAGTCTTCAGACTCACCGGCCAATTGCGCTGCATTAACCGGTTTGCAGCCACGCATCGTCCACCACCCGCCTACGCGGTGGCGCTGTTAAGCACAACCACGGAAGCCGACATGGCCAAGCCGCATATTCTCTCTGCCCTAGCCGCTGATTCAACCAACAGCGATGGCATCCCTCGCCCCGATCTCAGCCTGTTCGCGGAAGCGCTTGAACGCCTGCGCCTTGACGAGAACACCGATGGCCAGCCCTGGCCAGGCGCATGGCGCTGGCACGAGTCGACCGTGCCGCCGTCGGCTTGCTGACCGTGGTGCAGATGATGCATGCCTCAGAACGCTGCCGGGCAGCTGGGCAACCAAAGCAGCATTTGAATGAAAGCATGGTTGAAGGACTGTTTTTTGTCTGCCGGGAATTGGCCGAGGTGGTTTGTCGGGAGGTTCGACCAGAGTACGGTCCGCCAACCTACCGCCCCCTCGCAACATCCCCCACCACCCGCCTCCAATTTCAGCATCATCCCGTAACGCGCAAAGTTCGCGCATCCGAGGGGATGAGCAACGGAATGCTCGCATTATATTGCTGATCGAGAACTATTTTCAGATGATATACTGGCCCGCGCAGCGCGTCGCTACACGGGCGAAGTTGGTGTGCAACTGTTGAACCGAGGCGCTGATCTAGCGGTATTTTCCTATTTCACCATGACTCCAGCACCTAACTTCGCCGGAATGCAAGTGGCCAAGGATGTGGTTGAATGACCCGGCGCAAGGCCGCCGCCGGCCCAATCCTTGTATACCGATTTATCAACTCTAATTGGACTCAAACACCGTATAGGTGGGCACATGCTGCTTGGTAGACGTCCCAGCTAGGCAGTTGCTCAAGCGCCGCTCGGATCTTTTTCCGCCGCGTGATCATATGCTTCTGAGGCGAGAGCATTGGTTGGATGTCAGGTTGCGTGCGCCGGGTAGCCCATTCGGACAGCAACGCCTTTGCTGCATCAACGATCGAACGGTGGTCCGGGTTTACCGCGTCAAACGTCGGGGTTCGATCGAATGCTAGCTTGTGGATATGGCGTTCGCCAAAGGCTCCGCGCGGCTGGTGAGCCTTAATCACCTCGATGACGGCTTGGCTGTTTATCAACGCAGTGATGTATATAGCCTCATCCTCAGTCGCGACGCGCCCCCAATAAAGCGTCTGGTCGATGACCGTTCTGCCGCAAACGATCTGGTCGCCGCGAACATACGCGGCGCACGGCAGCTTGCCACCTGCAGAGGCGAACACCAGCCAGTCCTGGCCGGTCCATCCTTGATTAGACAGTTTCTTTCGATCAGTGTCCACCGTATCGAAGAACTCCTCGACGCTTTCATTGATGGCCGTCAAGGCCGCTTTAATCGCGCCACCTGTCGCTCCGCCAAGCGCAGCTATCCCCGGCCCCGTGCGAGGCTCCCATCCGTCCGTCCCGTACTGAAACGGCAACAGCCCTTTGGCGCCGGCGGCAAGTTCATACGGAGCTAAGTGCTTTGAGATAAGCACGTCGAACATCACCTGTTCACTAACACCATTTGCAGTCAGCGCGAAATCTTTAAGCCGATGGCCATCCGATCTGAGGAAATAGAAAGGCGAGGCGGCGTTGATTGGCCCCAAATTCCAGCCCACGCCATTCTTTGTCGCTGCATGAAAAACAATGCCGCGCGGCATCACGTCGGCGCCCTGTCGAAACAGCGGCCCGATGGATTCCTTGGTCGCAACTTTCACGGCCGGCGCCGTAGTTGGCGCGGTCGTCCATGCGGTGCGGCCGTTGGACTTTACGATGTGGTAAGTCGTGGCATTTTCTGATGTTCTGCTCACGTCCCGTCCCACGAAAGTCGTGGCGCCACCTGGATGCGACTTGGAACCAAAAAGAACAATCGCTTCGTTCTTGAACGTCTGGTTAGCAATCTTCCATATCTCGACAGGCGCGAACTGCACAGGCTTGCTCGCGGTGAGGTAGCCTGCCGAGCGGAATGGCTCGTGGTGCCGCCCATTCAGCACCGTGTCCGGCAGGATGCATCCGATCACCGCGCCCGGAATCAAATAGCGCTCAATGGCGTGCAAGAGGAAGATGGTTGCGATTTCCACATGCAAATGCGAAGCGCCTGGCGCTTTGATGCCATGGAGCTCCGACTTGGCTTTCAATGCGTCCTGATAGGGGTTGCTCGCGATCTTGCTGAGAGCCAACCATGGCGGATTCGTCACCACTCCGTTGAAGCGTCCCGCGACGAGAGCTGGCCGGAAGCTATTTCGCAGGACGAATGCCCAGATGCCATTGCGTCCAGCGCGCTGCAGATTCTCCAGCGCTTTCAGCAAATTCTTGCAGAACTCGATTGATGCGGCCCTTTCGTCGATGGCTAGCACGACCCCGGTGTCGCTCAAAACCGCATTCACCATCGTCTCAATATCTTTGTCCGTGAGCGTCGTGCTCGCTGCCGCCGCGCTGCTCATCGCCATGTCATAGCCACGCGAGAGGAGGGCGTCGAACAAAGTCTGGTTCGATGCCGTAATCAAAAACTGAGGGAGTTGGACTTCTTCCGTGTCGAGTTTTAGCTTGCGATGCTCTTCTCCAGTCGCGCCAAACACCTTTGTCACCGGAGTGTTCGCAAACAGCGAGTCCGCGTGATAGACGGGAATCTGCGCCTCATGCCCGGCAGCGAGCCAGTCCTTGCTGGCCAGCACCCAGCCTACCTTGGCAAGCATCACAGCCAATGGGTCGATATCGAATGCGGTGATCGCAGTCGCGAGCTCGCTAAGCGCAGCGGGGTCGCCTGGAATTCGGCCAGCAGCGCGAAGGCGCTGTTGAGCGCGCTTCACCGTCTCCACGACCATCGCTCCCGATCCGCAGCACATATCGACGAAACGCGGCTGTTGTCCCTCCGGAAGCGCCAACATAACATTCTCGACAAGCTTGCCGGCGAGCCATGAAGGAGTCCATTCCTGCCCAAGCAGAAGTCGTTGCGAGCGGGCCGCCAACTGCGCCATAAGAGTGCCGAAAAGATCCTCGGTGGGGGACGATTCGAAATCGTAGGCGCGAAGGTCGTATTGAACATCGCGCGCAACGGCAACCAAGTCGCTCACGTAGGGACTAGTATTGAGCCAGCCGAAATAGTCGTATTCAACGAGGTTTGGCAGCCCACGAGCTTTGAAGAACGAGCCGTCCAAGATCGCTTGCAACTCTGCTTCGTCGCTGATCAAAGCTCTCCCGTTCAGGATGTTGGCGCAAATGAGCTTGGCGAGGGTGAGGATGTAGAGTTCCGCGACATACGACCCTTTGTCGAACTTGCCGGCAGCGACGTCCCCACCCAGGTACGAAACGAAGTCTGTCCAAAGCTTTGAGATCAAGCTGGCATACGTAGGGTCATGGGCGAATGCGTGATCCACAAGTGCGTCAATCGGCTGGACATGGGCCTGACAGAATGGGCTATTGAACCCCAAGTCTTTCGCCAGCGTGAGCGCAGCCAGCAAGCGGCCACCTTCGCGCCCAAGATGACGAACCAAAAAAGCCCCGAGTTTCTTCGCTTCGACATCGCCTGCCGCTGACAGGTCGCATGATTCGATCTCGGTGAGCTCGATGTGCTCTGGGCCGTAGCTGGCGGTGCCAGCGACGGCCGAAACATCCTTAACCTCCGAAACACCGAAAGCATGCCAACGGACGGTGTCGGAGAGCACGCCAACGAGCAGGTCACGAGGCGTCCCCGCGTTCAGCTGGCCGGCACAGTACTGCTTCACCTGGTGGAGGCCGTGCGCGAAGGTGCCCAGCGCCCGCAAGTCCCTCTCGTATTCGATCACTGTGGCGCCCACTAGCACATCGACGAAGCCATGCTTCTTGTCCCCGAGCTCGTGGAACTTTGCCAATGACTCTGTTCCGGTGACGTGAGCCTTGGTCCACCAAGGCTGTTCGGGGAACATCAACGGAAGCTTGGCAGAGAGCGCGTGCCGCAGCACATCCTCCGCCTTGCCTTCACGGATGAGGTCGCTGACTTCTTTCAGGAAAGCCTTGCCCTGCGCTTCAATGTACTTCACAACCATTGCGCCCCCCTTTCTTTGTGTTGTGTTTCGCGCGTCTTTCCTGACCCCCGCGCACGATTCTTCGCAATTCCCTGATTCCTTCGCCATCGCACCCGAGAACTTCGGCCATGATGGCGTTGATTCTGTCCAGCGTCGCTTCCGCTTCTGCGTGTTCCGCCTTGGCAGCGAGCTCGTCGCCAAGCCGTGAGAGCTTGCAAAGCTGCTCTTCATTGAACTCCGGAACTGGGAAGCGCCGCAGGTGCGCGGCTTCCACTTTCAGGGCTCCGCCGCCCATGACTGCTCCCGACGTTTCGATGACCGCCTGCGCCCACGCGCTGTTCATGAAAGCGAGCAAAGCTGCTGCGTTCCACTTGCTGAGCGGCAACGTCCACATCGTCGAAAAATTCGCGTCGATGAGACATTGCCGGGCCTTGTTCAAATAGGCCCTCGGTGTGGATGAATTTACTCGCGCCAACAGAACGTCCGGCAAATGCCTCGTCGCAAAGTCCGGCAACATATACCAATGGCGCGGAGGCATGCCCCGAGCAGCAGGCCTGATGTTCGAAGAGACGGCGGTTAGGTTCCAAACCTTTTGCGGCTTTGCGTCAGTGCCGAAGTTGGTCTGGCCTGCCGCCTGAACTACCGCCGCAATTGACTCAGGCATGCGTTCATAGACCGATAGGAACATGTCGGCTTCGCCCAAGTCCTCCGGGAGCGCGTGCCTTCTGAGGTCCAGCGCCCAGCCAGTGGCGAGTTCAGGGGTGATGGCAAAGCCCGCCGGAAGCTCAGATTGCCGGCGAATGACGGGCCGAGCGACGCTATCTGGTGCCCGCGCGACCAATCCCGCAAGCGGGCCAGAAAACGACAGCTCTATTTGCCCTGACGATCGCACGCCGTCGGCATAGAAGAAGCCATTGGCTCCGGTGCGCAGGCCCTGACCAACAGCCACGCCGTGCGACTTGAACGTGGCGAAAGAAGGGGCGATGCCTTGGCGGGTAAGCCAATCATCAATCTCGCGAGAGACATAGGTGTCTTCCCACGCTTGGCTACCTGTCTCGCCGATAGCTGCAAACCATTTTTGCCTGGAGGCGGCGGCAAGCATGTTTCTGCGCGCTAGCTTCATCGACGCGGGGCGCGCGCGGGCGAGGCCCGTGGGATGGCTAGCGCCATTTCGAAGCCACGAACGCGCTTGCTTAGCGAACTCTTTTTCTGGGCTCGATCCTCCTGCGAGTGCAATCCTCCCGATGGGACTTTCCGGGCTGGCCGCAGCGGCGGAGATCAAGATATGGCAGTAGGTCAATCCATCTCCTCGCACTAGGGCCGATGCGCGCCGCTTCACCCGCTTGGCCACGATGAGCGTCGTCTTGACCTGAGCGTCGTCGAACCAAGAGGCGTGCTCGTCTTCCACGACGAACTCAATGTCGAACCAGCGGAACAGCAAGTATTGCACGATGGTCGCGTAGTCCCGCGTCAGCCAAGACTCAGGCACTACCAACGCCAAGCGGCCGCCAAGCTTTACAAAGCCGGCACAAAGAATCCAAGAGGGCACGGCCAAGTCGGACAGGCCCGAGTAGCCTCCAATGAGGTGTCCGAAGAGGCGTTTGTCCTCTTCATCAAGAGCAGAGAGCTTTGGCAGGATCTGCAGTAGCGCGGTCCGAATTTGCATCGCGCTCTGAAGAACGTGGTCAATCTCCGACTTGTCTGAGAACGACTGATATCGGACGTAGGGTGGATTAGCAATCACCAAGTCCCACTCCGTCTTTGGCAGGCGCGAGATGGTGTCTGAGTCGAAAGCGCTGCCAAGAATGCAGTCGGCCTGCGGCAATCGGTTTGAGCACATGTCTCTGGCAGTGCGGTCTATTTCGATGCCCACGATTGATGCCGGAGCTGCACCGATTTCCAAGCATGAAGCCAACAGATCGCCTGACCCAGCCATTGGATCGATAATGCTCTCCGCCTTCTCCGCTTGGGCCAGCGCGGCAAGGATTCGGCCGAGGCCCACGCCGGTGAAGTATTGGCCCAAGCGTTTGCGGCGCCCCATATCTGGCGCTTGGCCAGCAGGCAGTGGCTGATGAGCTTGCTTCATCGGTCTGCGGAGCTCCTGCGGGCCGAACTGACCTCTGCGCGCGCAAGGGCATAGAAGGCCTTGGCGTCCATCTCGACTTCACGGCCAAGCTGCAAGCACTTTCCGACGAATTGCGAATAGAGCAATTGCAGATCAAGCATCGAGCTTTTGCCTGCATCTCGAATCACTTCCGCTGCGATCTTGGAACTCGTCTTGCCACCTGCCCGATCAAGAGAGCGCTTCGACAGCAACAGCAATGGATCGCCTTTGACCGAAACGGTGGAGACGACCTGTTTGAAGCTCGCTTGAATCTTGTCCAAGACGCTCGTGGCTTCGACGGTGAAGCCAGCAGCCACGTAGGCCTGCGCGAGCGCCCGCCATACCTCCGAATGAGCGGAGTGAAATACTACCGTCGCCAAGCCCTCTGGTTTAAGAGCGCGCGAGATTTCCTTGAAGACGCTCGCCATCATGGCTCCATACTCCGAAACGCCTTTGGACTGCGAGGCACTTACGATCACTTCGCGTGCGCGGTCAGTAGTCTTGCCAAGCCAATGTTCATTGATCTGATTGAGTTCCGCATAGGGGATGTAGGCACCAAAAGGTGGGTCCGTAAAAACATAGTCCACTGAATGAGGTTCTAGCGACATGCTTTCACTGGTACCGTTGTGGACGACAACCGTGCTTCTGCTGCCATGGAGCATGTGGAAGGAATCGATGAACGCTTTGGACTTGCGCCGCACGCCTTCGAGAATATTCTTCTCCACCGGCAGTCCGCTTATGTAGAGCACGCCGCTCTGCGATCCCGTGAGCACGAAGTCGTTCTGCCCCTTTTTAAGGACCACGCGGGTCATGAGCGTTGAGTGGCTCGAGTTGTAGCTCAGGACCAGGAGTCGCAATGCGTCACGCACGTCTTCCGGAAAATCGGCGACGAGATCCAAAAGACCCGCCATCGCGATGAAGTTTCGCTTCGTGTAGAAGTGATGAAGCTTCTCTATGCCTACGTGATAGCCCGTGCGGCGCAGCTCGCCCCAAATGAGATCGGCGTTGGGAGCGGACTTCGGCGGACTCGCTTTGGCGATTCGCGCCAGGACTTCATGGTCTTCGGGCGTGGGTGGTCGTTGCCATTTGGTCGATCCAGTTCGGCCATGCACCCGCGCGATCACGCGCTTCTTTGTAAGTTGCTTACGCCCAAACGCGTCTAGGGATGATTCAAGCGCTCGCTCGCAATCTCCGACCGCGACCTGCTTTCGGCAGCTCTCGCAGCGAAACGTATTCGACATGCTCAGTGGCTTTGTTTTAACGCTCGCATCCCACAACGAGACTTCGTTGCCGCAATTCGGGCAAACGAGCACTTCGGACCAGATCATGTGGCGCAGCATTCCGGGAGAGCCACTCGCATCCTTCGCTTCATATAGCCAGGAGAGCGTTTCTTCGGCGCGCCGGTACAGCTCATTGACCGCCGCTTCGAATGTCTCTGGCTCTGGGGGATGGCAGAGAGTTTCTGAGACGAACGAGCCCAAAGTACCGATCTCGAAAAGATGGGCGTTGCGCGGCCCCCACTTTGGCTCGATTCCAAGCGCGTTGGCCATGCGCCGCATCTCATCGGTGGGACGATCGCATAGTAGTGTCGCGAGCCCTGTGGTTCCACTTCCTGCGAATGCGTCGAGAACAGTCTCGCCCGGCTTTGTATGTGCCGCAATAAAGACGGCGATCACCTCGGGCGAGATTTTCGTTGGATAGGAAAAGGCGTTGTAAAGCGGGCCCGTGCGCGTGGATGGCAACGGAGTACTGTAAAGCTCAGCGATCTTCGCCACAGGTGACTGATTTTCTTGGTTGTCGACCTCTTGCGGGTCCGAATGGACGCAGGTCGTTTTTCGCTCGAGGCTCATGGCAGTTCAGGCCACGGCTTTGACGTGCAGTTTTTTGTCGGCTCTCGTTTGAGTCGCACGCTCGGCAGGAACGGAGATATTCCTGGATTCGCAGAAAGCCGCGAGCAGAACTTCCAACATGTTCACCATACTTCGTTGCTCATGGTCGGCTGCAGCTTTCAAAGCACGTTTGAAGCTGGGCGACACCCTCAAATTAAGCGTATCGCTCTTAACGTCGTCAAATCTCATGGCGCCCCGCAGATGTCTGTGCATTTGCGTTATGGTATCAGAACTATGACGCAGGGCGCAGAGTTCTGCACACCAAATGCTCGACTGCAAAGCTGGTTATGCTGGACTGCCTGCGCCAGTTCAACCCTAAGCGACTGCTGGAGCCGACCAGGCATGTTCTGCCAGCGTAGGCCGACGCTATTCACTATCGGCAACAGGCGGATCAGGCCAAGGCGACCTGGCTCAATCAAAGGGCCTCCAGGAAGACGGGGCGATTTGCATCGTGAATCGCCCTCAGCTGGCCTAGAATCAACTTGATGCAGTTGCGACCCGCGTCATTTCGTCATACTGTTTCCTATCAACCCAATCCATCCACTGGAAGGTTCTTTCGATGACATTATTAGTTTGACCCGCCAAGCTTTCGATCGACTCATCGGTTATTTCAATAACATCTATAAATTTCCTCATTAAGCTCTGGCGATGTAATGACGCAACCCTTAAATCCAGCCTCCATTAGCTGACGAATATCGCCTCTCCGCTTTTGATACTTGAATGTGAGAAAAGTTTCAATCAGCTTGCGAGATAGGTTCGCGGTGAAAAGGGCTTCATCTCTAAGGCTCGTATGTTCTTTACATCCATAGAGCCTCTTGAAGATGTAGTGGCACTCCGAACTGTAATTCTTCAGAGAGTCGTTGGCACCCACAAGCAGGGATTGACTGGGCAGCCAGGTGGTGCGATGCAGAACGCCACCCGACCTTGCCAGATGAAAAAGCCAAAAGCCCGCAGTTTCGCGGGCTTCAGGGCATTTTTTGCTATATCGTGCTGCACATTGCCAGGCGTGGAATCACTCCCACTCGATCGTCGCCGGCGGCTTCCCCGAGATGTCATAGACAACCCGCGACACCCCCCGCAGCTCATTGATGATCCGGTTGCTCACCGTCCCCAGGAACTCATACGGCAGATGTGCCCAATGCGCCGTCATGAAGTCGATCGTCTCCACGGCCCTTAGCGCAATCACCCACTCATACGCCCGCGCATCACCCACCACGCCCACCGACTTCACAGGCAGGAACACGGCAAACGCCTGGCTGGTCTTGTCATACAGATCCGCCTTGCGCAGCTCATCAATGAAGATGGCATCGGCCTTGGCCAGCAGCTCGGCGTACTCGCGCTTCACTTCACCCAGGATACGCACGCCCAGGCCCGGGCCCGGGAACGGATGGCGGTAGACCATGCTGCGCGGCAGGCCCAGCTCAACGCCCAAGCGGCGCACTTCGTCCTTGAACAGCTCGCGCAGCGGCTCCACCAGGCCCAGCTTCATGTGCTCCGGCAGGCCGCCCACGTTGTGGTGGCTCTTGATCACATGCGCCTTGCCGGTCTTGCTGCCGGCCGACTCGATCACGTCCGGGTAGATGGTGCCCTGCGCCAGCCACTTGGCGTTCTTCAGCTTGTTGGACTCTTCATCGAAGATGTCCACGAACAGGTTACCGATGATCTTGCGCTTGGCTTCCGGGTCGCTCACGCCTTCCAGCTTGGCGAAGTAGCGGTCGGCGGCATTCACGCGGATCACCTTGACGCCCATGTGCTCGGCGAACATCGCCATCACCTGGTCGCCTTCCTGCCAGCGCAGCAGGCCGGTGTCGACGAACACGCAGGTCAGCTTGTCGCCGATCGCCTTGTGCAGCAGCGCGGCCACGACCGACGAATCGACGCCGCCGGACAGGCCCAGGATCACTTCGTCATCGCCCACCAGCCCGCGCACGCGGGCGATCTGGTCGTCGATGATGTTGGCGGCGGTCCACAGGGTTTCGCAACCACACACGTCCACCACGAAGCGGCGCAGCAGCGCCTGGCCCTGCAGGGTGTGGGTCACTTCCGGGTGGAACTGCACGCCGTACCAGCGCTTCTCTTCGTTGGCCATCGCGGCCACCGGGATGCGATCGGTCACGGCCGTCACGGTGAAGCCCGGCGGGGCGACGGAGACGTGGTCGCCGTGGCTCATCCAGACATTCAACTTCGGCTCGCCGCCGTGATCGCTCAGGCCCTTGAACAGCGCATCGGGGTGCACGACGTTGACTTCGGCATGGCCGAATTCACGCTGGTCGGCCGCTTCGGTGGCGCCACCGAGCTGCGCGGCCAGGGTCTGCATGCCGTAGCAGATGCCGAAGATCGGCAGGCCGCTGTCGAACACTTCCTGCGGCGCGGCAGGCGCGCCCGGCAGCGTGGTCGATTCCGGGCCACCGGACAGGATGATGCCCTTGGCGCCGAAGGCGGCAATCTCGGCCGGGTTGTGGTCCCACGCCCAGATTTCGCAGTACACGCCGAGCTCGCGGATGCGGCGCGCGATCAGCTGGGTGTACTGGGCACCGAAATCGAGGATGAGGATCTTGTCGTTATGGATGTTGGTCATGGTGCCCTGGGCGATGCAGGAAAGAAAACAGGAAACGAATACGAAAACCGGCGGCCGATAGAGAAAGAGGAACGGGAATCAGCTTCCTCGTTCCTCTTTGCTCATGCCGCATCAGGCGCGGTAGTTCGGCGGCTCTTTGGTGATCTGCACGTCGTGGACGTGGCTCTCACGCTGGCCGGCGCCGCTGATCTTGACGAACTTCGGCTTGCTGCGCATGTCTTCGACGGTGCCGCAGCCCACGTAACCCATGGTGGCGCGCAGGCCGCCCATCAGCTGGTGGATGATGCCGCCCACCGGGCCGCGATACGGCACGCGGCCTTCGATGCCTTCGGGCACCAGCTTGTCGGCGCTGGAGGCGTCCTGGAAGTAGCGGTCCTTGGACCCCTTCTCCATCGCGGCCAGGGAACCCATGCCGCGGTAGCTCTTGTAGGAACGGCCCTGGAACAGCTCGGTTTCGCCGGGCGATTCTTCGGTACCGGCCAGCAGGCCACCGATCATGATGGTGGAGGCACCGGCGGCCAGCGCCTTGCCGATGTCGCCGGAGTAGCGGATGCCACCGTCGGCGATCAGCGGGATGCGGTCCTGCAGCGCTTCGGCCACCAGGTCGATCGCGGTGATCTGCGGCACGCCGACACCGGCGACCACGCGGGTGGTGCAGATCGAGCCCGGACCGATGCCGACCTTGACCGCGTCCGCGCCGCAGTCCAGCAGCGCCAGCGCGGCTTCGCCGGTGCAGATGTTGCCACCCACGACCTGCACGTTCGGGAAGTTCTTCTTGACCCAGCGCACGCGGTCCAGCACGCCCTGCGAATGGCCGTGCGCGGTGTCCACCACCAGCACGTCCACGCCGGCGGCGACCAGCGCTTCGACGCGGCGGTCGGTGTCGCCGCCGACGCCTACCGCAGCACCCACCAGCAGACGCGTGGCGGTGTCCTTGGCGGCGTTGGGATAGTCGGTGTTCTTCTGGATGTCCTTGACGGTGATCAGGCCACGCAGGGCGAAATCATCGTTGACCACCAGGATCTTTTCGATGCGGTTGCGGTGCAGCAGCTGCAGCACTTCTTCCGACGCGGCGCCTTCCTTGACCGTGATCAGGCGATCCTTCTTGGTCATGATGTGGCGGACCGGATCGTCCAGCTCGGTCTCGAAGCGCATGTCACGGTGGGTGACGATGCCGACCAGCTGGCCGCCGCCGTCCACCACCGGCACGCCGGAGATGTTGCGCGCCTGGGTCAGGGCCAGCACGTCGCGGATGGTGGTTTCCGGGCCGACCGTGATCGGGTCGCGGATGACGCCGGCCTCGAACTTCTTGACCTGGGCCACTTCGGCGGCCTGCTGCTCCACGGTCAGGTTCTTGTGGATGATGCCCATGCCACCGAGCTGGGCCATGGCGATGGCCAGGCGTGCTTCGGTGACCGTATCCATGGCCGCGGAGAGGATCGGAAGCTTCAGCCGCAGGTCGCGGGTCAGCCGGGTTTCCAGGCTGACATCCTTGGGCAGGATCGTGGAGTGTGCGGGGACGAGCGAGACGTCGTCGTAGGTGAGAGCTTCAGCCTGGATGCGCAGCATCGGCATACCCGAGATGTGGGGAAGCGCGACATTTTACCCTGATTCGGCCCGCTTGGGCAGGGGGCCGGTGCGACGCTGTGTCGCGCCAACGAGCGGGTAGAGCCGACCGTTGGTCGGCTGCTGGATCCGGTAGAGCCGACCGTTGGTCGGCTGGACATTGAACGATGGGCCACCACGCCACCGCGACGATGGCAGCCGACCAACGGTCGGCTCTACCGGAGATGGCGGGCGCGGTGGGTGCGGACCGTTGGTCGGCACGGGGCGCGCGCCGCTTTGGCGTCCGGGCAATGTGCCGACCGAGGGTCGGCACAAGGCGGTCAGATCGCCGCTTCAGCCGCTTCCAAGGTGTTCTGCATCAGCGTGGCCACGGTCATCGGCCCTACCCCGCCCGGCACCGGGGTGATCCAGCTGGCGCGCTGGGCGGCAGCCTCGAAGCCGACGTCGCCGACCAGGCGGCCGTCATCCAGGCGGTTGATGCCCACGTCGATCACCACCGCGCCCGGCTTCACCCATTCACCCGGCACGATGCCCGGGCGACCCACCGCCACCACCAGGATGTCCGCGTCGCGCACGCTGCGCTCCAGCACATCGCGCGGGGTGAACTTGTGGCAGCTGGTCACGGTGCAGCCGGCGATCAGCAGCTCCAGGCCCATCGGACGCCCCACGTGGTTGCTCACCCCCACGATGGTGGCGTTGCGGCCGCGCACCGGCTGGTCGGTATGGCCCAGCAGGGTGACGATGCCGCGCGGGGTGCACGGGCGCAGGCCGAACTCGCGCAGGGCCAGGTGGCCCACGTTCTCGGGGTGGAAACCGTCCACGTCCTTGCGCGGGTCGATGCGGTGGATCAGCCGGCTGGCATCGGGAATGCCCGGCAGCGGCAGCTGCACCAGAATGCCGTGGATCTTGGGGTCGGCGTTGAGCTGGTCGATCAGCTCCAGCAGCTGGGCCTCGTTGGTGCCCGCTGGCAGATCGTAATCGAAGGCCTCGATGCCCACCTTCTCGGCGGCACGGCGCTTGTTGCGCACGTACACGGTCGAGGCCGGATCACCTCCCACCAGCACCACGGCCAGGCCCGGGCGGCTGCCACCGGCGGCCAGGCGGGCATCGACCCGGACCTTCAGGCTGTCCAGCAGGTCTTCGGCGATGCGGCGCCCATCCAGAATACGGGCGGGAACGGCGGGTGCGGGGGTCGGTGAGCTCATCGAGGGCGGCAGGCGGGGGCGGCGGGGACGCCATTGTCCCCGATTAGGCCCGCCCCGCCCACCGGCGCGTCATTCCTCTTCCGGCACTTCGTCGGCGTTGAGCGTGCGCGCCTTGCGCTTGGGCGCGGTGAACGGCGTGGGCGTGGGCACGCCTGGCAGCGCCGTACCGAACACCATGTGCGCCCCGGCGCGCAGGCTGCCGCCGGCCATTTCCAGCTCGAAGCGCTCGGCGTCGCGCTCGCGGATCTGCTCGGCGATCTCGCGCGCATCATCCTGGTCGGCGCCCAGTTCCATCAAGGCGACCTGGCCGAACTGCAACGCCGACTCGAAGGTCTCGCGGATCTGGTAGTCCACGCCGGCATGGATCAGCCGCAGCGAATGCTCGCGGTCGAACGAGCGCACCAGCAGCTTGGCCTGCGGGAACTGATGGGTGACCAGCTCCACGATGCGGTCGGCGTCCTGCGCATTGTTGACGCACACCGCGATGGCGCGCGCCGAGCCGGCACCGGAGGCGTGCAGCACGTCCAGGCGGGTGCCGTCGCCGTAGTAGATCTTGAACCCGAAGCGCTCGGCGTTGTGGATCATGTCCACGTCGTTGTCGATGATGGTCACGTCCACGTCGCGCGCCAGCAGCGACTGGCTGGCCACCTGGCCGAAGCGGCCGAAGCCGATCATCAACACGCTGCCGGACAGGCCGTCGGCTTCTTCAACGCCATCCAGCGACACTTCGCGGTCGGGCATCAGCTTGTCGTGCAACAGCACGAACAGCGGCGTGAGTGCCATCGACAGCACCACGATCGCGGTCAGGTTGGCGTTGACCTCCACCCCGATCACGCCGGCTGCCGCGGCCGCGGAAAACAGCACGAACGCGAATTCGCCGCCCTGGGCCATCACCACGCCGCGGTCGAGCGCCTGGCGGTGGTCGCTGCCCATGATGCGCGCCACGATGTAGATGCACACCGCCTTGGCCAGCATCAGCGCGAACACGCCCGACACGATCAGCGGCCAGTTGTTGGCCACCACGGTGAGGTCCAGCGCCATGCCCACGCTGAGGAAGAACAGCCCCAGCAGGATGCCGCGGAACGGCTCGATGTCCGCTTCGATCTGGTGGCGGAAGGTGGATTCGCTGAGCAGCACGCCGGCCAGGAACGCGCCCATCGCCATCGACAGCCCGCCCAGCTGCATCAGCAGCGCCGCGCCCAGCACCACCAGCAGTGCGGCGGCGGTCATCACTTCGCGCGCCTTTGCCGCGGCCAGGATGCGGAACAACGGGTTGAGCAGGAACCGGCCCACCAGCACCAGGCCGACGATGGCGCCGGCACCGATGCCCACGCTGAGCCAGCGCGAGCTGGCCCCCGCATCGGCCTGCACCGGGGCCATGAAGGCCACCACCGCCAGCAGCGGCACGATCAACAGGTCTTCAAACAGCAGGATCGAAACGATCTTCTGCCCGGACGGCAACGCAATGTCGCCGCGCTCGGCCAACAGCTGCATCACCACTGCGGTGGAGGTCAATACGAAGCCGAAGGCACCGATGAAGGCCACGTTGACCGGGAACCCGAACAACATGCACACGCCGGTCAGCACCGCGCCGCAGACCACGATCTGCAGCGTGCCGAGCCCGAAGATTTCGTTGCGCAGGCCCCACAGGTGCGAGGGCCGCATTTCCAGCCCGATCACGAACAGGAACATCACCACGCCAAGTTCGGCGGTGTGCAGGATCGCCTGCGGGTCGGAGAACCAGCCGAAGCCGAACGGGCCGATGGCCAGGCCGGCGGCGAAATAGCCCAGCACCGAGCCCAACCCCAGCCGTCGAAACAGCGGCACCATCACCACCGCCGCGCCCAGCAGCGCCACGACTTTCACCAGCTCACTGGCGCCTGCTTCGACCGCCATGCGGTTGTTTCCCCGGACTACATAGAGGGGTCAACGATAGGGCAAAGCGTCGGGCGGCAATAGCATCCATGTTGCGCATGATTGTGCCGAAAACAGAACGATGGGCCAGGTGGCGACGCGGATCGTCCTGAAATCACGTAGCGCCGGGCTCTTCCTGGCTGGCCCAATCCACCACGTAGCGCCGGGCTCTGCCCGGCTGGCCCGACCCAGCACGTAGCGCCGGGCTCTGCCCGGCTGGCCGGCACCCTGCGAAATGCAGCCGGGCAGAGCCCGGCGCTACGCGGTTGGGCCGTGTGCGTGACGGCCGGGCAGAGCCCGGCGCTACGTGGTTGGGCCATGTGCGTGACGGCCGGGCAGAGCCCGGCGCTACGCGGTTGGGCCATGTGTGCGACGGCCGGGCAGAGCCCGGCGCTACGCGGTCGTTCGGCGTTACGGGCCGCTGCAGAACGCCGCGTAGTCGATGTACCCGGGAAATGCCTTGCCCGGCGCGCAGAGCGGACAGGCCGGATCGGGGCGCAGGCGGGTCTCACGAAAACGCATGCCCAGTGCATCGAAGCTCAGCAACCGGCCGGTCAGCGGCTCACCCATGCCGAGCAGCAGCTTGAGGACCTCGGTGGCCTGCAGCAGCCCGACCATTCCCGGCAGCACGCCCAGCACGCCGGCTTCAGAACAGTTGGGGGCGAACTCGGGCGGCGGTGGCTCCGGGAACAGGCAGCG
Organism: Stenotrophomonas sp. 2619; assembly: GCF_040548725.1. Taxonomy (NCBI): domain Bacteria; kingdom Pseudomonadati; phylum Pseudomonadota; class Gammaproteobacteria; order Lysobacterales; family Lysobacteraceae; genus Stenotrophomonas; species Stenotrophomonas sp. 2619. The sequence continues at coordinate 443,382 of NZ_JBEPSF010000001.1, read as the reverse complement.
GTAGCACGGGGCCTGGCCACGCTGGCGGCCGGCGTCGAACACGCTGACCTGGCCCGTGAACCGCTCAACCGCGCCATACACCAGCGGAATGCGGTGCTGGATGCAGGCATCGTTGAGCAGGTAGCGCAGCGGGAAGTTGTCCGAGCCGTCCAGCACCACGTCCACCCCGTCCAGCAGTGCATCGACGTTGTCGGCGCTGACACGCACCTGCACGGCGTCCACATCCAGGTGCGGATTGAGCGCCAGCAGGCGGTCGCGTGCCGACAGTACCTTGGGCATGCCAACGCTGGCGTCGGTGTGCAGGATCTGGCGTTGCAGGTTGCTGCGCTCGACCACATCGTCATCGGCGATACGCAGGTGCCCTACCCCGGCCGCCGCCAGATAGAAGGCAGCGGGGGCACCCAGTCCACCGGCACCGAGCACCAGCACGCGCGAGGCCAACAGTGTCTGCTGGCCCGCCACGCCCACCTGGGGCAGCAGCAGGTGGCGCGCGTAGCGGGCGTTGAAGTCGCGCTCGGCGTCGGTCTGCAGCGGCTGCACCAGGGGCAGCCCGTCGGCACGCCAGGCGTTGGTGCCACCGCCCACCGACGCCAGAGCCGTGTAGCCCAGTTCGGCCAGTGCGCTTGCCGCGTCCAGCGATCGCCGGCCGCTCTGGCAGATCAACACCACCTCGCGATCGGTGGTGGGCAGGTGCGCTGAAGGCGATGCCAGCAGTTCGCCCTTGGCGATGCCCAGCGCGCCCTCAGCCATGCCGGCCGCGCGTTCATGCGCCTCGCGCACGTCGACGAGCAACGCGCCACGGGCGACGCGTTCGCGGGCCTGGGCGGGGGTGAGTTCGGGGATCGTGCTCATGCCGGGATTATCGCGCACCGGCGCGCACGCGGTGGGTTTGTCGCGGTTGCCGGCCAGCGGCCGGCACTACCGTCGCGTGCGCCTGGCAGCCGGCAACACGGAAATGAAAAGAGCCAGCTTTCGCCGGCTCTTCGTTGCATCACTTGCCCTTGACGTGCTTGATCAGGCGCCGTTTGCGCTTGACCTGACGTTCGGTGAGCACGTTCTTCTTGCCTTCGTATGGGTTCACACCCTCGCGGAAGATGAACTGCACCGGGGTACCGACCAGCTTGAAGCGCTTGCGGAAGAAGTTCTCCAAGTAGCGCTTGTACGACTCCGGCAGGTCCTTCAGGCGCGTGCCGTGCACGATGAAGGTCGGCGGGTTGGAGCCGCCCGGATGCACGTAACGCAGCTTGGAGACGTGACCACGGATCGCCGGCGGCGGGTTGGTCTCGTAGGCCACTTCCAGCGCCTTGTTGACTTCACTGGTGCTGAACTCATGCGTCGCCGAGGCATGCGCGGCATGGATGCAGCGGAACAGCTCGCGCAGGCCCGAACCGTGCTTGGCCGAGATGCGCACCACTTCAGCCCACGGCACGAAGCCGAGCTTGCGCGACACCAGCGCTTCAGCCTGCTCGCGCTGGTAGTCGGTCAGGCCATCCCACTTGTTGATCGCCACCACCAACGCGCGGCCGGCATCGAGCACCGCACCCAGCACGCTGGCGTCCTGGTCGGTCACGCCTTCGGACGCGTCCAGCATCAGCACGGCCACCTGGCACTGCTCGATCGCCTGCAGCGTCTTGATCACGCTGAACTTCTCGACCACCTCTTCAACGCGCGCCTTGCGACGCAGGCCGGCGGTGTCGATCAGGCGGTACTCGCGACCGTCGCGCTCCATGTCCACCGCGATCGAGTCGCGGGTGGTACCGGGCACTTCGGAGGCGATCATGCGCTCTTCGCCCAGCAGGCGATTGACCAGCGTCGACTTGCCCACGTTGGGCCGGCCCACGAAGGCAATGCGGATGCGGTTCGGATCGGTGTCGAGGGTTTCGGTGGTGCCCTCTTCGGGCAGCCGCTCCACGACTTCGTCCAGCAGATCGTCCAGACCCTGGCGGTGCGCGGCCGACACGGTCAGCATTTCGCCGAAGCCGTAACGGGCGAACTCCGAACGCACGGTGTCCTCGTTCATGCCGTCGATCTTGTTGATCAACAGCAGGGTCGGACGCGCGAGCTTGCGCAGCCAAGTCAGGATCTCGTCGTCCATCGGGCCCTCACGGGCATCGACCACGAACAGGATCAGATCCGCCTCGGCGGCGGCGGCGCGGGCCTGGCGTGCAGTAGCGCCGGCCAGACCTTCTTCTTCACCGGCGATACCGCCGGTATCGACCACCAGGAACGGGTGGTCTTCGTTAAGACGACAAACACCGTAATTACGGTCCCGGGTCACGCCGGGCTGGTCATGGACCAGCGCGTCGCGCGTACGGGTAAACGCATTGAACAGCGTGGACTTGCCGACATTCGGCCGTCCAACCAGGGCGACCAAGGGCAGCATCGCGGTAACTCCTTATTGTGCCAACCGGAATGCGGTCAGCTTTCCATCAACGTTCTGCACCAGCAGAATCCCATCAGCGGTGACCGGCTGCGCCAGGAGCGCGTCACCGCCACTCTTGGCGCGAGCGGCAAGCTCGCCATTATCCGTCCGCAACCAGTGCAGGTAGCCCTTGTAGTCGCCTACAACGACGTAGTCGCCCTGCACCGCCGGCCCGGTCAGCGAGCGGCGCGCCAAGGCGGTCTGCGACCACATCGCGCTGCCACTGCTCTTGTCCAGGCCGAACACGCCACCCTTGTTGTCGGTGACAAACACAGTGCCCGAGTTCAGGGCCACGCCACCGGCGCCGCCATGATCACGCGACCACAGCGGACGGCCCGTCGGGCCTTCGATCGCCATGGTCTGGTTCTTGAAGCTGCCCACGAACAGGGTGTTGCCTTCCAGCACCGGGGCGCCATCTACGTCGGACATGCGCTCCAGTTCGGTACGGCCTTCGCCGTTGGCGACCATCTGGTCCCACACGGTGCGGCCGTCGTTCATCGCCAGGGCCGACACGCTGCCATCGTCGTTGCCGACGAACAGCACGCCCGGGCCGGTCACCACGGCGGCATTGCCGCGCACGGTCAGCGCCGGCAGCTCACGCGGGTTGAACCAGCGCTGGGTGCCGTTGTCGGCATCCAGGGCGGTCACGCGACCGTCGTTGCTGCGCACGAAGACCATGCCCTGGCCGACGGCCGGAGCAGCGATGACTTCGCCGGGCACCTTGGCACGCCACTTCTCGGCGCCGTCTTCGGCACCCAGCGCGATCACCTGGCCGTCCAGCGTCCCGATCACCACCAGGCCGTCACCGACGCCGGGGCCACCGGACAGGCGCAGCTTGGGCTTCTTCTTTTCCTTGGCCGGCTCCCAGGTCCAGACCTTCTTGCCGGTCTGCAGGTCGATGGCGTGCACGCCGCCGTAAATGGCTGCCGCATACACGCGGCCATCGGCCACGGCCGGGCCCTGGCGAACGCCGATGCGCTTCTCGCCCTTGCCGACGTTCACGCTCCAGAGCCGGTCGACCTTGGCGGTCGGCTCGAACTTCACCAGTTCAGCCGGTTCCAGCGCCTTCTTGGCTGCTGCATCCTTGCCGGCGAACCACCCTTTAACGGTGGAGCAACCGGACAACGCCACGCCCAGCAGAACCAGGGTGGCAACGCGCTTGATCATGACCATATGCTTCATTACACCGACTCCGCAGCATCGGTGACGGTGCCACCGGCATCCATCACTTTGGTTTCAAGCAGGCGCCGCTGCGGCGCTGCCACGTCCAGCGTCTTGAGCGCCTTCTCATACTGTTGCCGGGCCGCATCACGCTTGCCCTGCGCCATCAGTGCATCGCCATGGATTTCCAGGCTGGCGCTGTCGCTGGCGGTGCCAAGCGCCTTGATCGCGTCGTCGGCCTTGCCGGTGGCCAGCAACAGGCGTGCGATGCGCTGCTCGATGACCGGCTGGAATTCCGGATCGGCCTTGATCGCACGCAGCGTTGCCAGCGCGTCTTCGTTCTTGCCTGCCTCAACCTGGGCCTTGGCCAGCTGCAGCGCCGCCAGATCCGAGTAAATGTTGGCCTTGCCGTCGTCGAGCGCCTTCACGCCCTTGGCCGCCTGGGCCAGATCCTTGTCCTGCAGGTGCTTGAGCACCGCCTGGTACTGGACGTTGGCGCCGGCCAGCTGGTTGCTGTGGTCCTTCTGCCACCACTGCCAACCGGCGATACCGCCGATTGCGATCGCCACGCCGGCGAGGATGCTGACACCATTCTTCCGCAGCCAGCCGCGGACGCGTTCACTTTGTTCGTGCTCGTCGAGCAGGTCGTCGATCGCCATGCGTACTCTCGCCCCGCCCGTAAGGAGGAGCTGTTTGAATTGGATTGGGAAACGCGACTCAGTGCGGAACTGGGGCCACGGAGCCGTCAGAGGATACCGTAAAGCGTGCCACGTTGGCTCGCTGGTACGGCGAAAGATCGACGATAGTGCCCGCCTGCTGAACCTCGACCGCCGAGGCATTGCCCAGCACCATGCGGCCTACCTGGCCCGGCGTGAAGCTGCGCGCTTCGCCGGATTTGATCAACGCCTTTTCCACGGTGCTGCCGTCGGGGGCGGCGATATCGACCCAGCTGTCGCCTTTGAACTGCAGGCTGAGCGCACCGGTCGGCACTGCCGCGGTGGGTGCCGGACGCGGCACCGGGGTCAGGGACGCCAGGTAAGGCGCCGAGGGGGTACCGGTGGCCGCACTGGTCGGTGCCGGTGCCGCCGGGGTCGCCTCGGCCGGAACGGGACCGCCAGCGACCGGAACGGCCGCCGGGATCACGTCCAGCGACGCGGTATTGGGGGTGTTGGCGCTGCCGTCGAAGTGGCCCCGGGTGGCAAACCAGACCGGCACGGCCAGCACGGCGGTGATGCCCACGTAGAGCACGCGGCGCCCGAGACTCTCGGCAATGCGCCGGGCCCGGGGGGTATGGGTGTGGCTGACCAGCTGCGGCGGCACGACCGGCCCGATCCGGGCCTGTTCCAGCACGTCGCCCAGATCGATCTTCAGCAGGCGCGCATAGCTGCGCAACTGGCCGCGCACGAACACCGGGGCGCCCAGGCGGTCCCACTGCTCGGCTTCCAGCGACTTCACCACCTGCACCGGCATGTGCAACTGCTGCCCTACCGCTTCAAGCGTCAGCCCTGCCGCTTCGCGCGCCTGGCGGAGACGGACCCCACAGCCGGCAGCGGCATCAAAAGCGTTCACAGTCTGGTCATCAATCACAATGCTTCAACCCCGGGGATTAGGAGCCGCATCCTGCGGAAATTCGTCGCGAATTCGCTGCAGATAGCGACCGGATGCAACCGTGTCACCCAACTGCGCCTCGATTTCAGAGGCAAGTTGTAACACGGAACGTGTGGCCGGTGCAGCCGCAAGACGACGTTGGGAGAAGGCCCGCGCCTCGAAATAGCGGCCTTGGGCGTATTCGCTGCGCGCCATCGACTCCAGCGCATAGGCGTTGCCCGGCTCGACCTGGAGGGCGGCACGCAGGTCGCGGGCGGCCCGTTCGGACTGGCCCGCGTCGAGTGCACAGCCGCCGGCATTGGCCAGCGCCGAGGCCGGCGTGGCATAGCCTGGCGCGGCAAGCGCGCGGTCAAACCAGACCAGCGACTCGGCCGCACGGCCATGAGTACATAGCCACGCACCATAATTGTTGAGCACATCGCCGCGTTCGGGCGCCAGCTCGGCGGCCTTGCGGTAGAGCCCGCCGGCGGCCGTATCCTCGCCGCGCCGGGCGGCCAGGGTGGCCAGAAGCAGATAGGCCTCCGGCCGGTCACCATCGAGCTTGAGCGCCGAGCGGGCATTTTTCTCGGCCGCCGCCAGCGAACCGGACTGATAGGCCCGGTCGGCCAGCGTCATCTGGTCCTGGTAATTGAACCGGCGACGCGTGGCGGCGTTGTCACGGACCTCATAGGTGGGGGCCACCCCCAGCGCGGAGGCGGGGGGCTTCATGCCTTGTTTGCCGCAGCCGACCGATGCCAGCGCGATGAAAACAACGGCTGGCAATCGGAAATCAGGCAGCGGCATCCCGGCTTTTCCCATCCTGGAGCGTCTTGTTGAACTCGGCCTGGCGGCGCGTGCGGTCCATCACCTGGCCCTTGAGCTGGCCACAGGCGGCGTCGATGTCGTCGCCGCGGGTGCGTCTGACCATCGTCAGGACCTGCGAATCCAGCAGGATCTTCTGGAAGGCACGGATCTCGGTGTCGCCGGAGCGCTCGTAGCGCGTGCCCGGGAACGGGTTGAAGGGAATCAGGTTGACCTTGCCCGAGTGCGACGCCTGCACGGCGTTGTCGAACTGGCGCATCAGCCGCGCCAGCTGGCGGGCATGTTCGGGCTGGTCGTTGATGCCCTTCATCAGGGTGTATTCGAAGGTGACTGATTCGCGGCGCTTGTTGGCACGCAGGTAGCGTGCGCACGAGGCCATCAGCTCGACGATCGGGTACTTCTTGTTGAGCGGCACCAGGGTCTCGCGCAGCGCATCGTTGGGCGCATGCAGCGACACCGCCAGCGACACGTCGCTCTCGGCGGACAACCGGTCGATCTGCGGCACCAGGCCGGAGGTGGACAGGGTCACGCGCTTGTTGGCCAGGCCATAGCCCAGGTCGTCGCGCATCACGCTCATGGCGCGCACGACGTTGTCGAAATTCATCAACGGCTCGCCCATGCCCATCATCACCACGTTGGTGAGACGACGCTGCTTGTGCGGGATGTTGCCCAGGTGGCGCGCCGCCACCCACACCTGGCCGATGATCTCGGCGGTGGACAGGTTGCGGTTGAAGCCCTGGGTAGCGGTCGAACAGAACGTGCAGTTCAGCGCACAGCCGACCTGCGAGGACACGCACAACGTGCCGCGGTTCTTGTCCGGGATGTAGACCGCTTCGATGGCGTTCTTGCCATCGTTGCCCATCGCCAGCAGCCACTTGTGGGTGCCGTCGTTGGACGGTTTGTCGAACACGATGTTGGGGACCAGGACCTCGGCATGCTGCTTGAGCTTGGCGCGCAACGCCTTGCCCAGGTCGGTCATCTCATCGAACTCGGTGACGTAGTGGTGGTGGATCCACTTCATGACCTGATGGGCGCGGTAGCGCGCTTCGCCGAGTGTCTCGGCGAAGAAGCGCTCCAGACCCTCGCGATCGAGGTCGAGCAGGTTCTGCTTGGCCACAGCCACGCTCGGAACGAGCACGGATGGGATGGCGGTTGGCTGTACGACCTCGTTCACGGCATCACTCTCAGCGCGAGACGACTTCAGTCGCGGCGAAGAAGTAGGCGATTTCGATCGCGGCATTCTCGACCGAGTCCGAGCCGTGGGCGGCATTGGCATCGATGGATTCAGCGAAGTCGGCGCGGATGGTGCCCGCAGCGGCTTCCTTCGGATTGGTGGCGCCCAGCAGGTCGCGGTGGGCCAGGACGGCGTTGTCGCCTTCCAGGGCCTGGATCATCACCGGGCCGGAGATCATGAACTCGACCAGCGCGTTGAAGAACGGACGCTCGCGGTGCACGGCGTAGAAGCCTTCGGCTTCACGGCGCGACAGCTGCTTGTACTTGGCGGCGACGACCTTCAGGCCGGCCTTTTCGAAGCGGGCGTAGATTTCACCGATGACGTTCTTGGCGACGGCGTCCGGCTTGATGATGGAAAGGGTGCGCTCCAGCGCCATGGGAATTCTCCGTTGGGCGGGCCACTGATCGGCCCGAGAGTAACATGAAAAAAACCCGCGTCGAAACGCGGGCTTAGCCTGATATACGTGAGGCAATTCTAACGTGTAACCCGCCCATGCGGTAGTGCCGGCCGCCGGCCGGCAACCCCATGGATGCCAAGCGAAGTCCCCCGTTCAGGCGGTACCGGGGTCGCCGGCCAGCGCATGGCACGACGATGAACGAATGCGCCACTTTTGTGCGCCGCACAATGCACCCGCGCAGCCCCGGGTCTAATATCAAACAATCGTTTGATTGAACTCTGCCCCACCCATGGCCAAGCCCGCTCATTTCTCCACCAAGGACCGCATTCTCGGCGCCGCCGAGGAGCTGTTCGCGCAGCATGGCTTCGCTGGCACCTCGCTTCGCCAGGTCACCAGCCAGGCCGATGTGAACATCGCGGCGGTCAACTACCACTTCGGCTCCAAGGAAAACCTGGTCAACGAGGTGTTCCGCCGGCGCATGGACGAGATGACCACCGCCCGCCTGGCGCAGCTGGACGCGGCCCGCCGCGAGCACCCCGGCCAGCTGCGCCCGGTGCTGGCCGCCTTCGTCGAGCCCGCCCTGGCGATGGCCCAGGACCGCCAGACCGGGGGTGCCTTCGTCCGCGTCATCGCCCGCGCCTACGCCGAGAAGAATGACAACCTGCGCAAGTTCCTGTCCGACCACTACGGCCACGTGCTGCGCGACTTCGGCAAGGCCATCGCGGCCTGCGTGCCGGAGCTCAGCAAGGAAGAGCTGTATTGGCGGCTGGACTTCCTGGCCGGCTCGCTGACCTATGCAATGGCCGACTTCGGTCTGATCAAGCGACCCGCCGGTGTCACCGAAGCGGCGCATCGTGCCCATGCCGCCCGCGAATTGATCCACTTCGCCGAAGCAGGTTTCCGCGCCAGCGCGGTCACCGACGCTGCGTCGACCCCACTTTCCACCCCGTAGAGCCGGGCTCTGCCCATTGAACCCTCCGTAGAGCCGGGCCCCGCCCGGCTGCCAGACCAACAAAGGCTTATCGACATGTCCAATTCCCTGCTAGTCCGCCGCGCCGCCGTGCTGGGTGCCGGCGTCATGGGTGCCCAGATCGCGGCCCACCTGACCAACGCCGGCGTCGACACCGTGCTGTTCGACCTTCCCGCCAAGGAAGGTCCGGCCGATGGCATCGTGCTCAAGGCAATCGCCAACCTGGGCAAGCTCAGCCCTGCCCCGCTGGCCAGCAAGTCCTACGCCGAGGCGATTACCCCGGCCAACTACGAGACCGGCCTGGAGCAGCTCAAGGACTGCGACCTGATCATCGAGGCCATCGCCGAACGGATGGACTGGAAGCAGGACCTGTACAAGAAGATCGCCCCGTTCGTGGCCGACCACGCCGTGCTGGCCTCCAACACCTCGGGCCTGGGCATCAACAAGCTCGCCGACGTGCTGCCCGAGCAGCTGCGCCACCGCTTCTGCGGCGTGCATTTCTTCAACCCGCCGCGCTACATGCACCTGGCCGAGCTGATCCCGGCCAGCACCACCGACGCCGCCGTGCTGGAAGGCCTGGAAGCCTTCCTGGTCACCACGCTGGGCAAGGGCGTGGTGTACGCCAAGGACACCCCGAACTTCATCGGCAACCGCATCGGCGTGTTCTCGATCCTGTCCACCATCCACCACACGCAGGAATTCGGCCTGGGCTTCGATGAAGTGGACGGCCTGACCGGTCCGCTGGTCGGCCGCCCGAAGTCGGCGACCTACCGCACCTCCGACGTGGTCGGCCTGGACACCATGGCGCACGTGATCAAGACCATGGGCGACACCCTGCCCAACGATCCGTGGCATGAATTCTTCAAGTCGCCGAAGTGGCTGGACGCGCTGATCGCCAAGGGCGCGCTCGGCCAGAAGACCGGTGCCGGCATCTTCCGCAAGGTGGGCAAGGACATCGTCGTCCTCGATCTGGCGAAGCAGGACTACCGTCCGGCTGACCGCGCCGCCGCACCGGAAGTGGTCGAGATCCTGAAGATCAAGAACCCGGCCGAGAAGTTCGCCAAGCTGCGCGAAAGCCAGCACCCGCAGGCGCAGTTCCTGTGGGCGACCTTCCGCGACCTGTTCCACTACAGCGCCTACCACCTGGCCGACATCGCCGAAACCGCGCGCGACGTCGACCTGGCCATCCGCTGGGGCTACGGCTGGTCGCTGGGTCCGTTCGAAACCTGGCAGGCCGCCGGCTGGAAGCAGGTGGCGCAGTGGATCGCCGATGACATCGTGGCCGGCAAGAGCATGAGCAATGCCCCGCTGCCCGATTGGGTGTTCGACGGCCGCGACGGCGTGCACGCCGCCGAAGGCAGCTACAGCCCGACCCGCAACGCCAAGCTGCCGCGTTCGGCGCTGCCGGTGTACCAGCGCCAGCGCTTCCCCGATCCGCTGCTGGGCGAGACGTTCGCCCCGGGCGAAACCGTGTTCGAGAACGACGGCGTGCGCATGTGGCACGACGGCGACGGGATCGCGGTGGTCAGCTTCAAGACCAAGATGAACACCGTCTCCGACCACGTGCTCAACGGGCTGCAGGAAGCGATCAAGCGCGCCGAGAAGGACTACAAGGGCCTGGTGATCTGGCAGCAGAAGGAACCCTTCTCCGCCGGTGCCGACCTGGCCGGCGCGCTTGGCCTGCTGCAGGCCGGCAAGGTCGACCAGTTCGAAGAGATGGTGCACAACTTCCAGCGCACCAGCCAGGCCATCAAGTACTCGCTGGTGCCGGTGGTGACCGCCGTGCGCGGCCTGGCCCTGGGCGGTGGCTGCGAGTTCCAGATGCACAGCGCCAAGAGCGTGGCCGCGCTGGAAAGCTACATCGGCCTGGTCGAGGCCGGGGTCGGCCTGCTGCCGGCCGGTGGCGGTCTGAAGGAACTGGCCGTGCGCGCCTCGCAGGCTGCCGGCCCGGGCGGTGACGTGTTCGCCGAACTGAAGAAGACCTTCGAAACCGTGGCCATGGCCAAGGTCTCCAACTCGGCGGTCAACGCCAAGGAACTGGGCCTGATGCGCGCCACCGACAAGGTGGTGTTCAACAGCTTCGAAGCGCTGCATATCGCCAAGGCCGAAGTGCAGGCGCTGGCCGAAGGCGGCTACCGTCCGCCGATGCCGGCCCGCCGCATCCAGGTGGCCGGCGACGTCGGCATCGCCACCTTCAAGATGATGCTGGTCAACATGCTGGAAGGCCGTTTCATCAGCCCGTACGACTACGAAATCGCCGTGCGCATCGCCACCGTGCTGTGCGGTGGCGAAGTAGACCGCGGCACCCTGGTCGACGAAGAGTGGCTGCTGACCCTGGAGCGCAAGCACTTCGTCGAACTGGCCCAGCAGGAAAAGACCCAGGCCCGCATCGCGCACATGCTCAAGACCGGCAAGCCGCTGCGCAATTGATGGCGCGCCGGGCGCGACGGCCCCCGTCCGCGCCCGGTCGGTGCCGACCGTTGGTCGGCACACCTGTCCCTACATTCAAGAGATCACTGCAATGACCAAGCAAATCCAGGACGCCTACATCGTCGCCGCCACCCGCACCCCGGTAGGCAAGGCGCCCAAGGGCATGTTCCGCAACACCCGTCCCGACGACATGCTCGCCCACGTGCTCCGCTCGGTGGTCGCGCAGGCCCCGGGCATCGACGTCAACCGCATCGATGACGCCATCATCGGCTGCGCGATGCCGGAAGCCGAGCAGGGCATGAACGTGGCCCGCATCGGCGTGCTGCTGGCCGGCCTGCCCGACACCATCGCCGCGCAGACGGTCAACCGCTTCTGCTCCTCCGGCCTGCAGGCCGTGGCCATGGCCGCCGACCAGATCCGCCTGGGCAATGCCGACCTGATGCTGGCCGGTGGTACCGAGTCGATGTCGATGGTGCCGATGATGGGCAACAAGATCGCCATGGCCCCGAGCGTGTTCGACAACGACCACGTCGCCATCGCCTACGGCATGGGCATCACCGCCGAGAAGGTCGCCGAAGAGTGGAAGGTCTCGCGCGAGGAGCAGGACGCCTTCGCACTGGCCTCGCACCAGAAGGCCATCGCCGCGATCCAGAACGGCGACTTCAAGGACGAGATCAGCCCCTACGACGTGCGTACTCGCCAGCCCGACCTGGCCGACGGCCGCCGCATCATTACCCGCGACACGATCGTCGATACCGACGAAGGCCCGCGCCTGGACTCGTCCGCCGAAGGCCTGGCCAAGCTGCGCCCGGTGTTCCGCAACGGCCAGTTCGGCGGCACCGTCACGGCCGGCAACTCGTCGCAGATGAGCGACGGCGCCGGCGCCGTGCTGCTGGCCTCCGAACAGGCGGTCAAGGACTACGGCCTGAAACCGCTGGCCCGTTTCGTCAGCTTCTCCGTTGCCGGCGTGCGCCCGGAAGTGATGGGCATCGGCCCGATCGCCGCGATCCCCAAGGCGCTCAAGCAGGCCGGCCTGACCCAGGATCAGCTGGACTGGATCGAGCTCAACGAAGCCTTCGCCGCGCAGTCGCTGGCGGTGATCCGCGATTGCGGCCTGGACCCGTCCAAGGTCAACCCGCTGGGCGGCGCCATCGCCTTGGGCCACCCGCTGGGCGCGACGGGCGCGATCCGTACCGCCACCCTGCTGCACGGCCTGCGCCGTCGCCAGCAGAAGTACGGCATGGTGACCATGTGCATCGGCACCGGCATGGGCGCAGCGGGCATCTTCGAGTCGCTGTGATGCAGCGGGCGGTGCCGGCCCCAGGGCCGGCACCCTGCCCCGCTGGACGGCATTGACCGTTGGTTGATGCGGGAACACCACCGAAATGCAAAAAGGACAGCCGCGAGGCTGCCCTTTTTGTTGGCGTGGGTACCGACCAACGGTCGGTACCTACCGGGGTTCCGCGTATCGACCAACGGTCGGTACCTACCGGGGATCGCGGTTGCGATCAGCCCTCGGCGAGCGCCTTCTTCATGATCTCGCGCGCCGGGCCGGCCAGCTTGTCGTTGTTCAACGCAAAGCGGATGGTGGCTTCGACCAGACCCAGGTGCGTGCCGCAATCGAAGCGCGTGCCTTCGAAACGGTACGCGTCCACGGGCTCGCTCTTGAGCAGCTCGGCGATGGCGTCGGTGAGCTGGATCTCACCGCCGGCACCGGTGCCGGTGGCTTCGAGCAGCTCGAAAATCTTCGGGCTCAGGACATACCGGCCGACCACGGCCAGGTCGCTGGGCGCGTCTTCCGGCTTGGGCTTCTCGACGATCGCGCTGATGTGGCCCTGGCGGCCATCGAACGCCTCGGTGGCGACGATGCCGTAGCTGCCGGTCTTCTCATGCGGCACGTCTTCCACCGCGATGACGCTGGCACCGCTGGCCTGGTTCGCATCGGCCATCTGCTTGAGCGCACCATCGCCACGGTTCCAGATCAGGTCGTCAGGCAGCAGCACCGCAAAGGGTTCGTCGCCGACAATCGCCTTGGCACACAGCACCGCGTGGCCCAGCCCCAATGCTTCGGCCTGGGTGACGAAGATCGCACGCACGCCATTGGGCAGCACGTGGCGTACCAGCTCCAGCTGTTCCAGCTTGCCGGCGCGCTCGAGCTTCTGCTCCAGCTCGTAGGCCTTGTCGAAGTAATCGGCCACCGCATGCTTGTAGCGGTTGGTGATGAAGATCAAGGTGTCGCAGCCAGCTTCGATCGCCTCGTCGACGGCGTACTGGATGAGCGGCCGATCGATGATCGGGAGCATCTCCTTGGGCACCGTCTTGGTTGCGGGAAGGAACCGGGTACCCAGTCCTGCCACGGGGAAAACCGCCTTGCGAATACGCTTGTTCGTCACAGCCTGTTGGCCTCTCGTGCCGGGAAGGGAAGTACTTTAGCCGAGGCGACGTGATCGTCTTGTTGCAGGGGCGAGAACTCCGGCATGGTCGCGAACAGGATGCTGTTGATGGCATCGGTGTCGTAGGTTGCGATGGCCTCGCGCAGGCGCGGCACGTTGCCCAGCACCTGATCGCGCGCGAACGTGCGCACACCGGCTTCGAGAATCTTGGGATGCGCGGTCGGCCGGTAGTCCTCGTCGGAATAGAACAAGGTCTCGTGCAGCTTCTCGCCCGGGCGCAGCCCGGTGTAGATGATGGCGATGTCCTTGTACGGCTGCTTGCCGGCCAGACGGATCATCTGCTCGGCCAGCACCCGGATCGGCACCGGCTCGCCCATGTCCAGCGTGTAGATCGCACCATGCGAAGCCGACGCGGCCGCCTGCAGGATCAACTGGCACGCCTCGGGAATGGTCATGAAGTAACGGGTGACTTCCGGATCGGTCACGGTCACCGGCCCGCCCTTCATGATCTGGTCGCGGAACAGCGGCACCACGCTGCCGGCCGAGGCCAGCACGTTGCCGAAGCGTACGGTGACAAACCGCGTGTGGCTGGTTTTCTGGTCCAGACTCTGGCAGATCATCTCCGCGTAGCGCTTGCTGGCGCCCAGCGCGTTGACCGGATCGACCGCCTTGTCGGTGGAGATGAACACGAAATGCTCGATGCGCGCTTCCACGCACGCCCGCGCCACCGTTTCGGTCGACAGGATGTTGTTGCGCACTGCTTCGCGAAGCTGGCGCTCCAGCACCGGCACCTGCTTGTACGCCGCCGCATGGAAGACCGCATCCACGCTTGCCAGCGACAGCGCATGCCGGATCACCGACGGATCACCGCAGTCGCCCAGCACGGCCTGCACGTCCAAGTCCGGGAAGCTGCGCGTGAGCTCGGCCTCGATGGTGAGCAGCAACAGTTCACTCATCTCGAGCAGGATGATGCGGCCGGCACCGTGGCGTGCGCACTGGCGGCACAGCTCCGAACCGATCGAGCCGCCTGCGCCGGTTACCAGCACGGTACGCCCGCCCAGCCAGCCGCGGATCAGCGACCAGTCCGGCAGGATCGGCTTGCGCCCGAGCAGGTCCTCGATCGCGACCTCTTTCAGTTCACCAGGCAGCGAATGCCCGAGCAGCACATCGTTGAGCTTGGGCACCATGCGGAAGGGAACGCCGGTGGCTTCGCACAGCGCGACCACCCGCTGCATGCCCACTGCATCCAGCGACGGAATGGCAATCACCAGCAGTTTGGCCGCGGTCTCGCGCACCACCGACGGGGCGTCGTCCAGAGTGCCCAGGATGGGCAGACCCTGCAGCTTGGCGCCCTGTAGGTGCGGCGCATCGTCGAGCAGGCCGACCGGGTGGAAGTCGCCCGAGCGGCGCAGGTCACGGACCAGGGCTTCGGCCGCCTGGCCGGCCCCCAGGATCAGCACGCGGCGGGCGCTGGCATCCGATTGCAGCGACTGGTAGTCCTTCCACGCGCGGTACAGCAGGCGCGGGGCGCCGAGCAGTGCCGACAGTGCGAACGGGTAGATCACCAGCACCGACATCGGCACGCCGGCGAAGCGCTTGTAGGCCAGGGCCACGACAATGGCCAACAGGCCGATGAAGCTGGCCTTGAAGATATTGAGCAGGTCGGCCACGCTGGCAAAGCGCCACAGGCCGCGGTACAGGCCCACCCGCCAGAACACCACCGCCTGGATCGCCAGCACCAGCGAGGTGTCGATGTTCCAGAGTGGAAGCGAGGGGGCGTCGGCCAGCATCGAATAGCGGCCGGCATGCAGCAGCTGCCAGCACGCCCAGACCATGAACAGGTCGTGGGCCACGATGGCGGCGCGCGGAAGCAAACTGGTGAGACGGTCCTGCCAAGGCGTCATAAAACAAACAATCCTTCTAGTTGCGCAATCCATTGCGCAGGAGTAGCCACAAGCCGGTCGCGAAGATCATCCACGCACCCGCTACGGCAGCCTCCCACCTCGGCTGCAGATCACTGCAAGCATTAAACACTGTAATACTGAACAGGCCAAAAACAAAATACAGCGCAGTCACCAAGGTGTGACTTGCACCACTCTTGATCGCACGCTGGTACAGATGTTGGGTGTGGGCGTCCATCCACCGTTGCCCGGACAGCATGCGCGACAGCAGTGTGAAGCCTGCGTCCACGAGGAAGGCCGACAGCGGCACCAGCAACAGCAGCCAGTTGATCTCCGTGACCACGCTGGCCAAGCACACCAAGGCAGCAATGGCGTAGCCCAGCGCGCCGCTGCCAACGTCCCCCATGAAGATGCGCGCCCGCGGGAAATTGAACGGCAGGAAGCCCAGGCAGGCCAGGGCCAGCACCACGCCGGCCAGCGCGAACGGGAGCGGCATCACCATGGCGAAGGCCAGCCCGGCCAGAATCGCCTGGGTGGTGGCGATGCCGTTGATGCCATCCATGAAATTCCAGATATTGACCAGCGAGGTGGTGAACAGCATCGCCAGTACCGCGTGCACCACGCTGCCGCTGGCCTGCCAGACCAGGGCGCCGATCAGGGTTGCGGCGACCATGTGCACCAGCAGCCGGCGGATGGCCGGCAGCGGGCGGTGGTCGTCCCACCAGCCAATGCCGGCCACCAGTGCCAGGCCCAGGCTGAACACCCCCAGCGTCATGCGGGCGGCCGGCCATGCCATCGCGGCCAAAGCGGCCGCCAGCAGCAGGGTCAGGACGATGGCGATACCACCCCCGCGCGGGGTGGCCACGCCATGACTGCGGCGTTCGCCGGGCTGGTCCATCAGGTTGCGGCGCAGCGCGTAGTGGCGCGCGCCCCAGGTGAGCGCCGCCGCGATCGCCAGCACCGCTGGCAGACCGATCATCCAGGCCACGGGCATGGCTTAAAGCACCGCGTAGTTCAGCAGCGGCTTCACGGTTCCCCACTCCTTGCAGCTGGGGCATTGCCAATGGTGGGTACGGGCGCCGAAGCCGCAGCGGGTGCAGCGGTAGGCGGGATTGCGCACCAGCAGCTGGTCGGTGATGTGCTTGAGGTCGTGCAGGGTGGCCGTGGAGTCGGCACCTTCGGCCAGGGTCAGGTCGATCAGCGCCGACTCGCCGCGCACCGACGGACGGTCCTTGAGCTGGCGGCCGAGGTAGGCACGGGCCGGGGCCACGCCCTCCTGCTCTTCCATCAACTGGGTCAACGCCAGCACCGGGGCGATGCCGCGATAGTGCTCGGTCATCTCCGACAGGAACGCACGCGCACCCCCGAGGTCGCCGACCTTGCGGTAATTCTGCATGAGCGGCTGCAGCACCTCGGGCAGGTACTCGGGGTCGTTGCGGGCAGCCCGCTCGAACGCGCGCACGGCCGCTTCGGCATTACCGGCATCGGTTTCCAGGCGCCCTTCGATGATGCCGGCGCGGACCGACATGGCATCGGCCTGGTAGGCGCGCGCGATCGCCGCCCTCGCCTCTTCGATCTTGCCGGCGCCGCGGAAGCGCTCGGCCAGCTCGCACTCGAACTGCCCGATCAGCTTGCCCATCGGCTCGCCGGTGACCTCTTCGAAGCGACTGGCGTTGTCGATCGCCTTTTCCCAGTCGCGCTCGGCCTGGTAGATGCCAATCAGGTGCTTGAGCGCCTGCGGCGCCCGCTGGTCGAGCTGGGCCAGTTCGGTGAACACGGTTTCGGCGCGGTCCAGCAGGCCGGACTTCATGTAGTCCTCGCCCAGCGCCAGCAGCGCCTGCACGCGTTGTGCATCGGTCAGGTCGGCACGGTTGACCAGGCCCTGGTGCAGGCGGATGGCGCGGTCCACTTCACCGCGGCGGCGGAACAGATGGCCCAGTGCGACCTGGGTCTCAAAGGTTTCCTTGTCCAGCTCGGCGATGTGCAGGAACAGCTCGATGGCCTTGTCCGGCTGCTCGTTGAGCAGGTAGTTCAAGCCACGGAAATAGGTACTGGACAGTCGGCTGACCTGGTTGTCGCCATGGCGCTGACCGCCGCGACGCCCGATCACCCAGCCGGACAACGCGGCCAGCGGAAGGAATAGGAAGAACCAGAACCACTCGGAGACAAATTCCATCGGGGCTCAGCGTCCGTCGAAAGGAGAAGAAGGGGTGGAAGCAGGTGCCACGACCACGGTCGGGCTGGCCTTCTGCGCTTTGCGCAGCTTGGCGTACAACGGGATCACCAGGCTGGCCAGCACGATGCCGCCGCCGATGATGGCACCGGACAACAGGGCGACAATGATCGCCAGGCCGGTGGTAGTGGTGATCTGGGTAAAGCCCAGACTCAGGACCATCTTGTCCGAGTTGAGCGCACCGATGATGAGCCCGGCGACGAGAACCGCCAGCAGGATAAGGAGACGTACGACTTTCATGGAGCAGCTCCAGTTCCGGGAGATTCAAGAGTAGCGGAATATAGAGCAGCGGGACAAAAGAGGCCCGGAGCGAAAAAGCAGCAGACCAATGGTCCGCTCTATGCGGGGTCGCTTTCCAGCGGCACCACGGCGCTGACGCGCTCGCGCAGTTCCTTGCCTGGTTTGAAGTGCGGGACATGCTTGCCCGGCAACGCGACCGATTCCCCGGTCTTGGGGTTGCGCCCCAGCCTGGGCGGCCGGTAGTGCAACGAAAAACTGCCGAACCCGCGGATCTCGATGCGATCCCCGCCAGCCAGCGCCCCACCCATCATTTCCAGCAACGACTTCACTGCCAGATCGACATCGTCCGACTTCAAATGCGCCTGTCGGCGCGCCAGGATTTCGATCAGCTCGGATTTGGTCATTACGGGCTCTTCGGGGGGAACTCAGACCCTGAAACGGCCCGGACTGATGTCCGGGCCGTCCAGGAAACTACGACAGCGTGAGGCCGATTACTCGGACTTGTTGCTGTTCAGCTGTGCACGCAGCAGCGCGCCGAGCTGGGTGGTGCCGCTAGATGCCGAAGAGGACTGGTATTCCTCCAGCACTTCGCGCATTTCCGCGTCGTCCTTGGCCTTGATGGACAGCTGCAGGGTACGACCCTTGCGATCCATGCCCACGAACTTGGCTTCCACCTTGTCGCCGACCTTCAGGAACTGGGTCGCGTCGTCGACGCGCTCGTTGGCAACGTCGCGTGCAGCCACGTAGCCTTCGATGCCGTCAGCCAGTTCGATGGTTGCGCCCTTGGCGTCCACTTCCTTGACCACGCCTTCGACCTTGGAACCCTTCGGATTGGCAGCCATGTACTGGCCGAACGGATCCTGCTCCAGCTGCTTGACGCCCAGGCTGATGCGCTCGCGCTCCGGATCGACGGCCAGGACGACGGCGTCCAGGTTGTCGCCCTTCTTGTAGTTGCGGACCACGTCTTCGCCGGTGGTGTTCCAGCTGATGTCGGACAGGTGCACCAGGCCATCGATACCGCCGTCCAGGCCGATGAAGATGCCGAAGTCGGTGATCGACTTGATCTGGCCCGACACCTTGTCGCCCTTCTTGTGGATGGCAGCGAAGGTTTCCCACGGATTGGCGGCAACCTGCTTCATGCCCAGCGAGATGCGGCGACGCTCCTCGTCGACGTCCAGGACCATGACTTCAACTTCGTCACCGACCTGCACAACCTTGGACGGGTTGACGTTCTTGTTGGTCCAATCCATTTCGGAGACGTGCACCAGACCTTCGACGCCCGGCTCGATCTCGACGAATGCGCCGTAATCGGTGACGTTGGAGACCTTGCCGAACACGCGGCTGTTGGCCGGGTAACGACGGGCGATGTTGTCCCACGGATCCTCGCCCAGCTGCTTCAGACCCAGCGAAACGCGGTTGCGCTCGCGGTCGAACTTCAGCACGCGGACGTCCAGCTCGTCGCCGACGTTCACGACTTCGGACGGATGGCGCACGCGCTTCCAGGCCATGTCGGTGATGTGCAGCAGGCCGTCGATACCGCCCAGGTCCACGAATGCGCCGTAATCGGTCAGGTTCTTGACGACACCCTTCAGGATCGCGCCTTCCTGCAGCTTGTCCATCAGCTGCTCGCGCTCTTCCGAGTGCTCGCTTTCGACGACAGCGCGGCGCGACACCACGACGTTGTTACGCTTGCGGTCCAGCTTGATGAGCTTGAATTCCAGCTCCTTGCCTTCCAGGTAGGCCGGATCGCGCACGGGGCGCACATCGACCAGGGAACCCGGCAGGAACGCGCGGACATCCTTGATGTCCACGGTGAAACCACCCTTGACCTTGCCGCTGATGCGACCGGTGATGGTTTCGTTCTTTTCCAACGCTTCTTCCAGCTCGTCCCACACCATCGCGCGCTTGGCCTTCTCGCGCGACAGGACGGTTTCACCGAAGCCGTTCTCGATGGAATCGAGGGCGACCTTGACGACGTCGCCTTCAGCAACGTCGATCTCGCCAGCGTCGTTACGGAACTGTTCGATCGGCACGATGCCTTCGGACTTCAGGCCGGCGTTGATCACCACGACATCGCCGCGGACTTCAACAACGACACCGCTGACGATCGAGCCCGGCTTCAGCTTGGCCAGATTGGCCTGACTGGCTTCGAACAGCTCTGCAAATGATTCGGTCATTAGATTTACTCTGTTGGACACATGGGCATTGGCCCCCGAAGGGAACCGCTTACTGCCCGCCTGTTGGTCGACCCCGGTACGGCGAGTCGTGTGTTAAGTAGGAAAACCGCCACGCACTATTGCGGGACGGAGCTTTTGTTGCCTTGCGATGTGCGACACCGCCGATGGGCTGGCGGCTCTCCTGTACAACGGATCAGGCACCCGAAACCGGAAGCAGATCCAACACATTGGCAACGACTGCGTCGATGCCGATGCCACTGGTGTCGATGATGACGGCATCGTCTGCCGGCTTCAGGGGCGCCACTGTGCGCTGTGCATCACGGGCGTCGCGGGCCATGATCTCGCGCAGGAGGTCTTCAAAGTTAACAGAAACCCCCTTGTCTTTCAACTGCTTATGCCGGCGCCCGGCACGCTCCTCGGCGCTGGCGGTCAGGAAGACCTTGAATGGGGCGTCGGGGAAGATCACCGTGCCCATGTCGCGGCCGTCGGCGACCAGGCCGGGCAGAACCCTGAATGCGCGCTGGCGCTCTTTCAAGGCGGCCCGCACCTCCGGGATGGCCGCAATGGCCGAGGCCAGCGCGCCGGTGGTCTCCAGGCGCAGCTCATCGGTGGCATCGGTATCGTTGACCACCACCCGCAGCCCGCCATCGGCCGATTCGACGAACCGGACATGGGTATCGAAGGTGCAGCGCACCAGCGCCGAGGCGTCGGAGGTGTCGATGTCGGCCCAGCTGGCGGCCACGCCCACGGCGCGGTACAGGGCGCCAGAATCCAGGTAATGCCAGCCCAGGCGGCGTGCGACAATGCGGCTGACAGTCCCCTTGCCGGCCCCGGACGGGCCGTCGATGGTGAGCACGGGAGGAAGCTGGTTCATGGGTTTCCCTGTGGAATGGACCGCCCATTCTAGCCCCCGCCCGGGGGCGCCCGAGACCTTTTTCGTGCAACCACTTGAAAGGATGGAAAAAAGACCGGTACAATTGCGGGCTTGAACGGGCGTCACCTGCCGATTGTCATCTGCATATCGCGGCCGCGCTCCAACCGAATCCAACGTTTACGCCGAGGTATGCAATGAAAGTCCTGTCTTCCCTGAAGTCCGCCAAGGCTCGTCACCGCGACTGCAAGGTCGTCCGTCGCCGTGGCAAGATCTTCGTGATCTGCAAGTCGAACCCGCGTTTCAAGGCTCGCCAGCGCTGAGCCTGAAGGCGTCACGGCCCCACGGCCGCGACCAACCTGAATAAAAAACCGCCTCCGGGCGGTTTTTTATTGCCGTTTTTGTTGTAATCGCCGGGTGGGCCACGACCGTCGGTCGTGGCCTCTTCCGTATTCTTGACCACTGGGGAGTAGATCGAGATGAAGCGTTACCTGACCACCCTGCCGTTGCTGGCCCTGCTGGCCTGCGCCAGCGCCCATGCCGACACGCTGCTGATCGACCGCAGCCAGGAAAAGCCCGCCACCGCCCTGCCCGTCCGCGGGCAGAGCATGCAGCAGGTGCAGTCGCAGTTCGGGGACCCGGGCGAGCGCCTGGAACCGCGCGGCGGACAGAAGCGCCAGTGGCCGACCATCAACCGCTGGGTGTACCCGCAGTTCACCGTCTACTTCGAAAAGCAGAAGGTGATCGACGTGGTGGCCAACAAGGCCGACGCCAACGAGGTCGGCCCGAAGCCGCCGATCCGCTGATTCTTTCCTTTCCCCCGCCCGCCGCACGGCGGGCCATCGCACCGAGACCATGAACGACACGCTCCGCTTTCCGGCCGAATGGGAAACCCAGTCCGCCATCCTGATCGCCTGGCCCCACGCCGACACCGACTGGGCCGACCGCCTGGGTGACGTCGAGGACACCTACATCGCCCTGGTGGCGGCCATCACCCGTTTCCAGCCGGTGCTGATCATCGTTGCCGACGATGACCTGGAGGCCTACGCCGATGCGCGCCTGCGCTCCAACCGGATCGACATGGACCGGGTCCGGTTCGTCACCGCGCAGTACGACGACACCTGGCTGCGCGATTCGGGCCCGATCACGCTCAAGCGCGCCGACGGCGGCTTCCGCCTGCTCGATTTCCGCTTCACTGGCTGGGGCGGCAAGTTCGACGCAAGCCTGGACGACCAGCTGGTCGGCGTCCTGCACGCCGCAGGCGTGTTCGCGCCGAACGCGGAGGTGCAGAGCATTCCGTTCGCACTGGAAGGCGGCGGGATCGAAACCGACGGTGCGGGCACGCTGCTGACCACCTGGCAGTGCCTGCACGAGCGCCACCCGGACCGCGAGCGCGCCTCGCTCAGCACCGACCTGGCCGGCTGGCTGCAACAGGATCGCGTGCTGTGGCTGGACCACGGTTACCTGGAAGGCGACGACACCGACGCCCACATCGACACGCTGGCACGCTTCGCCTCGGTGGACAGCATCGTCTACCAGGCCTGCGATGACAGCAGCGATTCGCACTTCGCCGAACTGCAGGCGATGGGCAACGAACTGGCCGCGCTGCGGACCGCCGACGGTGCGCCGTACCGCCTGTTCCCGCTGCCGTGGGCACAGCCGGTGATCGACGAGGGCCGCCGCCTGGCCGCGTCCTACGCCAACTACCTGATCCTCAACGGCGCGGTGCTGATGCCGGCCTACGGGGATGTCGCCGACGAAGCCGCCCGCGCGGTGCTGGCCCAGGCCTACCCGGACCGCGAAATCGTCCCGGTGCCGTGCCGCTCGCTGATCTGGCAGAACGGCAGCCTGCACTGCATCACCATGCAGTTGCCGGAAGGGTTGCTGGCGTAACGCCACCCCTGATCGACGTACCACCTGGCGCCGGGCCTTGCCCGGCGCTTTTGGTTTTCGGCGAAGCGCGGGCGTCTGCCTGCCCGCTGGGCTGGCCGTTGCTCTCCCGTGGCCGCCTGTACACCGTCGGGGGGGTCGGCGGGGACATTCACAGGCCACGGCGGTCCGCGTGGCGTGGTGAGGCAGCCGGGCAGAGCCCGGCGCTACGGATGCGTTCCAGCCGGGCAGAGCCCGGCGCTACGGATACGTTCCAGCCGGGCAGAGCCCGGCGCTACGGATACGTTCCAGCCGGGCAGAGCCCGGCTCTACGGACGGGCATCGCCGCGCATTTAGCGCCCAGCACGCTGCGTGCACCCATCCGCGATAAACTGCGTTTTTCCCCCTGCAGGACCGCACCCGGATGAGCTCACGCCACACCCTTTCCGTCGCCCTGATCCAGGAGCGCAACCACGGTGACGCCGCCGCCAATCTGGCCGTGATCGAAACGCGCGTGGCGGAAGCGGCCGCCCAGGGTGCCAAGCTGATCCTGCTGCAGGAACTGCACAACGGCGCGTACTTCTGCCAGCACGAATCGGTGGACGAATTCGACCTGGCCGAGCCCATCCCCGGCCCCAGCACCGAACGCCTGGGCGCACTGGCCAAAAAGCACGGCGTCGTCATCGTCGGCTCGCTGTTCGAACGCCGTGCCGCCGGCCTGTACCACAACACCGCCGTCGTCTTCGAAAAGGACGGCACCCTGCTGGGCAAGTATCGCAAGATGCACATCCCGGACGATCCGGGCTTCTACGAAAAGTTCTACTTCACCCCCGGCGACCTCGGCTTCACCCCGATCGACACCTCCGTCGGCCGCCTGGGCGTGCTCGTCTGCTGGGACCAGTGGTACCCCGAAGCCGCCCGCCTCATGGCACTGGCCGGCGCCGAACTACTGCTCTACCCCACCGCCATCGGCTGGGACCCGGACGACCAGCAGGACGAACAGGGTCGCCAGCGCGATGCCTGGGTCCTCAGCCACCGCGGCCATGCCGTGGCCAACGGCGTACCGGTCCTGAGCTGCAACCGCGTCGGCCATGAAGCCTCGCCGCTGGGTGCCTCGGGCATCCAGTTCTGGGGCAACAGCCACGTGCTCGGCCCGCAGGGCGAGTTCATCGCCGAAGCCGGCGGCGAGCCCACCGTGCTGCTGTGCGAGGTCGACCTGCAGCGCAGCGAGCACGTGCGCCGCATCTGGCCGTTCCTGCGTGATCGCCGCATTGATGCATACGGCGACCTGCTCAAGCGCTACATCGACTGACCCCCAGGACCCCCCACCCCGTGACCGTGCAGCTGCGCGACGCCCGCGACACCGACATCGATGCCATCACCGCGATCTACGCGGTGGAGGTCACCGACCTGGTCAACACCTACGAGTACGACGTGCCCGACGCGGCGGAAATGCAGCGGCGCATGCACGACATCGTGGGCCGTGGCTTTCCCTACATCGTGGCCGAGGTCGATGGCCAGGTGGCCGGGTATGCCTACGCCAACACCTACCGCGGGCGCATCGCCTACCAGTGGACCGTGGAAAATTCGGTCTACGTGGATGCTGCCTTCCAGGGCTGTGGCGTCGGCACCGCGCTGATGCAGGGTCTGATCGACGCCTGCGTCGCACGCGGGTACCGGCAGATGGTGGCGGTGATCGGTGAGCCGACCAACACCGCCTCGATCAAACTGCACGAGCGCTTCGGTTTCCACACCGTGGGCATTTTCCGCGGCCTCGGTCGCAAGCATGGCCGCTGGCTGGACACCGTCCAGATGCAGCGTGCGCTCGGCGATGGTGCCGACAGCGCCCCTTCGAATGAATGATGCAATGACTGAACCCCAACTCGATGACACCGGCGACACCCTGTTCGCCGGCCAGCCCGTGCGCGTGGTCGAACGCGACGGCGTGCGCTACACCCTGCTCGGCACCGCGCACGTGTCCCAGGCCAGCGTGGAAGCGGTGGAACGGGCGATCGGCAGTGGCCGCTTCGACGCCGTCGCCGTGGAACTGGACGCCCAGCGCCTGCAGGCACTGACCAACCCTGATGCCCTGGCCAAGCTGGATCTGGTCGAGGTGATCCGCAAGGGTCGCGTGGCGCTGTTCGCCGCCAACCTGGCGCTGGCCGCCTACCAGCGTCGCCTCGCCGAGCAGCTCGGCATCGAACCGGGCGCCGAACTCAAGCGTGCGGTGACCCTGGCCAACGAACACAACCTGCCGGTGCACCTGATCGACCGCGAAGTGGGCCTGACCTTCAAGCGCGCCTCGCAGCGGCTGGGGTTCTTCGGCCGGATCAAGCTGGTGATGGGCCTGGGCGCCGGCCTGTTCGCGTCCGACGAGGTCGGCGAGGACGAGATCGAAAAGCTCAAGCAGGGCGACATGCTGGAAGCCAGCTTCGGCGAGTTCGCCAGCGAAAGCCCTGCGCTGTATGAAACCATCATCGGCGAGCGCGACCGCTACATGGCCACGCGCCTGCGCGAAGTGCACGACCCGGCCCAGCGCGAGGTGCTGGCGGTGGTCGGTGCGGGGCACCTGGCCGGCCTGGCCAAGTACCTGGAAACCGACACCGATGCCCCCGGCCCGCTGCGCGAGTCGCTGGAAGCGGTGCCGAAGAAGCGCAACATTCCGTGGATCACCTTGACCATCCTGGCGGTGGTGCTGGCCGGGATTGCAGTGGGCTTCTACCGGGGTGGCCTGGGCATGGGCGGCGAGCTGCTGCTGACCTGGGCGATGTACACCGGCGGCCTGGCGGGCCTGGGCTGCCTGCTGGCGGGCAGCCATCCGCTGAGCATCCTGACCGCGATCGTGGTCGCGCCGTTCAAGCCGTTCCGGTTGAGCATTCCGACCGGCGCGTTCGCCGCGCTGGTGGAAACGCGCCTGCGCAAGCCGGCGTATGAGGATTTCCTCAAGCTGCGCGACGACGCGCAGAGCGTGAAGGGCTGGTACCGCAACCGGGTAACCCGGGTGGTGTTGACCTTCATGCTGACCAACCTGGGCAGCATGCTGGGGCTGTGGCTGACCGGCCTGCAGGTGTGGGGCAAGGTGGCCGGGTAAGCGCTGCGCGCCGACAACAGAAAAAGGCCACGCACTGCGTGGCCTTTTTTTTGTACCGGCCAGCGTCCGGTGTCCAAGCATTCCGGGAAGCCGGCCAGCGGCCGGCACTACCGGATTCTGTGGTGCCCGGCCGCTTACGCGGCCGTTGCTGCTTCGCCCTTGGCCGGCAGGCCGCGGGCGCGGCGGATGATGCGCGACACCGCGCTGCTCATGTCGTCGAGCATGGCGTAGATGGTCGGCAGGAACAGCAGGCTGACCACCGTGGAGAACGCCAGGCCGCCGGCGATGGCGCGGGCCATCGGGTAGTACGGCGGGCCGTCGCCGAGCAGCTGGGTGTCGGTCAGCGAGATCGGCACCATCGCCAGGATGGCCGTGCCCATGGTCATCATGATCGGGCGCAGGCGCTCGCGTGAGCCTTCCACCAGCGCCTGGGTGCGGCCCATGCCGCGCCTGCGCAGGTTGTTGATGTGCTCGATCATCACGATGCCGTTGTTCACCACCACGCCCATCAGCACCAGGATGCCGATGAAGGACATGATCCCGAACGAGGTGCCGGTGATCCAGAACAGCCAGAACACGCCGAAGATCGAGAACAGCACGCCGCTCATGATCGCCGCCGGGAACAGCAGCGATTCGAACACCGCGGCCATCACCACGTAGATCATCACCAGCGCGATGATCAGGTTGAACAGCATCTGCTGCATGGCCTCGTTGTCGTTGCCGTAATCGCCGCCGTCGAAAGTGAAGGTGTACCCGGCCGGGAAGCTCATCGGCGTGAGGGTTTCCTCCATCGCCTTGCGCGCTTCCGGCGCGGTGACCTTCTCGGCCAGGTTGGCCTTGATGGTCAGCGTGGTCTGGCGATTGGTGCGCCCCACCTGCGTGGCCGACGGCTTGATCGAGACATCGACCAAGCTCAGCAGCGGCACCGAGCGACCGTCGCCGGTGCGCACGGTGAAGCTGGCCAGGTCTTCCGGGCTGCTCTGCTCGGCCCCGGCGAAACGCACCCATACCGGCACTTCGCTGTCACCGCGGCGGAACTCGCGCATCGGCGCGCCACGCAGGGCCAGGCCGACGAAGCTGGCCACCTGTTCGGCATTGAAGCCGAACGCGGCCGCCCGTTCGCGGTCGACGTGGATGGACAGCTCGCTGCCCTTCTCGCCGTTGTCGATGCGCACGTCGCGCAGTTCCTTGCGCCGCGCCAGCAGCGGTACCACGTCTTCGCCGATCTCCTGCAGCATCTTGGTCGAGTCGCCCACCAGCTGCACCTGCACCGACTGGTTGCCACCGCCACCACCGCCGTCGCCGCCCTGGTTGCCCACGATGTAATCGGTGCGCGCCGAGCGCGGCAGGCCCTTGCGCAGCGCCTCCTGCACGGCGGGCAGGTTGTCGGCGTGCTTCTCGTCGAAGGTCACGGTGGTGCTGCTGCCTTCCTGCTCGCTGTACCAGGAATAGACCTGGGTGATGTGCAGCTTTTCGCGGTTCTCGTCCAGGTAGCGTTCGACGCGGGCGACTTCCTCGGACATCTGGCTGTAGGTGTAGGCACCCTTCCAGTTGTAGCCGATGAAGATGTCCTTGCCGCCTTCGCCGCCAAACATGTCGATCTTGGTCAGCTTCATCGGCACCAGGCTGATCAGCACCACCATGAGGATGCCGAACACGCTCCACCCGCGGTGCTCCAGCGTCCACTGCAGCACCTTGGCGTAACGGCGCTGCAGGCGGGCGATCACCCCGGTTTCCGAATGCACCAGCTTGGGCGTCTGCATGCGGGCGGACAGCATCGGGATCAGGCTGACCGCGACCAGCCACGAGGCCAGCAGCGACACCGAGATGGTGATCGCGATCTGGGCCATGAAGATGCTGATGTTGTTGGTTTCGCCGAACAGGTTGGGCACGAACACGATGCAGTGGCACAAGGTGCCGGCGCTCAGCGCGATGGCCACGTTGCGGGTGCCGATGATCGAGGCCAGCCGCGGCTGGTCGGGCATGCGCTCGCGTTCCTGGTAGATGCTCTCCACCACCACCACCGCGTTGTCCACCAGCATGCCCACCGCCAGCAGCAGCCCCATCATGGTCAGGATGTTGAGGGTGACCCCGGCGAAGTACATGAAGCCCAGCGTGATCACGAAACAGATCGGGATGGCCAGGGTCACCATCAGCGTGGACGGCCAATGGCGCAGGAAGAAGAACAGCACCGTCACCGACAGCAGCAGGCCGACCGCGCCGGCCTCGGCCAGTTCCAGCAGCGAGGAGGTCACGGTCTTGCCCTGGTTGTTGATGACCTTGATCTGCACGTCGCGCATCGACGGCTGGGTGCGGATCGCCTCCACCTCCGCCAACGCAGCGCGCGAAACCTCCACCAGGTTGGCGCTGCGCTCCTTGTAGATGTCCAGGCCCACCGCGGGATTGCCGTCCAGGCGACGACCGTAGTTCATGCGGGTGGGCTTGAGCCGGATCTCGGCGATATCGCCCAGGCGCAGGCCCTTGGTGTCGATCACCAGGTCGCGCAGCTCCTGCAGGTCGGTGATTTCACCCACCGGCTGGATCCGCACGCGCTGCCCGTTGTCGTCGATCTGCCCGGCGGAGATCGAGAAATTCAGCGTGCGCAGCCGGTCGCTGAGCTCGTTGATGCTCAGGTTGTGCGCGGTGAGCCGATCAGGGCTGATCGCGATTTCCACCTCGTTCGGCGGTGCGCCGGAGATGTTGACCCGGGCCACGCCGGGGATGCGTTCGATGCGCCGCTTGAACTCGCGGTCGAGCATGTCGTACGCGCCGGTCAGGTCGGTGCTGCTGGCCAGCCGCACCTTGAGCACCGGTTCGTCGCTGCTGGACCACTTGAACACGTTGTAGCGCTGCAGGTCGTCGGGCAGGTCGCTGCGGATCGCATCGATGCGCTCACGCGCATCGGAGGCGGCAATGGCGATGTCGCGGTCCCAGTCGGTGAACTCGATGAAGATGCTGGCGCCTTCGGAGGTGGCCGAGGAGCGCATGCGCTTGATCCCGGTCATGGTGGCCAGCGCTTCTTCGGTGGGGCGGATGATGTTGCGCTCCACCTCCTCCGGGGTCGAACCGGTGTACGGCACCTGCACGAACAGGAACGGCGCGGAGATGTCCGGCAGCGCTTCCAGCGGCAGCCGGAACGAGGCGATCAGGCCCACCACCACCAGCGACACGAAACACATGATGGTGGTGATGGGGCGGCGGATGGAGAACTCGGCGATGCTCATGCCGGCTCCTGCGCAGCGCCGCCAGCGGGCTCGACGTGGCCGGCGTGCTTGCGGCCGCGCTCGCGGTAATACGCATCACCGCGACGGTCGAGCAGGTCGTACACCACCGGGATCACCACCAGGGTGAGCAGCGTGGACACCAGCAGGCCACCAATCACGGTGATCGCCATCGGGGCGCGCACTTCGGCACCCTCGCCCATCGCCACCGCCAGCGGCAGGAAGCCGAACAGCGTGCACAGCGTGGTCATGATGATCGGACGCAGGCGCGAGCGCGCGCCTTCCACCAGCGCCTCCTGCTTGGGCACCCCGGCCTCGCGCAGCTGGTTGACCTTGTCGATCAGGATGATCGCGTTCTTGGTCACCAACCCCACCAGCAGGATCAGGCCGATGAACACCACCACCGAAATCGGCTTGCCGGTGAGCATCAGGGCCAGGATCGCCCCGACCAGCGCCAGCGGAATGGTGAACAGGATGACGAACGGGTGCAGTAACGACTCGAACTGCGAGGCCATCACCAGATACACCAGGAAGATCGCCAGGCCGAACGCGAAGATCAACGAACGCGCCGATTCAGCCAGTTCCTCGCCCTGCCCGCCGATGTGCATGCCTACACCGGCGCCCAGCGGCTGCTTGGCCACCATGTCGTGCACCTCGCGCACTGCGCCGCCCAGATCGATGTCGCGCAGGTTGGCCGAGACCACTGCCACGCGGGTCTGGTCAGCGCGATGGATCTCGCTGGGACCGTTGGTGGCGACCACTTCGGCCACCGCATCCAGCGTGACCGGACGGCTGCTGCCCGGGTTGACGATCAAGCGACGGATGCTCTCCACGCTGGCGCGGTCGCCTTCCTGCGCACGCACCAGCACGTCGATCTTGCGGTCGCGGAAGCTGTAGCGGGTGGCCACGTCGCCGCGCACCTTCTTCACCACCACATCGGCGATCTGCCGGGTGGTCAGGCCCAGCGCACCGGCGCGTTCCTGGTCGAAGCGGATCTGGATTTCCGGGAAGCCCTCTTCGACCGTGGATTTGACGTCGGCGTAGTGCGGGTTGTTGCGCAGCATCGCAGCGAGCGCCTGCCCGGCGCGCTCCAGCGTGGCCATGTCCTGGCCGCGCAGCTCCACTTCCAGCGGCGTGGAGAAACTGAACGGCGCCGGCCGTGCGAAGTCGACCTGCACGCCGGGGTGCTGCTGCATCGAATCGCGCAGGCGCTCGGTGATGGCCGCCTCGGTGCGCGCATCGCCGCCACCAGCCATCACCACGGTGAGTTTGCCGATGTTCTCACCGCTTTCGGTCGGGCTTGCATCCAGCCGCGTGCCACTGCCACTGACGCCATACAACGACGCGATCTGGTCGTCCTTGGCATGGGCCAGCTGCAGTTCGCGGACCAGCGCATCGGTCTGCTTCAGCGGCGTGCCGGCCGGCAGCTTGGCGGTCATTTCGAAGCGGTCCTGGGCCAGCTGCGGGATCAGGTCGGCACCCAGCATCGGCACCAGCGCCATGGTGGCCACGAAGGCCAGCGCGGCAAAGCCCAGCACCTTGCCCGGATGATGCAGCGCGCCCGGCAGCAGCTTGAGGTAACCGCGTTCGGCGCCCGCGTAGGGCTTCATCGCCACGTCGCTGGCCTTGCGCATCACCGGACCGACCACGGCCACGATGCCGCGCCACACACGGATGATCGCCCAGGCTACGCCGAAGCAGGCCCAGCGGACCAACGCACCGACGCCGCGGCGACCACTGGCCACCGGCTTGAGCCAGCGCTTTTCAGGCTGCCATGCCGCGTGCGCCGGCTCGTCCGGGAACGCCAGCGGCGGGCGGCCCTTGAGCGAGCTCAGCATCGGAATCAGGGTCATCGACACCAGCAGCGAGATCGCAATGGCGATCGCCACGGTCAGCGCCTGGTCGCGGAACAGCTGCCCGGCGATGCCATCGACGAACACCAGCGGCAGGAACACCGCAATGGTGGTCAGGGTCGAGGCGACCACCGCCATGCTCACTTCGCGGGTACCGGCAATGGCCGCCTGCAAGATACCCAGGCCGCGCTCGCGCGCCTTGGCGATGCTTTCCAGCACGACGATCGAATCGTCCACCACCAGGCCGGTGGCCAACGCCAGACCGCCCAGCGACATCACGTTGAGGCTCAGGCCCATCTGGCCCATGAAGAAGAACGTGGTGATGATCGAGACCGGCAGCGACAGGCTGATCACGAACGTGCTCCAGCCATCGCGCAGGAACAGGAAGATGATCAGGATGGCCAGCAGGCCGCCGATCACCGCGTCTTTCTTGACGTCGCTGATGGCGTGTTCGATGAAGCGCGACTGGTCTTCGATGGTGGTGAGCTGGGCGTCGCCGGGAATCTGCGCCTTGATCTGCTCCAGCTTCGCGCGCAGCGCCTCGGCGGTGGCCACGGTGTTGGCATCGCCTTCCTTGTAGATCGCCAGTTCCACCGCTTCCTTGCCGCCCAGGCGGATGATCGCCTCGCGTTCCTTGTAGCCCTGGCGCACGCTGGCCACGTCCTTCAGCCGCACCGGCACACCATTGGCGATGGTCGAGGAACTGCTGCTGGACGCACTCTGCGCGGCCGAGGCGGCGGCCACCGCCGCATCGGACCCGGTCGACGCGGCAATGGCGAACATCTGCTGCATGGCCGCGTCGGCGGCGCTGCCATTGCTGCCCTGGGTGGTCACCAGCAGGTTGCGGATGTCCTCCAGGTCGGCGAACTGGTTGACGGTACGCACCAGGAAGCGCTGAGAGCCTTCCTCCAGGCGACCGCCGGAGATGTTGATGTTCTCTTCCTTGAGCCGCTTGATCACGTTGTCGATCGGCAGGTTGAGCTGGGCCAGCTTCTGCTGGTCGATGTCGACCTGGATCTCGTCTTCCAGACCGCCGCCCACCTTGACCGCGGCCACGCCGGCCACCGGTTCGAGCTTCTTCTTCAGGTCTTCATCGGCATAGCGGCGCAGCTCGGTGAGCTGGCGGACCACATCGGCATCGGTGGCGGCGTCGGCCTTGGCCGAGATCACCAGGCGCATGATCGGTTCGGTGGACGGATTGAAGCGCAGCAGCACCGGGGCCTTGGCCTCCAGCGGCAGGTTCAGCGCTTCCATCTTGTCGCGCACCTCCAGGCTGGCCTGGTCCATGTTGGTGCCCCAGGCGAACTCGAGCACCACATCGCTCTGCCCGGTACGCGAGACCGACTTGAGCTTGCGCAGGTTCTTCACCACGCCCACGGCCTCTTCGACCGGTTCGCTGATCAGGGTTTCAATTTCGGTGGGGGCCGCGCCGGTGTATTCGGTGCGCACGGTCAGGGTGGGATAGCTCAGGTCGGGCAGCAGGTTGACCTTGAGGTTGCCCAGCGCGATGACGCCGAACAGCATCAGCGTCACCGTGCACATGGCGATGGTGACGCGGCGGCGGGTGGCGAATTCCACCAGCCCCCCGCCCTGTGCGCCCGGGCGGTCGCCGGGGTGCGGATCGTTACCGTGGTCGTTGCCGGCCGACGTCATTGACGGCTCTCCGCCTTCTTCGCCGGTTGCGCCGATGCGGTGGCGGTGGCCGGCTTGGCGCCGATCACCTGCACGGCGGTGCCATCACGCAGGGCCACCTTGCCGGCGGTCACCACCTGGTCGCCTTCGGCCAGGCCCTCGCGGATTTCCACCCACGGGCCTTCGGCATAGCCGAGCTTCACCGGCACCCGCGCCACCTTGCCGGCGCGCACCCGGAACACCGCCGGCTCGCCATCGTCGAGCAGCGCCAGGCGCGGCACCACCAGCGCGTCGGCGCGCTGGTCGTAGTCGATGCGGATACGGCCGAACATGCCCGGCTGCAGGCCCTGCGCGTCTTCACCGAAGCCACTGACCACGCGGAAGGTGCCGCTGCCGGCGTCGACCACCGGCGAGATGCGGTCGACCACGCCGGGGAACGACTTGCCCGGCAGCGCATCGGCCACCAGCGTCACCGGCTGGCCGGCGCGCAGCGTGGCCAGTTCGCGTTCGGGCACGTTGAGGGTGGCCTCCAGGCGCGAGTTGTCGATGATGCGGAAGATCGGCGTGTTGATCTGCACGAAGTTGCCGGTCTTGATCGAGCGCGAGGCGATCACGCCGGAGATCGGTGCGACCACGGTGGTGTAGGACAGTTCCAGCGTGGCCAGGCGGTACTGCGCCCGGGCGTTTTCCACGTCGTACTTGATCTGGTCCACATCGGCCGCGCTGACCATCTGCTGGCCGATCAGTTTCTGCGCACGCTGGTAGTTGTTCTCCAGCTTGCGCATCACCGCTTCGCTCTGCGCCACGGCCAGGCGCGCACGGTCCGGGTCCAGGCGCACCAGCGGCTGCCCGGCACGCACGGCCTGGCCCTCTTCGACCAGCACCGCCAAGGCCACACCGGAGGTCTTGGCCACCACCTGCGATTCGGCGCGCGCTTCCAGCGCGGCGGTGCCGGTGTAGCTGGCGGCGACGGCGCGACGGCTGGCGGCCACCGCCTCGACCGGCACGGCGTCGACGGCTTTTTCAGCCTTGGGATCTTTTTCGGCGGCTTGCGCATCGGCGGTGCCGGCGCCGGCGCCGCAGCCACTGAGCAGCAGCGAGGTGGTGATCAGCAGGGCAGCGGCGCAGGTTCCGGTGCGGCCGTGCAGGAAAGAAATTCGCGACATCGTCGTGTCCCTGAGGGATGCGTAGGCAGGTGTGGTAGCAAAGTAATGCACCACGTCACGATCACACCATATCCCAAAGGTCATGGTGACCTGCGGCGACGCCCGCGCCGCCCCCCCGGTTTCAGCTAGATGAAAACGCAGGCTATACTCGGGCCAGTTCCGTACCCCACGCCGGAACGACCAGACCCGTACACCGGAAAGGACATCATGCGCCCGCAGCCGCTCGCCGCTTGTCTTCTGGCCGTCCTCCTGCCCCTCGGGGCCGCCGCACAGGCCGCAACTGCTCCAGCAGTACCCGCCGCACCTGCCGCACCCGCCCCTGCCGCCACCCCGCCCGCCCCCGCCGCTCCGGCTGGGTTGACGGGCAGTTTCGACAATGGCCGGGTACTCGCCTACACCTGCCAGGGGTGCCACGGCATCACCGGCTACAAGAACGCCTACCCCAGCTACCGAGTGCCCAAGATTGGTGGGCAGACCCAGCAGTACCTCAGCCAGGCGCTGAGCGAGTACCGCCAGGGCAAGCGCAAGCATCCGACGATGCAGGCGCAGTCCATGAGTTTCAGCGAACAGGAGATCGCCGATCTCGCTGTTTACCTGTCCACCGTCAAGTAAGCACCGCCCATGACGAAAGCCGCGCCCTTCAAGCGTTATGCCATCGCCCTGTCCGTTGCCCTGCTGCTGGCTGCGTGTTCGCAGTCGCAGGTGGAAAACAGCGCAGATTCCGCCGCCGATCCGGGCCACGCCAGTGGCGAGCACGGGTCCGGCTCATCGGCCGGCCTACCCACCGGACGCATCGCCGCCGGCGAAGCCCGCGCCCAGGTCAAGGGCAAGGCCACCGGCCAGAGCTGCATCGACTGCCACGGCGCCGACGGCAACAAACCGATCGACGCGACCTACCCGAAGCTGGGTGGGCAGTACGGTGACTACCTGGCCCACGCATTGCAGGCCTACCGCGCCGGCGACCGCCAGCACGCGTTGATGACCCCGCAGGCGACCGACCTGAGCGATCAGGACATCGCCGACCTGGCCGCGTACTTCGGCTCACGGCCGACCCAGCTGCGGGATCTGCACGGGTTGAAGTGACGGCGGGCGCCCAGTGTCTGGTCGGGTGGGTCGTGCAGCCACGCATGGCGTGGCTCTACCCGGATTGTTGAACGGGTAGAGCCGACCGTTGGTCGGCTGCGTCCGCCCGGCGCCATGAACACCCACCCGGTAGAGCCGACCGTTGGTCGGCTGCGTCCGCCCAGCGCCATGAACACCCACCCGGTAGAGCCGACCGTTGGTCGGCTGCCTGTCGTCTGGCGTCATGCAGGTGTGACACGAGCCGGGCAGAGCCCGGCTCTACGGGGTTACGCGTCCAGTTCTTCCCAGCGCGCGTATGCCGCATCCAGCTCGGCCTGCACCTTGGCAAGCTTCGCGTTGTGGGCGGCCATGTCGGGCGCGCTGCGCTGGTAGAACGCCGGGTCGTTCATCGCGGCGGTGAGGCCTTCGACGTCCTTCTCCAGGGTCTCGATCTTCAGCGGCAACTGTTCCAGTTCGCGCGCATCCTTGTAGCTGAGCTTGCGCTTGGCCGCGGCCGGTTCGGCCGGTGCTGCCGCAACCGGGGCGGCCGGCTTGCCCGCCACCGCAGGTGCTGCGGCAGCGGCCGCCGCCACGCGCTCGGCCTGGCGCTGCCAGTCGCTGTAGCCACCGATGTATTCGCCCACCACGCCGTCGCCTTCCATCACCATCGTGGAGGTCACCACGTTGTCGAGGAAGTCACGGTCATGGCTGACCAGCAGCAAGGTGCCGCTGTAATCGCTGAGCAGCTCTTCCAGCAGCTCCAGCGTTTCCACGTCCAGGTCGTTGGTCGGTTCGTCCATCACCAGCAGGTTGGACGGCTGCGCGAACAGCTTGGCCAGCAGGAGGCGGTTGCGCTCGCCACCGGACAGGCGGGTGATCGGCGCGCGGGCGCGCTCGGGCGAGAACAGGAAGTCCTGCAGGTAGGCATGCACATGCTTGCGCTTGCCGTTGAATTCGATGAAATCGCGGCCTTCGGCCACGTTCTCGATCGCGGTCCAGTCTTCGCGCAGCACCGCACGGTACTGGTCGAAGTAGGCGATCTGCAGGTTGGTGCCGGCGCGCACTTCGCCGCTCTGCGGCTGCAGGTCGCCCAGCAGCAGCTTCAGCAGCGTGGTCTTGCCGCTGCCGTTGGGACCGATCAGGCCGATCCGGTCGCCACGCAGGATGACGGTACTGAAGTCCTTGACCATCACGCGTTCGCCAAAGGCGAAGGAGATGTCCTTGACGTCGATGACCTTCTTGCCGGAGTTCTCCGCCTGCGCCGCTTCCATGCGCACGTTGCCGCCCAGTTCGCGGCGCTGCGAGCGATCATTGCGCATCGCCTTGAGGCGACGCACGCGGCCTTCGTCGCGGGTTCGGCGGGCCTTGATGCCCTGGCGGATCCAGATTTCTTCCTGGGCCAGCAGCTTGTCGAAGCGCGCGTTTTCCTGCGCCTGCGCATTGAGGCGTTCTTCGCGGCGGCGTTCGTAGTTGGCCCAGTCGCCCGGCCAGCTGGTGACCTGGCCACGGTCGATCTCGACGATGCGGGTGGCCAGTGCGCGCAGGAAGCGACGGTCATGGGTGACGAACACCACGCTGCCGTTCCAGTTCTTGAGGAACATTTCCAGCCAGTCGATGGCTTCGATGTCCAGGTGGTTGGTCGGTTCGTCGAGCAGCAGCAGGTCCGGCGAGGACACCAGCGCGCGGCCGAGCAGCACGCGGCGCTTCATGCCGCCGGACAGGCGCGCGAATTCGGCTTCGCCGTCCAGGTCAAGTTTGGTCAGGGTTTCGCTGACGCGCTGGTCCAGGCCCCAGCCGTTGGCGGCGTCGATCTTGGCCTGCACGGCCGACAGGGCATCGCCGTCGAACTCGTCGGCCATGCTCAGGTGATGGAACTCGGCCAGCCACTGGCCCAGCTCGCCCAGGCCATCGGCCACCACGTCGAACACGCTGCCGGCGGCACCGTGCGGGACTTCCTGTTCCAGGCGGGTGATGCGCACCCCCTGCTGCACGCGGACTTCTCCGTCGTCGGGCTTGTGGTCGCCGGACAGCAGCTTGAGCAGGGTCGATTTGCCGGCGCCATTGCGACCGATCAGGGCGATACGCTCGCCCGGCTCGATCGACAGTTCGGCTTTTTCCAGCAACAGGGGGCCGCCGACGCTGAAGTCGACGTTTTGCAGAGTAATCAGAGGCATCCGACCATTGTACGGTGTGGCGGTGCGCGGCGTCGCTCAACCGGATGCGAAAGCGTCGTCAGCCAGCCCCAGCAGGGCGCGCAACGGCGGCGGCACGTGCTTGCCAGGGTGGTGGACCACCCACAACTGGCGCGACAGCGCCGGCAGCGGGGTGTCCAGGATGCGCAGGCTGCCCAGCGCCACCAGGTCGGCCACCGCATGCCGCGACAGGCAGGCCACGCCCAGCCCGGCCGCGGCGGCCTGCTTGATGGCTTCGGTGCTGCCCAGCTGCATGGCGCGGGCGAAGTGGTACAGGTGCGGCAGCAACGCCTGTTCCACCGCTTCGCGGGTGCCCGAGCCGGGCTCACGCAGCAACCAGCGCGCGGCAGACAATTCGGAAAGGTCGGGGCGGGCCCTCAGCGGGGACGCGGCGGCGGCCACGATGACCAGGGCGTCCTGCTGCCACGGCAGCACGTTCAGCCCGCTCTCGTGGCACGGGCCTTCGATGAGGCCCAGGTCGACCTCGAGCCGCTGCACCGCCGCGACCACCTCGGCGCTGTTGCCGATGCGCAGGTCCACGTCCACGTGCGGCTGGTCGGCCAGCAGGGCAGCGACCCGGCCGGGCAGCATGTAATTGCCGATGGTGGTGCTGGCCCCGATCCGCAGCTGCAGCGGCACCCCGGTGGCCGATGCCGGTCGCCCTGCCCCGGCCATCGCCTCCAGGTCCGCGGCCGCGGCCAACAGCCCGCGTGCCGGGTCCAGCAGGGCCCGGCCCTGCGCATTGAGGATCAGGCGGCGGCCGATGCGGTCGAACAGCGGCGACGGCAGCTGCGCCTCCAGTTCGTTGAGCGCCGCACTGGTGGCCGACTGCGACAACGCCAGCTGCTCGCCGGCAGCGGCGGTGGTGCCCGCGTCGGCGACGGCCACGACTACCTGCCATTGGCGAAGGCTGATGCGCATGGCGCCATTAACCCATAAAACCGGTTGAAATCACATAAACAATGCGTTTTACAGGTTTATCGGGTGGGCGCAGGCTGGAGGCCATCTGAAAGGAGCCGCACCGTGAACGCGTCCCGTCCCACGATTTACCTGCCCACCCTCGCCCACCGTTGGCGGGGGCGCCTGCCCGGCCTGCTGCTGGCCGGCGGTGTCGCGCTGGCGGCGATGGCGCTGGCCACCCTGCCCTGGCTGCAGGCGCACGGCATCAGTGCGCTCACCCTTGCGATCGTGCTCGGCATTGCGCTCGGCAACAGTGTGTACCCGCGCCTGGCACCGCAGGCGGCGGCGGGCGTGGGCTTTTCCAAGCAGTGGCTGCTGCGCGCCGGCATCGTGCTGTATGGCCTGCGCCTGACCTTTCAGGACATTGGCCAGGTCGGCGTTGGCGGCGTGCTGATTGATGCGCTGGTGCTGACCAGCACCTTCGCGCTGGCGTGGTGGGCCGGCACGCGCTGGTTCGGGATCGACAAGGAGAGCGCCCTGCTGATCGGTGCCGGCAGCGCGATCTGCGGCGCGGCAGCGGTGATGGCGGCCGAGCCGGTGGTGCGCGGGCGTGCGGAACAGGTCACCGTGGCGGTCTCTACCGTGGTGGTGTTCGGTACGCTGGCGATGTTCCTGTATCCGGCGCTGTACCCGCTCACCCTGGCGCATGGCGTGTTGCCGATGAGCGAGCAGGCCTATGGTGTGTTTACCGGCTCCACCGTGCACGAAGTGGCACAGGTGGTCGCGGCCGGACGCGCGGTCAGCGAAGGGGCCGCCGATACCGCGGTGATCGCCAAGATGGTGCGGGTGATGATGCTGGCCCCGTTCCTGGTGGCGCTGTCGTTGCTGCTGGCCCGCGGTGGCCGCGCCCAGGCCGGGGCGGCGCGCGCGAAGATCGTGGTGCCGTGGTTTGCGTTCGGCTTCGTCGCGGTGGCCGGGTTGAATTCGCTGCACCTGCTGCCTGCCACGTGGGTCGCCCTCGCCATCGATGTGGATACGGTGCTGCTGGCCATGGCCATGGCGGCGCTGGGCTTGACCACGCACGTGTCGGCGCTGCGCCAGGCCGGCATGAAGCCGCTGCTGCTGGCCCTGCTGCTGTTTGGCTGGTTGCTGGCCGGTGGCCTGGGCATCAACCTGGGCGTGCACGCGCTGCTGGGGTGAGCGGGTGCCGCATGCCACACTGGTGCGATGAAGCGTGAGCGTGTTCCCCCCGTCGATCGCCGTCGTCTGCACATACCGTACCGTCAGGTGCTGGAGCGCTACGGGGCGGTCGATGACGCCGAAGACGACCTGCTCGACCTGCTGCAGCGGGTGCTGGGCCCGGAGGTCGTGGTCCGCTGGGAGCAGGACATCAGCCACCCCAACCCCTGGTTCCACACGCTGATTCTGGATATCAGCGACGGCCCGGGCGAGTTCAGCCATGCCCAGCACACCGCGTTGATGGCGGGGCTGCGGGCGCTGGATCTGGCCTGAGCAGCGTCGGCACACGCCCGACAGGCGGCACAGCGGGTAGAATGCGCCATGAATGAATTCTCCGAACTGCCCCTGTCGGCCTCGCTGGCGGCGGGCATCGACGCGCTGGGCTATACCCAGATGACCCCCGTGCAGGCGCAGAGCCTGCCGGCGATCCTTGAGCGCCGCGACCTGATCGCCCAGGCACCCACCGGCAGCGGCAAGACCGCCGCCTTCGGGCTGGGCCTGCTGCAGGCCCTGGACCCGTCGGTGATCCGCGCCCAGGCACTGGTGCTGTGCCCCACCCGCGAACTGGCCGACCAGGTGGGCAAGCAGATCCGCAAGCTCGCCACCGGCATCCCCAACCTGAAGCTGGTGGTGCTGACCGGCGGCATGCCGCTGGGCCCGCAGCTGGCCTCGCTGGAAGCGCACGACCCGCACGTGGTCGTGGGAACGCCTGGGCGCATCCAGGAGCTCGGCCGCAAGCGCGTCCTGAAGCTGGGCGGTGTCACCACGCTGGTGCTGGACGAAGCCGACCGCATGCTGGACATGGGCTTTGAAGAGCCCATCCGCGAGATCGCCGGGCGCACCAGCAAGGACCGCCAGACGCTGCTGTTCTCGGCCACCTACCCCGACGAGATCCGCGAGATCGCCCGCGTGCTGCTGCGCGATCCGGTGGAAGTGACCGTCCAGGGTGCCGACAACGCACCGGCGATTCGCCACCTGTTCTGCGAAGTGGACCTGGCCAGCAAGCAGAAAGCGCTGGCCGGCCTGCTGCTGAAGTACACCCCCGAATCGACCGTGGTGTTCTGCAACACCCGCCGCGACGTGGATGACGTAGCCAATTCGTTGCAGCAGTTCGGCTTCTCGGCGCTGCCGTTGCACGGCGAAATGGAACAGCGCGACCGCGATGAAGTGCTGGTGCGCTTCGCCAACCGCAGCTGCAACGTGCTGGTGGCCAGCGACGTGGCCGCGCGCGGGCTGGACGTGCAGGACCTGGCGGCGGTGATCAACTACGAGTTGCCGACCGACATCGAAACCTACGAACACCGCGTGGGCCGTACCGGCCGGGCCGGTGCGTCGGGCCTGGCGGTAAGCCTGGTGACCGGCCGCGAGCGCAACCGCGCCGATGCGCTGGAAGCCGCGCAGGGCAAGCCGCTGGACTGGCAGAAGACCCCGCTGGCGACGGCACGCCCCGCCGTGCTGCCACAGGCGGCGATGGAAACCCTGCGCATCGATGGCGGCAAGACCGACAAGCTGCGCCCGGGCGACATCCTGGGGGCGTTGACCGGTGAAGCCGGGCTGTCGGCCAAGGTGATCGGCAAGATCGACATCTACGCCACGCGTTCGTACGTGGCGATCGCGCGCGAGCAGGTAGGCCGCGCGATCGACCGGCTGGAAGCCGGCAAGATCAAGGGCCGTCGCTTCCGCGTCCGCCGCATGTAACCGGGGGTAGAGCCGACCGTTGGTCGGCTTGCGCCCTGCCGAACAGCCGGGCAGAGCCCGGCGCTACGTGCTTAGCCGGTAGAGCCGACCGTTGGTCGGCTTGCGCCATGCCGAACAGCCGGGCAGAGCCCGGCGCTACGTGCCTCCCCGGTAGAGCCGACCGTTGGT
Source organism: Stenotrophomonas sp. 2619 (assembly GCF_040548725.1). Taxonomy (NCBI): domain Bacteria; kingdom Pseudomonadati; phylum Pseudomonadota; class Gammaproteobacteria; order Lysobacterales; family Lysobacteraceae; genus Stenotrophomonas; species Stenotrophomonas sp. 2619. Next base: position 402,453 of record NZ_JBEPSF010000001.1, on the reverse strand, counting down.
CGGCTTGCGCCATGTCGAACCGCCGGGCAGAGCCCGGCGCTACGGCGGGGTGTTCCGGGTCAATACACCAGGTTGGCCAGCAGCGGCACGTTGCCGTCCCAGCGCTCGCGCCCGCCCAGCCCGGCCAGTTCCACCAGCACCGCCGCGCCCACCACCTCCACCTGCAACTGGCGCGCCAGCGACAACGCCGCCAGCAACGTGCCGCCGGTGGCCAGCACATCATCGACCACCAGCACGCGCGCACCGGCCGGCAAGGCGTCGGCGTGCACTTCGATGGTGTCGGTGCGGTACTCCAGCGTGTATTCCTGCTTCAGCGTGCGGCCCGGCAGCTTGCCCGGCTTGCGCACCGGCACGAAGCCGACGCCCAGCACGCGCGCCATGGCCGCGCCCAGGATGAAGCCACGCGATTCGATGCCCATTACCGCCTGCAGGTTCGCCGTGCGCCACGGCTGCACCATCGCATCGATGGCCGCGGCGAAATCATCGCCATTGGCCAGCAGCGGCATGATGTCCTTGAACAGGATGCCCGGCTTGGGGAAATCGGCGATATCGCGCAGGCGGCCGGCCCAGGCGGGCGTGGCGGAAGACTCGGTCATGGGGCGGGCAACGAACGGGGTGGCATAGGGTAAACGCTTCGGCGCGGCACTGCCCGCGCGGCCGGGCGCTGCGTTGCTGTGTTCCATCGGTGGCACCACGGGTTCACGCGTAAATCGCACACCGGTGCGATAATCGCCCTAACCGGTCGTTCACTCCCTTTCCGCGATAAGCAGCGAAGCATTCCCGCGCCCGTGCCGGGCAAGGCAATGCCGGGGTGTGAAGGCCAACGGTCCCCGCCACGCATGGCGCGCGCGGGCCTGCCCGGTACCGGTCGGTACCGGGTTTCCTGTAGAGGTTCATGCAACGTGGACGAGAACACGAAACCGTCGGCCCTGTGCCGCACCCTGGTGGTCCTGATTGGCATCGTGGTGATGCTGTTCGGCCTGGTTCTGCTGGTAGGCGGTGTGCGGCTGGCCCAGCTGGGCGGTAGCTGGTACTTCCTGCTGATGGGCGCCGCGTCGCTGGTGGCCGGCGGCCTGCTGGCCCTGCGCCGCCCATCGGGCGCGCTGTTGTATGGCGTGGCGTTCGTCGCCACCGTGGCCTGGGCGCTGGCCGATGCCGGGCTGGAATTCTGGCCGCTGGTGTCGCGGCTGGTGATGCCCGCCGTGCTGGCGATGCTGGTCGCCCTGACCTGGCCGGTGCTTCGGCGCAACCGTGGCCAGCGCCCCGGGCGTGCGGCCTACGGCGTGGCCGCGCTGTTGCTGGTGGGCCTGCTGGGTACCGCAGTGTCGGCGTTCCAGCCGCGCCCGGTGGTCACCGCGCAGGGCGCCCGCCCGGCCGTGGTGCCGGTCGCCAAGGGCAGCGAGCAGCGCGACTGGCAGCACTGGGGCAACACCACTGCCGGCACCCGCTTCGCCGCGCTGGACCAGATCACCCCGGCCAACGTCACCCAGCTCCAGGTGGCCTGGACCGCGCATACCGGCGACGTGCCGCAGAGTGATGGCTTCGGCGCCGAAGACCAGAACACCCCGCTGCAGATCGGCGACACGCTGTACCTGTGCACGCCGCACAACCAGGTGGTGGCGCTGGACGTGGACAGCGGCAAGCAGCGCTGGGCGTTCGATCCCAAGGCGAGCGCGCCGAACTGGCAGCGCTGCCGTGGCCTGGGCTATTTCGACGCAGGCCAGCCGCTGGTCGGCGCGCCCACCGTCGCCGCCGTACCCGGCCCTGCCGCACCGGCTACCGTCGCCGCAGTACCGGCGCCGGCGTTGTGCGAGAAGCGCATCCTGATGACCTCGATCGACGCGCGCCTGTTCGCGCTGGATGCCACCACCGGCGCGCCCTGCCCGGACTTCGGCGAGGCCGGCGTGGTGGACCTCAAGCGGGGCATGGGCGAGATCAAGCCCGGCTTCTACACGCTGACCGCCGCGCCCCTGGTGGCCGGCGAACTGGTGATCGTGGGCGGCCGCGTGGCCGACAACATCGAGGTCAACGAACCCTCCGGCGTGGTGCGTGCCTACAACGTGCGCAGCGGCGCGCTGGCCTGGGTCTGGGACCTGTCCAGGGAAACCCCGGACGTGCCGCTGGATCCCTCGATCCACTACACCCGCGCCACCCCGAACGTGTGGACCTCGATGGCCTACGACCCGCAGTTGGGCCTGGTCTACCTGCCCACCGGCAACACCACGCCGGACCAGTGGGCCGGCGAACGCACCCCGCAGGATGACAAGTACAGCTCGGCAGTGGTGGCACTGGACGTGGCCACCGGCAAGGAGCGCTGGGTCTACCAGACCGTGCACCACGACCTGTGGGATTACGACCTGCCCGCGCAGCCGACCCTGACCGACGTGCCCGACGGCAAGGGCGGCACGCTGCCCGCGCTGCTGCAGATCACCAAGGCCGGCCAGGTATTCATGCTCAACCGCGCCACCGGCCAGCCGATCACCGAGGTGCGCGACATCGCGGCACCGCAGGGCAACGCTGCTGGCGAGCGCTATTCGCCCACCCAGCGCCTGTCGGTGGGGCTGCCGCAGATCGGCGCGCAGACGCTGACCGAATCGGACATGTGGGGTGCCACGCCGATCGACCAGATGCTGTGCCGCATCCAGTTCAAGGGCTTCCGCTACGACGGCATGTTCACCCCGCCGGGCGAGGACCTGGCCCTGCAGTGGCCCGGCTCGCTGGGCGGCATGAACTGGGGCAGCGCATCGGTGGATCCCACCACCGGCTACCTGTTCGTCAACGACATGCGCCTGGGGCTGTGGACCAAGCTCATTCCGCGCGCGGAAATGACCACCGGTGCCGGCGGCGTGGAAATGGGCGCGGCCTCGCAGACGGGCACGCCGTATGGCTCGCTGCGCGACCGCTTCCTGTCCAAGCTGGGCATTCCCTGCCAGAAGCCGCCGTTCGGCACGCTGTCGGCGATCAACCTGGCCACCCACCAGCTGGTCTGGCAGGTGCCGGTGGGCACGGTGAAGGACACCGGTCCGATGGGCGTCAAGATGCGTCTGCCGATTCCGATCGGCATGCCCACCCTGGGCGGCTCGCTGGCCACCCAGTCGGGCCTGCTGTTCTTCGCCGGCACCCAGGATTACTACCTGCGCGCGTATGACAGCCGCACCGGCGAGGAAGTATGGAAGGCGCGCATGCCGGTGGGCAGCCAGGGCACGCCGATCACCTATGTGTCGCCGAAGACCGGTCGCCAGTACGTGGTGATTTCCGCCGGCGGTGCGCGCCAGTCGCCGGATCGTGGTGACTACGTGATCGCCTACGCGTTGCCGGCCACGCGCTGAGCCCCGCGCGCCACGGTCTTCCCACCGTGGCGCGCCGCTTCGCTTCGTCGCGTGCAGCCCTTACCATGCACGATCACCGAGCACGAACCACCGCCATGTCTGCCGCACCTCCCAGCCGTCGCCCCAAGCGCGCCCCTGCCCCGCCGCAGGATCGCGGGCTCAGCCATGAGCTGATGCAGCTGATCCAGGACAACCAGGGCGATCCGGATTTCATGACCTCGCTGGGCCGCGGGCTGGTGGTGCTGAGCGTGTTTTCGCAGCACCCGCGCGAAGTGACCATGTCGCAGATCAGCACCGAAACCGGCATCTCGCGCGCGGCGGTGCGGCGCGTGCTGTACACGCTGGAGAAGCTCGGCTACGTGGGCGAACAGGGCCGCGGCTTCGTGCTGCTGCCGCGCGTGCTGGGCATGGGCGGGGCGTATGTCGCGTCGTCGTCGATGACGGCGGCCGCGCAGCCAGTGCTGGACGCCCTGCGCGACGACGTGCACGAGTCATGCTCACTGGGCGTGCTGGATGGCGATGACGTGCTGTACGTGGCCCGCGCTGAAACCGTGCGGATCATGTCGATCGGGCTGCGCGCCGGCAGCCGGCTGCCGGCGTACTGCACCTCGATGGGCCGCGTGCTGCTGGCCGCGTTGCCGCACGACACGCTGGAAAGCTACCTGGAACGCAATCCGCTGCGGCCGCGTACCGAGCGCACTGTGACGCGCATGGACGAATTCCTGGACACGCTGGACCGCGTGCGCCGCGACGGCGTGGCGCTGGTGGACCAGGAGCTGGAGATCGGGCTGCGCTCGATCGCCGTGCCCGTGCACGCGCGCAGTGGTGCGGTGGTGGGCGCGCTGAACATCGGCACGCAGGCCGGGCGCATCAGCCTGGGGGTGATGCAGTCGCAGCTGCTGCCGCGGCTGCGGGAAGCGGCGCAGCGGCTGGGTACGTTGCTGCATTGAGGCGGGGTATTGGTCGGCGGTATCCGGTTTCGTTCGAGTTTTCGTTCGGGTTGCCGGCCAGCGGCCGGCATTACCGGGTGATGCGGGCAGTGGCCGGCATCAACGGGGCGGCTCGTTGGCCTGTTCCTCGAGGATGGGCTTGGCCAGCGCGAAGGCGTGGTTGGCGGCCGGCACGCCGCAGTAGATGGCGGCCTGCAACAACACCTCTTTGATCTCGTCCGGGGTGACGCCGTTGTTGCGCGCGGCGCGGATGTGCAGCTTGAACTCTTCGTCGTGCCCCAGCGCCACCATCATCACGATGGTCAGCAGCGAGCGGGTGTGGCGCGGCAGGCCGTCGCGGGTCCACACCGTGCCCCATGCGGTGCGGGTGATGAAGTCCTGGAATTCGTGGGTGAAGTCGGTGCGCGCCTGCAGCGAGCGCTCGACGTGGGCCTCGCCGAGTACGGCGCGGCGCACGGCCAGGCCGGCTTCGTAACGTTCCTGTTCGTCCATTGGGATGCCTCGTTTCGGGTGGGGCGTACCGACCAATGGTCGGTACCTAGGTCAGGTGGGCAGTGAGGGCGGCGGTGAATGCGTCGGCCGATTCGATGTTGCAGATGTGGCGGCCGGGCACCGTGACGGCGTGGCCGTGGGCGACTCCGCGTGCGATGGCCTGCAGGTCTGCGGGAGGGCAGACCGGATCGTCGTCGCCGGCGATGGCCAGGGTCGGCACGCGGATCTGCGCCAGCGCGTCACGGAAGTCCGCGGTGGCCACGGCGTGGCAGCAGCCGACGTAGCCTGCAACGGTGGTGGCGACGAAGCGCTGCAGGATGTCCTCAACCCGCGCCGGTTCCGCTGCAGTGAAGGCCGGGGTGAACCAGCGTTCGGCGGTGCCGTCGCGCAGCGGCACCAGTCCGTGCGCACGCACCTGCGCGATGCGCGCGTCCCAGCTCTCGGCCGTGCCGATCTTCGCAGCGGTGGCCGCCACCGTCAGCGTGTGCAGGCGTGTGCCGGCATGCACGCCCAGCCACTGCCCGGTCAGGCCGCCGATCGACAGCCCGCAGAAATGGCTGCGCGCCACGCCCAGGTGGTCCCACAGCGCCAGTACGTCCGCGCCCAGGTCGGCCACGCTGTACAGGCCCGGCGGCGCGCTGGACTGGCCATGCCCGCGGCGGTCGTAGCGCAGGATCCGGAACCGCGCCGACAGCGCCGCCACCTGTGGGTCCCACATGTGCAGGTCGGTGCCCAGCGAGTTGCAGAAGGTCAACCACGGCGCATCGTCCGGCCCGTCGATGCGGTAATGCAGGCGATGCGTATCAAGCTCAAGAAATTGCATTGCAACACTCCAATAGAGTTCAGCGCTGCGCCAGCACGCGGTTGATCCAGGTGTCGGCCATGCCGCGCCAGCTGTCGTGCGCGAACAACGCCGCCAGCTGCGTCGGCGACAGCTGCGCGCTCACCGCCGGCATGTCCTGCAGCACCTCGCGCAGGTGCCGTGACTGGGCAAGCGCCTGGCGTGCGGCCTGCTCCACCAGCGCATGCGCGGCGACCTTGCCCAGCGTTTCAGCCAGCGTCACCGCCACCGCTTCGGCGTACAGCAGGCCGCCGTGGCTGTCCAGGTGATCGCGCATGCGCGCCCGGTCCAGCTGCAGGCCCTGCACCACCACGGTCACCTGGGCCAGGCTGCCGGCGCACAGGCGCACGATCTCCGGCACGGTTTCCCACTCGGCATGCCATTGCCCGGCCGCCCGCTCATGCGGCTGTGGCATCGCCACGAACAAGGTGGACAGCAGGCCGGGCACCCGGGTGGCTGCGGCAATGGCCGCCACGCAGCCCACGGGATTGCGCTTGTGCGGCATCGCCGATGACCCGCCCCTGCCCTCGCCGGCCGGCTCGAACGCTTCGGCCACTTCGGACTGCATCAGCAGCACGATATCCGTGGCGATCTTGCCCAGCGTGCCGGTGAGCAGCGCGAACGTGCTACCGAGCTCGGCCACCCGGTCGCGCGCGGTGTGCCACGGCAGCGCCGGCACCGGCAAATGCAGTTCCTCGCCCAGCGCCTGGGCCACGTCCAGGCCGCGCGCCTGCAGTGAGGCCAGGGTGCCGGCCGCACCGCCGAACTGCAGCACCAGCGTGTCGGCGTGCAACGCCTGCAGACGCCGTTGGCTGCGGTGCAATGCGTCGAGCCAACCGGCGGCCTTCAGCCCGAAGGTCACCGGCACCGCCTGCTGCAACAACGTGCGCCCGGGCAGGCCGGTATCGCGTTCGGCATCGGCCAGCACCGCCAGCGCGGTGCACAGCACATGCAGCCGCTCCTGCACCAGGCCCACCGCTTCACTCAGTTGGAGTACCGCGCCGGTGTCGATGATGTCCTGGCTGGTGGCGCCCCAGTGCACCCAACGCGCGGCGTCGGCATCGGCGTGGCGCACCTGTGCGGTCAGCGCCTTGACCAGCGGAATGGCCGGGTTGCCGGCCAGCAGCGTGGCCTGGCCCAGTGCGGGCACGGCGTACAGGTCGGCGCGGCAGGCGGCTTCGATCGGGCCGAGCGCCGCCGCCGGAATCACCGCGCAGCGCACCTGGGCACGTGCGAGCGCGGCTTCCACGTCGAGCATCGCCTGCAGGCGTGCGGTGTCGGTGAACACCGCGTCCACCTCCGGCGCACCGAACAGGCCGCCAAGCAGCGCGTGGGAATCGCTCATCAAACGCCATCCAGTCAAAGGAGGATCCAGCTTACCCGCGCACCGTCAGGCTGCGCGTGCAGGCCGGCCTCAGTAGTCGAAGAACACGGTTTCCAACTCGCCCTGCATGCGCACGTCCCAGTGGTACAGGTCGTTGCCCTGCGCCTGGGCGATGAGCGTGGCGCGGCGTTCGGCCGGCACCAGGGCCAGGATCGGGTCATCGGCGTTGCCCGGCGCGTCGCTGAAGTACAACCGCGCACTGGCCGCGCGCAGCAACCCGCGCATGAACACCAGCACCATCAGGTGCGGCGCCTGCGGCTGCCCCCTGGGACCGGCCACGCTGCCCGGGCGCACGGTGGTGAAGGCGAAGCGGCCCTGCGCATCGGTCGGCACCCGGCCCCAGCCATCGAAGGCCGGGTCATGCTCGGCGTGGCGCGGGTCTTCGGGGTGCGCGTAGATGCCCTGCGCATCGGCCTGCCAGATTTCCAGCACGGCATCGGACACTGGCACGCCCAGGCCGTCGAACACCTGGCCCTGCACCTGCACGCGCTCGCCCTGCGCCTGGGCGGGCGCGATGTCGGTGCGGTACAGCGGTTCCAGGCCCAGCCGGTAGTACGGGCCCACGGTCTGCCACGGAGTGGATTGGAAACTCATCTGCTTACTCCCACACGGTCATCTTGCGACCGCGCAACACGATGTCGAAACGGTAGCCGAGGGCGAATTCGTTGGCGGTGTTTTCCCAGTCGAACGAGGACACCATGCGTGCGCGGGCCTTGGCGTCGTCCACGCAGTTGTAGATCGGGTCGTAGTCCAGCAGCGGGTCGCCGGGGAAATACATCTGCGTCACCAGGCGTTGCCCGATGCCGTCGCCATGCAGCGAAAAATGGATGTGCGCCGGTCGCCACGCGTTGTAGTGGTTGCGCCACGGATAGGCGCCGGGCTTGATGGTGGTGAAGCGGTAATGGCCGTGGTCGTCGGTCAGCACCTGGCCGGTACCGGTGAAGTTGGGGTCCAGTGGCGCGTCGTGCTGGTCGCCCTTGTGCAGGTAGCGGCCCGCGGCGTTGCACTGCCACACCTCCACCACGGTGTTGCGCACCGGGCGGCCGTTCTCGTCCAGCACCCGGCCGCTGACCACGATGCGCTCACCCAGCGGCTGGCCCTTGAAGCCGGCGGTCAGGTCGGCGGCGTGTTCGCCCAGGGTGATGCGGTCCAGGGTGGGCCCAGTCACTTCGGACAGGGTGGCCGGGATCTGGATCGGGTCACGCCCGGGGCCGCGCAGGCGGGTGGAGGCATACGGCAGGTGGATGCGGTCCGGCTGGGTGCCGGGATAGGGCCTGCGGTAGCCGCGCAGGTCAGTGGGATCGCTCATGGCGTACTCCGGTTGGCGGGCGGCCGGTGGGGCCGCGGCTGAAAGGCAGTGGCACGCTGCCATGCGAAGGCGGCAGCGGCCGTGAAGCAGGACAAAACACGGGCGGTCACACGCGCTCGATGGCCAGCGCGACCCCTTGGCCCACGCCGATGCACATGGTGGCCAGGCCACGCCGGCCACCGCTGGCTTCCAGCTGGCGCAGCAGGGTCAGCGCCAGGCGCGCGCCGCTCATGCCCAGCGGATGACCCAGCGCGATGGCGCCGCCATTGGCGTTGACGTGCGCGGCATCGTCGGCGACACCGAGCTGGCGCAGGCACGCCAGCCCCTGCGAGGCGAACGCTTCGTTGAGCTCGATCGCATCGAAGTCGGCAATGGACAACCCGAGCCGCGCCAACAGGCGCTGGGTGGCCGGCACCGGGCCCATACCCATCACCGCCGGTTCGACCCCGGCACTGGCAAACCCCAGGATGCGTGCGCGCGGGGTCAGCCCCAGTGCGCGTGCCTGTGCGCCCGACGCCAGCAGCAACGCAGCGGCGCCGTCGTTGATGCCCGAGGCATTGCCGGCGGTCACGCTGCCGGGCTGGCGGAACAACGGCTTGAGTGCGGCCAATGCGGCCAGCGTGGTGTCCGCGCGCGGGTGTTCATCGCGCGCCACGCACACGGTTTCGCCGCGCTTGCGCCCGGGCGCATCGACCGCCACGATCTCGCCGTCGAAGAACCCACGTTGCTGGGCAGCGGCGGCGCGCTGCTGGCTGCGCAGCGCGAACGCGTCCTGGTCCGCGCGCGACACCGCGTAACGCTCGGCCACGTTCTCGGCGGTCTGGCCCATGGTCTCCACGCCGTACAGCGCGCGCAGCTGCGGGTTGATGAAGCGCCAGCCCATGGTGGTGTCTTCCATCACTTGGTCGCGTGCGAACGGCGTGCCTGCCTTGCCCATCACGTAGGGCGCGCGCGACATCGATTCCACGCCGCCGGCAATGGCCAGGCCAAGTTCACCGGCGGCGATGCCGCGCGCCACCGTACCGATCGCGTCCAGCCCCGAGCCGCACAGCCGGTTGACGGTGCTGCCCGGCACGCTCACCGGCAGGCCGGCCAGCAGCAGGCTCATGCGGGCCACATTGCGGTTGTCTTCGCCGGCCTGGTTGGCGCAGCCCAGGTAGACCTCTTCGATCAGCGCCGGGTCCAGCTGCGGATGGCGCGCCAGCAGCGCCTTGAGCGGGATCGCGCCGAGATCATCGGCACGCACGCCGGCCAGCGCGCCGCCGTAGCGGCCAATCGGGGTACGGATGCCATCGATGATGTAGGTGTCATGCAGGCTCATGTCAGGTTCCTTCGCCCATCTGCAGCGGCAGGCCGGTGAGCTCGCGCAGCTGCGCCAGGCTGACCCCGTCCACCATTTCCAGTACGCGCGCGCCCTCCTCGCCCAGGTCGAACACGGCCACGTCGGTGTACACGCGCGACACGCAGCGCAGCCCGGTGAGCGGGTAGCTGCAGGTGTCCACCAGCTTGCTCTGCCCCTGCTTGGTCAGCAGGTCCATCATCACGAACACCTGCTTGGCGCCGATGGCCAGGTCCATCGCCCCACCGACGGCGGGGATGGCATCGGCCGCACCGGTGCTCCAGTTGGCCAGGTCGCCCTGTGCCGACACCTGGAAGGCACCCAGCACGCAGATGTCCAGGTGACCGCCGCGCATCATCGCGAACGAATCGGCATGGTGGAAATAGCAGCCGCCGGTGAGCAGCGTCACCGGCTGCTTGCCGGCGTTGATCAGGTCCGGGTCCTCCTCGCCTGCGGCCGGTGCCGGGCCCATGCCGAGCAGGCCGTTCTCCGACTGCAGGAAGATCTCCTTGTCGGCGGGCAGGAAGTTGGCCACCGTGGTGGGCAGGCCGATGCCCAGATTGACGTAGGCACCTTCGGGAATATCGCGCGCCACGCGCGCGGCCATCTGTTCGCGGCTCAGGCGGTTCATGCGCGGGCTCCAGCAGTAGCGGTGGCATCCAGGGCAACCACGCGCTGCACGAAGATGCCGGGCGTCACCACGGCCTCCGGGTCCAGGTCGCCCAGCGGCACCACGGCGTCCACCTGCACGATCGCACAGCGCGCGGCCATCGCCATCAGCGGGCCGAAGTTGCGCGCGGTCTTGCGATACACCAGGTTGCCCCAGCGGTCGCCGTGGTGGGCCTTGATCAGCGCGAAGTCGGCGTGCAGCGGGTACTCCAGCACGTAATGGCGCCCGTCGATCTCGCGGGTTTCCTTGCCCTGCGCCAGTTCGGTGCCGTAACCGGTGGGGGTGAAGATCGCGCCCAGGCCCGAGCCGGCGGCATGGATGCGCGCGGCCAGGTTGCCCTGCGGCACCAGTTCCAGCTCGATCTCGCCGGCGCGGTACGCCGTATCGAAATGCTGCGAGTCGGCCTGGCGCGGGAACGAGCAGACGATGCGGCGCACGCGCTTGTGCCGGATCAGCGCGGCCAGCCCGGTGTCGCCGTTGCCGGCGTTGTTGTTGATGATGGTCAGCCCGCGCGCGCCCTGCGCGATCAGGGCGTCGATCAGGGCGTCGGGCATGCCGGCGGTACCGAACCCGCCGATCATCACCGTCGCCCCGTCGTGGATGTCGGCCACCGCTGCGTCAGCGTTGGCCACGGTCTTGTCGATCACTGCGTTGCTCCTTGCCGTGCCCTGCAGGCGGCGGCGACATACGGGGGAAAACGGGACCCGGACATGGTGCGCAGCGGCGACGACGCGGTCAATCCGATAATCGGACTCATGATGCGATAATCGCACAAGCGGCTATTCATGCCCGGCGACTCAGTTGCGCGTCTGGCCAACGCCGACGCGCAGGCCCAGGCAGGCCCACGCCGCCAGTGCCAACGGCAGCGCACACAGCACGTACAGCGCGGTGGGCGACCAGCCCGCATCGACCAGCAGGCCGACGGTGAGCGGCGACAGGATCGCGCCGACCCGGCCAATGCCGATCGCCCAGCCCAGCCCGGTGGTGCGCACGTCGGCGGCAAACACCACCGGCGCGGCGGCGTACAACCCGGCCATGGCACCGAACAACGCCGCACCGATCACGAACGCCACCGGGAACGCGATGCCCAGCTGGGTGTTGAAACCGGCGAAGGCCAGCATCGCCACCATCGCCAGCAGCAGGCTGGCCGCGGTCAGCCGCGACAACGCCCAGCGCGAGGCCAGCCAACCGAACAGGCTGCCACCGACAATCCCGCCCAGGTTGAGCAGCACGCCCCCGGTGATGCCCTGCTGCGCCGACACGCCGGCCGACACCAGCAGCTTCGGCGTCCAGCTCAGCACGAAATAGAACGCGAACATGTGCAGGAAAAACGCCAGCGCGATCAGCACCGAGACCCGGCGCAGGTCGCCGACGAACAGCGCGGCGTAGCCTTTACGGCCATCGGGGCGCAGCGGTGCCGGCGGCAGTGCCTGCAGCGCGGGCATGTGCATGCGCGCCAGCAACGCGTTGAGCCGCGGCAAGGCATCCGGGGGACGCCGGGCCACCAGGAAATCCAGCGATTCGGGCAGGCACTTGAGTACCAGCGGGATGCACAGCAACGACGCGCCGGCCCCGATCAGGAACACGCTGTGCCAGCTGAAATGCTGCAGCATCCAGGCCGCCAGCACCCCGCCCAGGGTGGCGCCGATGGGGTAGCCGGTGGCCTGCAGCGCCACCGCGGTGCTGCGCCATTTGGGGTTGGCGTACTCGGCGGTGATCACGCCCACGCCGGCCAGCATGCCGCCGATGCCCACGCCGGTGAACACGCGCAGCGCGCCCAGTTGCCACGCATTGCCGGCCAGTGCCGACAACGCCATGCCCACGGTCAGGATCACCAGGCACAGCATGATCATCGGCCGCCGGCCCCAGCGGTCGGCCAGCGGCGCAAGCAGGAACGAGCCCAATGCCATGCCGACCAGGCCGGCGCTGAGCATGATGCCCAGCAGCTTGCCCGACAGCGCCCAGTCGGCCGACACGTGTGGCGCGGTGAACGCCATGACCATCACGTCGAAACCATCGAGCATGTTCAACAGCACGCAGATGGCGATCGCCGTCCACTGGAAAGGACTCATCCGCTCAAGCACGAGCGGGGACGCGGCGGCGGTGACATGGCTCATACGGGAATCCTGCGACGACGTAGTGCGGGGGGCGTTCGGCGGGGAGGTCTCAACGACCGGCCTGGCTGGACGCATGGATGACCTGGAGCACCTGCTGCAGCTGCTCGACCTCGACCTGGCCCGGCGCCGACGGGGTGCCGATCATGCCGAAGGTCAGCGCCTGCCCGAACGTTTCCCCGGCCAGCCGCGAGACCACGCCGGTACCGCCCATGGACATGGTCAGCAGCGGCTTGCGGCTGCGCTGGCGCACCTGCCAGGTCGCATCCAGCAGCGCCAGCACGTCGCCGGCGTCGCGCGGCATCACCGCGATCTTCAACACGTCGGCCCCCATCGCTTCCTGGCGCAGCAGCCGCGCAACGATCTCCTCGCGCGCCGGGGTGGCGTGGAAGTCATGGCTGGACATCACCACCTTCACCCCGGCCGCGTGCGCCTGCGCGACCAGTGCCGCCACCCGCTCCGGATCGCGGAACATCTCCACGTCGATCAGCTGGGTGAAGCCGCCGCGCAGCAGCGTGGCGTACAGCGCGGCGTAGTCGGCGTCGCTGATCGGCTTGCTGCCACCCTCGGCCTGGGTGCGGAAGGTGAGGATCATCGGCTTGCCATCCAGCGTGCGCGCGATGCGCTTGCCGAGGGTTACCAGCGCCTTGCCGTCGGTAGCGATGTCCAGATAATCGATGCGCCATTCGGCCAGGTCGGTGGCCGGGCTGGCGGCGATCACGGCGGCCTGCTGCAGCGCCTGTTCGGCGGTGGCACCGGTGATCGGCACGATGGTGCGCGGCGCGCCCTCACCGATGCGCAGTGTGCCTACCTGCAAGGGCGTGACCGGTACCGGTGCGGCGTGGGCAACGGCCGCGGCGCCGCCGAGCACGGCGGCCAGCATGAAGGGAGTGAGCGGACGCATGCGGTTCACCAGGAACGAGGGAAGGAAGGCGCGCATCAGAAGGTCACCTTGGCCTGCACGCCCACGGCCCACGTGTTGTCGGTGCGGGTGTAGGCGAACGTGCCGGGGTTGACGATGTACTGCACGTCGGGGCGGACCATCAGCCAGGGATTCACCTGGATGCTGTAGGACAGTTCGAACAGTTCTTCGGCCTGGCTCAGCTGGTACAGCGGCGAGCCGGGCGGCACCCCCATGTCGGCCAGGGTGGCGCGGCGTGCGTCGACCAGGCGGCGGTTGATGTCCGCGCCCACGTAGCCGAGCGCGATGCTGTCCTGCGCACGCGTGCCGATGCCCTGGTAGACACCGCCCAGTGCATACCAGCGGCGGATCTGCGCGGTGTCGGTGTCCGAGACCATGTACTGCGCGAAGGCGGTCAGGCCGCGCTGCGGGTCGCCGGCTTCGCGGGTGAGGCGCTGTTCGGCAAGTACATACGCACCGTGGCGTCCGGTGGTGGGCGAGGTATCCAGCCCGCGCTGGTCCACGCGCGAGGTGTCGTAGTAACCGCCGAACTTGTACACGCCCGGGTGCGCCCCGCCCTTGTCCGGGGTCCAGGTCACCTCCAGCGGAATCAGCGAGCCGGTGGTGCCCGACACGAACGGGCGGAACGCATTGCGTTCGATGTTGCCGCCCAGGTTCGGGTTGACCTGGAACCAGCCGGTGCGCACGTTCAGTGCCGGGCTCACCTGCTGGGCCACTTCACCGCCCCAGCGCGCCGTGGGGTAGTTGTACCAGCCACTGTTGCCCGACATCGCCAGCGGATGGGCGCAGAAGGCGGCGTTGACGAAATGGGTCAGCAGGCTGTGCAGGCCGAACTGGTTGCCCATCGCGTAGTAGCCCAGCTTGAAATACGACTGCCCACCGTTGAAGGTCTGGTCATAGCTGGCCTCGGTGAGCCGGGTGTACTGGCCGCCGTAGGCTTCCTGGATCGGGAAGCGGTTGCCGACCAGGTCGGCCGAGGTGCTGTTGCCGCGGCGGTCGTTGAGGGTGACGTGGAAGGCACCGCCGTCCCAACCGGCCAGGCGGCCCATGTCCAGGTCCACGCCGACCCGCACCTGCTGTGCATAGCGCGCGCCGGTGCGGCCGTAGCCGCCGTCGACCACGCCCATCGCCTCGCCCACGTAGTCGCCCCGGAAGCGGATGCCCCGTTCCTCCAGCGCGGTACGTGTGCCGCCCCAGTCGCCGGTCAGGGTCTTGCCGTCGTAACGGTTGCTGTCCTGCGCGTGGGCCAGCGCGGGCGCCAGCACGGCCGCGGACAGCAGCAGGGTCAACGGAGTGGGGTTCGGAAATCGCATCGGAATCTCTCGGGGTCGACGGGTCAGCGCAGCGACAGCGGCGCGCTCAACGGGGAGGTGGCGCCCAGCGCGGAGGTCGCGGTGGCAGTGAGCGTGGCCATACCGGCAGCCTCGCCGGTGGCCGGCAGCGCCAGCGTGAAGCGGCCCTGCCCCTGCGCATCGGTGACGGCGTCGACGGTGCCGAGCAGGTACTCGGCTTCGTTACCGCCGGCCGCACGGTTGCCGAACACGTCCAGCTGGTAGCGCTGCCGCGGCGGGCCCTGGAATACGCCGTGCACGGTGCGCGCGCTGCCGCGGCCCTGCACCGCCTGCAACACCGGCGCGGCCTGACCGAGGTTGGGGGCCGGCTGGCACCCGGTGGTATCGGCGCCGCTGCAGATGCGCGCGCGCTTGGCCGGGTCGGTCTCCACCCCACGTCCGCGCGAGCCCACGAAACTGGCATGTTCCAGCCCCGGCACGCCGAACACGATCGCCCCGCGCGGCTGGCCGATGGCACAGGCGCCGCCGGCTTCGCAGCGCGCGATCTTCAGCCCGTTGCCGACCATCTGGTTGGCGCTGAACCGGTTCGGTGCGCTTACCGGCTGCGGACGCACCGCGATGCCGATCCCGTTGCCGGTGATCGTGTTGCCGTCCACCACGTTGTCGCTGCCGGTGACGCTGACCCCGATCGAGTTGCCGGTGAAGGTGTTGGCCGCGATGTAGTTGCGGTTGCCCCAGTTGATCTGCAGGCCATCGGAGTAGTCGACGAAGCGGTTGCGCACCACCGTGTTGTCGTTGCCCCACAGAATTTCGATGCCCTGCGACGGCTCCGGGTTGGCGGCGGTGGACTGGAACAGGTTGTCGGCCACCAGGTTCCAGGCCGCGCCGCGGGTCAATTCCAACCCGTCGCCGTTGTCGACGAACTGGTTGCGCACGATGCGGTTGTGCACGGTGGTGGTGGCGGTGGACTGGCCCTTGCCGTCGTCGCCGGTGAGCATGATGCCGGCGCCGCCCTTGTTGGCCACGATGCGGTTGTCGTGGATGTCGCTGTGGCTGCTGCGGTTGATCAGCATGCCGATGCAGAAGTTGCGGATCTCAAGACCGCTCAGCGCCACGCCGGTGGTGTCGCGCAGGACCAGGCCCGGCAGCGTGGTGGTGCGCACGTTGGTGCCGGACTGGCCCGGCTCGGCACCCGGGCAGGCATCGGTGCCGGTGCCGGTGACGTAGCCGGCGCCGTCGATGGCGACGTACTGGCCGGCGCTCGCCCATGGGGTGCCGACGATCTGCACCGGGCCGACGATCTCCGGCAGCGGCGAGGCCGGGCGGATCACATACGGCGCGCTGCCCACCGCGTCAATCTCGATGCGGTAGCGGCCCGGGGCCTGGTTGGCGGTGGTGATCGCCCAGCGCAGCGACCCGGGTGCGGCGTCGTCGGCGTAGCGGTCCACGTGCAGGACCTGAAGCGCCTCGCGCGGCGGCTCGGCCTGGTAGGCCAGCGCCAGCGACGGCAGCACCGCAAGCAGGGTCAGGGGAAGAACAGACAGACGGCAACGCATGCGCAGGCTCCGCACAGGGAAAGGGACTCCGGCGGTCTTTCCCCTGTACCTGGCTTCAGTACCGTGTGGGCACTGCCCTCGCCCGCCAGAGGTGGATCGCTTGGAACGGGATTGAAAGTAGGTTTATCGCACTGCACCATTCAAGTGCGTTTATCGACTACGTGTGCGATTATCGGATTTCACTACTACGACCATTGTCGTAGGCGCAGGCACGCCAACGGCCACCGCAGGCGCTGCGGCGTGCGATGGTGTGTCCGTCAGGAGACTCGCGGTGCAGGCGCGGCATGCCGCGCAGCCGGGCTCAGGAGCTGCAGGACAGCATCGAACAGCCGGCCTTGTCGCGCGCCCAGTCGGGGCGCTTGCCGGCGAAGTGCGCGCGGCCCGGTTGCACCTCGTAGGGGGTGCGCAGCACCTCCAGCAGCGTGTGCACACCGCTCATGTCGCCCTGCTCGGCCTGTTCGATGGCTTCCTGCGCCAGCCAGTTGCGCAACACATACACCGGATTGGCACCGGCCATCCGCTGCTGGCGCGTGGCCGCATCCAGCGGATCGGCGCGCAGACGCGCGGCGTACTGCTGCAGCCAGACCTGCAACGCGGGCAGCACGGCCTCGCGCCGCGCGTCGCTGTAGAAGGCCTCGGCCAGCACCTGCACCGACGGTGCCTGCGGATCGAGCGCCATCAAGCCGCGGAAGGCGAGCGTCATGTCCATTTCGCCGTCCTGCAGGATCTGCCGCCAGGCCGCCATCATCGCCACGTCGTCGTCGCTGCAGTGGGCCAGGCCGAACTTGGCGGCGATGTCCGCACGCTCGCGCTCGGCGTGCACGGCCTGGAAACGGGCCAGCCCGTCGTGCAGCGGCGCGACATCGTCAAACAGCGGCGAAAGTGCCTGCGCCAGCCGGGTCAGGTTCCAGTACGCCACCTGCGGCTGGGTGCCGAAGCGGTAGCGGCGGCCCTGCGCGTCGGTGGTGTTCGGGGTCCAGTCGGGGTCGTAGTCGTCCACCCAGCCATACGGGCCGTAGTCGATGGTCAGGCCCAGGATGGACATGTTGTCGGTGTTCATCACCCCATGCACGAAGCCGACCCGCATCCAGTGCGCCACCATGACCGCGGTGCGCTCGCAGATCTGCGCGAACCACTGCGCATGCCGCTGCGCGCCGGCATCTGCCAGCGCCGGGAAATCACGCGCGATGCAGGCGTCGGCCAACTGCCGCAGCAGCGCCACGTCGCCGCGCGAGGCTGGCAGTTCGAAGGTGCCGAAACGGATGAACGACGGTGCCACCCGGCACACCACCGCGCCGGGTTCGGCCTTCGGGTGGCCGTCGTAGAACATGTCGCGCACCACCGCATCGCCGGTGCCCACCAGGCTCAATGCACGCGTGGTCGGCACACCCAGGTGGTGCATCGCTTCGCTGCACAGGAATTCGCGGATGGACGAGCGCAGCACCGCGCGACCGTCGGCGCCGCGCGAATACGGGGTACGCCCGGCCCCTTTCAACTGCAGTTCCCAGCGCGCGCCGTCCGGGGCCAGTAGCTCGCCCAGTGAAATGGCGCGGCCATCGCCGAGCTGCCCGGCCCAGTGCCCGAACTGATGGCCCCCGTAGTTGGCCGCCCACGGCTGCATGCCGGCGTACAGCGCGTTGCCGCCGAACACCCGCGCGAAATCCGGGCTGCCGGTGAGGACCGGGCCAAGGCCCAGCAGGTCGGCAACGTCGGTGGAAAGCGCCAGCAACTGTGGCGCGGCCACCGGCGTGGGCATCACCGACGACCACGCGGCACCGCGCACCTCGCGCACGCGCGGGCCGGTTTCCTCGTCGCCGGGAAGGTCGCCGATGAATCGGTTGTCGAAGCGCAGGGGTTGGGTATCCATGCTCACCAGATGGGGGCGCGGCCACGCCCCCGCAAGTTCATGCCGCGCCCGCGCCCAGGTCCAGCGCCCCGCCGCGCTCGGTGGCGCGCTGGTAGGCCGGGCGCTGTTCGATGCGCTGCAGGAAGCCCTGCAGTTTCGGGTACGCGTCCATGCTGCCTGCGCGCGAGGCGGCCGCCTGGATCGGGAAGCTCATCTGGATGTCGGCGGCGGTGAAGCGTTCGCCGGCGAACCACGGCGACTGGCCCAGCTCGCGCTCCATCCACTGCAGGTGCAGCTTGAGCTGCGGGCCCACGAACCCCTTTATCACCTTGTCGGCGATGCCACGGGCAATCGGCTTGGCGAAGAACGGCATGGGTGCCTTGCGCACGCGTGCGAACACCAGGCTCAACAGCAACGGCGGCATCGCCGAGCCCTCGGCGTAGTGCATCCAGTAGCGGTAGCGCAGGCGCTCGGCGGCCTGGGCCGGCAGCAGTTCGGGCGACAGCTGGCGAGCGCTGTCGTAGCGGTCGGCGAGGTATTCCAGGATGGCCCCGGACTCGGCCAACACCAGGGTGTCGTCCTGCAGCACTGGCGATTTGCCCAGCGGGTGGATCTCGCGCAGCGCCTGCGGCGCCAGCCAGGTGGTGGGATCGCGCTGGTAGTTGACCAGCTGGTACGGCAGGCCCAGCTCTTCGAGCATCCACAACACGCGCTGCGAGCGCGAGTGGTCCAGATGGTGCACCTTGATCATTGACGGGTCCGCAGGTTCAAAGCGACATCGTAACGAGGTACGCGCCCTGCCGATGTCATTGGCCGCCCACGGATGAAAAAACACCACGCATAAAAAACGCCGGAAGCTTTCGCTCCCGGCGTTTCATTGCAACCTGACGGTAGCGGGGGGTCGATTAGACCGCCTGCACCTGATCAGCCTGCATACCCTTCTGGCCCTGCACGGCGACGAAGGTCACCTTCTGGCCTTCCTGCAGCGACTTGAAGCCGGTGCCCTGGATGGCGCGGAAGTGCACGAAAAGGTCCGGGCCGCTTTCCGGGGTGATGAAGCCGAAGCCCTTGGCGTCGTTGAACCACTTCACGGTGCCCTGCTGACGATCAGACATGTACTAACTCCTGAAACAATAGTTGAAATAATCGCGGCCGCCGCTTATCGGAGCCGAGACTGAGTTGCAGGCGTTGGTAAAGCGGATCGATGAGCAGATCGTGAGATCAACTGCACCAGGCCACGATTCACGGTGACCCTAGCAAACACAGTGTGGGTGACGATACTCGTGTTTTACCTAAAAAGCGATAGCTGGTTTATTCAGCCATCCCCCCGTCACGCCTGACGGGACAAGGGATTGGCGCATCCTACACGATTTCGCGCGCCCCATTCAGACTTTTCCTACCTTAAGATCAGCCAAATGCCCGATTCAAGTTCCGCCACATGCCGCATCTGGGTTGATGCGGACGCCTGCCCCGGGGTGATCAAGGAGATCCTGTTCCGGGCGGCCGAGCGCGTAAAGGTGCCGCTGACCCTGGTGGCCAACCACTGGCTGCGCACCCCGCCCTCGCGGGTGATCGAGTTCCTCCAGGTGCCGTCCGGGCTGGACGTGGCCGACAGCGCCATCGTCGAGCGGGTGGCCGCCGGCGACCTGGTGGTCACCCAGGACATCCCGCTGGCGGCGCTGGTGATTGCCAAGCACGCGGTGGCCCTGAACCCGCGCGGGCAGCTGTATACCCCCGACAACATGGCCGAGCGGTTGTCGATGCGCAATTTCATGGAGGAGCTGCGCGGTGCCGGCGTGCAGACCGGCGGCCCGCCGCCACTGGGCCCGCGCGAACGGCAGGCGTTCGCGGCCGAACTGGATCGCTGGCTGGCGAAGCGTTCAGGGCGCTGAACGGCACGCAGGTAAACGCATAATCCACACAGGTAGTGCCGGCCGCTGGCCGGCTCCCCATGAAAACCCGAGCGCCCCCGGTAGTGCCGGCCGCTGGCCGGCTCCCCATGAAAATCCGAGCGCCCCTGGTAGTGCCGGCCGCTGGCCGGCTCCCCATGAAATCCCGGCATCACGGGGAGCCGGCCAGCGGCCGGCACTACCGGGTTGGGCATCGCGGGGAGCCGGCCAACGGCCGGACCGGTTCGGGCATCGCGGGAGCCGGCCAGCGGCCGGACCGGTTCGGGCATCACGGAGAGCCGGCCAACGGCCGGACCGGTTCGGGCATCGCGGGAGCCGGCCAGAGGCCGGCGTTACCCGGCTCCTGTCAACGGTGGGTACCCACCGCGCCCCACCCGGCGTCCAGCTGCCGGCCGCTGCTGAAATGACGCGGTTCGCCGGTCAGCGGGTCGATGAAGGCCAGCGCCTGGGCCAGCAACTGCAAAGGTGGCTCGGCAGCGCCCTCGCCCACCGGGCGCAGGGTCGGGTACAGGTCGTCGCCGACGATCGGGGCGCCCAGCGCGGCCATGTGCACGCGCAACTGGTGCTTGCGGCCGGACTCGGGGTGCAGCCGGTAGCGCCAGATCGGGCCTTCGGCGTCGATGACCTCGACCCGGGTGCGCGCGTTCGGCTCGCCGGGGACCTCGGCCATGCGGAAGAACGGTTCACCTGCTACCAACCGGGTATGCCGCTCCAGCGGGAACGCCTGGCCGGGCAGCGCCGGCGCCAGCGCCTCGTACGTTTTGCCGATGCGCCGCTCGCGGAACAGCCGCTGGTAGGCGTCACGGGTGCCGGGGTGGGTGGAAAACAGCACCAGGCCGGCCGTGAGGCGGTCCAGCCGGTGCAGCGGCACCAGATCCGCATTGCCGGTGCGCGCCACCAGCCGCGCCAGCAGGGTTTCACGCACATGCGCCCCGGCCGGGGTTACCGGCAGGAAATGCGGCTTGTCGGCCACCAATAGATGCGCATCCTCATGCAGCACGGTTTCCAGGTACGGAATCACCGGTTCCTCGGCCACCTCACGAAAATACTGGATCTCCAGCCCCACCTGCCACGCCCGGTCCGGCGCCAAGGCCTTGCCCTGCGCGTCCAGCACCCGCCCACGCGCGAAGCGGCTTTCCCATTGCGCCCGGTCGATCCGCGGGAAACGCGCGCACAGGCCGTCGAGCAGCGTTGCCCACGTCCCCGGCGGCAATTGCAGTCGACTGGGCGGGGTCATGCCGCGCCCCCGCTGCGCGCGTCGGCGTCGGCGTCGGCAGGCAGCGCGGCCACCGCCAGCAGCGCCCAGCCATCACGCTCATCGCCCCGCGCATCGACGGCAGCCATTCCGGCGTCGATCAGCGCCCGCATCACCGCCGGCCGATAGAGGTTGATCCACTGACCGGCGGCGCTGCGCACGCTCCCCGTGGCCAGCCCTGCATCCCCTGACAGGCGACCGTTTGCCGGGTCGGCGTCGAAGCGGATACGCAGGCGGCGCCCGGCACCGTAGGCCGACAGCACCGTCCAGGCGGGGTCGGCGCTGACCGGCCCACGCCGGATGCTGCAGATGAAGGGCGCACCGTCGATGACCAGACGGCGTGGCGGAGAACGTGACATGCAGGGCGTACAACCGGACCGCGAAGTGCCCAGCGTGCCACCAAACGCCCTGCTTCAGAAGCATCGTCCCGGACACCCCCGGGGCAAACCACTATCATGGTCCTCTTTGCTCCCGGTATCCCCATGGCTCTCACCGCCACCATCCGCAAGGCCGAACTGCAGATCAGCGACATGGATCGCGGCTACTACGCGACCCATAACCTGACCCTGGCCCAGCACCCGTCGGAGAACGATGAGCGCCTGATGGTGCGCCTGCTGGCCTTCGCGCTGAATGCCGAGGACCGCCTGGAGTTTGGCCGCGGCCTGAGCACCGACGACGAGCCGGACCTGTGGCACCGCGACTACACCGGCGACATCCTGCAGTGGATCGACCTGGGCCAGCCCGACGAATCGCGCATCCGCAAGGCCTGCAACCGCAGCCGGCAGGTTCAGGTGATCACCTTCGCCGGGCACGCCGCCGATATCTGGTGGAGCAAGCAGGCCAAGGGACTGGAGCGCTTCGACAACCTCTCGGTGCTGGATCTGGACAGCACCTTCGTGGAACGCTGGGCCGAGCAGATCCAGCGCGCCATGCGCTGGAATGTGCTGATCCAGGATGGCGAAGTGCAGCTGATCAACGACCAGATGCAGCTGGACGTGATCCCGACCTGGCGTAAGCGCATCAAGGAATGAGCCAGGCGATGAAGCCCATTGCATGCGACGTGCTGGTGATCGGCGCCGGCGCGGCCGGGCTGATGTGTGCGCTCACCGCCGGCCAACGCGGCCGCATGGTGCAGGTGATCGACCATGCCAACAAGGTTGGCAAGAAGATCCTGATGTCCGGCGGCGGGCGCTGCAACTTCACCAACACCGGCACCACGCCGGCCAATTTCCTTTCGGCCAACCCGCACTTCTGCAAGTCGGCGCTGGCCCGGTATACCCCGTGGCACTTCATCGAGATGGTCGAACGCCACGGCATCGCCTACCACGAGAAGGAACTGGGCCAGCTGTTCTGCGACGTCTCCTCCAAGCAGATCGTGCGCATGCTGATGGACGAGTGCCAGGCCGCCGGCGTGCAGGTGCGCACCGACTGCGGGGTGACCCGGGTCGAGCGCGGCAGCGACGGTTTCCATGTCACCACCGCACAAGGGCAGTTCCATGCCGCCTCGTTGGTGGTGGCCACCGGCGGCCTGTCCATTCCCAGCCTGGGCGCCAGCGGCTTCGGCTACGAGCTGGCCCGCCAGTTCGGCCATGAGGTGCTGCCCACCCGCGCCGGGCTGGTCCCGCTGACCCTGAGCGGCAAGCACCAGGAACGCTTCAACGATCTCAGCGGGGTGGCCTTGCCGGTGACGGCGCGCTGCAACGACGTGGCCTTCAGTAACTCCATGCTGATCACCCACCGCGGCATCAGCGGCCCGGCGATCCTGCAGATCTCCTCGTTCTGGCAGCCCGGCGACGACCTGCGCCTGGACCTGTTGCCGGGCCAGGACGCGGAAGGCTGGCTGCGCGCGATGAAGCGCGACCGCGGCGCGGCGGAACTGCGCACGGTGTTGTCCGAGGTGCTGCCGCGGCGGCTGGCGCTGCGCCTGTGCGAGCACTGGCTGCCCGACCGCCCGGTCAAGCAGATCGACGAACCGCAGCTGCGCGAGGCCGCCGCATTGCTGCAGGGCTTCCCGCTGGTGGCCAGCGGCACCGAGGGGTACCGTACCGCCGAGGTCACCCTGGGCGGCGTGGACACCCACAAGGTGTCGTCCAGTACGTTTGAATCGCAGTTGGTCCCTGGCCTGCACTTCGTGGGGGAAGTGCTGGACGTGACCGGCTGGTTGGGCGGGTACAACTTCCAGTGGGCCTGGGCCAGCGGCCATGCGGCAGGCCAGGTGGTGTAAGCCGGCGGCGGATTCGTGACCGGCTACCGTTTGCCGCATGGACGTATCCACAGCCATCGTGTATCAAGTTTGCAGTCCGGGGAGTAGTGAATGCAGAACACGAATGACATGACCGTGCGCCTGCTGATCGTGGATGACAGCGGTGAAAACGCTGAAACCATCGTCAGCACGCTGCGCAACAGCGGCATCGCGGTGCGCCCGGCGCGCCCGCAGCACGCCGAGGAGCTGGCCCAGATCCTGGGCGCCCAGCCGATCGACCTGGTGCTGGCCGCGCCTGCGCAGAGCATTCCGCTGCTGCTGGTCACCCAGCAGATCGCGGCCAGCGGCAAGGACATCCCGATGATCCTGCTGGCCGAATCGATCAACGAGAACGAGTGGGTGGAAGCCGGGGCCAACGGCATCCGCGCCATCGCCCTGCGCAACCGCCCCGAGCACCTGCTGGCGGTGGTGCGCAATGAGTGGACCGACCTGCACGCGCGCCGCGGGCTGCGCCGCATCGAAGCGCAGATGCGCGAAACCGAACGCCGCTGCGATGCCCTGATCTCCTCCTCGCGCGACCCCATCGCCTATGTCCACGAAGGCATGCACATCCGTGCCAACGAGGCCTACCTGGAGATGTTCGGCTACGAATCCTTCGACGACGTCGAAGGCATCTCGCTGCTGGACATGGTGGCCCCGCAGCACGTGGACGGCTTCAAGCAGCTGCTCAAGTCGATGAGCAAGGGTGAGGCGCCGCCGCCGCAGTACCAGGTGGATGCGCGCAACCAGGATGGCGCGGTGTTCCCGGCCACCATGGAATTCACCCAGGCCAGCTACGAAGGCGAATCCTGCCTGCAGGTGGTGTTCCGCCGCCGGCGGATGGAGTTCGATCCGGAGCTGGCCCGCGAGGTCGAAGACCTGCGCCAGCGCGACCAGGTCACCGGCCTGCTCAACCGCCCCACCTTCATGCTGCACGTGGAAAACGCGGTGGCCCAGGCCGGCCGCAGCGAAGGCCAGTTCGGCCTGCTGCTGATCGAGCCGGACCACTACGCGCGCCTGCTGCCGGACATCGGACTGGATTCGGCCGATGCCCTGATCGGCGCGCTGGGCCAGGTACTGGCCGCCAGTGTCGGCGATGCGGCCCAGGTGGCCCGCTTTGGCGAGCACAGCTTCGCGGTCCTGACCGAAGGCGCCTATGCGCAGACGGTGGCCCTGGCCGACCAGATCCGCGATGCGTTCGCCGGCCAGGTGTTCAGCATCGGCGAGCGCTCGGCCACGGTCACGGTCAGCATCGGCGGCGTGCAGGTGGGTGAGAAGATCGCCAGCATCGGCCAGGTCCTGGCGCGCGCCACCGAATGCCAGCAGGCCGCCTCGGAACTGGGCAACACCACGCGCATCTTCGATCCGGCCGCGATCGACCGGGTGGAAGAAGAGCGCATCCAGCGCTGGGTCACCCGCATCCGCGAGGCGCTGGGCGGCGACGGCTTCCAGTTGCACTACCAGCCGGTGCTGAGCCTGCAGGGCGAGCCGCTGGAGCTGTACGAGGCGTACCTGCGCCTGGACAACAACGGCGAGCTGCTCAGCCCCACCGCGTTCCTGGGCATTGCCGAGGAACACGGGCTGCTGGCCGACATCAACCGCTGGGTGGTGGCGCACGCCATCGGCGTGCTGGGCGAGCGCGCGCGCGCCGGCCACGCCACCCACATGATGGTCAAGATCACCCCCGAATCGTTCAACGACCCGCAGATGGTGGCCACGTTGCGCCGCGAACTGCAGGCCCAGGGCGTCCCGGGCGAACGGCTGTGGCTGCATGCGCCGGAAGCGAAGGTGTTCACCCACCTGCGCAATGCCCAGCAGTTCCTGGCCGAGGTGGCGCCGCTGGGCTGCCGCATCGGCCTGGAGCAGTTCGGCTCGGGGCTGGATTCGTTCCAGCTGCTGGCGCACTTCCAGCCGCAGTTCCTCAAGCTGGACCGCGATTTCACCCGCGATGTGGCCAGCACCCGCGAGCACAGCGAGAAGATCAGCGAAATCACCGCGCGCGCGCAGTCGGCCAACATCCGCACGATCGCCGAGTTCGTCGCCGATGCCAACTCGATGAGCCTGTTGTTCAGTGCCGGCGTGGACTACGTGCAGGGCGACTTTGTCGGCCCTGCCGGGCCAGTGATGAATTTCGATTTCGCGTAAGGGACGTCACGACCAACGGTCGTGACCTACGCCGCCCACCGGACCCCCAGCGCCGCCCGTTATCGGGTGGCCAGCAGGCCGCGCAGCAGCAGATCCAGCGCGGCCTGTGCCTGGCCCAGGCGCTCCGTCCCCTCGGGCGCTTCGGCGATCCAGAACGCCGCTTCAGCCAGGCTGCCGTAAATCAACGAGGCCAGCGCCTGGGGGTTGGCGTCGGCCACCACGCCCAGGCGCATGAGGTTCTCGATCAGGCCCTGCATCGAGGCGACGCAATGGCGCTGCGCCTCCGGTGACGCCCCGCCCAGCACCGCGCGCGCATCGCGCAGCACGATGCGCTGGATGTCCGGCTCCAGGGCCATCTGCAGATAGGCATGGCAGCGACTGCGGAACCCGTCCCAGGGATCGGCGGCGGTCGCCGAGATCGTCTGCAGCCGGGCATCCATGGCGGCGTCCAGCTGCGCCACCAGGGCCTGCAGCAATCCCTTCTTGTCACCGAAGTGGTGATACAGCGCGCCACGGGTGAGCCCCGCCTGCGCGGTCAGATCGTCCATTGAGGCGTCCGCGTAGCCCTGCGCGGTGAACACCGCATGCGCCGTGGCCAGCAGGGCGGCGCGGGTTTCTTCCATCTCGGCACGGGTACGGCGGGCCATCCGGTCAGCTCCTTACATACGATGCGTATGATTATTTACATTCACGCCGTATGTATATAGGATTTTATTCATACGTGCCGTATGTATGTTCGTCAGCCCGTGCCAACCCACGGCAGAATCCTGGAGATCCCCCCCGATGCTTACCCCGTACCGAACCCTGTTCGCCGCCCCCGGAAACCGACGCTTCGCCCTGGCTGGGCTGCTGGCGCGCCTGCCCCTGCCGATGACCGGCATCGGCATCATCACCCTGCTCGCGCAGCTGCGTGGCAGCTATGCATTAGCCGGTGCGGTGGCTGCTACGTTCGTGGTTACCTACGCGCTGCTGTCGCCACAGATCTCGCGCCTGGTCGACCGCCATGGGCAATCGCGCGTGCTGCCGGTCGCCACGGCGGTCAGTGTGTTCGGCATGGCGCTTCTACTCGCCGCCGCCGCATGGCAGGCGCCGGCAGGCGTGCTGTTTGCCGGGGCGGTGCTGGCCGGCTGCATGCCGAGCATGTCGGCGATGGTGCGTGCGCGCTGGGCCACGCTGTACCGGGGGCAGCCGCGCCTGCAGACCGCCTACGCACTGGAAACCGTGCTGGACGAAGTGACCTTCATTGCCGGTCCGCCACTGGCGGTGGGACTGGCGGTGATGCTCGATCCCCTGGCCGGCCTGTTTACCGCCGCCGTGCTGTTGGCCCTGGGCGTGGCCGCGCTGGTCGTGCAACGCGGCAGCGAACCGCCGCTGCAGCCCATCGATGCGGGCAACCGCCACGGGTCAGCGATCGGCGTGGCGAACGTGCGTCTGCTGGCGCTGCTGATGGTGGCCATGGGCGTGATTGTGGGGACCGTGGACATCACCAATGTCGCCTTCGCCGCGCAGCGCGGCGTGCCCGGCGCCGCCAGCGTGGTGCTGTCCGCCTATGCACTGGGCTCATGCGTGGCCGGGCTGGTATTCGGTGCCGTGTCGCTGCGGTGGCCGCTGCGGCGGCTGCTGTTGCTGGGTGGCATGGCAACCGCGCTGTCCACCCTGCCCCTGCTGCAGGTGGATAGCATCGCCGCGCTTGCGGTGGCCGTGCTGGTGGCCGGGATGTTCTTCGCCCCGACCATGATCGTGGCGATGTCGATCGTGGAGCGGCTGGTGCCTGCGCATCGGCTGACGGAAGGCATGACCTGGCTGCTGGCGGGGCTCAACGTGGGCGTGGCGATGGGTGCGGCCGCTGCCGGCCAGGTCGTGGATATCGCCGGGGCACGCGCGGGGTTCGGGGTCGCCGCAACCGGCGCTGCGCTGGTGGTGCTCACCACGCTGTGGGTGCACCAGCGACTGCCCGCGAAGACAGGCGCCGCACCCGCTGCGGCCGACGCGCCCGCCTCCCTTGCTGCAGGATCCGACCGATGAGCCGCGTTGCCGTTGCCCCCGCCGGCGCACCGCGTCCCTGGCTGGCGGTGGTTGCCGCCGGCCTGGCCACGTTCTCGGTGGTCACCACCGAGATGCTGCCGGTGGGCCTGTTGTCCAGCATCGCCGAACAGTTGGACACCCGCACCGGTACGGTGGGCCTGACGCTCTCGCTGCCGGCGCTGCTGGCCGCGCTGTTCGCCCCGATCGCGGTGATCGGCGCCGGTGGTGTTGACCGCCGCGGGATCCTGGCGGGCCTGCTCGCCTTGCTGGTGGTCGCCAACATGGCCTCGGCGCTGGCGGTGGACATTTACTGGCTGCTCGCCGCGCGGGTGCTGGTGGGATTCTGCATGGGCGGCATCTGGGCCATCGCCGGTGGTCTGGCTGCGCGGCTGGTGCCGGCCGAGGGCGTGGGGCTGGCCACGTCGATCATCTTCGGCGGTGTCGCGGCGGCGTCGGTGCTGGGCGTACCGTTGGGCACCTGGATCGGCGACCTGGCCGGCTGGCGCTGGGCCTTCGCCGGGATGGCGCTGTTCAGCGCGGCGGTACTGGTGCTGCATCTTCTGGCGATGCCGGCGCTGCCGGTGGCGTCTTCGCCCACGCTGCGCCAGTTGCGTGGGCAGCTGGGCAACCGGGCGTTGCAGGCGGCGCTGCTGCTGACGCTGCTGCTGGTCGGCGCTCACTTCATGACCTTCACCTTCGTGCGGCCGCTGCTGGTCAGCGTGGCCGGCATCGATCCGCGCTGGATGGGGGCCGTGCTGTTCGGCTACGGCATCGCGGGCATCGGCGGCAATTTCCTCGCGGGCACCGCGGCTGCCCGTCGCACTGCACCGACGGTTGCTGCCATTGCGTTGGGCCTGCTGCTCACGCCGGTGCTGTTCGTCACCGTCGGCGATGGCCCGGTAGCCGGCACCGCCGTGCTGCTGCTCTGGGGGCTGGCCTATGGCGGGGTGTCGGTGGGGCTGATGACCTGGGTGATGCGGGCCGCGCCGCACGCGGTTGAAATGGCCAGCGCGTTGTATGTCGGCGTGTTCAACGTGGGCATCGCGCTGGGCTCATGGAGCGGCGGCCAGCTGATGGACGGGCCGGGGCTGACCGCCATGCTGTGGTCGTCGGCGGGCTGTGCCGGCGCCGCGCTGGCCTTGGCACTGGCGCTGACGGCACGCGGGCAACCGCCGCGGACAGAAACGACAAACGCCGGGTAATCCCGGCGTTTGCAGTGCACCTCAGGCGTGCCCCTGGTGGGGCGCCCCGGCTCAGGCCATGTCGACCAGGTTCGGGATCTGCACGTCGGTGGCCACGTCGGCGTCGTAATCCACGCCGTCCACGCCGAACCCGAACAGGCGCAGGAAGTCGGCCTTGTAGCCGGCCAGGTCGCTGATCTCGTACAGGTTCTCGTTGGTCACCTGCGGCCACAGGGCCACTACTTCGCCCTGCACGTCCGGCGCCATTTCCTTGTAGTCCGCACGCAGGCGGCCGGCGTCGTCGATCAGTTCCACCTGGCGGTCGCCGTCGGTGAGTTCATGGCGCAGGCGCTCGGTTGCGGTGCCGGTGGCCTTGCCGCCGTAGACGATGTCGTACAGCGTATCGAGCTGTTCGATGCAGCCTTCGTGGGTGCCCTTGGCCTTCATCACCTTGAACAGCAGCGACAGGTACAGCGGCATGGTCGGGATGGCCGAGCTGGCCTGGGTGACCACCGCCTTGAGCACCGACACGCGCGCATCGCCGCCGATCGCCTGCAGCTTCTCGCGCAGGCCCAGCACCTTGTTGTCCAGGTCCTTCTTGGCCGCGCCGATCGAGCCGTTCCAGTAGATGGCCTGGGTGATCTCTTCGCCGACATAGGTGAAGGCGGTGGTGGTGGCGCCGTCGGCCAGCACGCCTGCTTCCAGCAGCGCGTCGATCCACATCTGCCAGTCTTCGCCGCCCATCACCGCAACCGTGCCGGCCACTTCTTCCGGGGTCGCCGGTTCAATGGTGGTCTGGGTGATCACTTCCTTGTCGGTGTCCAGGCCGCGCAGGGTGATCGGCGCGCCGATCGGCTTGAGGGTAGAGCTGATGATCTCGCCGGTCTTGGGATGCTTGCGGCGCGGCGCGGCCAGGCTGTACACCACCTGGTCGACCTGGCCCAGGTCCTGCTTGATCAGTTCGATGACCTTGGCCTTCACTTCATCGGAGAAGGCATCGCCGTTGACGCTCTTGGCGTACAGGCCGGCCTGGTCGGCGTACTTGTGGAAGGCGGCGGTGTTGTACCAGCCGGCGGTGCCGGGCTTGGTTTCGGTGCCCGGACGCTCGAAGAACACGCCCAGCGTGGCGGCATCGCTGCCGAAGGCGGCGGTGATGCGCGCGGCCAGGCCGTAACCGGTGGAGGCGCCGAGCACCAGTACCTTCTTGGGGCCGTTGGCGATCTTCGGCTTGGACTGGATGTACTCGATCTGCTGCTTGACGGCCGCATCGCAGCCGACGGGATGGGTGGTGACGCAGATGAAGCCGCGCACACGCGGTTTGATGACCATGGAAACCTCGTTTGGACTGGCGCAGGCCGGGCCTGCGCGATGAAAAGGGGCGGTGCGCGCCACCGGGGCGGCTGCGCGGAACGCATGGGATCGTAGTGTGCGGGGCGGTGTTTCACAACCGACGGGGGTGTATGGCGCGTTGCTTGCCCCGGTGTTGCGAGGGGCGGGATGGGAGTGGCGGGACACGCCGTAAACCCATCCCTGGGGGCTCGTGGTCCGCATCCATGCGGCCCAACGGTCCCGCCACTCCCATCCCGCCCCTCGCCCGACAGTGGGCTGCGCGCGGAGAGAAAAGCAGCCGGGCAGAGCCCGGCTCTACGAGCTGTTGCGCCGCGTAGAGCCGGGCTCTGCCCGGCTGCCAAACATCCCGTAGCGCCGGGCTCTGCCCGGCTGCCGTACATCCCGTAGCGCCGGGCTCTGCCCGGCTGGGCGGTGCGGCCGCCCAAAAGAAAAGCCGCGCAGGGCGCGGCTTTTCAGGTACTTCATGCAGCCGGTGGCTTACGGGCGACGCTCGAGCGCCTCAATGTCCTTGGCCTTGGGCAGCAGGTCCTGCTTGGTCACGCGCAGGGCGCCGATGGTCAGCATCGGCACGGCCACCAGGATCGAGGACAACACAACGATCACCGCGCCCACCATGTGGGTTTCGGCCAGGCCTTCCATCGAGGTGCCGCCGTACATGTACAGCGCCAGTGCCGACAGGAAGAACATCACCGCGGTGATCACCGTACGCGACAGCGTCTGGTTGATCGACCGGTTCAGCACTTCCAGCGGCTCCACGCGCAGGCTGCGGAAGTTTTCGCGGACGCGGTCGAACACCACGATGATGTCGTTGATGGCAAAGCCCATCACCGACAGCAGGCCGGCCAGCACGGTCAGGTCGAACTCGCGGCCGGTGGCCGAGATGTAGGCCACCGTCACCAGCAGGTCGAACAGGGCCACGATGCTGGCGGTGATCGCGAACTTCCACTCGAAGCGGAACGCGATGTAGATCAGGAAGCCCACCAGCATGAACAGCGTGGCGTACAGCCCGTTCATCGCCAGGTCCTTGCCAACCTGCGGGCCAACGAACTCGTTGCGCTGGATGGTGGCCTGGTTGTCGCTCAGCGAGATCGCCTTGACCACCGCAGCGGCGGTGCGCTGGTCACTGGCCGAATTGCCGGTGCCCGGTGCGTGCTCGCCCTGCGGCGCCAGACGGATCAGCAGGTCGGTGTTGCCACCGAAGCTCTGCACCTGGGCACCTTCGAAGCCGTTGGCTTCGAGCTTGGCGCGGACGTCTTCGACGTCCACCTTGCGCTCGAAACGGGCCTCGATCAGGGTGCCGCCGGTGAAATCCAGCGCGTAGTTGAAGCCCTTGGTGGCGATCAGTGCGATCGAACCGATGAACAGCAGCAGGGTGACCACCATGGCGGCATGACGCCAGCGCATGAAGTCGATCTTGGTGTCGTTCGGGAGGATGTGCAGCGGAAACAGTTTCATTGTGCGAGTCGTCCCGTCAGATGGCCACGTTCTGGAGCTTCTTGCGACGGCCGTAGATCAGCGTCGCCAGGGCGCGCGATACGGTGATCGCAGTGAACATCGAGGCGAAAATACCGATGATCATGGTCAGCGCGAAGCCCTTCAGCGGACCGGTACCGAATGCGTACAGGGCCACGCCGACGATCAGGCCGGTCAGGTTGGCGTCGAGGATGGTGCCGCTGGCGCGGTCGTAACCGGTCACGATGGCGGTCTTGCCCGGCATGCCGGCCCGCAGCTCTTCACGGATACGCTCGTTGATCAGCACGTTGGCGTCGACCGACAGGCCCACCGACAACGCCAGGCCGGCGAAGCCCGGCAGGGTCATGGTGGCACCGAACATCGACATTACCGCCACCACGATCAGCAGGTTGAACAGCATGGCCAGCGAGGTGATCACGCCGAACATGCGGTAGTACACGCTGAAGAACACCAGGGTGAACAGGAACGCGTAGACCACGGCGGTGATGCCGTTCTGCACGTTCTCGGCACCCAGGCTCGGGCCGACCACGCGCTCTTCCACGAAGTCCATCGGCGCGGCGAGCGAGCCGGACTTCAGCAGCTTGGCCAGGTCTTCGGCTTCCTTCTTCTCCAGGCCGGTGGTCTGGAAGTTCTTGCCGAACACGCCATTGATGTTGGCCACCGAGATGACCTCTTCCTTGACGCGGAAGCTGCGCACTTCCTTGCCATCGACCATGGTCACGGTCGGGATGCGCTCGGTGTAGACCACCGCCATCGGCTTGTTCACGTTGGCGCTGGTGAAGTCGAACATGCGCTGGCCGCCGACGTTGTTCAACGTCACGCTGACCGCAGCCGAGCCGTTCTGGTCGGTGGTGGCCTGCGCGGCAACCATCTGGTCACCGGTAACGATCACGCGTTTGTTGAGCAGCACCGGGCCGCCGTTGTCACGGCGCTGGTAGACCTTGGCTTCCGGCGGGATGCGGCCACTGGTGATGGCGTCCTGCGCGTTGCCATCGACCACGGCGCGGTATTCCAGCGTCGCGGTGGCACCGATCATGCGCTTGGCTTCGGCGGTGTCCTGCACGCCCGGCAGCTGCACCACCACGCGGTCGGCACCCTGGCGCTGGATGATCGGCTCGGCCACGCCGAGCTGGTTGACGCGGTTGCGCAGCGTATTGATGTTCTGCTCGATCGCGCCGTTGGCGATCTGGTTCAGCTCGGTTTCCGGCACGGTGATGGCGATGCGGTTGCCGGTGACGTTGTAGCCCAGGGTGGGCTGCGCCTTGGCCATCACATCACGCGCCTTGGTGACCGCTTCTTCGCCGGCCGACGGGCTGATGGTGGCCACGATGCTGTTGTCCGGGCGACGCTCGACCGACTGGTAGGCCACGCGGGCATCGCGCAGGCTGGTCCGCACGTCTTCGGCGTAGGCATCCAGGCGCTTGTCCAGCGCGGCCTTCTGGTCGACCTGCAGCACGAAGTGCACACCGCCCTGCAGATCCAGGCCCAGCACCATCGGGCGACCGCCCAGCTTGGCCAGCCACTCGGGCACGGTCGAGGCCAGGTTCAGGGCCACCACGTAGTTTTCACCCACGCTGTCGCGCAGCGTGTCGCTGGCGGCGGCCTGCGCCTGCAGGTCCGGCAGGCGGACGATCAGGCTGTCGCCTTCCTTTTCCGCGCCCATGGTGGTGATGCCGGCCTTCTTGAGGTCGGCCAGCACCTTGTCACGCAGCGCGTCGTCGATCTGGCCGCCACGGTTGGCGGTGATCTGGACGGCCGGGTCCTTCTGATAGACGTTGGGCAGCGCATACAGGGTACTGAGCGCCAGCACGATCAGGATGAGGAAATACTTCCAGCGTGGAAATTCGAGCATTGCTTGGGTCCCGCGCGGCGCCCATCCCGGCGCCGCGGTTGTGCTTCGGAAAGGAGTGGCTTAGTTGGCCGACTTCAGCGTGCCGGTGGGCAGCACGTTGCCGACGGCGCCCTTCTGCACGCGGATGCGCACGTTGTCGGCCACTTCCAGGGTGATGAAGTTGTCGCCGATGTCGGTGACCGTGCCGGCGATGCCGCCGTTGGTCAGCACTTCGTCGCCGCGCTTGATCTTCTCCAGCATCGCCTTGTGTTCCTTCTGGCGCTTCATCTGCGGGCGGATCATCAGGAAGTACATGATCGCGATCAGGATGATCGGGAACAGCAGCGTGGTCAGACCCATGCCGCCCTGCGGTTGGCCGCCGGCAGCTTGGGCGTGGGCGGCGGGAATCAGGAAAGCGATCAGGTTCATGTTGTGTCCTTGGGTTGGGAGGCGCCCCGCCCAGGTGGGCCGGGGAGTCGCCGCGAAACGGGGGTCAGCCACGAAGTATGCCATGGCCCCGGGAGTTCGTCCTTGGGCCGTTTGGCAGGGTTTGCGCGCCGATTTGAACTGCGCCGGGCCCTTACAGCGCCGGTGTGGCCATGCCACGGGCCGCGTAGAAGGACTCACGGAAGGCGGCAAAGGTTCCCGCCTCGATGGCCGCGCGCATGTCGGCCATCAGTTTCTCGTAGTAATACAGGTTGTGGATGGTGCCCAGCATCGGGGCCAGCATTTCGTTGCAGCGGTCCAGGTGGCGCAGATAGGAACGCGTGTAGCCACTGGTGCAGGCGTGGCAGCCGCAGCCCGGCTCGATGGTGTCCATGTCGCGCTGGTAGCGCGCGTTGCGGATGCGGATGGTGCCGGCCGAGGTGAAATAGTGGCCGTTGCGGGCATTGCGGGTGGGCATCACGCAATCGAACATGTCCACGCCACGGGCGACGCCTTCGACCAGATCCTCCGGGCGGCCCACCCCCATCAGGTAGCGCGGGCGGTCGGCCGGCAGGATCGGGTGCATGTGGTCGAGCATGGCATTGCGCTCGTGCTCGGGCTCGCCCACGGCCAGCCCGCCGATGGCGTAGCCGTCGAAGCCGATCTTCTGCAGGCCCTCGGCCGACCGGCTGCGCAGGTCGTGGTGCACCCCGCCCTGGACGATGCCGAACAGCGCGGCGTCGTTGCCCAGTTCGTCATGCGCGTTGCGGCTGCGCTGGGCCCAGCGCAGGCTGAGCTCCATCGAGGTGCGCGCCACCGGCACGGTGGCCGGGTACGGGGTGCACTCGTCGAAGATCATCACCACGTCCGAGTCGAGCACCTTCTGGATGCGCATGCTTTCTTCCGGCCCGAGGAAGACGCGTGCGCCGTCGTTCGGCGAGGAGAAGGTGACGCCCTGTTCGGTGATCTTGCGGCGATGGGCCAGCGAGAACACCTGGAAACCGCCCGAGTCGGTCAGGATCGGGCCATCCCAGCGCGCGAAACCGTGCAGGCCACCGTGGTCGGCGATGACGTCCAGGCCCGGCCGCAGGTACAGGTGGAAGGTGTTGCCCAGGATGATTTCCGCGCCCAGCGCCCGGATCTGCTCCGGCAGGATGCCCTTGACCGAGCCATAGGTGCCCACCGGCATGAAGGCCGGGGTTTCCACGGTGCCACGGGGGAAGGTCAGGCGGCCCCGGCGGGCACGGCCGTCGGTGGTCTGGAGCTGGAACTGGAGTCGGGACATGGAGCGGGATTCGGGCAAATAATTGCCGATTATCGCCGAAAAGCGGCCGACATGGCCGACGGGGCCCGGACGAAGACGGATCGACCCGCCAACCGTACCGGCCAGCGGCCGGTACCTACCCGTCCCCGTGGACCTGGCCGTTGGCCGGTCGCCCACCCACGCACGTGGACCTGGCCGTTGGTCGGTCGATCGGCCGCTCGCCCACGCACGCGCACCTGACCGTTGGTGGGTCGCGCGCCCACCGACGTAGAGCCGACCGTTGGTCGGCTGCCGGTTGGTCGGCTGCCGGTCGGCCGGCTGCCCTCAGCTCACGCCTGCGGGAACAACAACATCGCATCGCCATAGCTGAAGAAGCGGTACTTCTCGGCGATGGCGGCCCGGTACGCCTCGAACACCCGCTCCTGCCCGGCAAATGCCGAAATCATCATCAGCAACGTGCTTTCCGGCAGGTGGAAGTTGGTCACCATCGCGTCCACGCTGCGGATGCGGTACCCGGGCGTGATGAAAATCTGGGTCTCGCCGGCGTACGGCAGCAGCTCGCCGTCGCGCATCGCGCTTTCCAGCGCGCGCACCACCGTGGTGCCCACCCCGATCACCCGCCCACCGGCAGCGCGTGTGCGGCGGACCTGCTGGACCAGCTCGGCGCCGACGTTCAGCCATTCGCGGTGCATCACATGGTCGGTCAGGTCATCCACCCGCACCGGCTGGAAGGTGCCGGCACCCACGTGCAGGGTCACGTGGCCGAAGTCGACCCCCTTGGCCTTCAACGCCGCCAGCAGCGCTTCGTCGAAATGCAGGCCGGCCGTCGGCGCGGCCACCGCGCCCACTTCACGGGCGAACACGGTCTGGTAGCGCTCGCGGTCGTCCAGCCCCGGCTCACGCTGGATGTACGGCGGCAACGGCAGCCGACCGGCATGCAGCAGCCACTGCTCCAGTGCCTCGGGCACATGGAACTGCAGCACATAGAACTCGCCGTCGCGCCCCAGCACTTCGGCCTCGCCGCCCGCGTCCAGCGCGATCCGGCTGCCGGGCTTGGGCGACTTGCTGGCGCCCACCTGGGCACGGGCCTGCTGCGCGCCCAGCAGGCGCTCGATCAGGATTTCGACGCGGCCACCACTGGCCTTCTGCCCGAACAGGCGCGCCGGAATCACCCGGGTGTCGTTGAACACGAGCAGGTCGCCCGGGTTGAGCAGGTCCGGCAGGTCGCGCACGTGGCGGTGGTCGAAGGCGGTCGGCGCCTGCGGCACCAGCATCAGGCGGCTGGCGGAGCGTTCGGCCAGGGGCGCCTGGGCGATCAGCTCGGGCGGCAGTTCGTAGTTGAAATCGGACTTCTTCAAGGCAGCGCACGGCAACGTGTAGGCAATGTCGGCCATTGTACGACTGGCCCTCGGTGGCAACGCAGCTTTTACCGAACGTCGCGCAAAATGCTGCTATGCAACAGTTTTTGACGGGGTTATCGCGCGAAAAACCGCGTGATAGCATCGGGCTGGAAGTCAGATGCACGAGCAGGAATACCCCGAGCGCGCGCGAATAGACGCGCGTTTTGCGTTTTGCGCCGTGCCGCCAATTGTTTCAGGAGATCTGCAATGAGCTTCATCGAACGCCTCGCCCCCCTTCGCGCCCAGCCCGGCACCCGCCTCACCGCCGGCCTGGATGACGCCACGCTGGAACGCCTGGCCGCTGGCCACCCGCACCTGGTTGCCGCGATCGACGCTGCCGCCGCCGAATTCGAGCGCGTGCGCGCCGACTTGGGCGCGCTGCTGGCCGCTGACGAACGCGCCCAGATCGATGCGATGCAGGACGGTTTCGTCAATTTCTATGCCGACGACGCGGTAACCCCGTATGTCGCCCTCGCCGCCCGCGGTTCCTGGGTGGTCACGCTGAAGGGTGCGGTGCTGTATGACGCCGGCGGCTACGGCATGCTCGGTTTCGGGCATACCCCCGAGGCGGTGATGGAGGCGATGGCCGCCCCGCAGGTGATGGCCAACGTGATGACCCCCAGCCTGTCCCAGCAGCGCTTCATCCAGGCCCTGCGCAAGGAAATCGGCCACCGCCGCGGCGGCTGTCCGTTCAGCCACTTCATGTGCCTGAACTCCGGCTCCGAGGCCGTTGGCCTGGCCGCGCGCATCGCCGACGTCAACGCCAAGCTGCAGACCGACCCGGGCGCCCGCCATGCCGGCGCGAAGATCAAGCGGGTGGTGATCAAGGGCAGCTTCCACGGCCGCACCGATCGCCCCGGCCTGTACTCCGATTCCAGCCGCAAGACCTACACCCAGCACCTGGCCAGCTACCGCGGCGAAGACAGCGTCATCGCCCTGGCCCCGTATGACGAGGAAGCGCTCAAGCGCGTCTTCGCCGAGGCCGAGCAGAACCACTGGTTCATCGAGGCGGTGTTCCTGGAGCCGGTGATGGGCGAAGGCGACCCGGGCCGTTCGGTGCCGCCGTCGTTCTACGCGCTGGCCCGTGAGCTGACCCGCCAGCACGGCAGCCTGCTGCTGATCGACTCGATCCAGGCCGGCCTGCGTGCGCATGGCGTGCTGTCGCTGGTGGACTACCCCGGCTTCGAGGGCCTGGACGCGCCTGACATGGAAACCTACTCCAAGGCGCTCAACGCGGCGCAGTTCCCGCTGTCGGTCCTGGCTGTTACCGAGCATGCCGCGCAGCTGTACCGCAAGGGCATCTACGGCAACACCATGACCTCCAACCCGCGGGCGCTGGACGTGGCCTGCGCCACCCTGTCGCTGCTGACCCCGCAGGTGCGCGAGAACATCCGCGAGCGCGGCGCCGAAGCCGTGCGCAAGCTGGAACAGCTGAAAACCGACCTGGGCGGGCTGATCACCAAGGTGCAGGGCACCGGCCTGCTGTTCTCCTGCGAGCTGGCCCCGCAGTTCAAGTGCTACGGCGCCGGTTCCACCGAGGAATGGCTGCGCAACCACGGCATCAACGTCATCCACGGCGGCGAGAACTCGCTGCGCTTCACCCCGCATTTCGGCATGGACAGCGAAGAGCTGGACCTGCTGGTGGGCCTGGTGGGCCGGGCGTTGAAGGAAGGCCCGCGCCGGGAGCAGTCGCAGGCGGCGTGAGGCCCGTGGCCGTGCGGGTGTGAACCCGCATGGCCGGTTCCGCGAGACGGCAGCCGACCAACGGTCGGCTCTACCGGCGATGGGCCGATTGGCCTCCGCGCTGGGAACGCGCGATAATCCCCTCCCGCATTCGCGGAACGAACCCCGTCACGAGGCCGGAACATCGGTCATCGGCGGGGCTTTTTCGTTTCCGCCGCACCCGTTCCCGAACACAGGAAGATCCAATGAAGTCGATTTGCGTTTACTGTGGCTCCAATCCCGGCAGCAAGCCGATCTACACCGAACGCGCCATTGCGCTGGGCGACCGCATCGCCCGCGACGGCCTGCGCCTGGTCTATGGCGGCGGCAACGTCGGCCTGATGGGCACGGTGGCCAATGCCGTGCTGGCCGGCGGCGGCGAAGTGACCGGCGTGATCCCGCAGCAGCTGGCCGACTGGGAAGTGGCCCACCGCGGCCTGACCGAGCTGGAGATCGTTGGCTCGATGCACGAGCGCAAGTCGCGCATGTTCGAGCTGTCCGACGCGTTCGTGGCCCTGCCCGGTGGCTTCGGCACCATGGAAGAAATCTTCGAGATGCTCACCTGGCGCCAGCTCGGCATCGGCAACAAGCCGTGCGCGTTCCTGGACGTCGACGGTTTCTACGCACCGCTGATCGGCATGATCGACCGCATGGTCGAAGAGCGCTTCCTGCACCCGGAACAGCGCGCCGACCTCTGGTACGGCTCGGACATCGACGCCATGCTGGACTGGATGCGCGCGTATGAGCCGGCGCAGGCATCCAAGTGGATCGACGAGAAGCGTCGCGCTGCGTTGGTGTGACCGTGTGATGCGTTGATGTGGGGGTGCCGGCCAGCGGCCGGCATCACCGCGCGAAGGTGTCCATGGGCGCGGGGCGGCCCAGCAGGTAGCCCTGTCCGTAGTCGCAGCCCAGCTGCAGCAGGGTCTGGCGTTGGGCATCGTTTTCGATGCCCTCGCCCACCGTCTCGATGCCCAGTGTGCGGGCCAGCGACAGCACGCCCTGCACCAGTGCGTAGGTGCTCTGCATGTCCTGGCCGTGCAGGCCGGCGATGAAGCTCTGGTCGATCTTCAACGTCGAAATCGGGAACCGGTGCAGGTAGGACAGCGCCGAGAAGCCCGTACCGAAATCATCCAGCTGCACCAGCACGCCGCGCTCGCGCAGCGCCTGCAGGATGCGCAGCGTGCGCGGGCCGTCGTCGAGCAGCGCCACTTCGGTGATCTCCAGGCGCAGGCGGTGTGGGTCGGCACCGGCCGCCTCGATCAGCCCGAACAGGCGCGCGCTGAAATCGGCCGAACGGAAATGCCGCGGTGACACGTTCACCGACAGATAGCCCTCGCCCCCCTTCGCGAGCTGCCCGATCACGTCTTCGTACAGCAGCCAGTCCACCTGCTCGATCAGCCCGCTCTCCTCGCCCAGGTCGAGGAACGCGCTGGGCAGCAACAGCCCACGGCGTTCGTGGCGCCAGCGCAGCAAGGCTTCATAGCCCACCACCGCGCCGTCGGACAGCCGCACGATCGGCTGGTAATACGGCAGGAAGTCGCGGTTGATGATCGCCCGGCGCAGATCCGCTTCCAGGTCCAGGCTGCGCAGGGCTTCCTCGCGCATGGCCTCGTCGAACACCGCGCAGCGGTCCTTGCCCTGGGCCTTGGCCCGGTACATCGCCGCGTCGGCATCGCGGACCAGTTCCTCGCCATTGCGGTAGCGCGGGTTCCACATCGCGATGCCCAGGCTGCCGGACGGAAACAGTTCGCGCCCCTTCACCCACATCGATTCTTCCAGCGCCACCAGCATCCGCTGCGCGAACTCGCGGGCCGAATCCAGGCCGTGGTCGCACTGCAGCACGATGGCGAACTCATCGCCGCCCAGCCGCGCCACCACGTCGCCGGGACCGATCATCGACACGATCCGCTTGGCCACCTCGACCAGCATCTGGTCGCCGGCCGCGTGGCCGATGCTGTCGTTGACCAGCTTGAAGCGGTCCAGGTCCAGGAACAGCACCGCAAAGCGCGGGCCGTCGGGCACTCGCGCGCGCGCGATGGCATCTTCCAGCCGGTCCAGCAGGTGCAGGCGGTTGGGCAACCCGGTCAGCGCGTCATGCATGGCCTGGTGGGTCAGGCGCTGCTCGGCGCGCAGGCGTTCGCCGATCTGCCCAAGCAGTTTGTCGTTCACTTCGGCCAACTCGCGGGTACGCTCGTCCACGCGTTTTTCCAGCTCGGCGTGCGCGTTGCGCAGGCGCTCCTGGTCGCGCTGGCGGGCCAGGCCGTTGCCGATGTTCTGCGCCACGAAGGTGAGCAGGCGCTGGTCGTGCGCGGTGAAACTCACCTCCGGCGAGTAGCTCTGCACCACGATCACCCCGACCACGTCGTCGTCGCTCAGCAGCGGCACGCCCAGCCAGCAATGCGAGCGGGCGCCGAACTCGCGCACCCGCCCGGCATCACGCAGGGCGTCGATGTGTTCGCGCGAGGCCAGCAGCGGCTGCCGGTTGCGCACGATGAATTCGGTCAGGCCCTGGCTGAACGGACGCGGCGCGCGCGACGCGTTGTACTCATCCACCGAGTACACGAAATCCAGCCCGTCCCCGACTTCGTTGACCAGCGCGATGTAGAAATTGCGCGCATCCAGCAGCGTTCCCACCACGCCATGCACCTGCACGTAGAACTGGGCCAGGCTTTCGGCGCTCATCGCCATTTCGGCGATGTTGAACAGCGCCAGCTGCAGCTTCTCGGCGCGGCGGCGTTCCACCACCTCGTCCTGCAGGCTGCGGTTGGCGCGCTGCAGTTCCAGGGTGCGCCGCTCCACCTGGCGCTCCAGTTGCACCTGGGCCTGGCGGCGGTCCATCGCGGTGAGGATGTGCTGGGCCACGTAGCCCAGCAGGGTGCGATCGGCCTCGTTGTAGCGCACCCGCTGCTCGTAGCTCTGCACCACGATGGCGCCGCACACGCGGCCCTCGCGCAGCATCGGCACGCCCAGCCAGTCCAGGCTTTCCGGCCCGCGGCTGGGGTCGTATTCGTCGTTCATCGCCGCCAGCAGCTCGTTGGACGGCCCGCTGAGCGGCTGGCCGTGGCGCAGCAGCGCGAAGGTCAGGCTGCGCGGCATTTCGTGTTCTTCGTAGCTGCGGTCCGGGTCGGCCACGAAGCTGTCGCGCTGGTCGGCGAAGTACAGGAAGCGCACCCGTCGGCGCACGTCGTCGTACTCGACGATGTAGCAGTTCTGCGCGTACATCAGCGAATTGAGCACGCGGTGGAAGTGGCGCAGCATGTCGGCCATTTCCAGGTCCGCGCCGGCCAGGTCGGCAATCTCGTACAGGGCCTGCTGCAGTCGTTTGGAGGTTTCCAGCGAGCGGATCTGCGCCCGCTGCCGGGCCAGCGCCACCGCGTCCTGCAGCGACTGCCGGGCGATGTCCCACCAGGCCTGGTCGGGCACGCCACCGTCGGCGGTCAGCGCCTGGACGGCCAGTTCGCTGCCGTGGTCCTGCCAGCGGCGCAGCGCGGTCTCGGCTCCGCTGGCACCGCCCAGCAGCAGCTCCAGCAGCTCGGCGGGGTCCTGCGCGGGGGCGGGATCGGCCTGGCAGCCTTCACCCAGGCCCGGGTCGGACCAGGCCAGCGCCACCTGCGCATCGCCGGGCAGCAGCGCGCCCAACGCCTGCGCAAGCGCAGCGGAAACCACCGCGTCATGATCGGAATGCCGCACGGATGTCGCTACCTGGCTGGACACGATGCTGATCTCTTCTGGCGCCGGATGCCCGGCACCTCCCCTGTGCCCTGAGCATAACGCGGCGGGCGGGGGGCAATGGAAGCCCACAACCCCGTTCAGCGCTTTCGGACGTTGAACAGGTCATGCCCCCCGTGCCCGCGCCCCTGTTGTCGCCTGCCGTCGCCGCCCCGCCCCGCTATGCGGACGGCCGCCCAGCGCTTACCCTGTGCGCCGTGGACGCCGCTGCCCTGCCAACCGACGAATCGCTGATGCTGGCCTGGGCAGGCGGGGAGCTGCGCGCGTTTGAAACCCTGTATGCGCGTCACCGCAGCCGCCTGTACAGCTTCCTGCTGCGCCAGCTGCGCGATGCCGCGCTGGCCGACGAGATGTTCCAGGACGTCTGGCAGCGGGTGATCGCCGCGCGCGCCGGCTGGCAGCCCGATGCCGCCTTCACCACGTGGCTGTTCCGGATCGCCCACAATCGGCTCAACGATCACTGGCGCGCCGCGCGCCACCGTCCACCCGCGCCCGGCGACGCCGACGAGCGGGTGGCACGGATGAGCGACACGCGCACCCCGGAAACCCAGCTGTCCGAGTTTGAAGAGCGCCGGCGCCTGCAGCTGGCGATGGAACAGCTGCCGGATGAACAGCGCGAGGTATTGCAGTTGCGGCTGGAGCAGGAACTGAGCCTGGAAGAGATCGCACAGATCACCGGGGTTGGCCGCGAAACGGTCAAATCACGGTTGCGTTACGCGATGGACAAACTGCGCGCGGGGCTGTCGGAATGAACCGCTCCGATCCGCTGACGCCCGAAGAACGCGCGCTGGCCCGCCTGCTCGGCCGTGCCGCGCCCAGCGCACCGTCGGCCGCGCTGGACGAAGCGGTGCTGGCCGCCGCACGGGCGGCCGTGCAGTCCGCACCGGTGGCCACGGCGGTCCCTGCCGGCGACCCGGACCTTGCACCGTCCCTGCCCAAGGCTGCCGCCCCCGTCACGCGCCGGCCGCGGTCGCGCCTGCCCGCCGCGCTGGGCCTGGCCGCGTCGGTGGTGTTTGCGGTGGGCATCGCCTGGCAGCTCAAGCCCGACGCCCCGACCCCGCCCGCGCTGGCAGAGGTCGCTCCCGCACCTGCCGCCGATGCTGCACAGGCACCGGCCGCCGAGGATGCCGCACCCGCGATGGCGGCCGCCGATGCGGTCGCCGCGCCGATGGCCCAGCCGCAGGCCAGGCAACGATCCGTGGCTGCCGCGCCGGCGCCCGCGCCCGCCCAGGACGTGCAACGGCAGGTGGCGGCGCAGCCCGCGCCGTCGGTGGTGACCCCGCCCATGCCGCCCGCTCCGCCGGCACCCGCGTCGGCCCCGATCCCGAGCGCCGCTGCCCCGCGTGCGGAGGCATATGTGATGGACAGTGCAGACGCGCGCCCCATCGACAGCGTGACCCCCACCGGCGAGCGGGCCCAGGCGCTCACCGCCGCACCCGCACCGATGGCGAACGACGCGGCGCGCACGATGAAGGGCGCACCCGGGGTGATGCGACGGGCCGCACCGTCTGCCGCGGCCGGCGCGTTGTCGGCCAGTGCGGTCGATGCCGCCGTAGCGGCCGATGCCATGCTGCCGCGCAAGCAGTGGCTCAAACGCATCCGCGAGCGTCGCGATGCCGGCGACCGCGATACCGCGCGGGCCAGCCTGGAACGTTACCTGCAGCAGTACCCGGAAGCGCGCGTGCCGCGCGACGTACGCCAGCTGCTGGACAACTGAGGGCGCGTGACGACCAACGGTCGTCACCTACAATGGTGGGAATGCCCGATACGCTCGCCACCGTCGTCAGCCACAGCCTGGAGATCAAGCACAGCCGCTTCACCGCACATGCGGCGCCGATCGACACGGCGGCAGGCGCGCTGGCGTTCCTGCAGCAGGTGGCGATCCCCGATGCCACCCACAACTGCTGGGCCTACCGGTACGGCAGCGAATACCGCTCCAGTGACGATGGCGAACCCGCCGGCACCGCCGGTCGGCCGATCCTGGCCGCCATCGACGGCCAGGGTTTCGATCGGATAATGGTGGTGGTGATCCGCTGGTACGGCGGGATCAAGCTGGGCGCCGGCGGCCTTGTCCGGGCCTATGGGGGCACGGCAGCCGAATGCCTGCGCACCGCGCCCCGCCTGCCACTGGGGGCCTTGGCGCAGTTGCACGTGCAGGCCGCGTTCGAGGACCTGGGCGCATTGCATGCCGCACTCGCCAGCCATGCTGCCGAGAAACTGGATGAATCCTTTACCCCGTCCGGGGTGGAACTGCGGATCGAATTGCCGGCCGACCAGGCCGAGCCGTTGAAAAACCGCCTCCGCGACGCCACCCGTGATCGTATCCGCATCCAACGATGCACCGAACCAGGCCCC
Organism: Stenotrophomonas sp. 2619; assembly: GCF_040548725.1. Lineage (NCBI taxonomy): Bacteria > Pseudomonadati > Pseudomonadota > Gammaproteobacteria > Lysobacterales > Lysobacteraceae > Stenotrophomonas > Stenotrophomonas sp. 2619. The sequence goes on along the minus strand of NZ_JBEPSF010000001.1, from coordinate 358,101 downwards.
CTTGATGACTGAGACCACCCCCGCCCCGACCCCCGCGCTGCGCCGCCTGGGCAGTCTGGGCACGCTGTGGCCGTTCGTCCGTCGCCATTCGGGGCTGTTCACCGCGTGGCTGGTCGCCTTGGCGATCTCGTCGGCGGCTACGCTGAGCCTGCCGCCGGCGGTCAAGCTGATGATCGACCATGGCTTCAACAACAACGGCCAGATCAATCGCGCGTTCGGCCTGCTGTTCCTGGTCGCGGTGGTGATGGGGCTGGCCACCGCCGCGCGCTTCTTCTTCGTGTCGTTGCTGGGCGAAAAGGTGGTGGCCGATCTGCGCAGCCAGCTCTACACGCACCTGATCACCCTGGGCGCCGGCTTCCACGACCGCAGCCGCAGCGGCGAACTGGTGTCGCGGCTGACCGCCGACAGCGAGCTGCTGCGCAGCGTGATCGGTTCCACCATGTCGGTGGCCCTGCGCAGCAGCGTGACCGTGGTGGGCAGCCTGGTGATGTTGTTCGTCACCAGTCCACGGCTGGCGGTGTGGTCGCTGCTGGGCATTCCCCTGGCCGTGTTGCCGGTGATCATCGGTGCACGCCGCCTGCGCAACATCGCCCGCGCCAGCCAGGACCGCGTCGCCGACGCCAACAGCCTGGCCGCCGAAACCCTGGGCGCGGTGCGTACCGTGCAGGCGCATGCGCGCGAGCCCTATGAACGCGGCCGCTTCAACGTCGCGCTGGGCGAATCGATCAAGGCCGCGCGTCGTCGCATCGGCGCGCAGTCGATCGTCACCGCCACCGCCATCGTGCTGGTGTTCGGGGCCATCGTGGGGGTGCTGTGGCTGGGCGCGCACGATGTCAACGACGGCCGGATGACGGCAGGCACGCTCGGCCAGTTCGTGCTGTACGCCATGATCGGCGGCGGCTCGGTCGGGGCGCTGGCAGAGGTATGGAACGAGCTGCAACGCGCCTCCGGCGGCATGGGGCGGATCGCCGAACTGCTGCAGGAAGACATCGAGATCACCGCACCGGCCAACCCGGTGCCGATGCCCCTGCCGCTGCGGGGCGAGATCCGCTTCGACAACGTGGTGTTCCACTACCCGCAGCGCCCGGACACCGCGGCACTGGAAGGGTTCGACCTGCATGTACGGCCCGGCGAGACCGTTGCCCTAGTCGGCCCGTCCGGCGCCGGCAAGAGCACGGTGCTGTCGATGCTGCTGCGCTTCCACGACCCGGCCACGGGCAGCATCCTGGTCGACGGCGTCGATGTGCGCCACGTCGACCCGGCCCAACTACGCGCGCAGATGGCGCTGGTACCGCAGCAACCCACGCTGTTTGCCGCTACCGCGCTGGACAACATCCGGTACGGCCGATTGGAGGCCAGCGATGAGGACGTGCAGCGCGCCGCCGAAGCGGCCGAAGCCGACGAGTTCCTGCAGGCCCTGCCCGACGGTTACCTGAGCGAGCTGGGTGAACGCGGTGCACGCCTGTCCGGCGGCCAGCAGCAGCGCATCGCGATCGCACGGGCGCTGCTGAAGGATGCGCCGATCCTGCTGCTCGACGAGGCCACCAGCGCGCTCGACGCGCAGAGCGAGCGCGCGGTGCAGCAGGCGCTGGAGCGTTTGATGGCCGGGCGTACCACGCTGGTGATCGCCCACCGGCTGGCCACCGTACTCAAGGCCGACCGCATCGTGGTGATGGACCACGGCCGCATCATCGCCCAGGGCACCCACGCACAACTGCTGGCCGAGGGCGGGCTGTACGCGGAGCTGGCACGCCTGCAGTTCATCGATTGATGACGCACCGCTAACGCGGTCGGTTGCATGGTGCGCACGTCACAGGTCCATGCCACTGCAGGAGGTGCTTCATGTCGTTTCGACAGTTTCCCGCAACCGACGCCACGGGCGAAAGCTACGTCATCATCGAATTCAAGCAGGACCCGGCGTCTGCCGACGCGTCGGCTGCGCCCGCAGACGGAAACGTGCGTTACGAGCTGGCCGATGGCCGCCACCTGGTCCGCGATGGCCGTCAGTTCCGCACCGCCGGCGGTGAGTTGACCCTGACCACCTGAGCGCGCAACGCGGCTGGTCGGGGCCACTGAAAAAAGTTTGCGACAGGCTGGTCATTTTATGACCAGCCATCTTGACAGCCTTTGCCTGCAACGGCTGCGCGCGGTTATCCACATGTTTGTGCGCAACTCATCCACACCCCCTGTGGATGAATGCGGCGTTGCAGCACGTCAGCGCGGCAGGACCCGGCCGATGCCCGTGGCATCAATTTCCACGGCAGCGCGCTGCAGGGCCTGCACATCGCTGCCGGCCACGAAGCCGACACGGAAATGCACTTCCCCACCCGGCGTGCGCGAGGAATGGATCGAGGCCAGGCTCACCGCATGCCGCTCGAAGACGTGCAGCAGTTCGCGCAGCGAACCGGGCCGGTCTTCGGGCAGGTGCACGCTGATCGCATTGCGCTCGGTCAGGTCGGCCAGCAGATAGCCCACCCGCTCGAAGGTGTAGTTGCCCTCGGCCAACACCGCCTCGCCCTGGCTGTCACGGTTGTCCAGCAACAGCTGCTGGCGGAACGCCGCACGCGCGGCGTCGTCGCCCTGCCCGACCTGCGCGCGCAGCTGCTGCAGCTGGGCCAACAACCGGTCCAGCATGGGCGCCACGTGCGGGTTGCCGAACTGGATGTCCTCGTAGATCGCCGGGTTCAGCGACAGGATCCGCGCGATGATCGCCGTGTCCAGCTCGAACGACGCCGAACGGTACGGCATCAACGCGGGCAGCGCGGCCAGCAGCGGCGCGTATTCGCGCAGGACGCCGGCCTGGGCCAGGTGAGTGGCATGCACCATCGCCTGCACCAGCGCCATCACCTGGTCATGGTGCTCGGGCGTGGCGCGTACGCATTCGGCTTCCAGGGCGTCGCAGAGTTGCTGCACCCACGGCTGCCAGCGTGACAGGCGCGCCTCGCAGACCACCATTACCCGGCCTTTGAGGGTTGGCGCCTTGGGCGGCGCGGTCATCGGATGCAGGCCCACCACGTCGGCCTGCGAAGCCAGCATCGCGCCCACCGGCGCGCTTTTCACCGAGGTCACGTCCAGCCACAGGCGGCCCGCTTCGCGCCCGGCCGACCGCGCGACGTAGTCGGCGATCAACGCCGGCGTATGCCGGATCGGCGCGGAGAAGACCAGCACGTCGGCCTGCTCCAGCAGCTGTTCGGGCGTGTGCGACTGCGGGTCAGCCGGATCGTGGCCGATCACCTCTACGCCCATGCGCTGCTGCAGGAAATCCCGCAGCCAACGCCCATACGCGCCGGCGCTGCCGACGATGCCGACTACCCGTGCGCTCACGCGATGCGCTCGGGCACGAAGCGCTGCGGCAGTGCCAGTGCAGCCGGTGCGGCGGCCAGCACGTCGAACTCCTCGTGGCCATTGGCCAGCGTGGTTTCCAGCGCGACGTGGACGCCGGCGATGGCGCGCGAAATCGACTGTTCGAAGGATTCGCCGCGCAGCAGGAACGCCACCAGCAGCGACATCAGCACGTCACCGGTGCCAGCCACGTCCACCGGCAGGTGCGGCGAGGACCAGCGCCAGATCGCCTCGCGGCTGACCGCCAGCGTGACCAGCTGGCCGGGCTCGCCGCCCACGCTGTGCGCAAGCACCCACTGCGGACCACGCGCCAGCAGCGCCTGCGCGGCGGCAATGGCATCGTCCTCGGCCAGGCTGGGCATGCCGGTCAGGCGGCCCAGCTCGAACGCATTGGGGGTCACCAGCCACGCATGCGGCAGCAGCCGCTCGGCGAAGATGGTTTCCAGCCCGGGTTCCACATAGGGGCCGGTGTGGGTGTCGCCGATCACCGGGTCCAGGCAGTAGCGCAGCTGCGGCGCGGTGGGCAGCACCTGGTCGAGCCAGTCGGCGAACGCCGCGCCATTGCCGACGCTGCCGAAGTAGCCGGACACCAGCATGCGCGCGCGCTGCGGCAGGCCGCGCTCACTGGCGCCCAGCAGCAGCTCGGCAAACCAGTCGGCCGGCAGCACGCGACCGCGCGTGGTCGGATAGAACGGCGCATTGCTGAGCAGCGTGGTGGGCACTTCAGCCACGCGCACGCCCAGCGCGCGCAGCGGCGGCACCGCCGCGCTGTTGCCGGCATAGCCGTACACCAGCTGCGACTGCACCGAGATGACGTCGACCGGCGACGGACCGTCCGGACGCTGGCGGCGGCCGTGGACCAGGTGGCTTTCGAGGGATTCGTTCATGGGACCGGCACTGTGGGGGCTCTATTGCCATTATCCCCCAACCGCCACGCCGCATCCCGCCCGTTTACTCTGCCGAATCTGCCCGTTCCGGGATGTGGGGGTGACGCTGCAACACGAACTCCCAGGTATCGTTAAAGACCAACGGGTAATGCAGCGGTCGGCGATCGGCGAACCGTTGCGCGTGGATGGGCTCCCCTTCCACTCGGCAGCTTCCCGGCGATTCGAAGGCTACCAGCTCTGTGACGATGACATCGCGGGAGTTGCCCTCTGCCGAGAGATAGAGGGCATACGACGGATGCGCGGTGATGCTGCGCTTAAGCACTACCCGCCCCATGGCAGGCACGTACCAGCTGATACTGCGCTCCAGTCCCTCGACGGCCTCCCGCCCCTGCCAGCGCATGCCGGTCATATCATTCGACCTGGGGTTGGACTTTCGCCAGTGTGCACTCCTCTCGATGCGGTACGCACGGACGTTGCCGACCCCAATTTTGATTGTCTCCATGGCCACCACACGACTGCTGCCTTTCTCTTCGTAGTCGTAGCGGTAGCCCCAATTCTCGCTCACGACTGCACCGGGTTCGGCGAACTCATCGTTCCACGCTGCACCCACCGCAAGTGGGAACCGCAGGATTTCCTTTCGCCCCTGACGAAGCGGATTTACATCCGCATAGGTGTCGGCGTGTTCCACTCGCTGCAGACCGTGCCCCACCGTCAGCCGCGTCAGACTCTCCGCCATCCCATCCAGGCGAAGGGTCGACACAGGATGGTCGGCACCCACCGAATACGTCCATCGCGTGCCAGGCGCCAACTGCAGAGGACGCTCGATCGTCCCGTCAATCGCATCCAGCTTGCATGCATCCAATGTCTTGGCGGACACCGCTCCTGCAGTGAGAGAGGCAGCCACCAGGGCCACCGACAATGCGCAGCGTACAGCGGAAGGCAGTGGTCGAGCGGCGGCGTGGGCGATACGGGTGGGTTTATTCATCCAGACAGGGTAGTGATCGCTGCAGGCGCGGTCACCCACACCTGTCGAGATCAACACCAGAAGCAAGCGTCTTGTATCGGACGGCGATGCGATGCTCTTCGCAGATGCCGGGATGCCCTCATTTGCAATTGGCCCTCCGCGTCACAACGACGGGAACGACAAAAAAGGCCCGCTGTTGCCAGCGGGCCTTGGGTACATCGCAGCAACCGGCCTCGCTTACGAGGTCATCCGGTCCCAGAAGCCCTTCACGCCGTCGATGAACGTCGCCGACTTCGGCGAGTGCTTGCGCGCTTCTTCGCCGGTGAAGGTGGTTTCAAACTGTTCCAGCAGCTTGCGCTGTTCGGTGGTCAGGTTGACCGGCGTCTCCACCACCACGCGGCAGTAGAGGTCGCCTTCGCTGCGGCTGCGCACCGAACGCACGCCCTTGCCACGCAGGCGGAACAGCTTGCCGGTCTGGGTTTCGGCCGGAATGCGGATCTCCGCATACCCGCCCAGGGTCGCCACGCGCACGGTATCGCCCAGTGCGGCCTGCGAAATCCGGATCGGCACCTCGCAGTGCAGGTCGTCGCCGTCGCGCTGGAAGATCGCGTGCTCGCGCACCCGCACTTCCACGTACAGGTCGCCCGGCGGCGTGCCGGCCGGACCAGCCTCGCCTTCGCCCGACAGGCGGATGCGGTCGCCGGTATCGACGCCCGCAGGCACCTTCACCGACAACACCTTGTCTTCCTCCACACGGCCATTGCCGTGGCAGGTCTTGCACGGGGTCTGGATGATCTTGCCGCGCCCGTTGCAGTTGTGGCACGCCTGCTGCATGGCGAAGATGCCACGCTGGATGCGCACCTGGCCGTGGCCATGGCACACGCTGCAGGTGTCCACCTTGCCGTCTTCGGACCCACTGCCATCGCAGTCGTCGCACTCGGCCAGGGTCGGAATCTCGATGCGGCGCTCCACGCCCATCACCGCTTCTTCCAGGTCCAGTTCCATCACGTAGCCGACATCGGCGCCGCGACGCGCCTGGCGCTGGCCACCGCCGGCGGCACCGCCGAAGATGTTGCCGAAGATGTCACCGAAGATGTCGCCCATGTCCGGACCACCGGGGCCACCGCCGCCGCCCATGCCGTGCTCGAACGCAGCGTGGCCGTGGGCGTCGTACATGCGGCGCTTGTTGGTGTCAGACAGGGTTTCGTAGGCTTCCTTGCACTCCTTGAAGGAGGCTTCGGCCGCCGCATCGCCCGGATTGCGGTCCGGGTGGTACTTCATCGCACAGCGGCGATAGGACTTCTTCAGCTCTTCTTCGCTGGCGGTGCGGGACACGCCCAGCACTTCGTAATAGTCGCGCTTGCTCATAACTTGAATCGGTATCCGGAGGTCGGGATTCGTCAAAGCGGAAGAGCGGAACCACGTCCGCTCTTTCGTCGGGCGCCCCGACAAACCGTGCTACGGCTGCCAGGACCCAGGGGAAACGACAACGGGACGTTGCCTGCGCAACGCCCCGTGTCTGGGCCGGATCAGGACTTCTTGTCGTCCTTGACTTCGGTGAACTCGGCATCGACCACATCGTCGTGCGCGCCGTTGTTGGCACCGGCGTCCGGGCCCGGGGCGGCACCGCCCTGGTCGGCCGCGGCCGAGGCAGCGAACAGCGACTGGCCGGCTTCTTCAAGCACCTTCGACTTGGCTTCGATCTGCGCCTTGTCGTCGCCCTTCATGGCGGTTTCCAGGTCGGCCAGGGCCGACTCGACCTTGCCGATCACATCGCCACCGACCTTGCTGCCGTGTTCGGTGATCGCGGTACGGGTACCGTGGATCAGCGCGTCGGCCTGGTTGCGGGCCTGGACCAGCTCATGGAACTTCTTGTCTTCTTCGCGGTTGGCTTCGGCGTCGGCGACCATGCGCGCGATCTCGTCCTCGGACAGACCCGAACCGGCCTTGATCTCGACCTTCTGTTCCTTGTTGGTCTTCTTGTCCTTGGCCGACACGTGCAGGATGCCGTTGGCGTCGATGTCGAAGGACACTTCCACCTGCGGCATGCCGCGCGGCGACGGCTCGATGCCGGACAGGTCGAACTTGGCCAGCGACTTGTTGAAGCGGGCCTGCTCGCGCTCACCCTGCAGCACGTGCACGGTCACGGCCGACTGGTTGTCCTCGGCGGTGGAGAACACCTGCGAGGCCTTGGTCGGGATGGTGGTGTTCTTTTCGATGATCTTGGTGAACACACCGCCCATGGTTTCGATACCCAGCGACAGCGGGGTCACGTCCAGCAGCAGCACGTCCTTGACGTCGCCGCCCAGCACGCCGCCCTGGATCGCCGCACCCAGTGCCACGGCTTCGTCGGGGTTGACGTCCTTGCGCGGTTCCTTGCCGAAGAACTCGGTGACGGCCTGCTGCACCTTCGGCATGCGGGTCTGGCCGCCGACCAGGATCACTTCGCTGATGTCGCTCGAGCGCAGGCCGGCGTCGTTCAACGCCACGCGGCACGGCTCGATCGACTTCTTGATCAGCTCTTCCACCAGCGCTTCCAGCTTAGCGCGGGTCAGCTTGATGTTGAGGTGCTTCGGGCCCGACGCGTCCGCGGTGACGTACGGCAGGTTCACTTCGGTCTGCTGGGCGCTGGACAGCTCGATCTTGGCGCGCTCAGCGGCGTCCTTCAGGCGCTGCAGGGCCAGCGGATCCTTGCGCAGGTCGATGCCCTGGTCCTTGTTGAACTCGTCCACCAGGTACTCGATGACGCGGTTGTCGAAGTCTTCGCCGCCCAGGAAGGTGTCGCCGTTGGTGGCCAGCACTTCGAACTGCTTCTCACCGTCGACGTTGGCGATTTCGATCACCGACACGTCGAAGGTGCCGCCGCCCAGGTCGTACACCACGATCTTGCGATCCTTGTTGTCGCCCTTGTCCAGGCCATAGGCCAGCGCCGCGGCGGTCGGCTCGTTGATGATGCGCTTGACGTCCAGGCCCGCGATGCGGCCGGCGTCCTTGGTGGCCTGGCGCTGGCTGTCGTTGAAGTAGGCCGGCACGGTGATCACCGCCTCGGTGACGGTCTCACCCAGGAAGGCTTCGGCGGTCTTCTTCATCTTCTCCAGCACGCGGGCGGAGATTTCCTGCGGGGCCATCTTCTTGGCGTCGCTGGTCTGCACCCAGGCGTCGCCATTGTCGTGGGCCAGGATGCCGTAAGGCACGTGCGCGATGTCCTTCTGGACTTCAGCGTCGGTGAACTTGCGGCCGATCAGGCGCTTGACGGCGTAGAAGGTGTTCTTCGGGTTGGTCACGGCCTGGCGCTTGGCCGAGGCGCCGACCAGCACTTCGCCGTCCTTGGTGTAGGCGACGATGGACGGGGTGGTGCGGTCACCCTCGGCGTTTTCGATGACGCGGGCCTTGCCGCCGTCCATGATCGCCACACACGAGTTGGTGGTGCCGAGGTCGATACCAATGATCTTGCCCATGAGGGAGACTCCTGAAATGTCGGGGAACATCCGGCAGTTGCCGGGTTATGAATGGGATGTGTGGGACGCCGGGAGAACTTTCAAGCCATCCACCAAACACAGTGTCCGATGGCGGCCCAACGTGTTCAGCGTCGGTAGAGCCGGGCTCTGCCCGGCTGACCGATACCCGGCTGGCCGACGACCGGCTGGCCGAAGACCGGCTGGCCATCGCCCAGATCAGTCGCGGGCCACAACCACCAGGGCCGGGCGCAGCAGACGATCGTTGAGCAGGTAGCCCTTCTGGAACACCTGGACCACGCTGCCGGGCGCCGCGCCGGGCGCGTCGACCTGGCTGATGGCCTGGTGGTGGTCGGGGTTGAAGGCCTGGCCGGTCGGGTCCAGCAGGGTCAGGCCGTTGTCGGCGGCGACCTTGAGCAGCTGCTTGTAGGTCAGCTCCAGGCCTTCGCGCAGCGGGCTGGGCTCGGCACCGGCGCTGTTGAGGCCGGCGTCCAGGCTGTCGAACACCGGCAGCAGCTCGCCCAGCAGTTTTTCGTTGGCGAAGCGGCGCGCCTGTTCGACGTCGCGGGCCACGCGCTTGCGCTGGTTGTCCAGGTCGGCACGCTCGCGCAGCGATTCGGCGCGCAGCAGGGCCACTTCATTGTGCAGGCTGTCCAGCTGCTGCTGCAGGGACGGCTCGGCAGCCGGTTCACCGGCGGGATTCTGGGATGCGATATCAGGCTGATCTTGGTTCATTTCCGGATCCTTGGCGGTGACTCTCCGCCTCCACCCACCCCTATGTGGGCGCGGGGTGCCGTTTCAAGAGTCCAGTCGCGGGTTTTATGCGCGATCGCGGGACAATCCACCGCCGGCCGGGTCGGCCAGCGCCGCGCCCAGCACCTGGGCGGTGGCCTCCACCAGCGGAATCATGCGGTCGTACGCCATGCGCTTGGGTCCGATCACCCCCAGCACGCCCAGCACCTGGCCGCCGGCCGAATACGGCGCAGTGACCAGCGACACGCCTTCCAGCGGCATCACCCCGGTCTCCTCGCCAATGAAGATGCGTACCCCCGGCGCCTGGATGGTGCGCTCGAGCAGCTGCAGGATCTCGCGCTTGCTGGCGAACACCTCGAACAGCTCGCGCAACCGCTCCAGGTCGGACAGGTCCTGCACGCCCATCAGCCGGGTCGCGCCGGCCAGCACCATGTCGTCGGCCGGCGGCACCAGCGCCTGTTCGGCCAGTTCGATGCCATGGGCCAGCAGCTGTTCCATTTCCGACTGCGCGTCGCGCAGCTCCAGCAGCAGCCGCTGGCGGATCTCCGACAGGGGCCGCCCGGCGCAGTTGGCGTTGAGGTAGTTGGCCACCTGTTCCAGCTCGCCGGGGCCGAAGCTGCGGCGGGGCTCGATCACCCGGTTCTGCACTTCGTTGTCGGCAAACACCAGGATGGCCAGCACCCGGCGCGCGTCCAGCGCCACGAAATCGATATGCCGGAAGGCGAACTGCTCGCGCCGCGGCGCGCTGACCACGCCGACGAAGTGGCTCATCGCCGACAGCAGCTCCGAGGCACTGCCCAGCAGGGCCTGGGTGCCGCTGCCGCTGGCCAGTTCGGTGCGCAGCCGGCTCAGCTCGCCCTCGCCGGGCGGCTGCATCTTGACCAGGCTGTCCACGAACACCCGGTAGCCGTGCGCGGTAGGCACCCGCCCGGCCGAGGTATGCGGGGAGCTGAGCAGGCCCAAGTCTTCCAGGTCGCCCAGGATGTTGCGGATGGTGGCCGGGCTGACATCCAGCCCAGCCAGCCGCGCCAGTGTCTGCGAGCCCACCGGCTCGCCGTCCTGGATGTGGCGGGCGATCAGCGTCCGCAGCAGGTGGCGGGCGCGGGGCGCAAGATGTGACGCAGTGGGATGCATGGAATCAGCCTGTGAGACGCCATCCTAGATAATGGCTCCGGGGACCGAAGGCAAGTTATTGGAGCTGTCCCCGCCCCATGCTAGCGTTGCGCGGCTCAAGAACAGACAACCATGCTCAAACATCTATCGATCAAGGATTTTGCCGTCGTCCGTGCTACCGAACTCGAATTCGGGCCGGGCATGACCGTGGTGTCCGGCGAAACCGGCGCCGGCAAGTCGCTGATGGTGGACGCCCTCGGCTTCCTGTCCGGGCTGCGCGCCGACAGCGGCGTGGTCCGCCACGGCGCCGCCCGCGCCGAACTGTCGGCCGAATTCGCCCCCGGCGAGGACGCCCCGGCGCGGCGCTGGCTGCGCGAGAACGAACTGGACGACGAGGACCAGTGCCAGCTGCGCCGGATCATCCGCGCCGACGGCGGCTCCCGCGCCTGGATCAACGGGCGCCCGGTCACCCTCACCCAGCTGACCGAACTGGCCTCGACCCTGGTCGAAATCCACGGCCAGCACGAACAGCAGGCCCTGCTGGCGCGGCCCTCGCAGCTGGCGCTGCTGGATGCGTTCGCGCGCAACGACGCCGAGCGCGGCCAGGTCCGCCAGGCCGCCGCACGCTGGCAGGCGCTGGTGGACGAAGCCGAAGCGCTGTCGCGCCAGGGCGATGTGAGCGACCGCATCGGCTACCTGGAACACCAGTTGGGCGAGCTGCAGCGCGAAGACCTGGAGCCGGCCTCGATCGCCCAGCTGGGCAGCAGCCACCGCCGCCAGGCCCATGCCAGCGCCCTGATCGCCGCCTGCGATGTCGCCGTGGCCCGCCTCAATGGCGACGAGGACACCTCGGCACTGCAACTGCTGCAGCAGACCCGCCACGAACTGGCCCGCGTGGCCGAACACGACCCGCGCCTGGGCGAGGTGGACGCCCTGCTCGACAGCGCGGCCATCCAGCTGGACGAGGCCTTGGCGTTGCTGGACCGGGTGCATGACGACCTGGACGCCGACCCCGAGCAGTTCGAGGATATCGAACGCCGGCTGGGCCGCCTGCATGATCTGGCGCGCAAGCACCGGGTGCCGATGGAGACGCTGGGCGAGCACCGCGACGCCATGGAAGCCGAGGTCGAGCAGCTGCGCGGTGCCGACACCCGCCTGCAGGCGCTGGCCGGGCAGATCGAGCGCGCCGCCGGCCAGTGGCAGACCGTGGCCGACACGCTCAGCGCCAGCCGGCGCAAGGCGGCCAAGGCGCTGTCGGACACCACCACCACCCTGATCGGCGAGCTCGGCATGGGCGGCGGCCAGTTCCTGATCGATATCGAGCCGCAGGCCGTGGCCAAGCCCGACCCGAACGGCGCCGAGCGCGTGGAGTTCCTGGTGGCGGCCAACGCCGGCCAGCCACCGCGCGCCCTGCGCAAGGTCGCCTCGGGCGGTGAACTGTCGCGTATTTCACTGGCCATCGAGGTGGCGGCGCTGGGCCTGGACGCAGTGCCGACCATGGTCTTCGACGAAGTGGATTCGGGCATCGGTGGCGCGGTGGCCGACATCGTCGGGCACAAGCTGCGCGCCCTGGGCGAGAAACGTCAGGTGCTGTGCGTCACCCATCTCCCGCAGGTCGCCTCCAAGGGCCACGCCCATTACCGGGTCAGCAAGGCCCCGGTGGACGGCATGACCCAAAGCGCCGTGGAAAAACTGGACCCTAAGGCCCGCGAGGAAGAACTGGCGCGGATGCTGGGCGGCGTGGAAGTCAGCAAGGAAGCCCGCGCGGCAGCCCGCAAGCTGCTGCAGGTTTGAGGCGGGGTACCGACCACCGGTCGGCATCTACCGGCGCGACCCGGTAGTGCCGGCCGCTGGCCGGCTCCCCGCGATGCCGGCTCCCCGCGGACCCGGCTCCGCCCGCTGCCCCCTACCCCCTCACCCCAACGGCTTGGCCAGATCCACCCGTTCCACCAGGTAATCCAGCAGCGCACGCACCCGCAGCGGCAGGTACCCGCCCTGCCCCTGGAACACCGCATGCACCTCTTCCAGATCGCCCGGATTGGCCGGCTCCAGCACCGGCAGCAACCGCCCGGCCGCGACATCGGCCTGCACCTGGAACGCCGCCAGCCGCGCCAGCCCCACGCCCCCCAGCACCAGCCGGCGCAACGCCTCGCCGTCGCTGGCACGCGCACTGCCGCCGGTCTGCACCACCCGCCGCTCGCCGTCGACCAGCAGCGGCCAGCCGGACTGCGCACGCGGGTGGGCGATATCCAGCCGGTTATGCACCAGCAGGGCCTCCACGTCCTGCGGCATCCCGTGCCGCGCCACGTAGGCGGGCGCGGCCACGATCATCATGCGGGTCGCCCCAAGCCGCCGCGCCACCAGGCTGGAGCTCTTCAAGGGTCCGGCGCGCACGGCCACGTCGGTGCGCTGCTCCAGCAGGTCGATCACCTCGTCGGTCAGCACCACGTCCACACCCACCTGCGGATGCGCGGCCAGGAAACCGGGTAGCAACGGCAGCAGAAAGTGGTGCCCGAACGGCACATTCGCATTGACCCGCAGGCGCCCGCGCGGCGCGGCATGGGCACTGGCGCAGCGTTCGGCCTCGTCCAGGTCGGCCAGCACGCGCAGTCCGCGCTCATAAAAGGCACAGCCTTCGGGGGTCAGCTGCAGCTGCCGGGTGGATCGCTGCAGCAACCGCGTGCCCAGCCGCTGTTCCAACCGGGACACCAGCTTGCTGACCGCCGAAGGGCTCAGTTCCAGCGAGCGCGCCGCGGCCGAGAAGCCGCCGGTTTCGATGACCCGGACGAACACTTCCAGTTCGCCAGAACGGTTGATGTCGGTTCCTGCCATGAGGTGAATCCAGTTCACAGATGATTGTCCGCGAGCAGTCTAGTTCACAGATGCAGCGAAGATCACGATGGCCGTCCCCTCCAATGGATTGCCCGATGAACGCCCTCACCCGCCTCACCGCCGCCGCCCTGCTCGCCGCATCGACCCCGGCGTTCGCCCAGGCACCCGCCCCCTGGGTGGCCAGCTGGCAGGCCAGCCCGCAGCCGGTCTGGGACGCGTCGTTCCTGTTTCCCACCCTGATCCCGGCCGCCCTGGAAGCGCAGACCGTCCGCCAGACCGCCCGCCTCAGCCTCGGCGGCAACCAGTTGCGGATTCGCCTGAGCAACGCCTACGGCACCACGCCGCTGCGGATCGGCGCGGCCAGCGTGGCCGGTGCCGACGGCCAGGCACCGCTTGCGCTGACCTTCGAGGGCCACGCCGGCACGCAGATCGCCCCGGGCCAGGCGCGCCTGAGCGACCCCGTGACGCTGCCCACCCACGACCTGCAGGCGGTACAGGTCAGTGTCTACGTGCCCGCGCACACGCCGCTGCACACCTTCCATTGGGATGGCCGCCAGACCGCGTTGATCGGGGTCGGCGACCAGACCCTGGCGCCGCGGATGGACACGGCGTCCACCACCACCGCGCGCCTGTTCGTGACCGGAATCGAGGTGCAGGCCGCCGCCGCTGCCCGCAGCGTGGTGGTGATCGGCGACTCCATCACCGATGGCGCCACCGCCAGCCTGGACCGCGACCAGCGCTGGACCGACCACCTGGCCGCACGGCTGGCCCCGCGGGGCGTGGCGGTGGTCAACGCCGGCATTTCCGGCGGACGGCTGCTGCGCGATGGCATGGGCGATGCGGCCACAACCCGCTTCCAGCGCGACGTACTGGACGTGCCCGGCGTTGCCAGCGTGATCGTGCTGATCGGCATCAACGACATCGCCTGGCCGGGTACCGCGTTTGCCCGCGGTCAGGCCCGGCCCGGCCTGGACGAGCTGCAGGCGGGCTACCGCACGCTGGTCGAACAGGCCCATCGCCGGGGGTTGCGCATCCTGGGCGCTACCCTGCCGCCCTTCGCCGGCGCCCTGCCCGGCACGCCGTTGGACGACTACTACCAGCCGGGCAAGGACGCCCTGCGCCAGCAGCTCAACGACTGGCTGCGCACGGACAGCCCGTTCGATGCGGTGATCGACCTGGACGCGGCGCTGCGTGATCCGGCCGATCCCTCACGGATCGCGGCGGCCTACGACTCCGGCGACCACCTGCACCCGGGCGACGCGGGCAACCGGGCGATGGCCGAGGCGGTGGATCTGCAGGAACTGCTTCCCTGGGCGCAGCCTGTGGCACCGCGCTGACAACGAAAAACCCCGGGGCAGCAACGAAAAACCCCGGGCTAGGGCCCGGGGTTCGATCACGCACAGTGCCTGGCAAGGGTGGCCTCACGGCCACCCAACGGGCCGTTACTTGCGCTTCTTGCGCACGTACAGCACCAGCGAGTGCTCTTCCAGCTCGTAACCGTGGTCAGCCGCGATCTTGCGCTGCAGCTCCTCGATTTCGTGGCTTTCAAATTCGATGATCTTGCCGCTGTCCACGTCCACCATGTGGTCGTGGTGGCCGCCGCGGTCCAGCTCGTAGACGGCCTGGCCGCCCTCGAAGTTGTGCTTCAGCACCAGGCCGGCGGCCTCGAACTGGGTCAGCACCCGGTAGACCGTGGCCAGGCCGATCTCGTCACCGTGCTCCAGGAGCTGGCGGTAGATGTCTTCGGCGGTCATGTGGTGCTGATGATTCTGGGCATTGCGCTGCTCAAGCAACGCCAGGATCCGCATCCGCGGATGGGTCACCTTCAGGCCGACTTTGCGCAGGTCGTGGGTTTCCATAGTTCTCCGTTCATTGGCGATTTAGCGCCAGCTGCCTCGGATTGGGTCGCGGCGACGCGTCGTGAGTGTATCATCGACTGGATTTCCCCAAACGCCATTCCCGATGCGCAATCTCCTGCTGGTCGCCGCCGTTGCCCTGTCCACCACGGGCTGCGGCATCATCTATAAGCAACCCATCTATCAGGGCAACCTGATCCGGGAGCAGGCCGTCGGTCAGCTGCAGGTGGGCCAGAGCAAGCAGCAGGTCAACGCTCTGCTCGGCACCCCCTCGATCCCGGACCCGTTCCACGCCCAGCGCTGGGACTACACCGCCAGCGAGCGGGTCAACCGCCTCGGCCAGACCGAAGTGAAGAACTTCACGGTCTACTTCGAGAATGACCAGGTCACCCGCTGGGACGGCGAGTACTTCCCCAACCGGGATGCCGAGCTTGCCAAGTCCAGCGTGCGCCAGTTCGGCCGCAACCTGGCCAAGGACAAGAAGAAGCGCGGCCGCTGAGCCAACCTGACCCGGCGTCAGCTGCTGGCGCGGGCGCGCCGGCGGCGGTTGTCCTTGGGGTCGGCCAGCAGCGGGCGCAACAGCTCGACCCGGTCTCCATCGCGGAGCAGCTGGGTCGGTTGCGCCAGCACCCCATGCACGGCCACCGCCGGGCACAGCGCACTGCCCTCCAGCGCAGCGGCAGCGATGGCCTCGCCCACCGTGGCCGTCGCGGGCAACTGCAGCGGCCGCGACAGCACCCGGTCTGGCCAGGCCAGCACCACCTCCACCGCAATCACGGCTCAGTCCTGCGCATCGGCGACGCTGACGAAGTCGTTGACCATGCGGTCGGCCAGGCCCTGGAAGCCCAGCGCCAGCGCCGGCCCCAGCAGGCGCGAGGTGGGTTCGAACTCCAGGGTCAGGCTGACCTTGCAGGCATCCTCGGCCAACGCATGGAATTCCCAGCGCCCGTGCAGGCGCTTGAACGGCCCGTCGCGCAGCTGCATATCAATGCTGCTCGGGCGCTGCAGGGTGTTTTCGGTCATGAACCAGGTCGAGAACGCGCCCAACCCCAGGTCCAGGCGCGCCACCAGGCGGTCCGGTCCGGATTCCAGGATCTGCGCAGCCGAACACCAGCGGAAGCGGCGCGGATAGGCATCGATATCATTGACCAGGTCAAACATGCGGGCAGCCGAATGTTCGACCAGGGCACTACGGCGGATAGTTGGCATTTCGATTACTGATTGCTGATGAATCGACCGGGGAGGCCCGAATCGGAGACAATACGGACATGAGCAAGAACAGCGGCAAGGATAAAGCAAAGAGCGCGACGGCCAACAAAACCATCGCGCTCAACAAGCGTGCCCGCCACGAGTACCACATCGAAGATCGCTTCGAGGCCGGCCTGGCCCTGCAGGGCTGGGAGGTCAAGTCGATCCGCGCCGGGCGCGGCAACATCGTCGATGCATACGCCTACGTGCGTGACGGCGAGATCTTCCTGATCGGGGCGCAGATCACCCCGTTGATCCAGGCCTCCACCCACGTGGTGGCCAACGACCGCCGCGAGCGCAAGCTGCTCCTGCATCGCAGCGAGATCGACAAGCTGATCGGCCGGGTCCAGCGCGACGGGTACACGATCGTGCCGACGGCCATGTACTGGAGCAAGAACAAGATCAAGCTTGAGGTCGCGCTGGCCAAGGGCAAGCAGACCCACGACAAGCGCGACGCCGAGAAGGACCGCGACTGGGCCCGCGAGAAGTCCCGCACCATGCGCCGCCACAACCGCGACGCGTGACCGCCCCTGCCCCGCCACCCCGTATCGAACCGGCCACGGCCGACGACGCGGCGGCGGTGTTTGCGGGGCTTCGCGCGTTCAACGACGCCGCCTGCGGCAGTGCACTGGACGACCGCCCCCTGCATCGGGTGATCCGCGACGCGGACGGGCAGCCCTGTGCCGGCCTGGTGGCCGATGTCTACGGCGGCTGGCTGATGGTGCACGCCCTGTGGGTGGACGCCAGCCAGCGCGGCCGTCGGCTGGGCCAGGCCCTGCTCGCCGATGCCGAGCAGCAGGCGGCCGCGATGGGAGCGCATTCGGTCATGCTCGATACGTTCTCGTGGCAGGCCGAGGGCTTCTACCTCAAGCAGGGCTATGAGGTGTTCGGGCGGCTGGAGGACTTCCCGCCGGGGCATCATCGAAGCTACCTGCGCAAGCGGCTGGCCAGCGCCTGAGCGCACCCGGCCGGGCGCCGTGCGCACTGCATTTTCCCGCAGCGCACCCACAAGTGTCAGAATCCCCGCTTATTACCCAGGCTGGAGCGTTGCGTGACACAGGAAATCCCCCAGGAAACCACCGCGAGCGCGGACCCGATCGACGAAATCAAGGCCGATATCGCCGCCTATGAGTCGATCTTCGCCGAGCTGACCCGCGCGATGGATCCGGCCGCCCTGCTCAAGGTGCTGACCTACCTGGGTCGCAATGCCAAGCGTGACGCGTCGGAAAAGCAGACCTTCGACACCCTGGAGCACCGCCGCCTGATCGCGCGCGTGGACGCGCTGATGGCGCAGGTCCAGCCGGAAGCCCGCAAGCAGGCCATTTCCCAGCGCAACGAGCAGAACCACCAGCGCAAGCTGAAGGCCAAGCACCAGGCCGACAGCAAGCGCCAGCGCGAAGGCAAGCGCTGAACCAGCGCGGCAAGCAGACAAGACAGGAACGGACCCCTGCCGGCACCCCATGGAAAAGAGTTACTTCGCCACGCTGCTGGCCCTGATCGCGCACCAGATCGACGCCGCCTACTGGCATGAGTGGGACCTGTTCCACCTGCCGGGCGGCGTGCAGGGCTACCTGCTGTTCAACCTGCTGGCCCTGCCGGTGCTGCTGCTCGGTTACCGGCATGTCGTGCTGGGCAGCCCGCAGGCGCGGATGTACGCGCGGACCTGCGCCGCGCTCGGGATCGCCACCTTCCTGATCCACGCCAGCTTCGCCGCGGCCGGCGAGCGCAGTTTCCACCTTCCCCTGTCCATCGCGATCATTGCCGCCTGCCTGCTGGCCGGCCTATGGCTCGGGTGGCGCAGCCGGCGCACCGCGTCGGCCTGAGCCAGACCACGCCCCCCCCCGGCAACGGCAGGCGCTGTACGAACTACCGGTGGCCCTTTCGGGATGCACCCCATGCCGCAAAGGACATTCACGATGCGCACGTTGACCCCACTGCTGTTGTTCTGTGCGTTGGCCGCCACGGCGACCGCGGCGACGGCCGCCAAGCCCGCCGCCATCCCCGCGATGCACGCCTGCACGGCCGACGAAGCGGACCGCCGACGCATTGGGGACGACCGCATGGAAGCCCCCGATGACGCCGCCAGCATGAAAGGCACGGCCCTGCAGGAACCCGACGGCGCCCTGGCCGAGGCCCATCTGTTCGGACGGGGCACGCCGCCCGACCTGACCCGCGCGATCACCCTGTACCGCCAGGCCGCAGCGCAGGGCAATGCGGAGGCGATGCGCCGGCTGGGTGACATCCACGCCATCGGCGGCCCCATCAACCGCTACAACCGCTACCCCGCCGGCGCCCAATGCATCGCGGTCGACCTTCCCGAAGCGGCGCGGTGGTACGTGAAGGCGGCCGAGGCGGGCGACGCACTCGCACAGGAACAGCTGGCCATCGCCTACCTCGCCGGGCTGGGCGTCGACCCCGATCCGGTGCAGGCCGAACGCTGGCTGGAGGCGATCGGCAAAGAGCGCCGCGCCCATGCGGTGTTCTACCTGGCCGACCAGTACCTGTATGGCCGCGGCGATGTCGTGCCACGGGACCTGGCCAAGGGCGCGCATTACACGTTGATCGCCGCCGAACTGGGCCACCCGCCCGGTCTGGCGCAGCTCGGCGCGCTGCACGAGCACGGCACGGGCGTCGAGCAGGACGACGTGAAGGCCTACGCCTACGCGCTGGCGGCGCACGACCAGGGGCTTCCGATCGAGGACCACCAGTTCGCCAACCAGGTGGCCACGTTCCAGGCCCGCATGACCGAGGCCCAGCAGGCCGAAGCGCTACAGCTGTTCCGCAGCATCCGCCAACTGCTGCACAGCGACGGGACCTACCTGTAAGCCCACCCCGCGCGCACCGACGTGCTCGCGTGACTGTTCAGCTGGAGTGGAGTAGCATTGGCCCCGTCAAGTAGCGTCTGGGTCGCCAGATGTCTTGCGGTTCTTGAAGAAACCGGGGGTGCATTGGTTTCGACGGGGGTTGTGAAGTTACTTGGTGCATGCCGAGGGGGCAGCTTTCCTCGTTAATCCAGCAGCAAACTTTTAGTTGCCAACGACGACAACTACGGTTCGGACTTCGCAATCGCCGCCTAAACAGCAGCAGTTGCTTTAGTTCTACAGCCGCCTAAGGCGAACCCCCGAACCTACTTGTGCCCGTGCTCGTAGATGTAGGGTCATTATCACGGAACCGGTTGTGATGGCTGCCTGTCAGTCACGACTTAACTAAAGCAGGCTGGTCCTGGGGTGCGCTTTGCACGCCGTGCTGCCACAGGGCGAGATTCAACGGCGAGCTAAGCATGTAGTACCGGGGATGGAGTGCCTTCGGACGGCGGTTCAATTCCGCCCACCTCCACCATTAGACGGTCCCACAAGGACCACAGAAAGCCGGAACTTCCCGTCAAACAGGGGTTCCGGCTTTTTTGTTGTCCGATCGCAAATATGACGAACTTGGCAGTCTGAACGTAGAAAACACGTACAGCGCCAATTTCTCTACCTTTTATGCAGTCGCGCGTGCCACGCCCTTCCCCGCGCCCTGACGACACCAAGGCAATGCTGCTGGCCAGCGAGCCGCAGGAGACGGAGGCCTACCGCCTCAGCCGCGGGGTGAACACGCCGCGGAACGACGCCGAGGAACTGCTGGACACAGCAGCCTGACATTCGGCTCCTGGAGACGCGTTGGGTCCTCGCCCAGGCAGCAGGGGAAGTTCGGCGATAAGCTTGAGTTGTGCGAACCACAACACAAGGAGAGCGTTATGCGCGCATTTCTGTTGACCGTACTTGCTGGCGTTGCCACCGCATTTTTTGCCCCAGCGTGGGCTCAGCAGCCGACTTCCGTGCCGCAAGCCCGACACCCGGACCCCGACGCCTTCAACGATGCACATGCTCGGTTCGAAGCGGAAGACGCGGCTCGGGGAAAGCCGGAGAAAACCTGGCTCTATACAGAAGTATCCATCCCTGGCGAGAGAGTTGATGCGTTCGTCATCCGGGTGGCGCCTCGCGCACTAAAGGCGTCGCAGTCAGCCAAGGCGACGCTGTGTGGCGAAATCATAGGAGCCCGTCTTTTTCAGATCTACTTCAAAACTGATGGATACGTGAGCACCTGCGATGTGCCGAAGAGTACCCTGCCCTACGTACTGGTGAACGGAACTGCTGCCGACGCACGCGAGAATCACTTTTCCCAGGAGAACTGGACGCGCCCCGGATACCTGATCACCCCGTGGTCGGTGGAGTATCAGGACGGCGTCAGCAAGCGGCCGCGCGCCCTGCGCTAGTGGTTGCGCCTGTCCAGGATGAGCGCTGCCGGCGAGCACGTTGGCCATCTGCAGCGCACGCAGGTACTTGTATCGCGAGTCGAATATCACCCGGTCATTGGCGGGGTTGCGGAGCAATGGTCCGGGCTTCATCGCCAGACACTCCCAGCCGGGGTCGATCTGATCAACGATCCGCCTTCACCCCGAATGCGTGCACCGATGGCGATGTTTCAGTACCTCCCATAGACCAACGTGCCGCTCCGACTATAAAAGGGGGTTCGCCAATGAATAAGATCAAGTGATCGTGTTTCCATCGTCTGAGAACACAGGCGAGGCGTTGTAATCCGGTTCTGTCGTCGAACCATTGAACCGGGAGCGCGCCCTTTCGCCCGCAGCCTCAACACCCCGCACGCCCTCCATCAGGTCCAATCAAACGAGAACAACACAGTGCGGCTGTCCGGCTCATACAGCATCACGATGGCATCCGGGCCGGTGGCACACCAGTTGTAACCGGCAACCGTGGCGACCGCAAAGAACGGCCTGCCCGCTCGGGTGATCCGCACATTCTCTGCATCGGCCGCTTGATCACGTTCGTACATCAACGGATCCAGCCACAGCTCGAACGCAGACGGAATGGGCGAGGTCTCGGTCCAGTTCCCGTCGGGGATCTGTCCACCGAGCGTGTCCAGGTAGGCCTGCTCGTTCGGCCCGCCGTCACCAAAGTGCGAATAGCTGGCCAGGCGCCCATGCTCCTTGAAGTAGGCCTTCGCCCTTGCGTAGCTGTCGCGCATTTCGCCGATGTGCTCCACCAGTTCTGGGTCCTGCACCTTGTCCCCCAGGAAGTAGCCCGCTTCGCCAAGGAAACGCATACGGTTGTCGGTCGTCAGCTCGAACGCGATCCAGTTGGTGCCGATGCACGCGTTGTGATGCGCCTCGGTCTCTTCGCCGAGGCATCCTTCATAGGGTTCGACCGGGCACAGCATCGTGGCCACGGTACCCGTCAGTTCCGGACGCAGAATGCCCAGGTCCACGGAGATCAGCGGCAGTAAATGCGCCGCCAACCAGGCCTGCCCCGGAACGAATACGTCGACAGGAAATGGGGTGAGGCCCGGCTGGAGCTCGCGGATATCGGTCTGGTAGAACATGGCGGTCCCTGCATGAGAAAAAGGCGAACGATACGTCGTAGTGTGCACCCTGCCGGCGAGCGCCGGAAACGCGGCGGCTGTGACTGCGCGAAAAGCACCGGGCCGCGCAGCCCGATGGTGTGGCGTCCGAAGATGGCGAGCAGCACCCGCCGCATCGCATCAGGATGGGGTCACACCAGGAGACCCCCATGCACCGTTGGCATCTGAGCGGCCTTGACCACCGCCAATTCGAACACCTCTTTGAGGGGAATGACCGCGACCTCGCAGCGCGCGGGATCGTGCGCTGCGTGGCCACGCAGGACCACGGATTTCCCTGCCGCATCAGCCTGGTCGACGCGCGCGTTGGCGAAGAGCTGTTGCTGCTTCCCTACACGCACCTGGCATCCAACTCGCCCTACCGCGCATCGGGACCGGTGTTCATCCGGCGCCAGGCAGTACGCTGCGTATTGCCACCCGGTGTGGTGCCGCCCTATGTGCACCGCCGGCAGATGTCGGTACGCGCCTACGACGTCCGTGCGTTCATGCTCAGCGGGCAGATCTGCGACGGCAGCGAGGTAGCCGCGGCGCTGGACCAGCTGTTCGATGATCCCCACGTGCATCAGGTCCATCTGCACAACGCCGGGCGCGGCTGTTTTTCCTGCCGCGCCGAACGCAGCGATACCGAGGATCAGCGCGACTCGATGCCACCGTCGGCCGCGATCAACCCATAAACGTCGAAGTCACGGGCAACACCCCGTACCTGCCGGAAGTGGCGCAGCCGGCCTTCGTGCTGGAAAACACAGCGGCGCAGCACGGCGGCGGAAGCCATGTTGGTGTCCAGCACGCAGGCCTGTATGCGATGCCAGCCGAAGGCCGCCAACGCCCATCGGCTGACCGACTGGCACAGTGCGCTGGCGATCCCACGCCCCCAATACGCAGGGCAGAGTTCGTAGGCGATTTCTGCGGTGCCATGCGGCCACTGGATGCTGTGGAAGCCGATGCTGCCCACCAAGGCACCGGCGCGGTCCACGACTGCCATGCGAATCTGGGTGGGCGCGCGGGGTGTTTCCAGCGCGTCGAACAGCGGCGCCAGATCGTCTACGGAGGAGAGCTGCCAGCTGGTATGTTCCAGTACGCCCGGTTGCGTCAGGCAGGCATACCAGTCGTCGGCGTCGCCCCGCACCAGGGGACGCAGGCTGACCTCGGGGTGTCCGGAAGGTGGAATGCGGTTGCACATGATGCGGAGTGCCGATGCGGTGTCCCTCAATCTGCCCTCGACACACCCAATGGGTCAACCGGCAGCGGCGCTCAGGTGCTTGTGGAACAGCCGCATTTCTTCCGCGTGCGGCACGTGCTCCAACAGCGCCTGGTAGCGCGCCTGCAGCGCGTCGTGCGCTGAGCGGCGGTTCAACAGATACAGCGCGGGATAATCGGTATTGGCTTCAATCCAGTCCACTGCGTCGACGCTGCGAAACCAATGCAGCGACAGCGTGACGCTCGCCGACAGCTGCGCCTGCCAATCGGACAGTTCCTCGAGGCTGTCGAACGCACGCAACCAGATCCCGAAACGTGCGTTGAAGGCCTCCAGCGTCTCCGCGTCATCCCGGAGGCTCCGCCAATCGGTCAGCTCCGCCACCACCGGGTTGGACACACGCGCCTTGATCGTGGATTCGACGAGTGCGGGCGGCCAAGTCTCCGGATAGTGGAATGCCTCGTCGCGCAGCGCCTGCTCCAGCACGGCGTTCACCCCCGCCATCAGCCCGCGATCGAGCAGGCCAAGGGTGAGGTGGAGTGAGTACCACCCTTTCTGTTTGGACAACCCCACCGTGTAGCGGTGAGTCCGGCCGGACGCACTGACGCGCTCGAAATGCCGCCCGCGCTTCAGCACGAATCCCGCGGCGGCGAACTCGGCGGCGACGGCATCGGTCAGCGTCTTCAACATAGCCTGGGGGGCCTGGGTCACGCGTTACGCGCCTTGTGACGACGCCGACGCTTGCTCATGGCAGGGTGAACTTCCGGGCCATGCGCAGCGGCCACACCGAGGTGAACTGCGCGCCGCCCACCAGCCGGTAGGCCGCCGAGACGCTGTGCAGCACCCCAAGCCGGTCCAGCACGTCCTTGGCCCGCCGGAAGACCGAGCGCGGGTCATCGGTGAACATGAACAGGTTGATCTCTTTGGCGCTGATGTCGTGGCCGTCCAGCGCCGCCGTCGCGCCCAGAACCTGGCTGAGTTCGGCCTCCAGGGTGGCCAGGAAGGCCTCGTCGTCCAGCGACTTTCTCCAGAACTTGATCACAAGCTGGTAATCCATCGGGGGCCTGCCGTTCAAGAAGGGAACCGCCAAGGTTACCCTCCCTGGCGTCATCGACAACACCTTGATGTGCGGGCGATCATGCTCCGGTCATCCCCTCCCGGACAGCGAAGATTGCCATGGCCCCCTTCCGTTCGATTCTGTTGACCGCCCTGCTCGCACTGACCCCGGCCCTGGCCGGCGCGGCCGACAAGGTGACCACCACGCCCGTGCAGTTCGCCAAGGGCACCAGCAGCGCCACGCTGCGCGGCACCGTTGCCGGCTACGACACCGTCCGCTACACAGTCGTCGCACGCGCCGGCCAGACCATGACCGTCACGCTGGCGGGCAGCGCCAACGCCAATCTCAACGTGTACGCGCCGGGCGTGGTGCCCGGCCAGGGCGAGGCACTGGGCAGCACCGATGAGACGCGCCGCTGGACCGGCACCCTGCCCGCCTCCGGCACCTATGTGGTCCAGGTTTACCAGATGCGTGCGCAGGCACGACGCGGCGAGAAGGCACCGCATACGTTGACCATTACCATCCGCTGACCATGGATTTCCTGAAACTGCTCCGGTCGCTGGAAGAGTTTCTGTACGAACTCTGCACGTGGTTTCTGTTCTTTCCGCGCACGTTGTACCGGGTAATCGTGCACCCGCGGCGCATGGCGCAGTACGTCAACACCGAACTGACCCAGAAGCTGGACAAGCAGTTCGACGATGCGATCAGCCCGCCGATGTTCCTGATGCTGGCGGTGCTGGTCGCGCACGGCGTGGAGCTGCTGATGCACCAGCAGGTCACCGGTACCGGGCAACTGTCGCGCACGGTGTTCGGCAATGAGGAAAGCCTGCTGCTGTACCGCTCGATCACCTTTGCGGTGTGGCCGCTGATCAGCAGCGTGCACCTGCTGCGGCGCAAGAAGGTGGCCATGACCCGTGAATCGCTGCGCCGTCCATTCTTCATGCAGTGCTACCTGACCGCGCCGTTCGCGGTGGCGCTGTCCACCAGCATGGTGTTCGTGCGGCTGCCCGGCGCGCTGTCCACCCAGATCGGCATCGCGGTGTCGGTGCTGTCGCTGGTCTGGTATGCGGTGGTGCAGGCCGGCTGGCTCAAGGTGGCCCTGCAGCGGTCGTGGCCGAACACGGTGCTGTCGACCGTCTGGGTGCTGATGCTGGGGGTGGCCATCAACAGTCTGATTGGCTGGATCCTGCTGGCCAACTGAATGTGCGGCAGCGCGAACGGAGGGTTTCGCGCGCTCACCCACTGCAGGCGCAGGGCCCCACCCAGCTGAGGCCCTGCCGCGACCTATCCGCCGCAGCTTTCGGTGCAGCGCTCGCGCGCTTCAGCGCACACTGCGGCATTCTCGCCGCTGTCCATGCAGGCAAAATACGCGCGGGTGCACCCCCAGTTGCACGGGTTCGCCGGAAGGGCGTAGGCCGTGGCGCCAAGACAGGCGGAAGAGAACACAGCGACGGCGACCAGACGTTTGAATCTGCGCATTGCGTATCACTCCTTGATAGGCCCAATGGTTGAGCGAATCAAAACTAGCGCATCGCGCTGACCGCATATGGAATGGGCGTCACGAAAGGTTGTAAGTAACTTCCTACCCCAGCCCTCGACGGGCGCCGCGGGCCTCGCCCTTCACGCGCGACGCGGACGCCGGTTGATGAGCGCACTGCCACGGGGTAGCCTCGACCTTGCCCAAGGAGGGCGGACAACGGAAGAGCGCATGAAAATTGGACTCAGGCTGTCTGTTGCGATTGCTTCAATTGCATTTACGTTGGGAATGGCCACGGCCACGGCCCAGCCCTATCCGTGCAGTATCTGCTACACCAACTACCGGGCCTGCCAGGCCGCGGGAACCGGTGAAGGCATCTGTTTCGGCACATTTTCTCGCTGCATGAGGGGCGCCGGGTGCGCGCTTCCGTAAGGGATTGATACGCCGTCACGCCAGCCCTCGTCTGAGAGGGCTGGCGTCAGTTATCACTCCTGCTCATCCACCGCTCTGCAGCCTGGCCTTCGCACATGGATTGCCCCGCCCGTAGCTGCATGCTAAACAGCGCAGGCGCATGTGCGCTGCAGAAGCAAGGATGATGCTGATGAAACTGCATTTGGCCGCGATGGCCACATTGGTAATCACGTTGGCCGCCAGCGGCACCGTGGGCATGGCCGACGCCTCGGCACAGGATGGGTATTTCACCGAGTGCGTCCCGTTCATGGTTGCCAAGTATGTCTACCACCAGCGATGCACTACGTATTATCTGGACGAGAATGGCAATCGCCAGGTAGCCAGCGTCTACCACATCGACCAGGACGGGCAGTGGTACGTGCCCAACGAGTAAGACGGCGGCGTTGAGCCGCACGGGGCAGGCGCACGCTGCCTGCCCCTCCAGCCGCCAACAGGTGCAATTCCCCCGCGGCCCCGTTCCATGCGACCCTTCGGGGAAACGTTTTCATGGGATGGAGGGATTCCAATGTTGTCTCGTTTTCGTCGTACCGCGCTGCTGGCCCTGATGGCCCTGTCATTGCCCGCTGGCCACGCACTGGCCGAAACGGCCGCCCCGTTGCGGGTGATGTCATTCAACGTGCGCACCCCTGTGGATACCGAGCCCGGCCGCCGCTGGGACGACCGCCGCGATGCGATGGTCAGCCTGCTGCGCGAGCAGCACCCGGCGGTGTTCGGCACTCAGGAGCTGGTGCAGAAGCAGGCCGACTATCTGGTTGAACACCTGCCCGGCTACCGCTGGTTCGGCAAGGACCGTCGCGGCGGCACGGGCGATGAACACATGGGCGTGTTCTACGACAGCGCGCAGCTGACGGTGATTGAATCGGGGGATTTCTGGTTGTCCGATACGCCCGATGTGCCGGCCAGCATCACCTGGGGCAACCTCATGCCGCGCATGGTCACCTGGGCGTTGTTCCAGCGCCAGGCCGACGGCAAGCGCTTCTACCTGCTCAACACCCACCTGCCCTACCGCGACGAGGACGAACCGCGCCGCGTGCTGGGCGCCAAGCTGATCGCCACGCGCCTGGCCACCCTGCCCAAGGACATTCCGGTGGTGGTCACCGGTGACTTCAACAGCGAACCGGGCAGCACTACCTACCAGGCATTCACCGCGGTATTGGGCGATGCCCGCAAGATGGCCGCCAAGGTCGAGGGCCCGCGCCTGACCTTCCACGACTTCACCGGCAAGCCGACCGTGGAACTGGACTGGATCCTGGTGCGCGGCTTCAAGGTCGACCGTTTCCAGACGCTCGACGATGCGCCCGGCGGCGTGCTGCCCTCGGATCATTATCCGGTGCAGGCCGAACTGGTCTTCCCGGCAACGACGGCGCGCTGAGCCGCCCCCCCTCTGGCCACGCCGCACGCCGCGGCGCGGCCAGGTCGTCGCGGCAGCGGCAGCGGCGTGAAACGACGCGGGCGGGGCTACGTCACGCCACGTCGATGCCAGCGGTGCGATACCGGCAGCCTCGCACCCTCGGAGCTTTCCACCATGGCACACCGCAGCCGCCTGGCCGGTTTCATCATCGATTGCCACAACACCGCCGCCGACGAAGCCGCCGCCTTCTGGTCGGCCGCACTGGGCTACCGCGCCCAACCGGCCTACAGCGAAGAAGGGGCCGAGTACGCCGATCTTGTTGGCGCACCGGCCGGTCTGAATGTGGAGGTGCAACGCGTCGAGCACGCGTCACGCGTGCACCTGGATATCGAAAGCGACGACATCGACGCCGAGGCCTCGCGCCTGGAGGCGCTGGGCGCGCGCCGGATCGGCTTCGTCAAACGCTGGTGGGTGATGGAAGCCCCCACCGGACACCGGTTCTGCATCGTGCGCATGCGCGATGGGCAGGAGGGCGCGGCGGTCAACCACTGGGACTGATTCACGGCCTGCGGTGGCTGGCGTGCTCCCCCAGCAGTCGGCACACCGCCAGATGCTGGTCGCGCGCCTGGCAGATCCTCGCCACGACGGCGATGAACACGCCGATCACGAGCACGCCGATGTCCAGCAGCGTGTCGGGCAGCCTGGCAAAGCCCAGTGCCACCATCAGGGCGGCCAGCACCAGCAACGTGATCGCGCCGGGCGACAGTGCCGCCTGCCCGTTCTGGGCGGGGGTGGCGTCGCCCCGCCACGGGTTGGGTTTGATCATGGGAGCGTTCCCGGCAGAAGGGGACGCTTTGTATCATCTGCACTGATGTGTGCGGCAGTGGCAACGCCGCCAATGGCCGCTTTTTGGGCTCCCATCGCGGCAAACTCTGACGCTGCGCACATGTGAGGGCGGCCAGGCCGCCCTCACCTGCCAGGTCAGCGGAGTGTGCCGGCCACTGCCGGCGGTGCTGCATCCTGCTGCTGGCCCCAGCCGCCCAAGGCCTTGTATACCCCGACCACGCTGACGTTGACCGTGGATTCGGCCGCCGCCAGTGCGTCATCCGCCGCCAGCTGGGTGCGTTGCGCATCCAGCAGGGTCAGGAAGTCTTCGGAACCTTCCCGATAGCGGATCTGCGCCAGCTGTTCTGCACGCCGCGCGGCCTGCGCCTGCTCGGCCACGATGGCCAGCCGCGACTGCTGCTTGGCATACCGGGTGAGCGCATTCTCGGTGTCTTCCAGCGCCAACAGCACCGCCTTTTCATACTCGGCCGCTACGCCGTCGGCCTGCGCCTTGCTGGCACGCAGGCGCGCCCGCACGGTTCCGAAATCGAACGCGGCCCAGCTGATCGACGGGGTCACCGACCACGCCTTGTTGGCACCGTTGACCAGGCCGCTGGCGTCGCCGGACAGGAAGCCGACGAAGCCGGTCAGGCTGATCCGCGGGAACAGGTCGGCCGTGGCCACGCCCACGCGGGCAGTAGCGGCGGCCAGGCGGCGTTCGGCACTGCGTACGTCGGCACGCTGGCGCAGCAGGTCGGTGGTGTCACCCAACGGCAGCTGCTTGGCGTAGGCCGGTACCTCGCGCGGCTGCAGCAGTTCGTCCAGCGCATCCGGACGCTGCCCCAGCAACACCGCCAGCCGGTGCCGCGACTGCACTTCGGCCACTTCCAGCAGCGGGATGTCGGCCTCGATCGCCTTCAGGCGTGCGCGGCTGCTCTGCACATCCAGCTCGCTGCCGGCACCCAGTTCCCAGCGTGCCTCGGTCAGGCGCTGGGTATCGCGCAGGTTGACCAGGGTGCGCTTGGCCACGTCGATGCGCTTCTGCGAGCCACGCAGTTCGAAGTAGTTGCGCGCCACTTCGGCGGCCACGGTGACCTGGGCGTCGGCCAGGTTGTCCTGCTCGGCACCCAGGTCTGCGCGCGCCGCTTCGGCGGCACGCCGCTGGCGACCGAACAGATCCAGCTCCCAGCCGGCGTCGAAGCCGAGCTGGTAGGTTTCGCTGAAGACGCGCTCGCCGCCCACGGTGGCATCGGGCTGCTTGCGGCGGTCGTAGCTGCCGCCGGCGGTGACGTGCGGCAACTGGTCCAGGCGCTGTTCGACGAACACCGCGCGCGCTTCCCGCACGCGGGCCATCGCAATGCGCAGGTCCAGGTTGGTGCCGAGTGCGTCATGTACCAGCTGTTCCAGCACCGGGTCATCGAACTGCGCCCACCAGCTGGCGACCGGCGAGGCAGAGGTGAATACCGGCGCGGCGGCGCCCTGCAGGGTCACCGGCGTAGCCGGTGGCGCCTGGTAGTTGGGGCCGACGCTGACGCAGCCGGCCAGCAGCGCGCTGGTCACGGCCACGGTCAACAGGCGGATCACCATGGCAGCACCTCGCCGAGGTAGGTGAAGCTGCCGTTCGGGCCGTCGGCGCCGATCAGCGCCATGCCCACGCTGGAGCGTGCGCCTTCGCTGATCTCGATCTCGCCTTCGCCACCGTTCATGTCGGTTTTGACGTAGCCGGGGTGCACGGTGTTGACCTTGGTGGTGCCGTCGCGCAGCTCGTAGGCCAGCTGCACGGTCCAGGCATTCACCGCGCTCTTGGAGGCGTTGTAGGCCGGCACGGCGAAGCCATAGATCGGCGATCCCGGCTGGCTGTGCAGGGTGAGCGAACCGAGGATGCTGGACACGTTGACGATGCGGCCCGCCGGCGAAGCGGTGATCAGCGGCAGGAACGCCTGGGTCACGGCGATGACCGCGAACACGTTGGTGTCGAAGGTGTCGCGCCAGGTCTGCAGGGTCTGCGCCGACGGGGCCAGCTTGATGTCATCGAGCAGGATGCCGGCGTTGTTGACCAGGATGTCCAGGCGACCGTGACGTTCGGTCACGGTCTGCACGGCGGCGGCGATGCTGGCGGCATCACCCACGTCCAGCTGGATCGCCTCGACCGGCAGGCCTTCGGCCTGCAGCTTCAGTGCCTCGGCCACGGCGACGTCGCGCTTGCGCCCGGCCAGCAGCGTATGCACGCCGGCCTGGGCCAGCTGGCGGACGGTTTCCAGGCCGATGCCGCGGGTGGCACCGGTGACCAGGGCGATCGTTTGGGTAGCGGTATTCATGTACGAAACCTCGCGGGGGATGGGATCAATGGTGGATGGTGGGTTCGCCGTGGGTCACCAGCTGCCCGCCGCCGTTACGGCTGACGAACTTGCGCAGGGCCACGTAGAACACCGGGGTCAGGAACAGGCCGAACAGGGTCACGCCCAGCATGCCGGCGAACACCGTGATGCCGGTGACAGAGCGCACCTCGGCGCCAGCGCCATGCGAGAGCACCAGCGGGATGGTGCCGGCGATGAAGGCGATGGAGGTCATCACGATCGGGCGCAGACGCAGGCGGCAGGCTTCCAGCGCGGCCTCCACGATGCCCTTGCCGCCCATCTCCAGCTCCCGGGCGAATTCGACGATCAGGATCGCGTTCTTGCACGCCAGGCCCATCAGCACCACCAGGCCGACCTGCACGAACACGTTGTTGTCGCCACCGGTCATCCACACGCCGAACAACGCCGACAGCAGGGTCATCGGCACGATCAGGATCACCGCCAGCGGCAGCGACCAGCTTTCATACAGCGCAGCCAGCACCAGGAACGCCAGCAGGATGGCCACCGGGAACACGATGAAGGCGGCCTTGCCCTGGGTGGCCTGCTGGTAGCTCAGGTCGGTCCATTCGGTGGCCATGCCAACCGGCAGCACCTTGGCGGCGATGGCGGTGAGGTTGGTCATCGCTTCAGCCGACGACAGCATGCGCGGATCGGCTTCACCGGCCAGGTCGGCGGCCGGGTAGCCGTTGAAGCGCAGCACCGGGTCCGGACCGAAGGTTTCCTTGACGGTCACCATCGAGCCGATCGGCACCATCTCACCGCGGTCGTTGCGGGTACGCAGCTTGCCGATGTCCTCGACGCTGTCACGGAACTGCCCGTCGGCCTGGGCGATCACCTGCCAGGTACGACCGAACTGGTTGAAGTCGTTGACGTAAGACGACCCCAGGTAGGTCTGCAGGGTGTCGAACAGCTCGGTGAGCTGCACGCCCTGCGCCTTGGCCTTGACCCGGTCCACTTCGGCATCCAGCTGCGGCACGTTGGCCTGGTAGCTGGTGATCGGGAACGCCATGCCCGGCGTCTGCGCGACCGCACCCTGCATCGACTGCACCGCGTTCTGCAACGCGCCGTAGCCCAGGTTGCCACGGTCCTGGATGAACATCTGGTAGCCGTTGCCGTTACCCAGGCCGAGGATCGGCGGCGGCATCATCGCGAAGGCAAAGCCTTCCTGCAGCCCGGCGATCTTCTGGTTGATCTCGGCATTGATCTGCGCAGCGGTGCGGCCATGCCGCTCGTTGAACGGCTTGAGCGGAATGAACGCCACGCCGGTGTTGGGCGTGTTGGTGAACTGCAGCGCGTTCAGGCCGGGGAACGAGATGGTGTGCGCCACGCCATCGGTTTCCTGGGCGATCTTGGCCACCTTGCGCAGCATTTCATCGGTACGCGCGATCGACGAGCCTTCCGGCAGCTTCACGCCGGCGATCAGGTACAGCTTGTCCTGGGTCGGGATGAAGCCCGGCGGGACCAGCTTGAAGATGAAACCGGTACCCACCAGCAGCACCGCATACACCACGAACACCGCACCGCGGCGACCGAGGATCTTCGACACGCCGCGCTCGTACTTTTCCGAGCTGGACTTGAAGAAGCGGTTGAACGGACGGAACACCCAGCCGAACAGACGGTCGATGATGCGGGTCGGGGCATCCTTCGGCGCGCCGTGCGGCTTGAGCAGGCGGGCGGCCAGGGCCGGCGACAGGGTCAGCGAGTTGATCGCCGAGATCACCGTGGAGATGGCGATGGTGACCGCGAACTGCTTGTAGAACTGGCCGGTGACGCCCGACAGGAATGCCATCGGCACGAACACGGCACACAGCACCAGCGCGATGGCGATGATCGGGCCGGACACTTCGCGCATCGCCTGATGCGCAGCGGCCAGCGGGGTCAGGCCTTCTTCGATGTTGCGCTCAACGTTTTCCACCACCACGATCGCGTCATCGACCACGATGCCGATGGCCAGCACCAGGCCGAACAGGCTCAGCGTATTGATCGAGAAGCCCAGCAGGTACAGCGCACCGAACGTGCCCACGATGGACACCGGCACGGCGATCAACGGAATGATCGAGGCGCGCCAGGTCTGCAGGAACAGGATCACTACCAGCACCACCAGCGCGATGGCTTCCAGCAGGGTGGAGACCACCGCCTTGACCGAGTCGCGCACGAAGATGGTGGTGTCATACACCGCTTCGTACTTCACATCGGCGGGCATGGTCTTCTGCATTTCGTCCATGCTGGCCATCACCGCATCGCGGATCTCCAGCGCGTTGGCGCCGGGGGCCTGGAAGATACCGATGCCCACCGCGTTCTTGCCGTCCAGCTGCGAGCGCAGGGTGTAGTCGCCGGCGCCCAGTTCCACGCGGGCCACGTCCGACAGGCGCACCACTTCACCGTCGGTACCACTCTTGAGCACGATGTCGCCGAACTCCTTCTCGCTGCGCAGGCGGCCCTGGGCATTGATCAGGGTCAGGAACTGGCTGTTGGGCATCGGCTCGGCGCCGAGCTGGCCGGCCGAGACCTGCACGTTCTGCTCGCGCATGGCACCGACCACGTCGCTGGCGGTCAGGCCGCGCGCGGCCACCTTGTCCGGGTCCAGCCAGGCGCGCATGGCGTAGTCACCACCGCCGAAGATCTGCGCGTCGCCCACGCCCTGGATACGCGCCAGCGCGTCCTTGACGTGCAGGCGGGCGTAGTTGCGCAGGTACAGGGTGTCGTACTTGCCCTTGGGCGAGGTCAGGTGCACCACCATCAGGAAGGTGGGCGACTGCTTCTGGGTGGTCACGCCCTGGCGGCGGACGTCCTCGGGCAGGCGCGCCTGGGCCTGGGCGACGCGGTTCTGCACCTTCACCGCCGCTTCGTCCGGATCGGTACCCGGGCGGAAGGTGATGGTCATCTGCAGTACGCCGTCAGAGCCGGCCACCGACTTGAGGTAGATCATGCCTTCGACGCCGTTGATGGCTTCTTCCAGCGGGGTGGCCACGGTTTCGGCGATCACCTTCGGGTTGGCACCCGGGTACACGGTGCGCACCACCACCGACGGCGGCACCACTTCCGGGTACTCGCCGATGGGCAGCATCGGAATGGAGATCAGGCCGGCGGCGAAGATCACGATCGACAACACCGCCGCGAAAATCGGCCTGTCGATGAAGAAACGGGAAAAGTCCATGGGTGGATTCCTGGGGTTTCACCAGCGCCGGCGTGCACGACCCCGGCCGCTGTCGCAGGCGACAGCGGTGGCGGGTTCCCCTGCACGGGGCGATGGCAGTCACGGTAGAGCCGACCGTTGGCCGGCTCCTACGTAGAGCCGACGGTCAGTCGGCTGCTCTTCAGTTCTTTGCAACAACCGGCGCGGCTACCGGGGCGGCAACCGGCTGCATGGCCACGGCCTTGGCCTGCACCGGCATGCCGGGCATGAAGACCTTCTGCACGCCGTCGATGATCACGCGGTCGCCGGCCTTCAGACCCTGCTGCACGATGCGCAGGCCGTCGGCGTTGCGGCCCAGCGTGATGTCCTGGCGCTGTGCCTTGCCGTCCTTGTCGACCACGTACACATACTTGCGGTCCTGGTCGGTCAGCACGGCCTTCTCGTCGATCAGCATGGCCTGGAACTGGCCGCTGCCCAGCAGTTGCACGCGCGCGAACAGGCCCGGGGTGAAGGTGCGGTCGGCATTGTCCAGCAGCGCGCGAACGCGGATGGTGCCGGTGCTGCGGGTGACCTGGTTGTCGAGGAAGTCGACCTTGCCTTCATGCGGGAAGCCGTCCTCGCCCGACAGGCCCACCTTCACCGGCAGGTCGCTGTCACGCTCGCTCGGGCGCTCGCCCTTGCGGGCCATCTGTGCGTACCGCAGGAAGGTCGCTTCGTCGGCATCGAAGTACACGAACACCGTGTCCAGCGACACCAGCGTGGTCAGCACGCTGGCGCTGTCGCCGGCGGTGACCAGGTTGCCGGCGGTCACCATCGCGCGGCCGGCGCGGCCGTTGATCGGGGCGCGGACCTTGGTGAACTCCAGGTTCAACGCGGCAGCATCCAGCGCGGCCTGCGCGGCCTGCACGCTGGCACCGGCCTGGTCGGCCGCGGCGCGCCGCTGCTCCCAGGTTTCGGTGGAGATGGCCTGCTGATCGGACAGCTTCTTGGCGCGCTCGGATTCGCTGCGGGCCAGGGTGAACTGGGTGCGGGCACGCGCCAGTTCGGCGCGGGCGCGGTCGTACTCGGCCTGGTAGCTGCGGGCGTCGATGGTGAACAGCACGTCACCCTTCTTCACCTCGTCGCCTTCGACATAGTTGACCTTGTCGATGTAGCCGGACACACGCGGACGCAGCTCCACGCTCTGCACGGCTTCAACGCGGCCGCTGAAGTCGTCCCACTGGCTGACCGGCTTGATCAGCACCGGCGCTGCGCTCACCTGCGGCGGCGGCGGCATGCCGGCTTCTTCTGCGTGGCCACCGCTGCAGGCAGCCAGCACGGCGGCGGCGAGGATCGAGACGCCGGCCATGGCCAGCCGTCGGGTAAGACGATGCGGAGTGGAATTGGGGGAGGTCATGACATGCATCCGTACGGAGGGGTGGTATTCGAAAATCGGGGTAGTGCAGAACGTGGGTGGCGCATCCTGAGACCTCAACCTTGGTAAAGGTCAAGCAGCGCCAGCGGTGTCGCGCGACATCGGGGGAGGCCAATCCCGGTGCAGCAGGCCGCGCGGCAGTTCGGCATCGCGCGCGTCGCAGCGGACGATGGCGCGGTTGTCGGTACAGGTGTCCAGCAGCGAGACCAGGCGGCGGCCCACCAGCAAGGCGCTGGGCCACTCGATGCAGGCATTGGCTGCATTGGCCGGGGTGCAGACCGGGTTGCACACTTCCAGCATCTGCGCGCGCACGCCCAGCGCCTGCGCTTCCTGGTGCAGCACCTGCGCGTACATGCGCGTGGCAGACATGGTGATGGACGATTCACCGTGGCCGGCCCACGGCTTGAAGCCGGCCGGACCGCCGATCAACACGTAGCGCTGCGGATGGCTGCCACCGCGCAGCATCGGCAACAGGTGGCGACCGGCATGCACGTGCGGCATCACGTCGGCCTGCAGCGCCTGCAGCAGCGCGTCGCCACTGCGATCGGTCACCCGGCCGCGGTGGTACGGGCCGCCCATCGCATCGACCACCGCCGACAACGCGCGCCGGCGCGGCGCGATGCGCTCGGCCACCGTCTGCGCCGAGGCGTCGTCGCCGAAGGAACCCAGCAGGGTCTCCAGACCGGGCTCATCGGCGAACTGTTCCTGCAGGGCCGCCAGCCGACCGGGGTCGCGGCCGACCACCAGGACCGGGCTGCCGGCCTCCAGCAGCGCAGCCACGATGCCCTGGCCGACACTGCCGGTGCCGCCCAGGACAAGGACCTCGGGGGCCAGCGTCCCACTCATGGGACTTTCACTCCCGCCGCCGGGATAATCCCAATCCGGCCCAGTCGGCCCAGATCACGATTGCCCAGGCGCAGGCTGCCGCCGCGCTGCATCTTGGCGGGCGGGGTGAACTCTCTGAAAGCCTTGTAGGACAACGACGAGGGCCGCTTCTCAACGGTCATCGCCAGGTCCAGCGGGGCTGTGCGGCCGGTCAGTACGCGGCCAAGAATGTTCCGCAACCACATGGCGGAGGTCCTTCAATTCGGGAATGGCGCCAGATTAGTCCTCAAACTCCCACTTGATTAGTCCGGATTAAGGGGAATAATCGTCCCGTACCCGGCACAATCTTTCGGGCACCCTATCCCCTCCCCCGACTTCGGACCCGTCATGGCCCACGATCTCAACGACACGCTGATCTTCGTCAAGGTGGTCGAGCAAGGCAGCTTCATTGCCGCCGCCACTGCGCTTGGCCTGCCCAAGACCACGGTCAGCCGCAAGGTGCAGGAACTGGAGACGCGCCTGGGCGCGCGCCTGCTGCACCGGACCACGCGCCGGCTGGGCCTGACCGAGGCCGGGTCGGTGTACCACGAACATTGCCAGCGCATCGCGCGCGAACTGGAAGAAGCCGAAGGTGCGGTCAACCAGCTGCAGTCCGGCCCGCGCGGCTGGCTGCGTTTCACCGTGCCCTACTCCATCGGCATCACCTGGATCGCACCGCTGCTGGGCGAGTTCCATGCGCAGTACCCGGAAATCCAGCTGGACATGCACCTGGGCAACGAGAAGCTGGACCTGATTGCCGGCGAAGCCGATCTGGCGTTGCGCGTGGGCACCCTGCCCGACTCCAACCTGGTGGCGCGCAAGCTGGGCAGCCTGCGCACCCAGGTATTCGCCAGCCCGGCCTACATCGAACGCTACGGCGAGCCGCTGCATCCGGACGAACTGCAGTTCCATCGCATCCTGGCGATGCGCAAGGCACGCAATCTCAACAACAACCGGTTCTTCTGGCAGCTCGGCGAAAACGGGGGCGACCTGCGCGACTTCCCGGTCAATCCGCTGCTGGTGGCCAATGATCCGTCCGCGCTCAATGGCGCACTGGTCTGTGGCGAAGGCTTGCTGCTGACCGGTGACGTGATGGCCAAGCCGTTCGTCGAATCGGGCATGGTGCGCCGCGTACTGGCCGGCTGGACCGGCCCGGAAGTGGACTTCAACGCGGTGTTCGCCGGCGGCCGGCTGGTCTCGCCGAAGGTGCGTGCGTTCGTCGACTTCCTGGTGGCCAAGCTCGACTTCGACGCCAACTACATGCTGGCGCAGTGCCCGAACGCGAAGTTCGCCAAGCAGCAGAGCGCGCAGGCCGAAGAGGAACTGCAGGCCACCGGCAAGCGGATTCTGGAAACCGTGACCGCGCCCTGACAGCGCGCTGTCCCACCGGTGGATTAACGATCCACTTCCACGCATGGCCGCCTTCGGGCGGCCATGTCGTATCTGGCCCTGTCTGCGCGAATTGTCGTCATTGACGTCCTTGCGCACTGCATCCATTGCACTCCTGCCGATGCGTTCACCGCGATCTGCATCACGTCTTTGATCATTCCAATCGCTGTTTCTCCGACCCCCGTCACATTGGAGCGCACTGCCGCGAACCACTGCGCACTTCCACTGTCTACGCGGCGTTAGGTTCCGCCCTCGCGACCTGGCCAGCCCGGCCGGATGCACTGGAGGCGAACCATGCACCACCCGTTCCGCGCACCGATCCAACCGCGCAAGACCCCCCTCTCCCTGTTGCTGGTGGCCCTGCTGTCGCCGCTGCCGGCGTTGGCACAGAGCACGGTCGGCGACATCCTCGGCCATGTTCCCGGTGCCACCCAGGGCACGGTGCAGATCCGGCACCTGGACGCCGGCACCACGCGTGAGACCCGGATCAACCCTGACGGCCGGTTCCGCCTGCCGGCACTGTCCACCGGCCCATACGAGGTCCGCATCACCCGCGCCGATGGCAGCACCGAGCAACGCCAGGTGACCGTGGTGGCGGGCCAGACCACGCAGGCGGACTTCGCCCGGGCGGCCACGCTGGAGACGGTCACAGTGCGCGCCAGCGGTGCCTCGCCGATCGATCTGGGCAGCGTGGAAACGCGCACCACCTTCACCGCCGAGCAACTCAACGCGCTGCCGGTGGCACGCGACATCACCAGCATTTCGCTGCTGACACCGGGCACGGTGGCCAGCAGCAGCTTCTTCGGCCCGGCCTCGTTCGGCGGCGCATCGGCTGCTGAGAACAGCTACTACGTCAACGGCTTCAACGTCACCAACCTATTCGACAGCCTGTCCTTCGCCGAAGTGCCGTTCCAGGCCATCGACCAGTTGGACGTGCAGACCGGTGGCTATGGCGCGCGCTACGGGTTTTCCACCGGCGGGGTGACCAGCGTCAACGTCAAACGCGGCACCAACACCTGGAAAGGCGGCTTCAGCTGGACCACCGTGCCCTCGTCGCTGCGCGAGAATGCACCCGATACGCTGCGCAGCGACGGCAGCATCCTGCGCTCATACGACAACAACAGCAGTTCCAGCGACGTGGCCAGTGCCTGGGCCGGTGGCCCGCTGATCGAGGACAAACTGTTCGTGTTCGCGCTGGGCAGCCTGTCCCGGTCGGACAGCACGACGTTCGGCGGACGGACGGCCAGCGGCCCGCGTCGTGCCGGCGATCCAGACACCCCGGTAGCTCCCGCCTCACTGTCGGCGTCGTCGCAGGACTACCGCTCGCGCGACCCGTACTGGCTGTTGAAGCTGGACTGGTACCTCAATGATCGCAACCACCTGGAATACACGGGTTTCGACAACCGCCAACGCTACCGCTACGACTATTACGACGCCGAGTACAGCAGCGACCAGCCCGATGGCGAGCCCGGCAAGCGCGACTACCGCGGGCGCAAGGAAGGCCGTGCCGGCGGTACCACCCACGTCTTCAAGTGGACCAGCCAGCTCACCGACGACCTCACCGCCAGCGTGCAGCACGGCCGCATGCGCAATCACACCGGCGAGTACACGATCAGCCCGGATGGCAAGCGCGGCGACTACGACGGCGATATCAACGCCCCCGACGGCGAATGCCCGTACGTGGTTGACCGCGTGCTCGGCAAGCAGGTCGGTTGCGCGGTCGCCAGTCAGCTGGGCCTGGGTAGCGGCAGCAACGAGCGCCGCAACACCCAGGCCGACCTGGTCTGGCAGGTGGGCAACCACCAGCTGGGCGGCGGCTACAGCAAGGAAGACTGGACCTCGGTCCAAGGCACGGCGTATTCCAGCGGTGCCTACTGGAACCTCTATCCGAATTACGCCCAGCGCATCAATTTCCGCACCGGCGGCACGATCGGCGTCAAGCAGGCGTCGTGGTACCTGGAAGACCACTGGCAGGTCAACGACCGGCTGATGCTGTACGCCGGGCTGCGCAATGACTCCTTCGACAACCGCAACGGCAGCGGCGCCACGTTCGTCAAACAGGACAACATCTGGCAGCCGCGGCTGGGCCTGTCGTGGGATCCCACGGGCACCGGCGACAGCAAGCTGTATGCCTCGCTCGGCCGCTACTCGTTGCCGATCGCGGCCAACGTGGCGCTGCGTGCGGCCACGGCCTCGTACTACACCATGGACTACTTCACCTACGACGGGTATGACCCGGTGACCGGCAAGCCGAACATCACCGGCTCCTACCGCGACGGCAGCGCCGACGGCGTGGTCAACGGGGCCGATGGCAGCACGCCCAACCCGCGTGCGGTCGCCTCGCAGGGTCTCAAGCCGTACACCCAGGACGAACTCATCCTCGGCTATCAGAAGCAGCTGCGCTCGGATACCGACTGGGTGGACGGCTGGACCCTGGGCGCCAAGCTCACCCTGCGCCGGATCAACCAGGTGATCGATGACACCTGCGATTCGCGTGCGCTGTACAACGCTGCCAAGGCGGCCGGCTATGACGTCTCGCATTGGGACAGCCAATGGGAGGTGCCCAGCGGCCTGCCCGGCTGCTGGCTGTACAACCCGGGCAGCGACCTGGTGCTGGACATCGACGTGGACGGCGACGGCACGCCCGACAGCATCCGGGTTCCAGGCGAGGACCTGGGGCCGAAGGCCAAGCGTCGCTACACCGCGTTGACCCTGTCGGCGGAAAAGCGCACCGACCGGTGGTATGCCAGCGCCAGCTACACCTGGGCCAAGCTGCACGGCAACTACGAAGGGTTGGTGAAGAGCACCAACGGCCAGGATGACACCGGCACCACGTCTGACTTCGATTTCAAGGAGCTGTCCTACGGCGCCGACGGCTACCTGTTCAACGACCGCCGCCACAGCATCAAACTGTTCGGCAGCTACCAGCTGAGTCCGCAGTGGCAGGTGGGCGCCAACCTGCTGGTGCAGTCGGGCACGCCGATCAGCTGCCTGGGCGGCGGCAACGGCACCTTCGGTACCGACTTTGGCTACCGCGGGGTGTTCCACACCTGCAACGTGGGTGAGGACGACATCGCCAGGCTGGGCAGCAGCGGCCGTACCCCGTGGACGATGACGTTCAACCCGAACGTGGTGTATTCGCCGGCGGCGCTGCCGGGGCTGAGCGTACAGCTGTCGGTGATCAACCTGTTCAACGCGGTCAAGCCGGTGCAGGTGTACGAGCGGCGCTACGACGTCAATGCCGCCGGGACAATCACCGACTACTTCGACTACGGCAAGGCGCGCTACAACACCACGCCGCGTTACGCACGGTTGCAGGTGCAGTACGACTGGTGAGGGATGCGCAGGTAGATGCGCGTGATGTACCGGCCAGCGGCCGGCACCCACAAAAATGCCGCCTGCAAGGGCGGCATTCTGCTCCGGCCTTCAGCCGGACCCGTCAACAACGCGTTCCGCGTTATTGACGCAGCGGAATCACCCGGATTTCCACGCGGCGGTTCTGCGCGCGGCCGGCGTCAGTGCTGTTGTCGGCGATCGGGTAGGCCTTGCCGGCACCCAGCGTTTCGATGCGGGCACCCTGAACGCCCTGGGCGGTCAGGTAGGCGGCCACCGAATCGGCACGCTCCTTGGACAGGCGGTTGTTGACCGCATCGCTGCCGATGCTGTCGGTATGGCCCACCACTTCGATCATGGTCTGGTTGTACTCGGCCAGGGTGCTGGCCACGCCATTGAGCGAGCTGTAGAACTGCGGCTTCAGCGTGGACTTGCCGAAGTCGAAGGTGATGCCGTCCGGCAGGTTCAGGGTCAGGTTGTCGCCGTCGCGGGATACGTCGATACCGGTGTTGGCGGTACGTTCGCGCAGGGCGCGTTCCTGACGGTCCTGGTACTGGCCGATGGCCGCACCGCTGAGCGCGCCGATACCGGCACCGATCATTGCGTGCTGGCGGCGCTCGGTGGCGCTGTTGCCACTGAGCAGGCCGGCGGCCACGCCCACGGCAGTACCGATCAGCGCGTTGCGGCCGGTCTTGTTCTGCTGCTGGGTGGGGTTGCCGTACTGATCGGACTGGGTATACGAGCCGCCGGTGGCGCAGGCCGTCAAGGCAGCGGCGGTCATCAGGGCCAGGGCCACGTTACGGGTTGCGGGTCGAATCATGGTGTTCTCCTTGGTTACCGGTCTACCGGCTTGCGAGCGCCCAAAGGATAAACACGCAGACGCGATGCCGGCATGACGATGCGAACGCCTGCCGGCTCCCCGTTCAGCTTTCTGAGCGGGGCCCGCGCGGCCGGGTTTACACGCTGCCGGTGTGACGGTAGGCGGCCAGTGCGGCATCGCGTCCCGCGGCCAGGTCGACCAGTGGCAGCGTGGGATAGGTCGGCGCGTGCTCGGCCAGCAGGTGCGGATGCTGCCACGGCGCAAAGCGGGCCTTGAGCGGCAGGGAGGCCAGCTCGGGCACCCAGCGGGTGATGTAGCGCGCCTGCGGATCGAACTTCTCCGACTGGGTGACCGGGTTGAAGATGCGGAAATACGGCGCGGCGTCGGCACCGGTACCGGCCACCCATTGCCAGCCCATCGTGTTGTTGGCCAGGTCGGCATCCACCAGGGTGTCCCAGAACCAGCGCGCGCCGTCGCGCCAGTGCTGGCGCAGGTGCTTGCACAGGAAGCTGGCCACCAGCATGCGCACCCGGTTGTGCATGTAGCCGGTGGCCCACAGTTCGCGCATGCCCGCATCGATGATCGGAATGCCGGTACGGCCCTGCTGCCAGGCCTGCAGCTGTGTGGCGTTGGGCGGCGCCCAACCGAACCCGTCGAAACGCGGGTTGAGGTTGTGGTCCGGGGTCTGCGGGAAGTGGTGCAGCAGGTGGTAGGAGAACTCGCGCCAGCCCAGCTCGCGGATGTAACCGTCGATGTCGGCATCACGGCTGGCACTGCGCTCGTCCTGCAGCCGGCGCACGATCTGCCAGGGCGCGATCTCACCGAAATGCAGGTGCGGCGACAACAGCGAGGTGCCCACCCGGTCGGGCAGGTCACGTTGCTGGCGGTACCCGTTGAGCGCGCCGTCGATGAACACCGTCAGTGCCTCGTGCGCGCCGGCTTCACCGGGCTGCCAGTGGTCCCAGAACTGCGCGTCCCATGGCAGCAGCGCGGCCAGCTGCAGCGCGTCCAGTGCAACGCCCTGCACCGCGTGCGCGGGCAAGGTTGCCGGCAGCGGCGTGGGGGACGGCACCTGCAGGCGGGTCAGCGCGTTGCGCCAGAACGGGGTGAACAC
This sequence comes from Stenotrophomonas sp. 2619, assembly GCF_040548725.1. NCBI lineage: Bacteria > Pseudomonadati > Pseudomonadota > Gammaproteobacteria > Lysobacterales > Lysobacteraceae > Stenotrophomonas > Stenotrophomonas sp. 2619. The sequence continues at coordinate 315,433 of NZ_JBEPSF010000001.1, read as the reverse complement.
CTTGTACGGGTTGCCCTGGAGCGTGGCGATATCCCACGGCTCCAGCAGCAGGCTGCCGTTGTGGCTTTCGGCGTTGATGCCCTGCTCGCGCAGCGCGCGCTTGATGGCCGCATCACGCGGCTGGGTGGCCGGTTCGTACTTGCGGTTCCAGTACACGGCCACCGCCCCGGTCTGCGCGATCAGGCGCTCCAGCTCGGCTTGGCTGTCGCCCTGGCACAGCACCAGCGCCGAGCCGCGGGCGCGCAGGTCGGCGTCCAGTGCCGCCAGCGAACGGTGCAGCCAGGCATTGGATGCGCCGCCCGGCGCCCAGTCGCCTTCTTCGTGCGGCGCATGGATGTAGACCGGTACCGGCACATGGCCGGCATCCAGCGCGGCCTGCAGGGCCGGGTTGTCCTGCAGCCGCAGATCACGGCGAAACCACACCAGCGCTACCGTCACAACCATCACCCAGGCGAAAAAACCGTGGCCATGATAGCCAGCAGCGGTGAAGAACACGCACTGGCCGGGCGCCACGCAGGGTTTGTGTGCCGCATCGATGCTGGCTAGTCTTCGCAGTCCCGCTCCGGATGGACCCGCACCATGCACGCACTGCACGCTTCGTTTGCCCGCTTCGGCCCACTGAAGGCGCAATCGCCCGACCTCTGGCAAGGCGACGTCGCGCTGCCGCCGGCGCTGGCCGCGTTCTATGCGCAGGTCGGTCCGTGGGGCGAGACGGTGCATGCAAGCGTGGGACCGGTCGGCATCAGCGTGCCCGGCGTGAACGTCGAATTCCCGCCGCTGCATCGCTTGTGGGCGTTGCAGGCGGGCTATCGCTGGGAAGGCGATACCGGAGCGCGCATCGCGGACTGGCCCGAACAGTGGCTGGTGTTCGCCGACCAGAACGCCGATCCCTTCATCCTCGACACCCGGACCGGCCAGGTCCTCTTCGCCTTCCACGGTGCAGGGACGTGGGACGCCGCGGTGCTGGCCGATGACCTGCCCACCTTCCTGGCCGTCCTCGCCTCGGTGGGAAACGTGTACCAGGCGGCCGGAGAGGCGCTGGAAGACGACGACGGCGAGCTTCGCCCCGAGCATCGCGACGCGGCCCTGCAGGCAGCGGCGGCCGTCCTGGGCGACGACGAGGCGGCCGGTACCTTCTTCGACACGCTGGAGTGGTGATTCCAGCAGGGGGCGCCGGGTAACGGGCCGCGTCCTTCGCACGGCAGCCATGCGCCGTGCACCGCCCTTGCACGCGGCGGCGTCCAAGGTGGCGGCATCCCATGCCCCAGCCGGCTGCTGCCAGGGCGTCATCCATGGTCACGCCAGCCGGCACCTCCTCCCGTTGCCAGGATGCCGCCCCATGACCCCGTTCGCGCCCGCCGTTGCCTACTCGCCCGACGTTGAACATCGCGCACCGGACGAAGAAGAGACCATCACTGCCCTGGCCAAGCTGTTCACCGACATGGCCAGCACGGTCGCCGAGCATGAAGGCCATGCGCATCGGGCGGTGCACGCCAAGGGCCACGCGCTGCTGCGCGCCCGCTTCCAGGTGGCGCACGACCTGCCCGCTGACCTTGCCCACGGGCTGTTCGCCCGCCCCGGCGCGTATGACGCCCTGGTGCGGCTGTCATCGCCGCCGGCCGAGCAGCTGCCCGACAGCGTGTCCACGCCGCGCGCGATGGCAGTGAAGATCCTGGGCGTGCAGGGCGAGCGCGTGGAGGGTGGCGATGAGCAGCACAGCCAGGACTTCCTGATGGTCAACGGACCGGCGTTCACCACACCGGGCGTGCAGGGCTTCCTGCGCTCGGCGAAACTGCTGGCCGCCACCACCGAGCGCATGCCGCGCACCAAGCAGGTGCTGTCGGCCACGTTGCGCGGCGCCGAGGCCGCATTGGAAGCGGTGGGCGGGAAAAGCGCCACCCTGAAGGCACTGGGTGGCGAACCGCAGCATCATCCGCTGGGCGAAACCTTCTTCACCCAAGTGCCGTTCCTGTACGGGCCGTACATGGCCAAATTTTCCTGGGCCCCGGTGTCGCCCGCCCTGCTGGCGCTGACCGGGCAACCGCTGCCGTCCGGCGAGGACGCCCAGCGCGACGCCATTGCCGCGTTCTTCGCCACTCTGACCGCACCGGTAGCATGGGAACTGCGCGTGCAGTTGTGTCGCGACCTGGCACAGATGCCGATTGAAGATGCGTCCGTGGTCTGGCCGGAAAGCGTCAGCCCGTTCGTTCCGGTGGGGCGCCTGTTGATCGATGCACAGCCGGCGTGGAGCGCCGACGCAGCCGCGCGCGAGGATGCCCTGGCCTTCGCCCCGTGGCACGCGCTCGCTGCGCACCGGCCGCTGGGCAGCCTCAACCGCGCGCGCCGGGTGGTGATGGCGGCTTCGCGGCAGTTCCGTTCGCAGTTCAACCGTTGTCCTATCCACGAACCGTGACCGGCCACGGCACCGGCACCGGCGACCCACCGATGGCTGAATCCCTGCGCCAGCACGCTTGACCTCAACCGCGCTTGAGGTCCGAAGATGCCGCCTCCCCTCACGGAGTTGTCTCGATGCCCTACACCCTGCCCGCCCTGCCCTACGCCTACGACGCCCTGGAGCCGCACTTCGACGCGCAGACGATGGAGATCCACCACGCGCGCCATCACCAGACCTACGTCAACAACCTCAACGCCGCGCTGGCCGACGCCGGCATCGCGGCGATGCCGGTGGAACAGCTGATCGCCGATATCGAGGCGCTGCCGGAAAGCGTCCGCACCGCCGTGCGCAACAACGGCGGCGGGCATGCCAACCACAGCCTGTTCTGGACCGTGCTCAGCGCCGACGGCGGCACGCCCAGCGGCGCGCTGGCCACAGCGATCGAGCGTGATCTGGGCGGCTACGATGCCTTCAAGGATGCGTTCACCAAGGCCGCGCAGACCCGCTTCGGCAGCGGCTGGGCCTGGTTGACGCTGGGGCGCGACGGTCGCCTGCTGGTGGAAAGCAGCCCCAACCAGGACAGCCCGTTGATGGGCGCGTACGCCAACCTGTCCGGCGGCACCCCGATCCTGGGCCTGGACGTGTGGGAGCACGCCTACTACCTGCACTACCAGAACCGCCGCCCCGACTACATCGGCGCGTTCTTCAACCTGATCAACTGGGCCGACGTGGCACGTCGCTTCGAGGCGGCGGGCGGGCGCTGATGCGCACCGGCCCGGCATTGGACGCGGCGGCCATCGCCGACGCCGCCGACGGGACCGGGCCGGAACCGGCGGCGTTGCGCCACGTCTTCGGACAGTACCCGACCGGCGTGGCGGTGGTCGCCGTGCATGGGGCGGCGGGCAATCCGGTGGCGATGACGATCAACTCGTTCACCACGCTGTCGCTGCGGCCACCGTTGGTGGCATGGAGCATCGGCGAACACGCCGTCGACCTGCCGAGGTTCCGCGACGCGCCGCACTTCGGCATCAGTGTCTTGTCTTCAGCGCAGGAAGCCGTGGCGCGCCACTTCGCCGATCCGCGGCGTCGCCGCACGCCAACCGGGACGGACGTGCTCGACATGGGGGGTGCCGCCCCCCGGGTGCGCGACGCGGTCGGCTGGCTGCTGTGCACGGTGGAGCGCAGCGTGCCGGTGGGCGACCACCTGTTGATCCTGGGCCGGGTGGTCTGCGTGGAGGCGGCACCGGGCGCGGCGCTGGCCTACCACCGCAGCCGCTATACCCCTATCGATGGCCGCGCCGACGTGGAGGCTTCGCCATGGACATGACGGCCCTGCAGCGCATGCTCGACGCCGGCCGCGACAGTGCACTGCTGCGCTTCAGCCTGGGCAAGGGCCTGCTGGATGCGGGCGAGCCTGCCCAGGCGGCCGCGCACCTGCAGCGCTGCGTGGCACAGGACCCGGCCTATTCGGCGGGCTGGAAACTGCTGGGCAAGGCCTGGCTGGCTGCCGGCGATGCCGATGCGGCGGCGCGGGCGTGGCAGGAAGGCATCGCCGTGGCGCAGCGCAACGGCGACAAGCAGGCGGAGAAGGAAATGACGGTATTCAAACGCCGTGCGGACAAGGCGGTCGCCGCGCGCGGTTGAGCGCGGCTAGGGCAGCGGCGGGGGCGTGGGCACGCGCTGGGATACCACCAGCATGTGACCCAGCGGCACCATCACCGGCAGGCCAAGCACACCGACGAAGGCCAGCGCGTTGAGCCGGTTGAAGAGGCTGGCCACCAGCAACGCTCCCAGGCACAGCAACACGCCGGTGCCGGTGCACCAGCGTGCCCAGCGCGGTGCACCGCGCAGGGTCAGGCCATCGAGCAGGAAGCCGAACGCAAGTCGCCAGAAGCCGACCAATGCCACGCTGGCCAGCAGCACGCCAACCAGCATCGGTGCGTAATCCGGGTGGCCGGTGGGGCGCGACAGGAACAGCAGGCCGATGCCATCGAGCACGGTCACGGGCAAGGCCAGCACCAGCAGTTCGAGTATCAGCAAGGTCACGCCACACCCGTCTGCCCACTGCGACTTGCCCATCATCCGCCCCCCGGCCATAGAGCGCCGAGCATACAACGGCTGAGATGCCTCAATCGCCCTTGCGGCGCTGCTGCTGCAGGTCGAAGCGCTGCATCGAGGCGCGGATCAGCGCCTTGGCCTCGGCGGCATTGCCCCAGCCATCCAGCTGCACCGGATTGCGCCCTTCGGGCAGGTCCTTGTACACGCGGAAAAAGGCTTCGATGCGCTGGCGTTCGATCAGCGGCAGGTCCTGCAGGTCGCGGATGCCGGCGTAGGTGGGGTCGAGCTTATCGGTGGGTACGCCGATGACCTTCTCGTCATGTTCGCCGTTGTCGAGCATCTTCAGGAACCCGATCGGACGGAACCGCACGATCACACCGGGATGCAGCGGCTCGCGGGTCAGCACCAGCGCGTCGAGCGGGTCGTTGTCGCCGGCCAGTGTGCGTGGCATCGACCCATAGTTGGCCGGGTACGCCACCGGCATCGACTGGAAGCGGTCCACGTGGACCAGACCGTCTTCCTTGATCTCGTACTTGGTGAAACTGCCGGCCGGGATTTCCACGGCCAGGTTGGCCTCGTCCGGGGCCTCCCTGGGCTGGGCGGCCAGGAACGGGTGCAGCACGGCATTGGTGGCGCCGCCGGCGCCGGCCAGCAGCAGCAAGGCGGCGGCGATGGCGGCCAGGGGCAGAACGCGTCGGGGGGTCATCTTCTTCTCCAGCAGCGGCCGGGCGCGTCGCAACGGCCCGGACCGGGGGTCATTCCCAGCAACGGTCGGCGCGGCCCTTCAGGGTCTGTGCGCGCGTGCAGTCGCGGGGGGCGATGCGTCCCTGCGTCAGTTCGGTCTTGCGCTTGCGTCCATCGGCAGCACGGGTCAGTTCGAAGCCGTCGTACAGCTGGCCGGTGACCGTGCGTGCTTCGTAGCGCAGGTGCTGCGGGTCGATCTTCAGCACCTGGTAGAGCTGGGTGTCTTCGCCCACCGGCGCCATCGTGGCGCGCGCTTCGTCCGACAGGCGGTACTGCTTGGGACCGGCCACGGTGACCACGAACTGCGGGGTGGCGCCCTGCCCCTCGCCGCGACGGCCATAGGTGTGATCATGGCCCTGCAGCACCAGGTCCACCTGGTGGCGGCGCACCACCGGCAGCAGCACGTCACGCAGCTCGGTGTTCTCGCGGCCCTCGCGCGGTGAATAGAACGGCTGGTGCAGCAGCACGATGCTCCACGGGTGCGGGTTGTCGGCCAGCACCGTGTCCAGCCAGGCGGCCTGCGCCTGCGCGGTGCCCAGGTCCAGTGCCGAGGTGCCATCAAGCACGGCGATGCGCACGCCCTGGTAGTCGAACCAGTAGGTGCTGGTGTCGGCCGCGTCCACGCCATTGCGCGGCAGCGCGAAGGTCACCGGCCAGTGCCGACCCAGCACGCGCCGTTCCTGCGGGGTGTCTTCGAACTCCTCGACGTACTCGTGGTTGCCGATGGCCGGGGCCACGGCGGTTTCCTGCGGCAGCCAGCCGGCGGCGGCGAACCACTCGCCCCACTCGCTGTCGTCCTGGCCGTCGCCACCGCTGACCAGGTCGCCGGCGAACAGGCTCAGGCGCGCATCCGGTGCGGCCTTGATGCCCGCACGCAGCACGCGCGAGACGTGGCTGAGGTTCTTGTTCTGGGTGTCGCCGAAATACAGCAACGTCAGCGGCTGCCGGGCGGTGCCTGCGGTGCGCAGCTGGTGCCACGCGCTCCAGGTGCTGTTGCCCTGCACGCGCCAGAGATACAGCGTGTCCGGCTGCAGCCCGGCCACGTCGGCGCGATGGTAGTGCGCCGTGCCGTTCTCGGTCTCCAGCACGCGCGTGGCCGCCGTGATGCGGGTGGGCGTGCCCACGTCCGGCGAATCGCCCGCGACCACCCACTCCAGCGTGGGCGTACTGACCGACGCATCGGTGCGCCAGGACACCCCGAAGCCGCGCGCGGCGTCCTGCGCCGGCGAGGCCACCATGCGGTCCGGGAAGCCGGTGGCCGCGTAGTGGCGGTTGCCAACCGGCACCTGGGTGTTGGGTTCGGCGGCGCTGTCCGGTGTGTTTGCCGCGGCCGGGCCGTTGCCCAGTAGCAGCACCACCAGCAGCGCCGCCGCGGCGAGCATGGCGCGGGTCATGGCGCGCACTCCAGCGGCAACGACAGCTGCCGGGCGACGTTGGCCCAGTCGAACGCCACCACGCCCTGGTCGTCATGCACGGCATACAGCACGCCGTGCGGGAACCGCGCAGAGGCTCCCTGGTCGAGCCAGATGCCGTCGGTGTTGGCCACCGTGTTGCCCTGGAAGGCGCCGACGTGCTTCAAGGTGTGGCGGTCGAACAGGTGGAACACGCTACGCTGCTTGCCCTGCTCGGTGGTGATCCACCAGCCGTCCTTGCCGCAGGTTTTCAGCATCACGCCTTCGGCCTGCGCCTTGAAGGCATCGCGGCCGAAGGTCGTGCCGGTGAAGCGGCCTTCCAGTGTGTACACCTTGATCTCGCTGGCGTAGGTCTCGTCTTCCTCGGCAATCAACAGGCGGTCGTTGGCCGGATCGCCCCAGATCGATTCGACCACGCGCAGGGCGCCGGCTTCGCTGGTGTCACCGATGCTGCCCACCAGCGTTGCGTTCAGCGCGTTCCCTTTCAGCGTGAGTGCGTAGCGACGCACGCGCTTGTCCAGTTCGGACAGGGGCGGCAGCACGTCATTGCCCTGCGCATCTTCGCCGGCATCGTAGGAGTCGGTGACGTAGACGTCGTAGCCTTCGCGCTGTTTGTTCACCCAGAGCCCATAGGGCTTGCGCAGGTCGTCGGCGGCGAACACCCCCAGCGGAGCGAAATCGGGCAGGTGCAGCACCTGCACGCGATGGTTGTCGCGCTCCACCACCAGCACCAGGTCGTCGATCACGGCGATGCCGTTGGGGCGGTCGAACTGGCCCGGCGCGGTGCCCTGGCTGCCGACGTCACGCAGGTGCGCACCGGTCTGGCCGTCATAGACCACCAGCTTGTGGGTGGTCTTGGCGGTGGCGATCAGCCACTGCTTGCCGTCAGGCGCGGTCCAGCTGGCCGGCGAGTCGATGTTGTCGGCCGGGGTCATCGGGGTAAGGAAGGCTTCGGCCACGGTGGCTATCGAACGGGCTGCGGCGGCGCTGGCGGGCGCATCGGCGGTCGGGGCGGACGCCGGTTTGCACGCCGCCAGCAGGGCCAGGCTCACCACCGCCACGGCATGACGTGCGCGCATCACAGCGCCACCTTCAGGCCCAGCGCATAGGTGCGGCCGTACTCTTCCATCTGCAGGGTGCGCGCGCGCGTGCCCTGGTACAGCTCCAGCGGCTTGTCGAGCAGGTTCTGCGCTTCCAGGTACACGCTCACGTTGGCGGTGATCTTGTAGTCCAGGCTGAAATCCAGCTGGGTGTTGGGTGCCACGTAGATGTCGTAGGCCGCGTTGTCACCCAGCGTGTCCAGGTACTCGCTGCGGTACACCGCTGCCACGCGGGTGCTGAAACCGGCCTTCTCATAGCCGACATGCGCGGTGTAGACGTGCTTGGAGGCGCGCGGCAGCATGAAGTCGTCGCGCTCGCGCCCGGCCAGGCCCGGGTCGAAATCGGTATCCAGCCAGGTTCCGCTGGCGCCCACCAGCAGGCCGTCCCAGCCGGCCGGCAGGAACGCCAGCTGCTGCTGCCAGTTGAACTCGGCGCCCTTGACGGTGGCCTTGTTGCCGTTGATCACGCGGGTGACCGTGAAGTCCGGGTAGGCCGGGTCGGAGGTGCTCACCGTGTTGACGATGTAGCCGTCGATCGACTTGTGGAACAGGCCCAGCGACAGGATGCCGGTGGTGCCGATGTACTTTTCGATCGACAGGTCGATGTTCTTCGATTCGTACGGGTCCAGCTGCGGGTTGCCGATGCGCACTTCCTCGTCGCCCCGGCTCAGGCCGACGCGCGGGGCGATGTCGCCGAACGACGGACGCGACACGGTCTTGTTGGCCGCCGCGCGCAGCACCCAGGCATCACCGGCGTCGTAACGCAGGTGCAGGCCGGGCAGTACGTTGCTGTAGCTGCGACTGACGGTGAGCGGGGTCACGGTGTAGGTGCGGCCGTTGCTGGCCACGTCCACGCTGTTGCCGGTGGCGCTGAACTGGGTGTTCTCCACGCGCACGCCGCCGATGATGCGCAGCGCGCCGATGTCCCAGGTGCCCATCGCGTAGCTGGCGAAGATGTCCTCGCGGGCGGTGTAGTCTTCTTCCAGCGAGGCCAGCGCATTGCCGCCGGCATCCTGCGGGCGCGCACTGTACTGGCCGCCGAACTGCGCCCAGTAGCGGCGCATCGCGTCCGAGCTCATGCCCTGCCCCAGCGTGCCGCCGCGGTGCTCGGGCGTGCCGGTGGTCCAGTCGGACAGGGCGATGTCCGGTCCAACCCGCAGTTCACGCTCGTTGCTGTCCACGTCGCGGTCGCGCCAGCGGCCGAGCAGGCCGAACTTGTAGCTGGCGTTGTCGCCGTCGAAGCGCAGGTTGACCTGCGCGCTGTGTTCCTTGTCGTCCACCCGCTTGGGCGACAGCACCACGCGGTCGAAGTCGTAGTTGCCGTTGTCCATCCAGCCCGCATCGCTGAGCGCGATGCGCGGCACCCGGCTGTTCTGGTCGACGGTGGCGGACAGTTCGTCGCCGGCGTACTCGAAACGCGCTTCCATCTCGTCGTTGACGCGCTCTTCAGTGCGCGTATAGCCCACCTTGTAGTCGACCACAGCGCCGCTCAGGCGGTTCTCACCGCCGACGCTGGCGGCGAAAGTGTTTTCCTTCTTGGTGCGGTAGCGCATGCGCTTCTGGATGCTGTCGGCGGACAGGTCGTCCACGCGGTACTGGTTGCCGCCCAGCGCGGTGATGCCTTCGTCACCGAAATCGAAAATGGTGCGCTGGCGCGTTTCGGCGTCGTCGAACTGGCTGTACAGCGTGCGCAGGTAGTAGCGGTTGTCCTCGTCGGGATGCCAGTCCAGGTTGAGGTTGGCACCGATGCGCTTGCGTTCGATCTCGTACTTGCGGCGCTGCAGGCTGGTGGCGAACAGGTCGTCGTCGGCACCGCCCTCGAAATTGCCGTACTCCACCTCGGTATTGTCCGATTCGAAGGTGCGCTTCTGGTAGTTCACGCCCACCGCCACGCCGAAGGTATCGGCGAACACCTCGCTGTAGTTGAAGGCCGCCTTCGGGCTGGTCTGGCCGGACAGCTGCTGGTGGCTGGCTTCGATCTTGCCGCGCAGGCTGCGCCCGTCGCGGTCGAAGGCCGAGGCCGACTCCACCAGGATCGCGCCGCCGATGGCGTCGCCGGGCATGTCCGGGGTGGGCGACTTGACCACGCGCAGGCGCTCGGTCGAATCGGAGGGGATCACGTCCAGCGGCGCGGCGCGGCTGGAATCTTCCGGGGTGCCGATGGCAATGCCGTCGACGCTGACGCTGTTGAGGTTGGCGTCCAGGCCACGGATCACCACGAACCGGCCCTCGCCCTGGTCACGGGTGACGCTGACGCCGGGCAGGCGCTGCAGCGACTCGGCCACGTTCTTGTCCGGGTACACGCCCATGGCGTCGGACGATACCGCGTCTTCGATGGCGTCGCTGCTGCGCTTGAGGTCGACCGCGCGGGTCTGCGACTCCAGCTGCGGGCGCACTTCGACCCGGTCCAGGTCGACGGCCCCGGCGCCGCTGGCCCCGGCGCCCACCGCGGTCTCGGCGGCGAATACCGACGGACTGGCCATCACCAGCAACGACAGGCTGATCGCCCGGCCCAACACGCTCTTGTTCTGCACGGCATTCCCCAGCGGCGTAAAGATTGGGTCAGCACGGTATGTCCGGGAGGTTGCATGGGCGTGACACGCGGGCGGCCGGGAGGGTCGCTGGCCCCGGATGGGCTTTGGCTTCGGGTGGGGTTGCGGCACACTAGCGGCCTTCCTGCTTCCCTTGCCTTTCCCCATGAAAATCGTCGAAGTGCGCCATCCGCTGGTGCAGCACAAGATCGGCCTGATGCGCGATGCGTCCCTGAGCACCAAGGATTTCCGCGAACTGGCCAACGAGCTCGGCGGCCTGCTGGCCTATGAGGCCACCGCCGACCTGGACACCGAAGCCCACACCATGGCCGGCTGGGCCGGTCCGGTGACGGTGCAGCGCATCGCCGGGGCCAAGATCACCGTGGTGCCGATCCTGCGTGCCGGGCTGGGCATGCTCAGCGGCGTGCTGTCGCTGATCCCGGCCGCGCGGGTCAGCGTGGTGGGCCTGCAGCGCGATGAGGAAACCCTGCAGCCGGTGCCCTACTTCGAGCGCCTGACCGGTCGCCTGGAAGAGCGTGATGCGTTGATCCTGGACCCGATGCTGGCCACCGGCGGCACCCTGATCGCCACCATCGACATGCTCAAGCGTGCCGGCGCGCGCCGCATCAAGGGCATTTTCCTGGTGGCTGCGCCCGAAGGCATCGCCGCGGTGCAGGCCGTGCACCCGGACGTGGAGATCTTCACTGCCGCCATCGACGCCCAGCTCAACGAAAAGGGCTACATCCTACCGGGCCTGGGCGACGCGGGTGATCGCATCTTCGGTACCCGCGTAGTCGGCTGATCCACAGGTTCGTCGGCGGCCATCCACGGCCGCCGGCCTCTTCACGCGGCCTGCTCATCGGTGGGCAGAAGCTGCGCGCAACCCTACCCATGCGTGGAGTGTTGCCATGAAGACTGTGTCCCTGCTGGCCTGCCTGCTGCTGATTGGCAGCCCCGTGCTGGCCCAAGCGGCTACTCCGCAGCAGCAGCGCATGGCCGACTGTTCGGCCAAGAACAAGGGCAAGACTGGCGAGGCCTACAAGTCCGCGCAGAAGGCGTGCCTGAGCGGGCCGGCCCCGGTGGCGACCACGCCGCAGGAACGCATGAAAACCTGCAATGCCGATGCCGCCGCGAAGAAGCTGGCCGGCGATGCACGCAAGACCTTCATGAGCGGGTGCCTGAAGGCGCATTGAGGATTACGCCGGGGCGGCCCGCTGCGTGGATCGGGGTGCCGTGCCGACCAACGGTCGGCACCCACCGGCGCGGTTGGACGGATTGCGCCCGATGGTAGTGCCGGCCGCTGGCCGGCTCGTCATGAGCGTCGGTGGTGTCGCGGGGAGCCGGCCAGCGGCCGGCACTACCTGTATCGGCACCGGTGCCCGACGGCTCAGGCCAGCGCGCGGGCCTTCAGTTCGCCCTGCTCGTGGACGGTGCCGAAGCGGCCTTTGTCGTCGCGCACGACCTGCGCCAGCGCGCACTGCGGGTCGTGGGTAAAGAACAGGTGCACGTTGCGCGCCAGTTTGTCTTCCAGGAAGCTGCGCTTCTCGTCGATCAGCAGTTCGGCGTTGCGGTCGTAGCCCATGGTGATCGGCACGTGCACCCACGACCGCCCGGGAATCAGGTCGGCACAGAACACGACGCCGCCCCGCGACTCGCCATCGACCTGCTCGGGGCCGACAATTTCGGCCAGCATCAGGCCCGGGGTATGCCCGTCGCTGAAGCTGAAGCGCACGCTGTTGCCCAGCGCCTTGGAATAGGGCCCGTCCACAATCTCCAGGCGCCCGCTGGCCTGCAGCAGGCCGGGCAGCTCGGGAATGAAGCTGGCGCGGTCGCGCGGGTGCGGGTGCAGCGCCCGCTGCCAGTGCTCGGCGCCCACCAGGAAGGTGGCATTGGGAAACAGCAGCTCCAGCTCGCGCCCCTCGCTCCACTGTGCCAGCAGGCCACCGGCGTGGTCGAAGTGCAGGTGGCTCAGCACCACAACGTCGATATCCTCATGCTCGAAGCCGGCCTCGCGCAGCGATTCCATCAGCACGTGGCGCGGTTCCTGCACCCCGTAACGGTCGCGCAGCTTCGGCTCGAAGAACGCGCCGATACCGGTTTCAAACAGCACCGTCTTACCGGCCAACGGACTGGCCAGCAGCGCGCGGCATGCCAGCTCGATCCGGTTCAGATCATCCGGTGCCGCCCATTTTTCCCAGACCGCGCGCGGTGCATTGCCGAACATCGCACCGCCGTCGAGCTTCTGTGAGTTACCGCGTATCGACCATAGTTTCATGCGCAAATTATCCGGCGCGACGCGTTAAATATTCGCTAGGCGCATCGGTTCATACAACGAAAAACCCCGCCGGCGGGCGGGGTTTTCGCGAGAACGGTGACGCCGGCTCAGCGCGCGGCGGCAGGGGTTACCGCCGCACTGCCCACCGGGTTGCGCGGGTCGCTGCCGCCACTGAGCACGTTGGTCGCGCGGTTCCATTCCACGGTCTGCAGGTTGCCCCACACATGGCTGGAGCCACGACCGCCTTCGGCGCTGTCGCCGGGCAGTTCGATCTTGTGGCCCATCGCCTGCAGCTGCTTGATGGTGTCCACCGACAGCGCGCCGGTTTCGGCCGAGATCTCGTCGGGCAGCCACTGGTGGTGGTAACGCGGCAAGGCGGCGACCTGCTGAGCACTCAGGCCGTCGTCGTAGCCCAAGATGCCCAGCAGCACCATGGTGATGATGCGGCTGCCGCCCGGGGTACCCAGCACCACCACCTTGTCGGGCGATTCCATGAAGGTCGGGGTCATCGAGCTGAGCATGCGCTTGCCCGGCTTGGGCGCGTTGGCTGCATAGCCCATCACGCCGAAGGCATTGGGCGTGCCCGGCTTCAGCGCGAAATCGTCCATTTCGTTGTTGAGCAGCACGCCGGTGCCCTTGGGAATCAGGCCCGAGCCGTACAGCAGGTTCACCGTCTGGGTGGCGCCCACGCGGTTGCCGTCGCGGTCGATGATCGAGAAGTGCGTGGTTTCGTCGTCTTCCAGCGGGGTCGGGTTGCCCGACAGCAGGTCGCTCGGGGTGGCCTTCTCCGGGTGGATCGTGGCGCGCAGGCCCTGAGCGTAGTCCTTGCTGGTCAGCACCTTCTGCGGAATCTGCACGAAGTCCGGGTCGCCCAGGAAGAACGTGCGGTCACGGTAGGCGCGGCGCATCGCTTCCACCACCAGGTGGGCGCGGTGGGCCTGGTCCATCGATTTGAGATCCCAGCCTTCCAGGATCTGCAGCATCGACGCCAGCGCGATGCCACCGGACGACGGCGGCGAGGCGGTGGTGATGGTCCAGTCGCGGTACTTGAACACGATCGGTTCGCGCAGCTTGACCCGGTAGCCGGCCAGTTCGTCGGCGGTCCACTTGCCGCCGGCCTGCTTCACGCCGGCCAGCAGCGCCTTGCCGGTCTGGCCGCGGTAGAAGCCGTCGAAGCCCTTGTCGGCCAACCGTTCCAGCGTGGCAGCCAGTTCGGGCTGGCGGAACAGGTCGCCTTCGGCGATCGGCTTGCCGTTGCGCAGGTACACCTCGCGCGTGCCGGGGTAGCGTTCCATCACTTCGCGGCGCGATGCATAGCCCTTGGCCATGCGCGCATACACCGGGAAGCCTTCGCTGGCGATCCGCATCGCCGGGCCCAGCGACGTGCGCAGCGGCAGCTTGCCGTGCTTGGACGACAGCTCCACCAGCGCCGCCGGCAGGCCGGGGATGCCGGCCGACCACGGGCCGTTGACCGAGCGGTCGCGGTCCAGTTCGCCCTTGCTGTCCAGGAAGGCGGCCTCGGTGCCGGCCTGCGGCGCGGTTTCGCGCGCGTCCAGCATCACGTCCTTGCCGGTGCGGGCGTCATGCAGCAGGAAGAACCCGCCGCCGCCCAGCCCCGAGCTGATCGGCTCGACCACCGCCAGGGTGGACGACACCGCCACCGCCGCATCGAACGCATTGCCGCCCTTGGCCAGGATCTCCATGCCGGCCTCGGTGGCCAGGTGGTGGCCGCTGGCAATGGCCGCGCCGTCCGGATGGCTGGCCAGGGAACCCTGTGCGGGTGCGGCGGACCATGCCACCGGGGACCACAACAGGACGAGCAGCAACCAACGACGCGACAACATGTTCATTCGGATGGGGGCTCCGCATAAAGTTCGGGATGGTCGCGCTGCAGCCCGAACAACTTGGCCAGCAGGGCGTCCTGGGTTTCCGGGATGTCCGGATCGGGATCGATGCATTCCACCGGGCAGACGACCACGCACTGGGGTTCGTCGAAATGTCCCACGCACTCGGTGCAGCGGGCCGGATCGATCACGTAGATGGTTTCACCCATCGAGATGGCCTGGTTGGGACAGGCCGGCTCACACACGTCACAGTTGACGCAGAGCTCATTGATTTTCAGCGACATGGCGTTACTCCACGCCCGCGCCGGCGGATGAAGACCGGCCAGCGCACGGGCGCCGGCCGGTCATCGGCAGCTTCCTCGCAGAAGCCGCCCGGGCCACGCGGAACGCGCGGCCGCCACTGCACGGGTTACTTGGCTTCTACGAAGATGTACTCGGCGCCGGTCGGCTGGATGATCGACTGCACGCGGGCGTTGTCAGCGGCCTTGCCGATGAACACCACGCGCACGTTCTTCATCGAGTCCGCCGGCACGTCCTTGAACACGGCCTGGATCATGTCGGCCATCTTCGAGGACGCCGACGAACCGAAGGCCAGCATGTTGCCCGGCTGGATGCCGCGCGCGACGGCCTGGGTGGCGCTCTCGACCTGACGCTCGTACTTGGCGGCGAACTCCGGGTCCGATTCCGGGGACAGGTAGTACAGGAACGGGCTGTTGGTGATGTTGCCCATGTTCTGCACGGCCACGGCCTGCAGGTACTTCTTCCAGCCGGCGTCGTCATTGGCGTCCGGGGCGACCAGCGCCTGCTGGGCCTCGGCGACCGGAGCAGCCTCTTCCTTCTTGCAGGCGGTGAAGGCCAGCGCGAACGACGCGATCAACATGGCACGCATGGTGTTGTTCATGGAATTCCTCCCTTGGTGATTCTTGGTATGTGTGGATCTGACAGGTGGTTACGACTGGCCCGACTTCGCTTCACGGACCTTGCGCAGCGCCTCGAGGACCGAGGCGGGCACGAAGCCGGACACGTCGCCGCCCAGACGGGCGATCTCGCGGACCAGCGAAGACGAAATGAAGCTGTGCTGCTCGGCCGGGGTCAGGAACAGGGTCTCGACCTCCGGGATCAGGTGGCGGTTCATGCTCGCCATCTGGAATTCGTACTCGAAATCGGAGACCGCGCGCAGGCCGCGCAGCAGCACCCCGCCCTGCACCGAGCGCACGAAATGCGCCAGCAGGGTATCGAAGCCGATCACCTCCACGTTGCGGTTGTGGCCCAGCGCATCGCGCGCCAGCTGCACGCGCAGCTCCAGCGGCAGCGTCGGGCCCTTGGACGGGCTCTGCGCCACGCCAACCACGACCTTCTCGAACAGCGGCGCGGCCCGGTTCACCAGGTCGATGTGACCGTTGGTGATCGGATCGAAGGTGCCCGGGTAAACGGCAATGCGGCGGTTGGCCACGGTCATACGTCAGCTACACGTTGTGATCTGGTGAAAGTGTAGCAGTGGCGCGGCGGTACAGGGCAAAACGCACCTCCCGGGTACCGCCCTCGCGGTGCAGCAGCCACGGCGCGGGCACCCGCGGCGCCTGCTCGGCCGGTGCCTCCAGGTACAGCCAGGCATCGGCGGCCAGGTGCGGCCCCAGCCCGGCCAGCACCTGCTCCCACAGCCCGGCGGCGAACGGCGGGTCCACGAACACGATATCGGCCTGCCCCGCCGGCGGCTGCGCCAGCCACTGCAGCGCATCGGCCTGCACGACCGCCACCTGCCCCTGCGCGCCCAGCTTGGCCACCGATTCGCGCAGCTGGCGGGCCAATGCGGCATCGCGCTCCACCAACGTCGCCTGCCCGGCCCCACGCGACACCGCCTCCAGCCCCAGCGCCCCGCTCCCGGCAAACAGGTCCAGCACCCGCGCCCCGCCAATCCGCGGCATCAGCCAGTTGAACAGCGTCTCCCGGACCCGGTCGCTGCTGGGCCGCAGCCCCGGCGACAGCGGCACCGGCAACTTCGTCCCGCGCCATTTGCCGCCAATGATCCGCACCTGGCCCACGGCCGCCGCCACCGGCGGGCGCGGCTTCATGCGGGGCACCGGAAGGAACACACGGACGTGTCGAACGGAAGGAAGCAGGTCATGGGCACAGGGATCAGGCGATTCAGGGCGCCATTCTAGGCGGTCCAGCCACCCTCACCACACACATGCCAATGGCGGAACGAAAAGCAGCCACGCATGGCGTGGCTCTACCGGACGCTACCAACACCCCTGCCCCGTGAGAGCAGCCACGCATGGCGTGGCTCTACCGGCATCGCAGGCATCGCAGGCGTCACGAGCGTCGCAGGCGTCGCAGGCGTCGGAGGCGTCGGAGGCTTCGCAGACATCATCCGCGCCACCCGGAACGTCTGCCAGAGGTTGGCGGGGGCGCGGTCCCGGGACCGTTGGGCAACATGGATGTTGCCCACGAGGCTCCAGGGATGGATTTACGCCGTGTCCCGGGACCGCGCCCCCGCCAACCTCCCACGCAGACAGGCAGGCGCCGCGATCCAGGCTTCATGCTTCATGCTTCGGCTTCGGCTTCGGCTCCGGCTCCGGCTCTTGAAAACCACCCCCACCACCCCTACCCCTTGAGCCAGCCGCCGCGCCGGGCGCGGCATCGTCCAAGGAGCATCGTCACCGTGACCGAGCAGACCCAAAAACAAACCCTGGGCTTCCAGACCGAAGTCAAACAGCTGCTGCAGCTGATGATCCACTCGCTGTACTCCAACAAGGAAATCTTCCTTCGCGAGCTCATCTCCAACGCCGCCGATGCCTCCGACAAACTGCGCTTCGAAGCGCTGACCCAGCCGGCCCTGCTCGAAAACGACGGCGACCTGCGCATCCGCGTCAGCGTCGATGCCGACGCCCATACCCTCACCATCGACGACAACGGCATCGGCATGAGCCGCGAGGATGCCATCGCGCACCTCGGCACCATCGCCAAGTCCGGCACCGGTGACTTCCTGCGCCAGCTCTCCGGCGACCAGAAGAAGGACTCCCAGCTCATCGGCCAGTTCGGCGTCGGCTTCTACAGCGCCTTCATCGTCGCCGACCAGGTCGACGTCTACTCCCGCCGCGCCGGCCTGCCCGCCAGCGAGGGCGTGCACTGGTCCTCGCGCGGTGAAGGCGAGTTCGACGTCGAAGCCATCGACAAGCCCGAGCGCGGCACCCGCATCGTCCTGCACCTCAAGGACGACCAGCACGACTTCGCCGATGCCTGGCGCCTGCGCGGCATCATCAAGAAGTACTCCGACCACATCGGCCTGCCGATCCAGATGGTCAAGGAACACCACGGCGACGACGCCCCGGCCGAGGTTGAATGGGAAACCGTCAACCGCGCCAGCGCCCTGTGGACCCGCCCGCGCACCGAGATCAGCGACGCCGAGTACCAGGAGTTCTACAAGCACGCCGCCCATGACCACCAGGATGCGCTGGCATGGAGCCATAACAAGGTTGAAGGCAAGCTCGAGTACACCTCGCTGCTGTACGTGCCCGGCCACGCCCCGTTCGACCTGTACCACCGCGACGCCCCCAAGGGCCTGAAGCTCTACGTGCAGCGCGTGTTCGTCATGGACCAGGCCGAACAGTTCCTGCCGATGTACCTGCGTTTCATCAAGGGCGTGGTCGATTCCAACGACCTGTCGTTGAATGTCTCGCGCGAAATCCTGCAGTCCGGCCCGGTCATCGACTCCATGAAGTCGGCCCTGACCAAGCGTTCGCTGGACATGCTCGACAAGCTGGCCACCGACAAGCCCGAGGTCTATGCCAGCTTCTGGAAGCAGTTTGGCCAGGTGCTCAAGGAAGGCCCCGCCGAAGACTTCAACAACCGCGAAAAGATCGCCGGCCTGCTGCGCTTTGCCTCCACCCATGACGCCAGCGGCGAGCAGAGCGTGTCGCTGGCCGATTACGTGGGCCGCATGATCGAGGGCCAGGACAAGATCTACTACCTGACCGGCGACAGCTACACCCAGGTCAAGGACAGCCCGCACCTGGAAGTGTTCCGCAAGAAGGGCGTCGAAGTGCTGTTGTTCACCGACCGCATCGACGAATGGCTGATGGGCTACCTGACCGAGTTCGACGGCAAGTCGTTCGTCGACGTCGCCCGCGGCGACCTGGACCTGGGCGCGCTGGAAAGCGCCGAAGACAAGCAGGCACAGGAGGAAGCCGCCAAGGACAAGCAGGGCCTGGTCGATCGCATCAAGGCCGCGCTCGGTGAGGATGTGGCCGACGTGCGCGTGTCGCACCGCCTCACCGACTCCCCGGCGATCCTGGCCATCGGCGAACAGGACCTGGGCCTGCAGATGCGCCAGATCCTGGAAGCCAGCGGCCAGAAGGTACCCGACAGCAAGCCGGTGTTCGAGTTCAACCCCGGCCACCCGCTGATCGGCAAGCTGGACCAGGAAGCCGACAGCGCCCGCTTCGACGACCTCAGTCGCGTGCTGTTCGAACAGGCCGCGCTGGCCGCCGGTGACACGCTGAAGGACCCGGCCGCCTACGTACGCCGGCTCAACAAGCTGCTGCTGGAATTGTCGGCGTAAGGCGACCGCTGCCGGACGGGTGCGTGCCGACCAACGGTCGGCATTCGCCCACCCGGTTGATGGCTGCAATCGCACCCGGTAGTGCTGGCCGCTGGCCGGCTCCCAGGAAACCATGCCGGTGCGAGGAGCCGGCCAGCGGCCGGCACTACCGTGCAGTTCGGGGTCAGGCGCGCTCGTCCAGCAACGCGCCCAGCATCTGGTCGTTGCGGCGAATCATCGTGGCATTGGCAGCAAAGGCCAGCACCGCCTCCTTCGCGGCGAGCAGGTCCGCCACCGGCGCAGCGGGATCGGCCGCCACCTCGACCAGGCGGGCGTCCACCCCGCCCCCGGCCGCCGCGGCCCCGGACACGCCGATCCGGGTGGCATCGGCCACCGGCAGGCGCGCCACGTTCGACGCGGCCGCCTGCACCCCGAGGGTGGCGGCGCGCAGGCCTGAGCTGGCGATGGACATCACGTTCATGGTCCTGCACTCCACGATGTATGACTGCGTCTGACTGACGCAGTGCTTCACAGCTGTTAGCGGCTGCCGTGTTGCGGGCTTTAGGAGCCGATCAGCGGCAGCCGACCAACGGTCGGCTCTACCCGCAACCGATCCGTGGCAGCCGGGCAGAGCCCGGCTCTACGCGGGTGGCGGGCGGCGGCCCGTAGGGCCGACCGTTGGTCGGCTGCCCATAACAACGCCCACCGCCGACGTTCGCACTGCCGTCCAAGGGCGCAGTGGTAGCATATCCCCCTGATTTCAGCGCCGAATCCAATGCTCAGTTTCTTCCGTCGCAAAAAGACCCAGGACGCTCCCCAGGACGCGCCCAAGACCCAGCACTATTCGGCCGAAGAACTGGCCGCAGCGTTCCCGCAGGCCAGCCAGGACGGTCCGACCGCCCCGGCACCGATCGAGACGCCCGCTGCTGTCGAGGTGCCTGCTGCCGAGGCACCCGTTGCGCCGCCCGCCGCGCCGCTGCCGCCGGTTGTACCGGTTGCACCTGCCGCGACCGTGTCGCCATCGCCGGTCGCGCCCGAAGCGCCGCTGGCCGCCCCTGTCGCCGCACCGGCCGTAGTCCCCGCCGCCGTGCCCGACACGGCCGCTGCCGTGGCGCCCGCCGTGCCCGCACCAACCGTCGCGGCCCCGCTGGTGGTGGCCGAACCCATCGCCGCGCCGTTGCCGCCGCCGGTACTGGTCGCCAACCAGATCACCCAGGAGGCCGCACAGCCCCTGGCCACCGAGCCGGCCGAAGGCACCGCGGCCGCGGCGCCGGGCAAGCTGGGCTGGCGTGACCGCCTGCGCAACAGCGTCATCGCGCGCAGCTTCGGCGGCCTGTTCTCGCGCAACCCCAAACTCGACGACGACCTGCTGGACGAACTGGAAACCGCGCTGATCACCGCCGATGTCGGCGTGGGCGCCACCACCGCACTGGTCGAAGGCCTGCGCAAGCGCATGAAGGCGCGCGAGTTCGCCGACGCCAATGCGCTGCTGGCGGCGCTGCGCAGCGACCTGATCGCCATCCTGCAACCGGTCTCCAAGCCGCTGGTCATCGACCGCAGCGCCAAGCCGTTCGTGGTCCTCACCGTCGGCGTCAACGGCGTCGGCAAGACCACCACCATCGGCAAGCTGGCCAAGCGCTTCAAGGACGATGGCCACAGCCTGATGCTGGCCGCCGGCGATACGTTCCGCGCCGCCGCCGTGGCCCAGCTGCAGATCTGGGGCGAACGCAATGGCGTCACCGTGGTCGCACAGGGCCAGAACGCCGATGCCGCCTCGGTGGCATTCGACGCCCTGCAGGCCGGCAAGGCCCGTGGCACCGAAGTGCTGATCGCCGACACCGCCGGCCGCCTGCACACCCAGGGCGGGCTGATGAACGAACTGGGCAAGATCCGCCGCGTGCTGGGCAAGATCGACCCGGCCGCACCGCACGAGGTGCTGATGGTGATCGACGGCACCACCGGGCAGAACGCGCTGTCGCAGCTGCGCCAGTTCCACGCCGCGGTCAACGTGACCGGACTGGTGGTGACCAAGCTGGACGGCACCGCCAAGGGTGGCGTGGTATTTGCCCTGGCCCGCGAATTCGGCATTCCGATCCGCTTCGCCGGCATCGGCGAGCGCCCGGAAGACCTGCGCGTGTTCGACCCGGAAGCCTTCGTCGACGCATTGCTGCCCGAAGCACTGGGCAGCTGATCGAACGGCGCGGCGGGCATCCCGCCGCACGCCGCCGGTGAATGCATCGCCGCACCCGGGCGGGTAGAGCCACCCCATGGGTGGCTGCGCGATCCGGACGGGTAGAGCCACCCCATGGGTGGCTGCGCGATCCGGCCGGGACAGCGCAAGCTGCCGACGACGCATCCCCGTCCGATACAGCCACCCATGGGGTGGCTCTACCCCATTTGCGGACCTCCCCATGCCACGCCAGCCCATCGCCAGCGCCCCTGTCCCCGCCGACGATGCCTTCGTCGCGCGGCTGCTGCCGTGGTTCGACGGCCATGGTCGGCACGATCTGCCGTGGCAGCATCCGCGTTCGCCGTATCGGGTGTGGCTGTCGGAAATCATGCTGCAGCAGACCCAGGTGGCCACGGTCATTCCGTACTTCCTGGCGTTCCTGCGCGTGTTCCCCACCCTGCCCGACCTCGCTGCGGCCAGCAACGATGCGGTGATGGCGCAGTGGGCCGGGCTGGGCTACTACGCCCGCGCCCGCAACCTGCATGCCGCCGCGCAGCGCTGCGTTGAACGGCACGACGGCGCGCTGCCACGCGATGTCGAGGCGTTGAACGCGCTGCCCGGCATCGGCCGCAGCACCGCCGCGGCGATCCTGAGCCAGGCCTGGAACGACCGTTTTGCGATCCTCGACGGCAACGTCAAGCGCGTGCTGACGCGCTACCACGGCATCGACGGGTTCCCCGGCCTGCCCAAGGTAGAGAAGGCGCTGTGGGCCCTGGCCGACGCGCACGTAGCGCACGTGCCGGACGGGCGCATGGCCGACTACACCCAGGCGCAGATGGACCTGGGCGCCACGGTCTGCACCCGCAGCCGGCCGGCCTGCGTGATCTGCCCGCTGCAGGCGGACTGCGTGGCGCGCCGCGAAGGCCGAACAGACCAGCTGCCCACGCCCAAGCCGTCCAAGACCCTGCCCGAACGCGAGGCCACCGCGCTGCTGCTGCGCGACGGTCAGGGCCGCGTGCTGCTGCAGAAGCGCCCGGACACCGGGATCTGGGCGCAGCTGTGGACGCTGCCGCAGGCCGACACCGGCAGCGACCTGCAGGACTGGTTCGATGCCCATGTGCAGGGCGCGCTGGATGACGCCACTGCGTTGCCGGTGCTGGAACACACCTTCAGCCACTACCGCTTGCACCTGCAGGTGCTGGTGCAGCGCGTGGACGGCCTGCTGCGGGATGACCCCACGCTGCGCTGGGTGGCCGCGGCGGACCTGCCCAGCCTCGGCCTGCCCGCGCCGATCCGCAAGCTGCTGGACACCGGTACGCCGCCGGCCCGGCCCAAGCGCCGTACAATGCGGGGCGCACCACCTTCACCCGAGTCCGAGTAAGCCATGCCCCGCACCGTTTTCTGCCAGTACGAACAACGCGACACCGAAGGCCTGGACTTCGTGCCCTACCCCGGCGAGCTGGGCCAGCGCATCTTCAACGGCATCGGCAAGAGCGCCTGGAGCGCCTGGCTGGCGCACCAGACCATGCTGATCAACGAAAACCGGCTGTCGCCGCGCGACCCGAAGCACCGCGCCTTCCTGGAAACCGAACTGGTGAAATACCTGTTCGAGAAGGATGCCGAAAAGCCGGCCGGTTTCGTCCCCGAAGCGTGATTGCGGCCTGCCGGCCAACGGCCGGCAGCTACCGGGATGGTCGACCGTTTCCCTACGCCATCATTTCGCCGGTACGTCCTGGGCGTCCTGGCGTTCCTGCACCTGTGCCTGGCGCAGTTCCTTCTCGGTCGAACGCAAGGCCTGCACATCCAGCTTGCGGATGCTGCCGATGAAGCACGGCAGGGTGGGCCCGGGCGTCGGGTCACGCACCAGCACCTTGTCGAAGCGCGCTGACACCCGCCCCATCTGGCTGGTCAGGCCGATGGCCGCGGCGTAGTCCAGGCCCTGGCACGGACCACGCAGTTCCAGCAGATACGCCTCGCTGGGCCGGGTCCAGACCGCCAGCGCACTGTCGCCCAGCTCGGTCCAGCCATTCAACGATCCGAAGTTCTGCAGGCTGTCCTGCGGCGGGCCGGCGTGGGCCCGGTACAGCTCCAGCCGCTGCTGGCTGGACAGGCGCCCGGTGGTGGCGCACGCCACCAGGGCAAGGCACACCGCCGCTGCGCCGATCAGGGTCTTCATGGCACCACCTTCAAGGATGAACATGCCGATGATGCACCTGTCAGGTGAGGCCGGCCAGACGCCCGCGCCGGCCATTCAGCGGCCAGCTCAGACCTCGCTGTTGGCCAGCTCGTGCAGGCGTCCTTCGCGCAGCTCCAACACGCGGTCCAGCTTGCGCGCCAGGCTGCGGTCGTGGGTCACCAGCACCAGGCTGGTGTGGTGCGCGCGGTTCAGTTCGAGCATCAGCTCGAACACCGTCGCAGCCGTCTTGTCATCCAGGTTGCCGGTGGGTTCGTCGCCCAGCACGCAGGCCGGCTTGTTGACCAGCGCGCGCGCTACGGCCGCACGCTGGCGCTCGCCGCCGGACAGTTCGCCCGGCTTGTGCTCAAGCCGATGGCCCAGGCCAACCGACTCCAGCAACAGCTGCGCGCGCTCCTTGGCGGCCGCTACCTCCTGGCCGCCCAGCAGCACGGGCATCATCACGTTTTCCAGCGCGGTGAACTCCGGCAACAGGTGGTGGAACTGGTACACAAAGCCCAGTGCCCGGTTGCGCAGCAGACCGCGCTGGCCGTCGGTGAGACCGGACATGCGATGCCCGATCACGAACACCTCGCCTGCCGTGGGCGTGTCCAACCCGCCCAGCAGGTGCAGCAGCGTGCTCTTGCCGGCGCCCGACGCGCCAATGATGGCCACCGTCTCGCCGGCCGACACCGTCAGGTCCAGCCCGTTGAACACCGGGGTGTGCATCCGGCCTTCGGCGTACACCTTGGCCAGCCCCTGGGCACGGATCACTTCGTCGCCGCGATAGATCGGCTCATTCATAGCGCAGGGCCTCCGCCGGCTGGGTGCGGGCAGCACGCCACGCGGGATACAAGGTGGCCAGGAAACTCATGGCCAGCGCGATGAGCGTAATGACGATGATGTCCGGTGCCTGCATGTCGGTGGGCAGGCCGGTGATGTAGTAGACGTCTTCGGGGAGCAGCTTGACGTTGAACACCGTCTCGATCGCACCGAGGATGCGTTCCAGGTTCAAGGTAAGGGTGATGCCGCCGATCACGCCGGCGACCGTGCCGATGATGCCGATCAGCGAGCCCTGCACCATGAACACCTGCATCACCCCGCCCGGGGTCAGGCCGAGGGTGCGCAGGATGGCGATGTCGGCCTGCTTGTCGGTCACCAGCATCACCTGCGAAGACACCAGGTTGAACGCGCCCATGGCGATGATCAGCGAGAGCAGGATGCCCATCACCACTTTTTCCATGCGCAGCGAGTGGTACAGGTTGGCGTTCTGCTGGGTCCAGTCACTGACCCGGTACGCGCCGCCCAGACCGTGGGCCAGGTCCACGCCGACGTCCAGCGCCTTGTCCATGTCATGCAGCTTGAGCCGCACCCCGGTGACACCGTCCATGCGCAGCACGCGTTCCATGTCAGTCATGTTGGCGAAGGCCACGCCCTTGTCGATTTCGTTGTAGCCCGCCTCGAAGATGCCGCTGACGGTGAAGCGCTTCAGCCGTGGCATCGCGCCCACCGGGGTGCCCTGCACTTCGGCCAGGGTGACCAGCACGGTGTCGCCGACATCCACGCCCAGCCAGAGCGCCAGTTCCTTGCCCACCAGCAGGTTGTAGCTGCCCGGGGTGAGGCTGTCGAAACTGCCCTTGACCAGCTTCTGGTTGATCACCGACACGCCCGGCTCCAGCGCCGGGTCGATGCCCTGCACGATCGCGCCCTGCACGCGCGGACCGCTGAGCATGGCCTGGATCTCGATGTACGGCGCGGCGCCGGCCACGCGCGGATCCTTCTTGGCCGCGTCCACCGCACGCTGCCAGTCCGACATCGGCGCGCCATCGCTGGTGATGGTGGTATGGGCGGTCATCTGCAGCAGGCGGTCGCGGATCTCCTTCTGGAAGCCGCTCATTACCGCCAGCGTGGTGATCAGCACGGTCACGCCCAGCGCGATGCCGAGGATGGAGGCCATCGAAATGAAGGAGATGAAGCCGTTGCGGCGCTTGGCGCGCAGATAGCGCAGACCGATCGAAACAGGTATGGGTTTGAACATGCAGGTGCGCCGGACAATTCAGGCTATGGTGCCACTGCTGGACGTGAACGGGAAATGCAGCGTGCGCGCACGGCCAGTCGCAGTTCACGTCGTTGCGCCGGGGTGAGCGTATCGGGCCAGAACAGCCGCCAACGGCGGCGCCCCTGCTGGCGCCAGGCCAGTTGCAGCAACACGCCACGATCGGACAGCTGCAGGTCGTCAACCGGCTGCCCATCCACCTGCACCAGGGCGTCACCGGGCGGTATCACGATCGCCTGGGCGGGCATGCGCCCGTAGCGCCACGCCCCGGTTGCGCCGATGGCCACGGCCAGCAGGGCGGTCGGCCAGTGCCAGCGGTCGGCCAGGTCCGTGCTGCACACCGCCCAGGGCAGCAGCGCGGTGATCAGCCAGTGCGCAGCGCACTGCCAGCGCGAGGGCCGCCACTCAAGCCGGCAGGGCGCGGATCCGGGCGATGAGCGCGGCAGGCTGGGCATGCGGGCACTCCTCGTAACCCATGAACCAGCGCCACAACCTATCGTCTTCACTTTCCAGCAGGAACAGGAAAACCTCCCGCTCTTCAGTGGGTGCCTGCAGCCAGCAACGGTCCAGGTAACGCCCGAACAGCTGGTCCAGTTCACGCATGCCACGCCGGCACCGCCAGCGCAGCTTCTTCAGTTCAGTGGCTTCGTCCATCGACATCGCATTCCTCAAGGTGCCGGCCACCCAGGGCCGGAAACAACAGCGGCACCGGACCTTCCGGTCGGTGCCGCCGCAATCGTCGCCGCAGTGGCGGCGACAACATGAACCGCAGGATCAGGCGCGACGCGCCATCATCAGCTTCTTGATCTCGGCAATGGCCAATGCCGGGTTCAGGCCCTTCGGGCAGGTGCGCGAGCAGTTCATGATGGTGTGGCAGCGGTACAGCTTGAACGGATCTTCCAGTTCGTCCAGGCGCGCACCGGTGTCTTCATCGCGCGAGTCGACGATCCAGCGGTAGGCCTGCAGCAGGATGGCCGGGCCCAGGTAACGCTCGCCATTCCACCAGTAGCTCGGGCAGCTGGTCGAGCAGCACGCGCACAGGATGCACTCGTACAGGCCGTCCAGCTTCTTGCGGTCTTCCGGCGACTGCAGGCGCTCGCGATCCGGCGGCGGCGGGGTCTGCGTGCGGATCCACGGCTTGATCGAGGCGTACTGCGCGTAGAAGTGGGTCAGGTCCGGCACCAGGTCCTTGACCACGCTCATGTGCGGCAGCGGGTAGATCGGCACTTCGGCCTTGCCGCAGTCGGCAATGGCGCGGGTGCAGGCCAGCGTATTGGTGCCGTCGATGTTCATCGCGCACGAACCGCAGATGCCTTCGCGGCACGAACGACGGAAGGTCAGGGTCGGATCGACTTCGTTCTTGATCTTGATCAGCGCGTCCAGGACCATCGGGCCGCAGGCGTCCAGATCGATCTCATACGTATCGGTCCGCGGGTTGCTGTCGTCGTCGGGACTCCAGCGGTAGATCTTGAACGTACGGGTGTTCTTCGCACCGCTCTTGGCGGGGAAGTGCTTGCCCTTTCCGATCTTGGAATTCTTGGGGAGGGAAAACTCGGCCATGGCTGTTCTCGTTGGCTCAGGCGGCTCGCGCTGCGGTGCAGGCGCGGGTAGCACGGAAGATGAGGAAGTCGACACCACCGGCCAGCGGCGCACGCGCCCCCCCACCCATGCGGGTGGCGGTGGTCGCGGGCGCTGCGTGGACGGAGGTCATGCCGCAGGTCTCTTAGTAAACGCGCGGCTTGGGCGGGACGACGTCCACGTCCTTGCTCAGCGTGTACATGTGGACCGGGCGGTAGTCGAACTCGCACTTGCCGTTCTCGTCGACGTTCACCAGCGTGTGCTTCTGCCAGTTGACGTCGTCGCGGTCCGGGAAGTCCTCATGCGCATGCGCGCCACGGCTTTCCTTGCGCTGTTCGGCCGAGTTGATGGTCGCCACCGCGTTGAGCAGCAGGTTGTTCAACTCGTAGGTTTCGATCAGGTCTGAGTTCCACACCAGCGAACGGTCGGTGACCTTGACGTCCTGGAAGGAGTCGAAGATCTCGGCCATCTTGCTGCAGCCCTCTTCCAGGGTCTTGCTGGTCCGGAACACCGCCGCGTCGTTCTGCATGGTGCGCTGCATGCGATCGCGGATGACCGAGGTCGGGGTGTCGCCGTTGGCGTAGCGCAGCTTGTCCAGCAGGCCCAGCGCCTTGTCGCACGCATCGGACGGCAGGGTCTTGTGCGGCGCGCCGGACTTGATGGTCTCGGCGCAGCGGTTGGCCACCGCACGACCGAACACCACCAGGTCGAGCAGCGAGTTGGAGCCCAGGCGGTTGGCGCCGTGCACCGACACGCAGGCCGCTTCGCCGATGGCGTACAGGCCCGGCACGACGGCATCGGGGTTGTCGCCGACCTTGCGCACGACTTCGCCGTGGTAGTTGGTCGGGATGCCACCCATGTTGTAGTGCACGGTCGGAATGACCGGGATCGGCTGCTTGTGCACGTCCACGCCGGCGAAGATGCGGGCGCTTTCGGCGATGCCCGGCAGCTTGTCGTCGATGACGCCCGGGCCGAGGTGGGTCAGGTCGAGCAGGATGTGATCCTTGTGCTCGCCGACGCCGCGGCCTTCGCGGATTTCGATGGTCATCGAACGCGACACCACGTCGCGCGAGGCCAGGTCCTTGTAGTGCGGTGCGTAGCGCTCCATGAAGCGCTCGCCGTTGCTGTTGCGCAGGATGCCGCCTTCGCCACGCACGCCTTCGGTGATCAGGCAGCCCGCGCCGTAGATACCGGTCGGGTGGAACTGCACGAACTCCATGTCCTGCATCGGCAGGCCGGCACGCATGACCAGACCGCCGCCGTCGCCGGTGCAGGTGTGGGCCGAGGTGGCGCTGAAGTAGGCGCGGCCGTAACCGCCGGTGGCCAGCACCACGCCGTGGGCGCGGAACAGGTGCAGCGAGCCGTCGGCCATGTCCAGCGCGAGCACGCCGCGGCAGACGCCTTCATCATCGAAGATCAGGTCGAGCGCGAAGTACTCGATCATGAAGCGCGCGTTGTGCGCCAGCGACTGCTGGTACAGCGTGTGCAGCATGGCGTGGCCGGTACGGTCGGCCGCGGCGCAGGTGCGCTGCGCGGACGGGCCTTCGCCGTACTTGGTGGTCATGCCACCGAACGGGCGCTGGTAGATCTTGCCCTCTTCGGTACGGCTGAACGGCACGCCGTAGTGTTCCAGCTCGATGATGGCCGGAATCGCTTCGCGGCACATGTACTCGATGGCGTCCTGGTCACCCAGCCAATCCGAGCCCTTGATGGTGTCGAAGAAGTGGTAGCGCCAGTCGTCTTCGCCCATGTTGCCCAGCGCGGCGGAAATACCGCCCTGCGCGGCCACGGTGTGCGAACGGGTCGGGAAGACCTTGGTCAGGCAGACGGTCTGCAGGCCCTTGGCGGCAAGACCGAACGTAGCGCGCAGGCCAGCGCCACCGGCGCCGACCACGACCATGTCGTACTTGTGTTCCGTAATCTTGTAAGCGGACATCTAATCTGGATTCCTGTCTTGGTGCCTGGACTCAGGCAACGCCGAGCGCAATGCGGGCGACCGCAAAAACACTGACGATCGCGCCGAGCACGGCGATGAACTTCACCGTGGTCTGCAGCGCCAGGGCCAGCAGCGAGTTGTGGATGTAGTCTTCCAGCACGACCTGCAGGCCGAGCTGGGCGTGCCAGAACATCGCGACCAGGAAGCCGACCAGCAGCACCGCGTTCCACGGCTTGGACACCGCGTCGGTGGCGGTCACGTAATCGGCGCCGATCAGGCTCAGCACGAAGACCAGGAACCACACGGTCAGGCCGACCAGCGCGGTGGCGGTCAGGCGCTGCATCACGAAGTGTTCGGTACCGGTCTTGGCCGCGCCAAGGCCGCGCACGTTCTTCAGCGGGGTACGGTACTTGTTCATGCGGCGGCTCCGGCGAAGACGTAGGCCCAGACCAGGGCGGTGATCACCAGGCTGGCGAAGACCGAGATCCAGCTGCTGCGCACGAAGGCAGGAATGGAGAAGCCGATGGCGAAGTCCTGCACGATGTGGCGGATGCCGTTGCACAGGTGGTAGGCGAAGGCCCACGTCCATGCAAACAGGAACAACTTGCCGTACCAGCTACCGGCGTGGCCGGTGAAGCAGTTCCAGGATTCAGGACCCATCATCAGGGCGAGCAGGCCGCCGGCGATGATCAGGGCTCCAACAGACAGAAAGATGCCGGAGGCTCGATGCAGGATCGAGGTGGCCATCTGAATCTGCCAGCGATACACCTGAAGGTGCGGGGAAAGGGGACGTTCTCTGGCGGCCATTCGCTGGGCTCGTTGTCTCGGCTGGGCGGCGCAATGCCGCGTTGGCTCAATGCTGATCAAAAATCGATGCAGCGTCCGTTTTTCTCCCAGTCTCCATACCGCACCGGATCGAGTCCGCCGCGGCCACCAATCTCCACGGGCACCACAGGGGTCTGCGGAAGCGGCTGCTTCTCATCGACCTGCGGGGCTTCGGAGTCGGAATCTGGAGTGGGGGTTGTTTGGCCTATCATGGGTGGTCTCGCAACGCACAAATTTTAGACCCCGTTCACGTGCCTGACAACCTGCCCATGGATTTCAACGGTTTTCCGCGCCTCTCCGGTCACCAGCTGCTCAGTCTGGATGGTCCCGATGCGGCCACGTTCGCCCACGCCCAATTTTCCAGCGACGTTACCGCCCTGCCCGTCCGGCATTGGCAGTGGAGCGCCTGGCTGAGCGCCAAAGGCCGCACCATTGCTGTGTTCCAGCTGATCCGGGTGGACGAAGAACGGATCGTGCTGGTGCTCGCCGACGGCGACGCCGATGCGATTGCGTCGCAATTGCAGCGTTTTGTGTTCCGCCGGAAGGTCACGATCGCGGTGCGCGAAGACCGGATCGTGGCCGGCAGCTTCACCGCGCCAGAAGCCGCATCAGGTGCCGCAATCGCGGTGCATGGTGAGACGCTGGAGCTGGATGTGGGCAGCGACGCCCTGCCGCGGACGCTGCGGATCGCGCCGCTGGACGATCACCCGGCCAGCGACGATGCCGGCTTCGTGCTGGCCTGGCGCCAGTCGGACCTGCGCTTCGGCGTGCCGCGCCTGGCCGCCGACCAGCGCGAACAATGGACGCCGCAGCAGCTCGGGCTGGACCGGTTGAACGGCTACAGCGTCAAGAAGGGCTGCTATCCCGGCCAGGAAATCGTGGCGCGCACGCATTTCCTGGGCAAGGCCAAGCGTGCCTTGCAGTTGCTGCGGGTGGGCGATGGCACGCCCAGCGGTGCACAGGTGCAGCAGAACGGCGCGGCGATCGGCACCGTGGCCAGCGTGGCCGGTGACCTGGCGCTGGCGGTGCTGCCGTTGGAGATCGCCAGCGATCCGTTGTCGGTGGACGGCGTTGAAGCCGTGCACCTGCCGCTGCTGGATGGTCTGGCCCGGTAGGCATCGGATCACGCGGCACCGGGAGTGCCGGCCGCTGGCCGGCACTCCCGGACACCCGCCCGCCACCTCAGGCCGCGTTCAACCGCTCGCCGCTCTCTGCGTCGAAGAAATGCAGGCCCTGCGGGTGGATCGCCACGCGGATGGTCTCGCCCACCGCCGGCAACGCCTGCGGCGCCACGCGCATCACCAGCGGCTGGCCGCCGCCGGTCATGTTGACGAAGATTTCGTTGCCTACCGGCTCGATGCCATCGATGGTCGCCACGAACGCGGTGGCATCGTCGGCGGCGGCCGGCTGCAGGTGCTCCGGGCGCACGCCCACGGCCACGGTACGGCCAATCCAGGTCGAATCGATCGCGGCCTGGCCCAGCGGCGCGGTCAGCTGTGCGTCCTGCACCACCACGCCACTGTCGTTGCGCTGCAGGGTGCCGCGCAGCACGTTCATCGCCGGGCTGCCCAGGAAGCCGGCCACGAACAGGTTGGCCGGGCGGTCGTACAGCGCCATGGGCGTGTCGATCTGCTGGATCACCCCGTCCTTGAGGACCACGATGCGCTGGCCCAGGGTCATCGCCTCGACCTGGTCGTGGGTGACGTAGATCATGGTGGTGCCCAGCTTGCGGTGCAGCTGCGCGATTTCCGTCCGCACGCTGTGGCGCAGCTTGGCGTCCAGGTTGGACAGCGGCTCGTCGAGCAGGAACACCGCCGGCTCGCGCACCAGCGCACGGCCCAGTGCCACGCGCTGACGCTGGCCGCCGGACATCGCCTTGGGCAGCTTGTCGAGCATGTCGGTCAGGCCCAGCGTCTCGGCCGCCTCGGTCACCCGCTTGCTGATCGTGGCCTTGTCGTGGCCGCGCAGCTTCAGGCCGAAGGCCAGGTTCTCGGCCACGGTCATGTGCGGGTACAGCGCATAGCTCTGGAACACCATGGCGATGTCGCGGTCTTTCGGCGCCACGTCGTTGACCACCCGGTCGCCGATCGTCAGCGTGCCGCCACTGATTTCTTCCAGGCCGGCCACCATGCGCAGCAAGGTCGACTTGCCACACCCCGACGGCCCCACCAGCACCATCAATTCGCCATCGGCCACTTCGAAGGTCGCGCCCTGGACGGCCACCTGGCCGTTGTCGTAGACCTTGCGAACGCCCTGCAACTGCACTTTTGCCATATCACCCATTCCAGTCCGCCCGCTGCCGGGCTGTTGATGCGGAACTGCCTTCGGCCCTCCCGATGGCAGGTCGATGGCGTGGTGCCGCATGACGGCGACCACTGCAATCGAATACAGTCTGCTCATTCTGCCATGTAAACGTTTTCACGTGGCAGTATCCGTTGGTCGGTCATGACCGCGACGCATCGGGAGCTGCACAGTCTCCCGATTCGCCCCGTGCATGCCCCATGATGCGCTGGCCCGGTGCCTGTTCATGTTGCATCTGCAGCACTGGACACCATGCCCAGCTGGACCCCCGAGAACATAGACGAGAAGCGATTGACAACGATGTCACCCGGATCTGAAACTCGAGCGATGCACGACACCCTCTTCCTGTTCGGCGCCACCGGCGACCTTGCCCAGCGCTACCTGTTCCCTTCGTTGCTGCGCCTGCTCGGCGACGGCCTGCTGCCGGAGGATTTCAAGATCCGGGCGCTGGCCTTGAGCCCGCACGACACCGAGGGTTTCCGCGACATCCTGCGCCCGCGCCTGCAGCAGGCCATGCCGATGGCCAGCCAGGACGACATCCAGTCGCTGCTGTCGCGCATCGACTACCGCTCGGTGGACCTGCGCAACCCGGACTCGGTGGCCGAGTCGGTCAGTGACCTGGTCAACCGCCACTGCGTGAGCTACCTGGCCATCCCGCCGGGCCTGTACATCTCCACCTGCGAAGGCCTGGCCAAGGGCGGCGCCCTGGCCGCACCGCACCGCCTGATGCTGGAGAAGCCGATCGGCAGCGACAGCGCCAGCGCCGAGGAGATCATCTCCACCATCGGCCAGTGGATCGACGAAGACCGCGTGTTCCGCCTGGATCACTACCTGGGCAAGGCCGCGGTACAGAACCTGATCGCGCTGCGCTTCGGCAACACGCTGCTGGAAGCAGTGTGGAACCGCAACTACATCGAGTCGGTGCACATCCTGGTGGCCGAGAGCGAAGGCGTGGACGGCCGTGACGCCTACTACGCCCGCTCCGGCGCGCTGCGCGACATGGTCCAGAGCCACATCCTGCAGCTGCTGTGCCTGGTGGCGATGGAGCCGCCGGCCTCGCTGGAAGCCGACCGCATCCGCGACGAGAAGGTCAAGGTGCTGCGCGCCCTGCGCCCGCTGGACGCCAAGCACGCCGCCCGCGACAGCGTGCGCGGCCGCTACACCGCCGGCACCATCAACGGCCAGCCGGCCCAGGCCTACCAGCCGCCGGAAGGCAGCGACGTGGAAACCTTCGCCGGGGTCACCGCGCACATCGACAACTGGCGCTGGTCCGGGGTGCCGTTCCACCTGGTCACCGGCAAGCGCCTGGCCGAGCGCACCACCCGCGTGGTGGTCACGCTCAAGCCGGTCACCCACTGGCTGTTCGAGCGGCCGCATCGCCGCAATGCCACGCCCAACCGCATCGTCTTCCAGCTGCAGCCGCAGGAAAACATCGAGCTGGGCCTGATGAGTTCGCTGGCCGGCCCCGAATGGGGCGCGCTGGAACTGCATCCGCTGGAACTGGAACTGTCCGTGCCGACCGGCCTGCACCGTCGCATCGCCTACGAACGCCTGTTCCTGGATGCGTTCAACGGCAACCACGCGCTGTTCGTGCGTGACGACGAAGTCCGCGCCGCCTGGGCCTGGATCGACAGCGTCAGCGATGCCTGGAAGGCCGCGAGCCTGCCGCTGCAGCCCTACCCGGCCGGCGAATGGGGTCCGGCCGAAGCGGCCGGCTTCCTGCCTGCCGAAGTGGATGCCGACGCCGGCCGCAAGGACGGCGACGCATGACGCTGCAGAACCAACCGGTCCTGGTTGCCGACATCGGTGGCACCAACGCCCGCTTCGCCCTCGCCGACACCAGTCTCGAGGCCCCGCTGCAGCAGGACAGCATCCGCGAATTCGCGGTCGCCGATTTCCCCTCGCTCGGCGACGCGGCGCGGCACTACCTGGAACAGGTCGGCGCCTCGGCCAAGCGCGGCGTGTTCGCCGTGGCAGGCCGCGTGGACGGCGATGAAGCGCGCATCACCAACCACCCGTGGGTGATCTCGCGCAGCCGCACCGCGCACATGCTCGGCTTCGACGAACTGCACCTGATCAACGACTTCGCTGCCCAGGCAATGGCCATTTCGCTGCTGCAGCCGCAGGACGTGGTCCAGGTTGGCGGTGCGGCATGGGTGCCGGGCAAGCCCGGCCAGCCGCGCAACTACGCGGTGATCGGCCCGGGTACCGGGCTGGGCGTCGGTGGTCTGATCCTGCGCCACGGCCGCTGCTATCCGCTGGAAACCGAAGGCGGCCATGTCAGCTTCCCGCCGGGGACGCCGGAGGAAATCCGCATCCTGGAAATCCTTTCCGAGCAGTTCGGCCGCGTCTCCAACGAGCGCCTGATCTGTGGCCCGGGCCTGGTCAACATCCATCGCGCGGTCTGCGAGATGGCCGACATCGATCCGGGCCAGCCGCAGCCGGTGGACGTGACCGCCCGTGCGCTGCACGGCGACCCGCAGGCCATGCGCGCGGTGGATGTGTTCTGCGCGGTGTTCGGCGCCATCGCCGGCGACCTGGTGCTGATGCAGGGCGCCTGGGACGGCGTGTTCCTGACCGGCGGGCTGACCCCGAAGATGCTCGATTCGCTGCAGCACTCCGGGTTCCGCCAGCGCTTCGAGCACAAGGGGCGCTTCTCTTCGATCATGGCGCGCGTGCCCTCGCTGGCGGTGATGCACCCGCATGCCGGCCTGCTGGGCTCGGCTGCCTACGCCGCCGATGTTGAACGCGACCTGCAAGGAAACAACGCATGAACAGCCTGGATACGTCCGATCGCTTCACCCTGATCCGCCACGGCGACGCCGATGCCTGGATCGAAGCCATCGCCGCCGAAATGGCGCAGGCGTTGAACAACGACATCGCCACCTTCGGCCGCGCGCGCATGCTGCTGTCCGGCGGCACCACGCCGGCGCCGGTGTACCAGGCGCTGGCCGAACTGGACGTGCACTGGGACCGGGTGGAAGTCAGCCTGGTCGATGAGCGCTGGCTGTCGCCGCAGGACCGCGACAGCAACGCGTGGCTGGTGCGCGAGAGTTTCCTCGGCCGCGCCGACGGTGCGCATTTCGATCCGCTGGTGCGGGTCGGCAAGCCGCTGCCGGAATGCGTGTATACCGCCAACCTGCAGGCCCAGCACAGCCAGGCGCCGTGCCTGAGCGTGCTGGGCATGGGCAACGACGGCCACACTGCGTCGCTGTTCCCCGGTTCCAAGGACCTGGCCCGGGCGCTGGAAAGCACCCTGCCCTACGCCGCCCTGGACGCCACCGGTTGCCCGGGCGCGAACCAGTGGCCGCTGCGCATCACGCTGACCCCGCACGGGCTCAGGCAGAGCGGCCAGCGCCTGCTGCTGCTGCGTGGCAAGCAGAAGCTGGAAGTGCTCAAACAGGCACTGGAAAGCAACAACCCGCAGCTGTATCCCATCCTCAACGCGATCGATCTCGACGGCGCGAAACTGCGCGTCCACTGGTGTGACTGACCTGTCCCCGGTGTTGTTCGTCCGCCCTCTCATAGCCGGTAGCCAATGAGCCTGCATCCCCAACTTCATGCCATCACCCAGCGCATCGTCCAGCGCAGCGTCGCCTCGCGCGCGGCCTACCTGGCCGGGATCGATGCCGCGCTGCGCGACGGACCGTTCCGTTCGCGCCTGAGCTGCGGCAACCTGGCCCACGGGTTCGCCGCGTGCGGCCCGACCGACAAGTCGCGCCTGCGCGGCGGGGTCACCCCGAACCTGGGCATCATCACCGCCTACAACGACATGCTGTCGGCGCACCAGCCGTTCGAGTCGTACCCGGAGATCCTGCGCGCCGTTGCGCGCGAGATGGGCGCCACCGCGCAGGTGGCCGGCGGCGTGCCGGCGATGTGCGACGGCGTCACCCAGGGCCGCGGCGGCATGGAGCTGTCGCTGTTCTCGCGCGATGTGATCGCGCAGTCCACGGCGATCGGCCTGAGCCATGACATGTTCGACGCCACCGTGTACCTCGGGGTGTGCGACAAGATCGTGCCGGGCCTGCTGATCGGCGCGCTGGCGTTCGGCCACCTGCCGGCGATCTTCCTGCCGGCCGGGCCGATGACGCCGGGCATTCCGAACAAGCAGAAGGCCGAAGTGCGCGAGCGCTACGCGGCCGGTCTGGCCAGCCGCGAAGAGCTGCTGGAAGCCGAAGCGGCGTCGTACCACGGTGCAGGCACCTGCACGTTCTACGGCACGGCCAACTCCAACCAGACGCTGCTGGAAGCAATGGGCGTGCAGTTGCCGGGCGCGTCGTTCGTCAATCCCGATACGCCGCTGCGCGATGCACTGACCCGCCGCGCCGGCGAGCGTGCGCTGGAGATCTGCGCGCTGGGGGACGATTTCCGTCCGCTGGGCCGGCTGATCGACGAGCGTGCGATCGTCAATGCGGTGGTGACGTTGATGGCCACGGGTGGGTCGACCAACCATACGATCCACTGGATTGCGGTGGCGCGGGCGGCCGGCATCGTGCTGACCTGGGACGACATGGACGAGCTGTCGCAGCTGATTCCGCTGCTGGCGCGGGTGTATCCGAACGGCGAGGCCGACGTGAACCGCTTCGCGGCCGCCGGCGGTACGGCGTTCGTGTTCCGCGAGCTGATGGAGGCCGGGCTGATGCACGCCGACCTGCAGACGGTGGCCGAGGGCGGGATGGCGCAGTACGGGCAGGAGCCGGCGCTGCGCGATGGCGCGCTGGCCTATTTCGACGGGCTGCGCGAGAGCGCGGACCCGGACGTGGTGCGCGGTGTGGCCGCTCCGTTCGAGGCACAGGGTGGGCTGCGGTTGCTGCGCGGCAACCTGGGCCGTTCGTTGATCAAGCTGTCGGCGGTGAAGCCGCAGTTCCGTACGATCGAGGCGCCGGCGGTGGTGGTGGATGCGCCGCAGGTGTTGAACAAGCTGCATGCCGCAGGTGTGCTGCCGCACGATTTCGTGGCGGTGGTGCGTTTCCAGGGGCCGCGCGCGAACGGGATGCCGGAGCTGCATTCGCTGGCGCCGTTGTTGGGGCTGCTGCAGAACCAGGGACGCCGGGTGGCGCTGGTGACCGATGGTCGTCTGTCGGGCGCGTCGGGCAAGTTCCCGGCGGCGATCCACATGACGCCGGAAGCGTCGCGCGGCGGTCCGCTGGCGCGTGTGCGCGAGGGCGACATGATCCGTCTGGATGGCGAGGCGGGCACGCTGGAGCTGCTGGTGGACGCGGCGGAGTTCGCGGCGCGCGCGCCGGCACCGAACACGGCACCGGCGGCGCACGACATGGGGCGCAATCTGTTCGCGCTGAACCGGCGCGTGGTCGGTCCGGCCGACCAGGGCGCGATTTCGATTTCGTGCGGGCCGGCAACGGCCGATGGCGATATCTGGAAT
Source organism: Stenotrophomonas sp. 2619 (assembly GCF_040548725.1). Lineage (NCBI taxonomy): Bacteria > Pseudomonadati > Pseudomonadota > Gammaproteobacteria > Lysobacterales > Lysobacteraceae > Stenotrophomonas > Stenotrophomonas sp. 2619. The sequence continues at coordinate 278,112 of NZ_JBEPSF010000001.1, read as the reverse complement.
TACGACGCGGAGTACGACCTGGGGCGTGATGCGGCGGCGGCCGAAGCGCCGCATGAAGCCAAGGACGCCTGAAGCGGACAGCAACCGCAGCGGCGGGTACACGGCGCGGAGGGAGCGGCTGGCCCCCTTCGCGACACGCCGTAAACCCATCCATGGGGGCTCGGCCAAAACATCCTGTTTTGGACGGTCCCGAAGGGGGCCAACCGCTCCCTCCCGACATATCGCGGCGCCTTGCGGGCGTCGCCCGACATCAGATAAGGAAGAGCAACGATGAGCATCGAACAACACCAGAAGCGCGCAGCCGAGCTGCTGCATGCTGCCGGCATCCTGCCGGTGGTGACCGTGCATACGCTCGACCAGGCCCGCGCGGTCAGTGCGGCGTTGCTGGAAGGTGGGTTGCCGGCGATCGAGTTGACGCTGCGTACGCCGGTGGCAATGGAGGCGCTGGCGATGCTCAAGCGTGAGCTGCCCGATGTGGTGGTGGGTGCCGGCACGGTGCTGACCGTGGAGCAGATGCAGCAGTCGATCGATGCGGGCGCGGATTTCCTGGTGACGCCGGGTACGCCGGCGCACATGGCCGATGCATTGGCGCAGGCGGCACTGCCGGTGGTGCCGGGTGCGGCCTCGCCGACCGAGATGCTGGCGCTCTACGCGCGCGGCTTCCGGGTGTGCAAGCTGTTCCCGGCCTCGGCAGTCGGCGGGCTGGCGATGATCAAGGGTCTGGCCGGTCCGATTCCGGATCTGAAGCTGTGCCCCACCGGTGGCATCACCGAGGATACGGCGGCCGAGTACCTGGAGCAGAAGAACGTGGTCTGCATCGGCGGCTCGTGGATGGTGCCGGGCAGCTGGATCGAACACGGTCAGTGGGACAAGGTGCGCGACAGTGCCGCGCAGGCGGCGAAGATCGTGGCGCGGGTGCGCGCGCACTGAGGCAGTGTCGGCGGAGCCCGCCACGCGTGGCGTGGCTCTACCGGTAGGATGGCGCACCGAAAAAGGCCCGGCTTGCCCGGGCTTTTTTTTGCAAAAACGGCGACCACCTTTACGTCCGGCGCGCGGGGCCCATGAAGGTCAAACAGCAAAAGTCCTGACTAGTGGGCCCCGAGTCACTTCGGAGCGATCTTCGTGAATGAAGGTCCATAGCTCCGACGGAACTGGTCATCCCTCAATCAGCAGCGACCACGCTGCTGGCGGAACGCCGAACTCTTCTTCGGCCTGCTCCATCGCCTCTTCCAATGATTGATGCCACGTGTCAGCCAGGTGCGACATATCCATGCCGAACCTGTGAAGAAAATAGCCGACCGACTCTTCTTCGATCCGAAGAATCCTCGTATAAACATCTGCATCTAGGTTCACGATACCCGCGCCACCCGATGTGTCGGCTCCGAAATGCGCGACATTGAGAGACCTGCCGCCAAAATTACTGAAGTCCGTCTGCCAAATTCTCACGGCGTCACACCCAGATGTAAGTTCTCCGTGACCTTGCCAGCCTGCCTGACGACACTTCCCTGATCGACATCGCTCTTATCCTCAGAACAACCAAATTCCTTGTTGACTGCTTCAGACTTACCGAGTGCATCAATTCAACGCAAGTGTGGCGCTTCCGGACGCACACCGTCAGACTTGTCACGGTTCAGCCACCGGTAAAGATCTCACCGACAACGCGTTACATCGGCCGTGCCGGATCCACCAGACCGTACTGGCTGGCCATGCGGGCCAGCGCGATGTTGTCGTGGATGCCCATCTTCTCGAACAGGCGCGCCTTGTGCGTGTTGACGGTTTTGGCGCTCAGGCTCAAGCGCTTGGCGATGTCTTCCTGGCGCAGGCCCTGGGTGAGCAGCAGGGCCACTTCCAGTTCGCGCGGGGACAGGGCGTCGAACGGCGACTGGGTGCCTTCCACGTTGGACAGCGCCAGGTTCTGCGCGATGCTGCTGCCCAGGTAGCGCCGGCCCAGCGCGGCGTCGCGCACGGCACGCAGCAGTTCCTGTGCATCGCAGCCCTTGCCGATGTAGCCGGAGGCACCCGCTTCGAGCAGGCGCTTGGGCATCGGGCCGTCTTCGAGCACCGAGACGATCACCACGCGGGTGCCGTGGTCGCCACGCACCACCCGCTCGGTGACTTCCATGCCGCTGACGCCCGGCAGGTGCAGATCGCACAGCACCACGTCCGGTCGCAGCTGACGGATGTCAGGCAACGCGTCTTCGCCGGAGTCCGCTTCACCGACTACCTCGATATCGGTCTCGTTGGACAGGATCATCTTCATGCCGGTTCGCACCAGCGCATGATCGTCCACCAGATACACTCGAATCGTCATCCACGTACCTCTTCAAACGCTGCGAACGGGGGCAAGCCTAGCGGCGGGATGTTGCGATAACAAGGAAGAAACCTTCCTGTCGGCGCATTCTGGTGCCCGCATCACAACCACGCCGGATTGCCCCTCCCCCTAAGCCTTTCACCCCAGGCCATATCGGTTTACTACGCCTATTACTGTACGCCTATACCCCGTCGCGATCGGCCTGTGCTGCCGATACCCCGGCGCGGGGTCGGTGGCGCCAGGGATGCCGGCGCCGGAACATGACAAGGAAGCACCCTACCACCCAAACCAGGGCGGCACACCAACCGGCCAGGATGTCGGAGGGATAGTGCACCCCCAGGTACACCCGGGATACGCTGACCAGCACGCTGAACCCGGGGGCCAGCACCAGCACCGGCCAGCGCCAGCGGGTGTTCCAGGCCAGCAGGGCCACCGTGACCGCCAGGGTCATCGAGCCCATCGCGTGGCCGCTGGGGAAGCTGAACGTGCTTTCCGGGGCGATCGATTCCCACAAGCTGGGCCGGTCGCGCTGGAAGAACTGCTTGCTGCCCAGGTTCAACAACGCCGAACCGACGAAGCTGATGGCCACGAAACTCGCCTCGCGCCACCGTTTGCGCCACAGCAGCGCCAGCACGATCAGTACATCGGCCGGGATCAGGAACCACTCGTAGCCGAGCTTGGAGAGCAGCGTGAAGAACTGGTCCAGCCCCGGCGAATGCAGGCCATGCATCTTCCACAGCAGCGGCGCGTCGAAGTGGAACGATTCAAATTCGTGCACTTCATCGGCCAATGCCACGAAGCCGGCCAGCGGCAGCAGCACGCCGGCGAAGAGCAGGACGAACCGCCACGCGTTGTGCGCCATCCAATGGCGGAACCCGGCGACCGGCTCCTGGCCGGCCAGAACGTCGGGCTTATCCGACGCTGCGGACATACTTTCGCTCGACGTACTCGTCGATGAGCGCCACGAAATCCTGGGCGATGTTGTCGCCGCGCAGGGTCACGGCCTTCTCGCCATCGACGAACACCGGCGCAGCCGGGGTTTCACCCGTACCGGGCAACGAAATGCCGATGTTGGCGTGGCGCGACTCGCCCGGGCCGTTCACGATGCAGCCCATCACCGCCAGCGTCATGTTCTCGGCACCCGGGTGGCTGACCTTCCAGACCGGCATCTTCTCGCGCACATGGTTCTGCACCACCTTGGCCAGCTCCTGGAAGAACTCGGAGGTGGTGCGGCCGCAGCCCGGGCAGGCGGTGACCAGCGGGGTGAAGGCACGCTGCCCGGTGGTCTGCAGCAGTTCCTGGGCCACGATCACCTCGGCGGTGCGCGACTGGCCTGGCTCGGGGGTAAGCGAAATGCGGATGGTGTCGCCGATGCCTTCCTGCAGCAGCACGGCCAGCGCCGCCGACGAGGCCACGATGCCCTTGCTGCCGATACCGGCCTCGGTCAGGCCCAGGTGCAACGCGAAATCCGAGCGCTGCGCCAGGTCGCGGTAGACCGCGATCAGTTCCTGCACGCCGCTGACCTTGGCCGACAGCACGATGCGATCGCGCGGCAGGCCCAGTTCGACCGCGGTATGCGCCGAATCCAGCGCCGAACGGATCAGCGCCTCGCGCAGCACCCGGCCGGCGTCCCAAGGCTGGGCGCGCTGGCTGTTCTCATCCATCAGGCGGGCCGCCAGCGACTGGTCCAGCGAGCCCCAGTTGGCGCCGATGCGGACCGGCTTGCCGTAGCGGATCGCGAACTCGATCAGCTGCGCGAACTGGGTGTCCTTCTTCTTGCCGAACCCCACGTTGCCGGGGTTGATCCGGTACTTGGCCAGGGCTTCGGCACAGGCCGGCTCCTGGGTCAGCAGCTGGTGGCCGTTGTAGTGGAAGTCGCCGATCAGGGGCACATCGATGCCCATCATCTGCAGCTTTTCCACGATCCGCGGAATGGCCGCGGCCGACTCCGGGTTGTTGACCGTCAGGCGCACCATCTCCGACCCGGCCCGCCACAGTTCGGCCACCTGCTTGACGCTGGCGGCGATGTCGGCGGTGTCGGTATTGGTCATCGACTGCACCACCACGGGGCTGCCCCCGCCCACGACCACGCCGCCGATGCGGACGGCCTGGGTCTGGCGGCGGGCCCACACGGTGGTGTCGGACGGTTGGGTCGGTTGGGTCACGGCGTCATGCATTCCCCATTTTAGCGCGCCACGCGTGTTCACGCGCGCGGGGTGGGTGCCGGCCGTTGGTCGGTGCTCATTCAACCGATGCGGCCGATTGTCGCAGGCAGGCCAGCCCCCGAGCGCATAGGATGTGCGCAATGACCGGCACCGACGCCCCCTTCCTCCGAACCCTGTGCAGCCTGCGCTGGCTGGCCGTGGCCGGCCAGGCCGCCACGATCCTGGTGGCCACCTCGGTGCTGGGGCTGGAACTGCCGCAGCTGCCGCTGTGGGCCGGCGTGGCCGCGCTGACCCTGTTCAACCTGTACGCGCAGCTGCGGGTGAACGACGCCGACACCGCGCCGGTGACCGCCTTCGGCCACATCCTGGTGGACGTCTGCGTGCTCACCTGGATGGTGGGCTGGAGCGGCGGCATCGGCAATCCGTTCGGCTCCCTGTTCCTGATCCTGATCGCCCTGGCCGCGCTCGCCCTGCCCCTGCGCTGGACCCTGGCGGTGGCCGCGACCTGCCTGATCGGCTACGCGGTCAGTGGCATCTTCGGGCTGCCCCTGCCGGCCGGCTACTTCACCGCCATGCAGATGCACCAATGGGGCGTGGTCTGCAACTTCCTGTTGTCGGCCACGGTAGTGCTGGTGTTCGCCACCCGCCTGGCGATCGCCCTGCGCCACCGCGAGCATGAGCTGGCCCTGCTGCGCGAACGCTTCGTGCGCAATGAAGGCATCGTGGCCCTGGCCACCCACGCCGCGTCGGTAGCCCATGAGCTCAACACCCCGCTGGCCACCATGACCCTGCTGGCCGACGACATTGCCGACCAGACCAACAGCAGCGAAGTGCGCGACGACGTGGACACCCTGCGCGAACTGCTGGTGCAGTGCCGCGAGCGGGTGTTGGCGCTGGCCCGCCCGGCCGCCGGCGATGCCCCCGGGCGCGACGTGGTGACGCTGCCGCAGGTGCTGGAACAGTGGCGGCTGGTGCGCCCGACCATCACCCTCAAGCGCAACGACGACGCACCGTTGAAACTGCCGCTGGACCCGGGCATCGGCCACCTGCTGATGGTGCTGCTCAACAACGCCGCCGACGCCGGCGAGAAAGCCGAGCGCCCGCAGGTGGACCTGACGCTGCGCATCGAAGGGGACACCCTGATCGGCGAAGTGCGCGACTACGGCCACGGCTTCGATGCCCGCCAGGCGGTCCTGCCCGGCACCCTGTTCAACAGCGGTAAGGCGCAGGGCATGGGCGTGGGCCTGGCCCTGTCGCACGCCACCATTGAACGCCTGGACGGCGAACTGTGGATGCGCCCGGCCAATGGTGCCGGCACCCGCGTCGGCTTCCGCCTGCCTTTGACGTCTTCGGAGACTTCCGCATGAACATTCCCGCCCTGCCCGCTGCCAGCCATGGCCTGCTGGTCGACGACGACGAGCTGTACCTGCGCACCCTGCAGCGCAGCCTGGGCCGCAAGGGCCTGGAAACGGTGACCGCCAGCGACATCGCCTCGGCGCTGTTGCTGGCCCGGCAGAACCCGCCGGCGTATGCGCTGATCGACCTGAAGCTGGGCGCCGAATCCGGCCTGTCGCTGATCCAGCCGCTGCGGGCCCTGCGCGAAGACATGCGGATCCTGCTGGTCACCGGCTACGCCAGCATCGCCACCGCGGTGGAGGCGATCAAGCTGGGGGCCGACGACTACCTGCCCAAGCCGGCCACCGTGCCGATGATCCTGCGCGCGCTGGGCGAAGAAGACGATGGCCCGGCCGACGATGGCGACCTGGAGCCGCCGGACGCGATGACCCCGATCAGCCGGCTGCAGTGGGAACACATCCAGCAGGCCATGCACGAAACCGGCGGCAACGTATCCGCCGCCGCGCGCCTGCTCGGCATGCACCGCCGCTCGCTGCAGCGCAAGCTGGCCAAACGCCCGAGCCCGGAACGCGACCCCAGCCGGTAACGCCGGGCGCAAGAACCGGTAGAGCCGACCGCTGGTCGGCTGCTCGTCATCGAGATAATCAACCCCGCGCGCCGCGCGCGACAGCCGACCAACGGTCGGTTCTACCTGCCCATTAGCCGACCGACGGTCGGCTCTACCGCCCTTCAGCCGACCGACGGTCGGCTCTACCGCCCTTCAGCCGACCGACGGTCGGCTCTACGCGACGGTCAGGCCGTCAACCGCCCCAGCAGCTCCAGCGTCACCGCATCGGTGATCGCATGCGCTTCACCCTGCAGCGCCGGCAGCAACTGGCTGGCCAGCTGCTTGCCCAGCTCCACGCCGAACTGGTCGAAGGCGTTGATGTTCCAGATGATCGACTGCACGTACACGGCGTGTTCGTACATGGCGATCAGCGCGCCAAGCGCCTGCGGGGTGAGCGCGTCGAGCAGGATCAGCGTGCTCGGGCGGCCACCGGGATACGCACGGTGCGGGTCGTCGCTGCCCTGGCCGTTGGCCAGCGCTTCGGTCTGCGCCAGCAGGTTGGCCATCAGCGCCTGGTGGTTGACCACGTAGGGGTCATCGTTGCGCACGCAGCCGATGAAATCGGCCGGGATCACGCTGGTGCCCTGGTGCAGCGCCTGGAAGAAGCTGTGCTGCACATCGGTGCCCGCCCCGCCCCACCACACCGGCACGGTGTCGCTGGCCACCGGGCTGCCATCGAGCTGCACGCGCTTGCCCAGGCTTTCCATCACCAGCTGCTGCAGGTAGGCCGGCAGCAGCGCCAGGCGCTGGTCGTAGGTCATCACCGCATGGGTGGCATGGCCCAGCAGGTTGCGGTTCCAGATGTCGGTCAGGGCATGCAGGACCGGCAGATTCTGTGCGAGCGGCGCGGTGAGCGCGTGTTCGTCCATCTGCGCGGCACCGGCCAGCAGCTGCTCGAAACGCTCGAAGCCGATCGCCAGCGCGATCGGGAAGCCGACCGCCGACCACAGCGAATAGCGCCCGCCCACCCAGTCCCACATCGGCAGCACGCGGCCGGCGGCGATCGAGAACGCCTTGGCCGCCCGCTCCGGGTTGGCGCTGACCGCATACAGGCGCTCGCTGCCGCCCAGCCAGTCATGCAGGATCTGCCCGTTGAGCAGGGTCTCCTGGGTACCGAAGGTCTTGGAAATCAGCACGCCGGCGGTGGTGGCCGGGTCGAGCGTAGCCAGCGTGCGCTGCATGGCGGCGCCGTCCACGTTGGAGACGAAATGCACGCGGAAGCGCGCGCCACTGACCGGACGCAGCGCGTCGGCCACCAGGCGCGGACCGAGGTCCGAGCCACCGATGCCGACACTGACGATGTCGGTGACGTTGGTCTTTTCCAGCGCGGCGATCAGTTCGCCCATCTGCGCGCGGACCTGGGCGGCGGTGGCGAAGGCTTCGCCGGCCACCGGTGCGCCGCTGAGGTCGCCACGCAATGCGGTATGCAGCGCCGCGCGACCTTCGGTCAGGTTGACCGTTTCACCGCGGAACAGGCGCTGGAAGCCGCCGGCGACATCGCGCTCGGCGGCCAGCTGCAGCAGTGCGTCCAAGGCCGCGCGGTCGTACTTCTGCCGCGCGAAATTGACGTACAACGGACCGACCCGCAGCCCCAGCGATTGTGCGCGGCCCGGTTCGGCGGCGATCAACGCGGGAATGCTTGCGCCACGCAGGCGCTGGGCATGGGAGTGGAGCGGGTCGAATCCGTTGTGCTGTGTCATGCGGCCTGGGTCGGGATGCTGTCGTTGGTGTGGGAGATCTGGTTCTTGCCGTCCACATATACCAACTTCGGCTTGAAGCTGTCAGCTTCTTCTTCGCTCATGCTGGCGAACGCCGCGATGATGATGATGTCGCCGACCTGCACGTGGCGCGCCGCGCCGCCGTTGAGCGACACCACGCCACTGCCGGCCTCGGCACGGATGGCATAGGTGGAGAAACGCGCACCGTTGGTGACGTCCCAGATGTGCACCTGTTCGAACTCACGGATGCCGGTGGCCTGCAGCAGGTTGTCATCGATGGCGATGGAACCTTCGTAGTTCAGCTCGGAGTGGGTGACGGTGGCGCGGTGGATCTTGGTCTTGAGCAGGGACAGATGCATGGCAACGGGACAACGGTAAAGGAAAGGGAAATTCTAGCACCCGCCGGATCGGCGGCAGGGCAAGGCGCACGCGCCCGCCCCGGAGGCTGCCAGCGGTTCAGCATCGTCATGGCCCACCCCCGGCCCGGAGGTAGAGCCACCCCATGGGTGGCCGCGCGGGATCGCGGGCTTCATCCCCGGGACGGTGGGCGCCCCGGGGGGGTAGAGCCACCCCATGGGTGGCTACACGATCATCTCGGCACACCCGCAGGATGGTGGACGCCCCAGGGTAGAGCCACCCCATGGGTGGCTACACGGTCATCTCGGCACACCCGCAGAATGGTGGGCGCCCTGCAGCAGCCACCCGTGGGGTGGCTCTACCCGCCTCACCCCCAGGGGTGCCGCCTCAGAACTCCAGGTTGTCGATCAACCGGGTGTTGCCGATGCGCGCGGCGATCAGGGCCACACGGGTGCCGTCGTTGGCGTCGGCCGGCTCGGACAGGTCCGGCTTGCGCACCACGGCATAGTCCACCTGGAACCCGGCCGCCTGCAGGGCGGCGGTGGCCTCGGCCTCGATCAGGCTGCGGGTCTTGCCGGCAATGAAGCCCTCGCGCATGCCCAGCAGCACCTGGTGGATGGTGGTCGAGACCGGGCGCTGCTCGGCGTTGAGGTACTGGTTGCGCGAGCTCATGGCCAGGCCATCGCTTTCACGCACGATGTCCCCGCCCACGATCTGGATCGGGAAGGCCAGGTCTTCCACCATCTGGCGGATCACTGCCAGCTGCTGGTAGTCCTTCTTGCCGAAGGCGGCCACGTCCGGCTGTACCTGGTTGAACAGGCGCGAGACCACCGTGCAGACGCCATCGAAATGGCCGGGGCGGTGGGCGCCTTCCAGCAGGCCACTGATGCCGGGCACGTTGACGCTGGCCGCCAGTTCGATGCCGAACGGGTACATCGATTCAACCGTGGGCAGCCACAGCACATCGCAGCCGGCCTGCTCCAACCCGGAGGTGTCGGCTTCCGGGGTGCGCGGGTAGCGGGTGAAGTCTTCGTTGGGGCCGAACTGGGTCGGATTGACGAAGACACTGGAGACCACGCGGTCGGCGTACTGCCGCGCCAGCGTGACCAGCGAATAGTGGCCCGCATGCAGGTTGCCCATGGTGGGGACCAGCGCGACGCGCAGGCCCTCACGCTTCCAGCCGTTGACGACGGCGCGCAGGCGGGACAGTTCGGTGACGGTTTCGATCATGAGGCGTAGGCGTGTTCTGCGTCGGGGAAGGAGCCGTCGCGCACGGCGTCGGCGTAGGCACGGACAGCACCGGCAACCGACCCGCCGTCGGCAAGGAAATCCTTGACGAACTTGGGTCGGCGATGGCCGCTGTCCAGGCCAAGGAAGTCATGCAGCACCAGCACCTGGCCGTCGCAGCCGGGGCCGGCGCCGATACCGATGGTGGGCACGGACACATCGGCGGTGACCTGGGTGGCGACCGGGGTGGGCACGCACTCCAGCACGATCAGGGTGGCACCGGCGTCGACCGCGGCCTTGGCGTCGTCACGCAGCTGCTGGGCAGCGTCGCCCCGGCCCTGCACGCGGTAACCGCCGAGGCGCAGCACCGACTGCGGGGTCAGGCCCAGGTGCGAGCAGACCGGGATCTCGCGCTCCACCAGGTAGCGGATGATGTCCAGCTTGAACCCGGCGCCTTCGATCTTGACCATCTCCGCGCCGGCCTGCAGCAGGCGCAGCGAGGCATCCAGCGCGCGCTCGGGGGTGGCGTCGGCACCGAACGGCAGGTCCGCCACCAGCAGCGCACGCTGCAGCACGCGAGCCACGGCGCGGGTGTGGTAGACCATGTCGTCGGTGGTGACCGGGAGGGTCGAATCATGCCCCTGCACCACCATGCCGAGCGAGTCGCCGATCAGGATCAGGTCCACGCCGTTGGCGTCGAACGCACGTGCGAACCCGGCGTCATAGGCGGTCAACATCACCAGCTTCTGGCCGTTGCGCTTGGCCTCGGCCAAGGCGGGAACGGTCCAGGGCTTGCTGTCTGCGTGGGTACTCATGAGCTGATAACCGGTGGCGATAAGCCCCGCATTATCCCCCTATTGGCGCGATCCCGCAGGCCTCGACCCGCATCACAGCATCCCGCACACGGCCGTGACCGGGAATCACCGCGTCGGCGGCGATATCGGCCAGCGGCAGCAGCGCGAACGCACGCTCGTGCAGGTGGGGATGCGGGACCTTGAGCTGTGGCAGGTCGATGATGTCCTCGCCGAACAGCAGCAGGTCCAGGTCCAGCGTCCGCGGCCCCCAGTGCACGCCCGGCTCGCGGACCCGGCCGAAATCACGCTCGATGCCCAGCAGCGCCTCCAGCAGTTCCGGACCGTCCAGCGCGGTGTCGAGCAGCGCGGCCGCGTTGACGAACGCCGGCTGGTCTTCATTGCCCCAGGCCGGCGTGCTGTACAGCAGCGAGCGCGCGCGCAGCGTGGTGCGCGGCAACCCTGCCAGGGCCTGGAACGCATCGCGCAGGGTCTGCGCGGCGTCCCCCAGGTTGGCGCCCAATCCAATGCAGGCAGCGGTCACGTCTTACTCGCCCGTGGCGGCCCCGCCCGGCCGACGTCGCCGGCGCCGACGCTTGCGCGGTGCCCCGTCTTCGTCGACTTCGCCCTCGACATGCGCCGCATCCAGCGCCGAATCCAGCTCCGGGCCGGACTGCAACTGGGCTTCGCGCCAGAACTCGACATCGGCGCTGTGCTCACTGGAGGCCACCTGGCGCAACACCAGGAAGTCGTAGGCGGCGCGGAAGCGCGGATGGGTCAGGGTGCGGATCACGCGCTTGCGCTGGCGCGAGCTGAAACGCCCCTGCAGCAGCCAGATCTCCTGCATCGGCAGCGAGAAGCGGCGCGGCAGCGCGATGGTGGTCAGCTGGTGCAGGGTGACCCGGTCGGCGGCGCGACGCTGTGCCTCTTCCAGCGCCACGCCCTGCTTCTGCAGGCTGGCCAGGGCGCGGCAGAACGCCGGCCACAGCAGCAGCGCGAACAGGAACGACGGCGACACCGGCTCATCGTTGGCCACGCGCAGGTCGGTGTTGTGCAGGCCTTCGATGACCATGCGGCGCAACGCACCGCTGCGGTTGCTGCGCAGTGCGGCGGCACTCTCGGGGAACATCACATCGAGCAGGCCGTAGCGCTCCAGGCCTTCGAAGCTGGCCACACCGTGCCCGGACAGGAACAGCTTGAGCACTTCTTCGAACAGGCGCGCCGGCGCGGCTTCGGCCAGCAGGCCGGCAAGCCGCGGCAGCGGTTCGGCGCTGGCGTCGTCGATCTGGAAGCCGAGCTTGGCGGCCAGGCGCACCGCGCGCAGCATCCGCACCGGGTCTTCCTGGTAGCGCTTTTCCGGGTCGCCGATGAGTTTCATCAGGCGCGCCTGGACGTCTTCGAAGCCGCCGGTGTAGTCGCGCACCGAGAAGTCCTCGATGGCGTAATAGAGGGCATTGCAGGTGAAGTCACGGCGGATCGCGTCGTCTTCGATGCTGCCGTAGACGTTGTCGCGGACCAGCATGCCGTTTTCCATCTCGCGGTCGCCGCTGCCATCGTCGATGTTGGCGCGGAAGGTGGCCACTTCGATGATTTCGCGACCGAACACCACATGTGCCAGCCGGAAGCGGCGGCCAATCAGGCGGCAGTTGCGGAACAGCGCCTTGACCTGTTCCGGGGTGGCATCGGTGGCCACGTCGAAGTCCTTGGGGTTGCCTCCGACCAGCAGGTCGCGCACGGCGCCCCCTACAAGGTAGCCAGCGAACCCGGAATCACGCAGCCGGTACAACACGCGCAACGCGTTGGGGCTGATGTCCTTGCGGGAGATGGTGTGCTGGTCGCGCGGAATCACGCGCAGGCTGAACGGTGATGTAGCAGAAGAATTGATGTTGGCGCTTCCGGTTGAGTTTTCGGGATTGCCCAATGGCATCTAGGTCCATATACTAGCGCGCTGCGCAGTTCGCGACAAAGCCTGCTCCCTTCGTCTAATGGTTAGGACGTGGCCCTCTCAAGGCTAAAACAGGGGTTCGAGTCCCCTAGGGAGCACCAGTCGCGCTGCACGGAAGCCAAAAACCCCGCCACGGCGGGGTTTTTTGCGTTCCAGGCCCAGGACCGCCGGTCCCTGCCCTGCCAGGCACGCAGCGGGGAGCACGTGCGGCCCGCTGCACCGCCCGACCCGCTCGGCCCGGCCAGGCGCGCCTTCAGCCCTCCATCTGCTCCAGTTCCTTGCCCTTTGTCTCCTTGACCAGGCGCAGCACGAAGAACACCGACAGCACGGCGGCCACCGTATAGATGCCATATGCACCGGCCAGGCCGATGCTGCCCAGCAGGACCGGGAAGGACACGGTGATGGCGAAGTTGGCCGTCCACTGCGCCGCGCCGGCTACCGCCAGCCCCGAGCCACGGATCTGGTTGGGGAACATCTCGCCCAGCATCACCCACATCACCGGGCCCCAGGACATGTTGAAGAAGATCACGTAGACGTTGGCCGCCACCAGCGCCAGCACGCCCATGCGGTCGGACAGCTGCAGCGTGCCACCGGCGTCCAGCGAACCGCTGGCGAAGGCGAACGTGACCAGCGCCAGCGCGAGCGACATGCCCACCGAGCCGATCCACAGCAGCGGCTTGCGGCCGATACGGTCGATCAGCATCACGGTGACCAGGCAGGCCCCGATGCTGAGCGCCCCGGACAGCACGTTGATCAGCAGCGCGTCATTCTCCGAAAAGCCCACCGCCTGCCACAGCACCGCGCCGTAGTAGAAGACAACGTTGATGCCGACCAGTTGCTGGAACACCGCCAGGCCGATGCCGATCCAGACAATCGGACGCAGCTTGCCGGTGCTCCTGCTGACCAGGTCGGCGAAGGTGGGCCGGTGCTGGTCCTGGGCCAGGGACCCCTCGATCTCGCCGATCTTGGCCTGGGCCTCGGCCGGACCATACAGACGGGTCAGCACGGCCAGGGCCTGGTCGCGGCGGCCCTTCACCACCAGGAAGCGCGGGCTTTCCGGGATCACCAGCAGCAGGCCCAGGAACAGCAGCGAGGGAATGGCCTGCATCCAGAACATCCAGCGCCATGCAGCCTGGCCCAGCCACAAAGACTCGGTGGACGCTCCAGCCGCCTTGGCCAACAGGTAGTTGCTCAGGAAGGCGCAGAACAACCCGCTGATGATCGCGATCTGCTGCACCGTGGCCAGCCGCCCGCGGTACCGGGCCGAGGCGACTTCGGCGATGTAGGCCGGCGACATCACACTGGCCGCGCCGACCGCGAACCCGCCGATCACCCGCGCGATGATGAACACCGTGGAGCTGTCCGCAGCCCCGGCCCCCAGGGCGGAAAACAGGAACATCACCGCGGCGATGATCAGCACGCCGCGGCGGCCAAGCCGGTCACCGAGGCGGCCGGCGAAGAACGCGCCGATCGCGCAGCCGAGCAGCATCGAGGCCACCTCGAAGCCGATCCCGGCCGAGCTGGACTGGAAGGTGTCCTTGAGGCCATCGACGGTGCCGTTGATCACGCCGCTGTCGAAGCCGAACAGGAAGCCGCCGATGGTGGCCACGCAGCTGATCAGGATGATGAAGCCGGTGTTCTCGCCGCTGCCGGCATGTGTACTGCTGAGCGAAGCACGGGTCATGGGAATACCTGGGTCGAAGGGGCGCTGTCCAACACCACAGCCGGTAGGAATGGACAGGTTCTCACACCTTTCGCGCCTGCTGGGCGGCGGTTCGGCCACGGCCTGCCCGGGCGACAGGGCGTTGCCTGGCTCGGCAACCGGTTGATCACCGGCGCCCTCCACTGCGACCATGCCCGCCTCGCCGCCTGCCCACTCCCGGGCATGGCGCGGCAGTGTCAAGGAGCGCCTGCACCATGCCCATGAACCTTCGCCGGACCGGCACATTCCGCTACCGCACCACGCCGAGGGTGCCGATGTCGCAGGAGGTGTCGCGATGAGCCTTGAACGCGCGCCGGCCACGCTGGCGGTGGACAGCCGCTGCACCCACGGCGAGGGAGTGCTCTGGTGCGACCGGCGGCAGAGCCTGCTCTGGATCGACATCGCCGAACGGCGGCTATGGCAGCACAGGCCGGGCAGCGGCAGCACGCGCCACTGGGTATTGCCGGACCGGCCCGGCTGCATCGGACTGTTCGACGATGGCACGCTGCTGGTGGCATTGGCCAAATCCCTGCACCGCGCCGACCTGGCGGCCGCCACCGACACTGCGCTGCCGCTGCAGTGGCTGGCCGACGTGGAGCCCCACCAAGCGTACACACGCAGCAACGATGGGCGCGCTGACCGGCACGGCAACTTCGTGTTCGGCACCATGAACGAACACCCGGCGCGCGCCGCCGACGGCCGCTTCTATCAGTACTCCAGCCGCCACGGCCTGCGCGAACTGCCGCTACCGGGCATTGTGATTCCCAACGCGGTCAGCTTCAGCCTGGATGGCCGCACGCTGTACTGGTGCGACTCGGTGACGCCCCGGATCATGGCCTGCGATTACGACCCCGAGCGCGCCCGCACCACCAACGTGCGCGTGTTCGCCACGCTGGCCAATCGCGCCGCCGAGCCCGACGGGTCGGCGGTGGACGCCGACGGGCGGGTCTGGAACGCGCAGTGGCGCGCCGGCCAGGTGAGCTGCTATGGCACCGACGGCGCACTGCTGCAGGTGCAGCCGGTGCCGGTGAAGAACCCCACCTGTGTCGCCTTCGGTGGGCCCGATCTGCGCACGTTGTACGTGATCAGTTCGCGGCTGGACCACACGCCCGAACAGTTGGCGGCCAGCCCGCAGGCCGGCAGCCTGTTCAGCGCGCCCCAGGCGCATCCCGGCCTTCCGGAGAGCCGGGTCCGCCTGGACTGACCGGCTGCGGTGCTGCGTAGAACCCGCAACGCCTTGCTGCACAAGGGCTGCGCGTGCCCGCCCGGGCATCAGGGCGGGCCGACTGCGTACGCCACGCCAGCATTCGGCCACAACCTGTTCTAGAATTACGCGGCTTAACGCCGGATTTCCCCATGCCTTTCGTTGTCACCGAAAACTGCATCAAGTGCAAACACACCGATTGCGTGGAAGTGTGCCCCGTGGATTGCTTCCATGAAGGCCCGAACTTCCTGGTGATCGACCCGGACGAGTGCATCGACTGCACCCTGTGCGAACCGGAATGCCCGGTCAACGCCATTTTCCCCGAAGACGACGTGCCCGCCGGGCAGGAAGTGTTCGTGGGCCTCAATGCCGAGCTGGCCAAGGCCTGGCCGGTGCTGACCGTGCGCAAGGACCCGCCCGCCGACGCCGGCGAATGGGACGGCAAGCCGGACAAGCTGCCCCTGCTGGAACGCTGAGCCGCTATCGCGGTGGCAACGAAAAAGGGCGCCATGGGCGCCCTTTTTCGTATCTCTGACAGATGACGGGTAGTGCCGGCCGCTGGCCGGCTGCTCCCGGGCCCGACGCACTCAGCGTCGGACCCGACCGGACCTACCGCTTGTCTTCCTTACTGAGCCAGCTTCGCCTTCAGCTCGCCCAGCAGCTTGGTCGGGGCGGCGCCGGTGGCCGGCAGGCCGCGCGGATCGACGGCCGACACGTAGGCGCCGGCTTCCACGCCCACCACGCGCACCAGGAAGTCGCTGCCTTCGTAGGCCACGTCATAGGAGCCCAGCAGCTGTGCCTTGCTGGCGATCTTCACGCCGGCCACCGATTCCAGCGCGGTGCCGACCTTGCCGAACACCTCGTCCTTGCTGCCCGGCACGGTGAAGCCTGCCGCATTGGTCGGGGCCTGGGTGGACGCTGCGGCCGGCGCCGGCTTGGCCGCCTGCGAGGCCAGCACCGGGACCTGGGCGGCCGGGCTGGCGCCCGGGGCGTTCAGGTCCGGCGGCACTTCCAGCGGACGCACTTCCGGCGCCAGCGCGTAGTCGCCCTTGGCCCCGCGCTTGAAGCAACCGGTGGTACCCACGAGGGTGGCGGTGGCCAGGATCGCGAAGGACAACACGCGGATGGCGGAAACGGATTGACGCATGGGAATCTCCTGGGTGACCACGGGTGGTCAGTGGTTGGATAGTGCTTCCAGCGCACCGATGTCGGTGGCCAGGTGTTCGGCAGCGGCATGGTGCGCCGCAGACAGGGACAGCAGCGGCAGGCGAAGCCCGTGGCCGATGCCGATCCGGCGCAGCAGGTCCTTCACCGGGATCGGATTGGACTCCACGCCGCAGAATTCATGGAACGGTTCCAGGCGGGCATCCCACGCCTCGGTCGCCTCGCGCTCGCCGGCTGCGGCCAGGTCGCACATGCGTCGGTATGCCCCCGGCAGGGCATTGGAGCCCACCGAGATCAAGCCATCGACCCCGGACAGGATCGAGCGCGCCGCGGTGCCGTCGTCGCCACTGAGAATGGCGAAATCGGCCGAACGCAGCGCCAACAGGGCCTGCACGCGGCCCACATCACCCACCGCTTCCTTGATGCCCACGATGTTCGGGTGCGCGGCCAGCACGGCCACGGTCTCGGGCAGCATGTCGCAGCCGGTGCGCCCGGGCACGTTGTACAGGATCACCGGCAGCCCGCCCTGGTCGGCGACGGCGCGGTAGTGGGCGATGAGCCCTTCCTGGGTGGGGCGCACATAGGGCGGGGTCACCACCAGCGCATGGGTGGCGCCGCTGGCGGCGGCCCGGCGGGTCTGTTCGATGGTTTTCGCCGTGCCCGACAGGCCGGTCCCGGCCAGCACCGGGATGCGCCCGGCCACGGTTTTGACCGCGCTGCGCAGCAGCTGGTCGTACTCGTCGTCGGACAGGGTAGCGGCCTCGCCGGTCGAACCGGCCACCACCACCCCGTGAACGCCACCCTCCAGTTGCAGGTGCAGCAGGCGCTGCCAACCGTCGGGATCCAATGCGCCATCGGCCTTGAAAGGCGTGGCCAGCGCGGTGATGAGACCGGAAAGGGACAAGGAAACGTTGCTCGGAAGAAAGGGGGAACCCAGCGGGCCTAAACGCCGGCCGGATGTACGTTGCATGTTACTTGCGGGTCGAAAGCACGGGCAAGTATGCTGGACTCCGGCGAACGTGCCGTCGCCGGCCGTTCAGACTCACCTTGCATCACCCGGAACCCTCTTGACCGACACCACGCCGCGGCCTGCGCCGACCGAAAACCATCTCCTGATCAACGCCTACACGACGCATCCGGAGTCCCCCCTGCTGCCTGTCACCCGGCGTATCTCCGACAGCGGTTGCAACCTGGTTGATGCACGCCTGGCCACGGTGGGCCGCGACGTCTCGGTGACCGCGCTGGCCACCGGCTCGTGGGACGCGGTGGCCAAGCTGGAAGCCATGCTGACCCGGCTCGAGCGCGAAGAGGGCCTGAAGCTGGTGTGGTACCGCACCGGTGCCAAGCAGGCGCAGTCCAACCTGCTGCCGTACATCGTGGAAGTGATCGCCGCCGACAAGCCGGGGATCCTGTTCCAGCTGGCCGATTTCTTCGACCGCCAGGGCATCACCATCGAAAACCTGCAGAGCACCCGCTACCGGGCGATGCAGACCGGGGCGGAGATGTTCTCGGCGCAGGTCACCATCGGGGTGCCGGCCAACATGCACATCGCCGCGCTGCGCGACGATTTCCTCGAGTTCTGCGACCACCTGAACCTGGATGCCATCATGGATCCGATGAAGTTCTGATCGTTCGCGCGTTCGTCACGGGCGCGCGGCGTTTCATGCAGTTGTAATGGCACGACCCCAGGATCCGGAAAGGAACCCATGAACGACGGCGACACCCTGGACAGCACCACCCTCGCACTGCCGCTGGCGTTGTCCGGCGGCGAGCACACCTCCCTCGGCGCACTCGCCGGCCAGTGGCTGGTGCTGTATTTCTACCCGAAGGACAGCACCCCGGGCTGCACCACCGAAGGCATCGACTTCAACGCGCTGCTGCCCGAATTCACCCGCCTCGATGCGTGCGTGTTCGGCGTTTCCCGCGATTCGGTCAAATCCCACGACAACTTCTGCGCCAAGCAGGGCTTCGCCTTCCCGCTGATCAGCGACGGCGACGAAGCGCTGTGCACCGCCTTCGACGTGATCAAGCTCAAGAACATGTACGGCAAGCAGGTGCGCGGCATCGAGCGCAGCACCTTCCTGATTTCGCCTGACAGTCGTATCGTGCAGGCGTGGCGCAAGGTCAAGGTGGCCGGCCACGCAGATACCGTCCTTGAAGCCCTGAAGGCCGCGAAAACCCAGTGACCAACCTGCACACCCCAATGGCCATCACCCTGCCCTGCAGGCTGTGATGGCTTGTCCCTGTTCTGCCACCAGGAAATGACGATGACCCGAGGCAAGCGCATCTACGTTCTGGATACCAACGTGCTCATGCACGATCCGACCGCGCTGTTCAAGTTCGAGGAGCATGATGTCTACCTGCCGATGCAGGTGATCGAAGAGCTGGACAACGGCAAGAAGGGCACCACCGAGGCCAGCCGCAACGCGCGCCAGGTCAGCCGTTTCCTCAACGAGCTGGTGCAGGCGTCGGGCCTGGACAACCTGGCCGACGGCATTCCGCTGCAACGGCCCAACGGGCTGCAGCTGCGCGGCAAGCAGAGCGTGGGCCTGCTGCGGTTCCAGACCAGTCACTTCGATGCGGGCAAGAGCTTTGGCGCGGTCATCCCGGACAACGCCATCCTCGGCGCGATCCTGGCGCTGAAGGAACAGATTCCCGAGATCCCGGTGGTGTTCGTCTCCAAGGACATCAACCTGCGCATCAAGGCGGCCATCGCCGGCATCGTGTCCGAAGACTACGAAAACGACCGCGCGCTGGACGATTTCAGCCTGCTCTACACCGGCGCCACCGAACTGCCGGAAGATTTCTGGAAGAAGCACACCGACAACCTGCGCAGCTGGAGCGACAAGGGCCGCACCAGTTACGAAATCATCGCCAGCGAAGACGAGAGCTGGCACCCCAACCAGTACGCCTACCTGCCGGGCGACGATGAAGTCGAACTGCGCGTGGCCAAGGTGGACGGCGACAAGATCACCCTGTCGCTGGTCAACGATTTCCGCCACGGCAGCCACGCGGTGTGGGGCATCAGCGCGCGCAACCGCGAGCAGAATTTCGCCCTCAACGCACTGATGGACCCGGAGATCGACTTCGTCACCCTGCTCGGCACCGCCGGTACCGGCAAGACCCTGCTGGCGCTGGCGGCCGGCCTGGCCCAGACCATGGACCAGCAGCGCTACCGCGAAATCATCATGACCCGTGCCACCGTCAGCGTTGGCGAGGACATCGGCTTCCTGCCCGGCACCGAGGAAGAAAAGATGACCCCGTGGATGGGCGCGCTCACCGACAACCTGGAAGTGCTCACCCACACCCAGGAAGGCGGCGCGTGGGGCCGTGCGGCCACCAACGACCTGATCGCCAGCCGGATCAAGATCCGCTCGCTGAACTTCATGCGCGGGCGCACCTTCCTGTCGCGTTACCTGATCCTGGACGAAGCGCAGAACCTCACCCCCAAGCAGATGAAGACCCTGATCACCCGTGCCGGCCCCGGCACCAAGATCGTCTGCCTGGGCAACGTCGAACAGATCGACACCCCGTACCTGACCGAAACCACCTCGGGCCTGACCTACGCGGTGGACCGCTTCAAGAACTGGCCGCACAGCGCCCACGTCACACTGCGTCGTGGCGAGCGCTCGCGCCTGGCCGACTACGCCTCGGAGGTGTTGTGAATCGTCCCCTGTCCCGTGCCGTCCTGCCGCTGGCGCTTGCTGCGCTGGCGGCGGCCTGCACGCCCGCCAACGTCCGCCCGGGCGCCAGCGTGCCCACCGCGGTCAAGACCGGCCAGTCCTGGGTGGTCACCCGCCCGGTGATTGCCGCCCAGGTACTCGACACCTGCTCACGTTCCAGCCCCGGCCGCGAGGCCGGGGCGGTCACCGGGTACTGGGCGCCCAGCCGCCAGCAGGTGGAACAGCTGGAAGCCCAGCTGCCCCAACTGGAGGCCCAGGTGCCCAACGCCGCCGATTTCGACCGGCAGTACGTCGGCATCGAGATGGGCGGCAGGCAGGTGATCTACCTCAACGCCTTCCATCTGCCGGACGACGCCGATATCGACCCCTCCCGCGACGCCATCCGGGTGTGTGACGGCGGCGCGCAGTTCTGGGGTGCGGTGTTCGACCCGGCGACCGGCACCTTCTCCGACGTGCAGTTCAACGGCCCGCCGAAGGGCCGTTGAGCATGGCGCTGACCGTGCCGCGATGAGCCGCCCGCACGCCGGATGAGCATCCGGCTTCCGACCTGGGTATGGATCGGTGCGATCGCGCTGTCCTGCGTGGCCGGCATGGTCAACGTGGTCGGCTTCCTGGGATTCGAACACCAGGCGGTAAGCCATATGACCGGCACCACCAGCCAGCTCGGCATGGCGCTGGCACAGGGCGACTGGCGCGTGGTGGGCCACCTGTGGGGCCTACTGATCGCGTTCTGCCTGGGCGCGATGCTCAGCGGCATGATCGTGCAGGACAGCACCCTGCAGCTGGGCCGCCGCTACGGCGCGGTGCTTACGCTGGAATCGCTGTTGCTGCTGGCCGCCATTCCGCTGTTCAAGCAGCAGCAGATCTGGGGCGCATTGGCCGCGGCGATGGCCTGCGGCTTGCAGAACGCCATGGCCACCACCTTCAGCGGCGCGGTGGTGCGCACCACCCACCTCAGCGGCATGTTCACCGACCTCGGCATCGGACTGGGCCACCTGCTGCGCGGGCTGCCGTTGCCGATCCGGCGCCTGACCCTCAGCGGGCTGATCGTCAGCGGCTTCCTCGCCGGCGGCATCGTAGGCGCCTGGCTGTTCCTGCGCTGGGGGTACGACGCGCTGCTGGCCCCCGCCCTGCTGACCGGCTGCACCGGCCTGGGTTACATGCTGTTCCAGCAATGGCGGCGCTGGCGCCCGCACTGAGCAGCACGCCTGCGGCAAACATTGCACAATCGCCGCATGACTCCTTCTTCTCCCGTTTCCGCCCTCACCATCGCCGGTTCCGACTCCGGCGGTGGCGCCGGCATCCAGGCCGACCTCAAGGCGTTTGCCGCCCACCGCGTGCATGGCCTGTCGGTGATCGCCGCGCTGACCGCGCAGAACACCCGGGGCGTCACGGCGGTCCACGTGCCGCCGCTGGCGTTCCTGCAGGCACAGATCGACGCCTGCTTTGCCGACTTCGACATCCATGCCGTGAAGCTGGGCATGCTGGCCAATGCCGAGGTGATCGGGCGGGTGGCCGATGCGCTGGAGAAGTACCGCCCCACGCACGTGGTGCTGGACCCGGTGATGGTGGCCACCAGCGGTGCCAAGCTGCTGGAAGACAGCGCGCTGCACGCGATGCGCACGCGCCTGTTGCCGCTGGCCACGCTGCTGACTCCGAACATCCCCGAAGCGGAGCTGCTGCTCGGCCGCCCCATCACCACCGCTGACGAAGCCGAAGATGCCGCGGCGGCCCTGCTCGACCTGGGCACCGGTGCGGTGCTGCTGAAAGGCGGCCACCTGCACGAGGGCGCCCGCGTGGTTGACCGCTACTTCGACGGCGTCACCCGCGACGAGTTCATTCACGCGCGCCTGCCCGTGGACGCGCACGGCACCGGCTGCACGCTGGCCTCGGCGATCACCGCGCAGCTGTGCCAGGGCCTGTCGTTGCCCAACGCCTGTGAAGCGGCCATCGACTACGTCGCCCGCGGCCTGCAAGGCGGGTACTACCCGGGGCGCAGCGAGGTGCTGGTGATCGACCACTTCGGCGCGGCGCGCCCGGCATGATCGAGGCACTGACGTTGCCGGTCGTGGCCGCCGACGGCCACCGCTTCGACCTGCTGGCCCGCGTGCCAGCGCAGCCACGTGCGCGACTGCTGTGGTTGCCGGCATTGGGGGTGGCCGCGCGTCATTACCTGCCCCTGGCCGATGCGCTGGCCGCGCGCGGCATTGCCGTGTACCTGCACGAGTGGCGCGGCAACGGCAGCAGCAGCCTGCGCCCGTCGCGCGGGCAGGATTGGGGCTATCGCGAGATCCTCCACCACGACCTGCCGGCCAGCCTGGCCGCGCTCGGCGGTGACAACGGCGCGGCGGCGATCATCGGCGGCCACAGCCTGGGTGGGCAGCTGGCGTGCTGCTTTGCCGGACTGCATCCCACGGTATTCCAGCGGCTGTGGCTGGTTGCCAGCGGTACGCCGTACTGGCGCACCTTCCCGGCGCCACGCGGCTGGACGCTGCCGCTGATCTACCGGTTCCTGCCCTGGCTGGCGCAGCGCCAGGGCGTGCTGCACGGACGCCGGCTGGGTTTCGGTGGCACCGAAGCGCGCGGCCTGATCCGCGACTGGGCCCGGGTCGGGCTGAACAATCATTACGCGGGCGTCGGCATCACCGAGGACCTGGAGGCCGGCCTGCGCCACGTACGCGGCCGTGCCACGGCCGTGGTGATGGCACAGGACTGGCTGGCGCCGGTGCCTTCGATGCAGGGCCTGCTGGCCAAGCTCCCGCAGGTACAGGCCTCGCTGCACGTGCTGGATGCGGCGACGCTGGGAACCGGTGCGGATCACTTTGCGTGGATGAAATCGCCGCCGTGGCCGCGCTGCTTTTTCATTCATTTGAATGAAGTTCTTCACAAAGGCGTTGACGAATGCGGCCCACATCCGCATAATTCCGCTCCTGTTGACGCGCCCGTAGCTCAGTTGGATAGAGTACCTGGCTACGAACCAGGCGGTCGGGAGTTCGAATCTCTCCGGGCGCACCATCAACAGGTTGCCAACTCCGCCGTTGGCATCAGCAGTACAACGTGATGTAAATGCGCCCGTAGCTCAGTTGGATAGAGTACCTGGCTACGAACCAGGCGGTCGGGAGTTCGAATCTCTCCGGGCGCACCATTACATCGCAGCAGGCTCGCCTGCCCTCCCGTCGAACGTGGCAACACGTGCGGCAGGACGCAAAACCAGACAATGCAAATGCGCCCGTAGCTCAGTTGGATAGAGTACCTGGCTACGAACCAGGCGGTCGGGAGTTCGAATCTCTCCGGGCGCACCATTGCATCGATGAAAAACGGCAGCCATGGGCTGCTGTTTTTTTTTGCGTGCTGCAGCGGGGTGCGCATGCCGACCGGCTCGTCATAACCCTCGAACGATCACGCGTAGTGCCGGCCGCTGGCCGGCTCGCCATGACCCTCGAACGATCACGCGTAGTGCCGGCCGCTGGCCGGCTCGTCATGACCCTCGAACGATCACGCGTAGTGCCGGCCGCTGGCCGGCTCGCCATGAACGTTGGAAGATCTGCCTGGAGCCGGCCAGCGGCCGGCACTACCGCATGGTGGGAGATCTGCCTGGAGCCGGCCAGCGGCCGGCACTACCGCATGGTGGGAGATCTGCCTGGAGCCGGCCAGCGGCCGGCACTACCGCATGGTGGAAGATCTGCCTGGAGCCGGCCAGCGGCCGGCACTACCGGCGGGATCGGCCGGCGCTACCGGATTGGCGGCGACGTCTATCGCGGGATCATCCGCGCGGCGTTTGCGCCTGCAGCCGCGCCATCACCAGCCGGTCGGCTTCATGCGGCATCTGCGGCGCGGCGCAGCGCGCGCCGGCCTGGCCCTCCTGCGCGAGCCAATCGTCCACCACGCCACCCAGCAGGTCCAGCCGCAACGGCAACGTGATGTGGTCTTCGCCCCGCATTTCGATGTAGTGCACGCGCGGGCTGGCCACTGCCAGCCGGCGCCCTTGGTCGACCCGCACGTGCTGGTCGTTCTGCCCGTGCACCAGCAGCACGCAGGCCCGCGTATCGGCCAGCGCGCGCGCCACATCGACACGGTCCAGGTCCAGGTCCAGGCGTTGACTGGCCGCAGCAATCACCGCGTCGATATCCTGCCCGCCATAGCGCCAACGCCCATAGGCCGCCATCGCCTGCGCCTTCCAGGCGGTCGGCTGCAACGCCATCAAGTGCGGGATCATGCTGCGGATGGCATCGCCGGCATTGGCGAAGGACTCCATCGCCACCACCCCACTGACCCGGTCGCCCAGCTTGTCGGCGGCAAACACCGCCGTGGCCGCGCCGTAGGACACCCCGAACAGGTACAGCGGCCCCACCACTTCACCGCGTGCCTGCAGCGCATCGATCACGTCGATCACATCGTCCGACTCGAACGTGCCATAGCCCGACGGACCCGCACCGGACTGGCCATGGTTGCGCAGGTCGATGGTGACCACGCGGTAGCCAGCCTGGGCCAGTTGCAGCGACCATGGCAACATCGCATCGCCATTCATCATCCAGCCGTGCAGCAGCACCACAGTACCGCGCGGCGGCTGCGCGCGGAACGGCGTGGGCAGCGCCAGCGCAAGGCCGGTCTGCAGCGGCTCCCCGTTCTCGTGCGGCTGGGCCAGGTACTGGTAATGCAGCCCGTACTGGCCCGGGTCGAACGCCCGCCAGAAGATCGGCACGCCGGCACGGCTGGTGACCCGACCATGCCGGTTGGGCACGCCGTCCACGGCGGCGGCAATGCGTGCGGTGTCGAGCAACGTGGACACGCCGCCCGGCGCGACCAGCCGATCGCTGAGCGAGGTCGAGGCAGCGGTGGAGGTGAGCGAGGAGCAGGCAGCCAGCCACAGGCCGGCCCCGGCCAGCAACAACAGCAGCAGGCGCTTCATAGGGGACACAGGGGAAACCAGAGTGAGCCGCGCAGGTTACCGACCGCCGGCCGGGCGCTCTATCGCATCCACATGACCGTGCGATGACAGCGCAGCGGCGATTCAGTTTGGTTCCGTCATGCCCGGCCCCTCACCCCAGCCAGCCCTGCATCGTCGGCCACCAGCCCGCCATCACCTGCGGGCCCTGCATCCGCGCCCGCCACCAGCGCAACGCGGCGCCCTCCTCGCCCGGCCGCCAGGCCAGCCAGAAGGTCTCGTCGGGCTTGGGCTCCTCCACCTGCTTGATCACCAGCCGGCCCTGCTGCACTGCCTGCTGCACATACGGCGCCGGCAGGAAACCGAAACCGAGCCCGGCGCACTGCAGGCGGAACTTGCTGACCGTATCGGGCACCGTCACCGTCTCCTGCCCCATCAGCAGGCCGACCGTACGCGGCAGCAACCGGCGCGCCGAATCGGCTACCGCGATCGCACAGTGCGCAGCGAGCTGCTCGCGCCCCAAGGGCCCGGGCGCGGCGGCCAGCGGATGCGAAGGTGACACCGCGAACACGAATTCCACCACGCCCATCGGCTCCACCACGTAGCCGCCGCCGCTCGGCCCTTCGCCGGCCGCGCCCACCAGCAGGTCCGCACGCCGGTCCAGCAGCGCCTCCCAAGTGCCCGACAGCGACTCGCTGATCAGCCGCACGCGGGTCTGTTCGGCCACCGCATTGAAGGCGCGCACGTCCTCGGCCAGCAGCGCCGGCTGGAACATCGAATCCACCGCGACGGTCAGCTCCGCCTCCCAGCCCGAGGCCACCCGGCGCACCCGCATCTCCAGCTCGCGCGCGGCCCGCAGCAGGTGCCGCCCCTCTTCCAGCAGCGCCTGCCCGGCCTGGGTCAGCTGCGCACGCGGACCCACCCGGTCGAACAGCTGCACGCCCAGGTCCTGTTCCAGCTTGGACACCGTGTAGGAAATGGTCGACGGCACCTTGTGCAGCGCCTTGCCGGCAGCGGCGAAGGAGCCGCGGCGGTCGATGGCGTCCAGGATCTGCAGGGCATCCAGGCTGAGCTTGAGCATTCGAATTTTTCGATGATGGCTTGCGAAACTATCCGTTTTTCAAACCCCAGGTGCAAGCGGATACTGGCGCCAACAGGAAAGGGACGCCGCAAACGCCTGCCCGCCCATCATCGAAACCATCGAATGCCCGAGGAGATCCACCATGCTGCAGATCCGCAAGAGCACCACCCGTGGCAAGGCCGACCATGGCTGGCTGAACTCCATGCACACCTTCTCCTTCGCCAACTACTACGACCCGCGCTACACCAGCTTCGGCCCGCTGCGGGTGATCAACGAAGACCGCGTGCAGGGCGGCCAAGGCTTCGGCACCCATAGCCACGCCAACATGGAAATCATTTCCTACGTGCTCGGCGGCGCACTGGAGCACAAGGACTCGATGGGCACCGGCTCGGTGTTGCGCTACGGCGACGTGCAGCGCATGAGCGCCGGCAGCGGGGTCAGCCACAGCGAGTTCAACCATTCGGCCGACGAGACCGTGCACTTCCTGCAGATCTGGCTGTTCCCCGACCAGGAAAACATCGCCCCGAGCTACCAGGAAACCCATTTCGCCCCCGAGGCCAAGCGCGGCCAGCTGCGCCTGATCGCCTCCCGCGATGGCCGTGACGGTGCCCTGCTGATCCACCAGGACGCCAACATCTACGCCACGATCCTGGACGGCAACGATCGCGTGCAGCTGCCGCTGGCCCCGCGTCGCGGTGCCTATGTGCAGGTAGCGCGGGGCCAGGTGCAGGTCAACGGCATCACCCTGGACACCGGCGACGCGCTGCAGATCAGCGACGAGGCCCAGGTGACGCTGGAAAACGCCAGCGATGCCGAAGCGCTGGTGTTCGACCTGCCGCTGTAAGGCGATGCAATGCACACAGGCGACCCCGAACCGATCGGGGCCGCCTGCTGCGCGTCAGGCCGCAGGCACCGGCGCGTCCGCGGCGATCAACTGCTGCTGCTTCAGTTCGGCCCAGAACGCGGCAGGGATGGCCACCGACATCGACGCGACATTGGCCAGTACCTGTTCGGGGGTGCGCGCTCCAGGAATTACTGCCGACACCACCGCCGGCGCATCGGCGAACTGCAGCGCCGCGGTGCGCAGATCCACCCCGTGGCGATCGCAGATGGCCTGGACACGAGCGCGCTTGTCCGGCGCCCAGGCAGGCACCGTGCCGTCGTACAGATACCGCTCGCGCCCGGCCAGGTAACCGGCCAGCAACGGCGACCCCACCACCACCGACGCGCCGTGCGCGGCGATCCGGGGGAAGGTTTCGTGCAGGGCCTGTTCGTGGTCCAGCAGCGAGTACTGGCACGCCAGCAGAAAGATGTCCGGGTCGGCCGCGTCGATCGCCCGGAGCGCAGGCTCGGGGCGGTTCACGCCAAATCCCCAGGCCTTGATCAGCCCTTCTTCGCGCATGCGGGTCAGCGCCGGCATCGCGCCCTTGGCCGCCTCGGCAAAGCGCTGCTCCCACGGCATGCCGAGGTCTTTCTCGTTGTCCGGGGACAGGTCGTGGATGAACACCACGTCCAGCTGCGACACGCCAAGCCGGTTGAGGCTGTCCTCCACCGAGCGCCGGGTGCCATCGGCCGAATAATCGTAGCGGTAGTGGAACGGCGACGGCTCCTGCCACATCGTTTTCTGCAGCGCGCCGCGCGTGGCCGTCAGCAGGCGGCCGACCTTGGTCGACAGCGTGTACTCGTGTGCCGGGTGGTTGTGCAGGTGATGGCCGTAGCGGCGCTCACTGAGGCCCAGCCCGTACCACGGCGAGGTATCGAAACAGCGCACGCCGGCCGCGTACGCCGCTGCCAGCGTGGCCTCACTGATGGCATCGGTGGTGGCCGCAAAGCCATTGCCGATCGCCACCCCGCCCAGCCCCAGCCGGGTGTGCGGCCGATAGCGCCCCGCCTGCCCCGCCGCATTGTTGGCCAGTGGGCGCGCACTTACCTGCCCGCGTGTGGGCAGTACGCTACCGGGACCGGCAGCCTGGGCGAGCAACGGGGATGCCGCCAATGCGGCAGTGCCGACAGCGGCAGCGGAAAGAAACTGGCGACGTGCGTTCACGACGACTCCTGCAGGGCGGACCAGTGCCCACCCTCGCATTCACGCGGTGCACGCCATGCGTGGACGGCGTCAACGCGACGGCAACGGCGGCCTAACGGGTCGTGGCAGCCGCGTCGTGTGGCCCCTCGCCTTGTGCCTGCATGGTGCGCAGGGCCGCATCGATGCGCTGCTGCACGATGCGCTCTTCGTCGCTCAACGGTCGCGCGATCAACGTGCGCCCGTCCACCACCAGGCCAGCCACCGTGCCATCCGCGGCGGTATCGCAACGGGCACGGACTTCCTGCAGTTCACCGCTGAGACGGACGAACTTCAGCCCATCCCCGGGCCGCCATTCGAACGTATGGCCATCGGCCTGATAGCGCCGTGCGGGAATCCGTGGCACCTGCGCGCCGTCGGCGATCGATGCCGTACGCAGGATCACCCCCTCGCATACCTGAAAGGCACGCACCTCGCCCGGTGCCGGTGAACCGGCCGCCGCCAGCGCCACGATCAATGCCACGCTCTGCACCATGCTTCTGCTCCCTGGATGCTGTCGGGGCAGTGTGCCACGGCCTCGCCGCACGCACTGCGCGCGGTCGCCTGCGGCACCCCGACCAGTGGGCCGGGGTGCCGCGCATCATCAGAACTTGTAGTTGAGGGTCAGCCGCACGTTGCGCGGTTCGCCCCAGGTGTAGGTGCTGTACCAACTGAAGATCGTGTAGTAATGCTTGTCCAGCAGGTTGTTGACGTTGAGCGTGGCCGACAGCTGGTCGTTGAACTCATACCGCGCCATCGCGTCCAGCAGCCAGTACGGCTCGGTGCGATGCACCAGGCTGGCACCGTTGGCCGGGTTGGTGATGGTGCCGAAGGTGCTGCCCTGCCAGCGCGCACCGCCGCCCACGCTCCAGCCCTGCAGCGCGCCGCCCTGCAGGCGGTAGCTGGTGTGCAGGCTGAACTGGTCTTCCGGCTCCAGCGTGGAGACCTTGACCGACTGCTGCCGCGCGATCTTGTGCGCGTAGCCGCCCTGGACCTGCCAGCCCGGCGCCACCTGGCCGGACATCTCCAGCTCGTAGCCCTTGGTGCGCACGCCCATCAGCCCGCGGTAGGCGATGCCACCGCTGGGGGTGCGGCCGCCGGTGGGTTCGGCGTAGTTGTCCTGGTCGAGCTGGAACACCGCCGCACTGGCGTTGAAGCGGCCCTCCAGGAACTCCGCCTTCAGGCCCGCCTCGTAGCTGCGCCCTTCCATCGGGTCGAGCGTCTTGCCCTGCTCGTCCTGGTTGCCCTGCGGCTTGAAGATGGTGCTGTAGCTGGCGAAGACCGAGAAGTTGCGGTTGAGGTCGTAGACCACGCCTGCGTACGGCACGATCACGCCGCTTTCGTCGGTGTCGGGCGATTTATAGTTGGCGATGCGGCTGCCGAGGATCAGCTTGAGCGGATCGGCCAGGTCGAAGCGGCTCACCACGTAGGCACCGCTCTCGCGGGTCACCTGGTTGTCGCCGTAGCCCCACTGCCAGTCCGGCTCGGGCACGTTGCCGGCCCAGCTGTAGTAGTCGGCCACATCGGTGACGTAGCCCGGCTGCGGCGAGTAGCCGTTGTTGATCCAATGCTTGCGCGACACGCTGCCACCGACCACCAGCTCGTGCTCGCGCCCGAACCACTGGAACTTGCCACTGACATACAGATCGGCCGCGTTGCTGGTGGTCTCGCCGACGTACTTGCCGACCCACATGCTCACGCCCTGGCCGGTGACCGGGTCGGGATTGCCGCCGGCGGCTGCACCGAGCGGGGCGTCGTAGCCATTGACCTGGTGGTTGAGCTGCAGCTTGGCCACCCAGTCGTTGCCGAAGGTGTGCTCCAGCGTGGCGAAGGCCGTGCGGCTGTACTGGCCCCAGCTGCTCCAGCGGGCGCCGTTGTTGAACGAGCGCGGCATGTCGTTGAAGGCGCCGGTACTGTCCAGCAGCGGGATGCCGCCCCAGCTGGAGCCCTGCGGGTCGCTGTCCTGGTAGTCGGCCCCGACGGTGAGCAGCGTGCTGTCGTCGATGTCGGCCTCCAGGATGCCGTAGAACACCTGGTTGCTGCGCTGGTAATGGTCAACGTTGGAATGCTTGTCCTGGTAGGCCCCGACCAGGCGGCCACGCACGCGGCCGCTTTCGGTCAGCGGCCCGCCGACGTCCACCTCGGCGCGGTAGCTGTCCCACGAACCCACGCCCAGCGTGGCGCTGCCGGACAGGTCGCGGGTCGGCTTCTTGCGCACCAGGTTGATGGTCGCGCCCGGGTCGCCCATGCCGGTAAGCAGGCCCGTGGCGCCCTTGAGCACTTCCACGCGGTCATAGATGGCCATGTCGCTGAGCGTGTTGCCGGCCGAGTACGCCGAGTCGCGCGCCATCGGAATGCCGTCGTACTGGAAGTTCTGCACCGCAAAGCCGCGCGCGTAGTACTCGGTGCGCTCGCTGTCGTAGGTGACGATGCTGATGCCCGGGGTGACCTTCATGACATCGTCGATGCCGTTGAGCGCAAAGTCGTTCATCTCCTGCCGGGTGATGACGCTGATCGACTGCGGCGTCTGCCGCGGGCTCAGCACCAGCCGGGTCGCGGTAGCGATCGTGCCGGGTGTGTAGGAATCACTGCCTTCGGTGACGGTGCCCAGCTGGTTGGCGGTGACCTGCACGGTCTGCAGCGTCTGCGCCGCGTCGTCCTTCGGCGGCGCAGGCGCATCCTCCGCCTGTGCGGACGTGGCGAACACGGCAAGGCCGAGTGCACTGGCCAGCGCCAAGCTCAGCGGGGACATCGACGGCGACGGCGCAATGCGAACGACGCGGGTGGGAACAACACGGAACGAAGCAACGGACACGGCAACGCCTCCAGCAAGGAAAGAAGTCCTCTGGCGGCGGCTGGAGGGAAAGGGGATCGAAGGCTGCAACGCCTTCAGTGCAGCGCGATTCTACTCGCGCAACCGGTCGCTGTCGCGGTCCCGACAATCCCGCGTTTCATGCACCTGGCATAGGTCCCGCCCCAAGGCCGGGCGGAAATTAGCAAAACTACTAACTCACCGGTAGACTGTGTGCCGGCATGCGTCTCCGCAGCGCATGCACTCACAACGGCCGACGAGGCACGCACATGATCGATTTCTCCCCCGCCCAGCGCGGCGGCCTTCCGCCCTTGACCGGCACCCGCTGGCCGATCCGGTGCGGCCATGGCTTTTCCGCTGAAGAACTGGCGCAGCTGCGCGACGGCCTGTGGCCCCGCGCAAGCGACGACCGCTGGGCGGTGTGGTTGGACGGCAGCACCCTGCGGTGCTGGCGCGCGCTGACCAGCGGCTGCATTTACGAGAGTGTGATCGTCATGGCCGATGACGGCAGCGGTACCGCCGTGGTCCTGGATGTGCTCGACGACCCGGCACAGTATCAGCGCGCCAGCACCGACAGCGGCGAACTGGAGCGATTCGAAGGCGTGGTCCGGCTGGCCCTGGCGCAGGCACGCGCCGCGTAACTTCCTGGCGGCGTGCCGTCGCGCCGCCACCACCGGACCGTGCCAAGCCACACCGGTGGCTCGACGACTCCCCGGGTTATGCGATCAGATCACCGGGCACCGCCGGGGCATCCTGCAGCCCGGCCAGGGCCTGCTGCAGCTCGCGCATCCGGAACGGTTTCTGCAACCCATGCCGTGCGCGGAAGTGCGGCGGAATCGCGGTGCCGTCATAGCCGGTGACGAACATGTACGGAATGCCACGCGCCTCCAGCGCTTCGGCAATCGGGAACGACGGTGTGCCGCCCAGGTTCACGTCCAGCATGGCGCAATCGATGCCGCCGCCCTGCAGTGCGGCAAGCGCAGCGTCGACGTTGGCCGCCACCGCCGCCACTTCATAACCGAGTTCGATCAGGCAGTCTTCGACCATCATCGCCACCAGCGATTCGTCTTCGACCAACAGGACTCGCGCCTTCATGGGTAAACCTCGTGTGCATCATCAGCCAGGGGGATGGAAACACGGAACGTGACGCCCTCGGGTTCGAAGGCCAGATTTACCGCTCCTCCCATGTCGTGCTTGAGTCCGCGCTCAAGCAGCCGCGAACCAAAGCCGCGCTGGGCCGGCGGCTGCACCTGCGGACCGCCGCGCTCGCGCCACACCAGCTCCAGCACCTCCCCTTCGCCACTGTCGTTGCGCTGCCAGGCGATATGCACCAACCCCTGCGGCGTGGACAACGCGCCGTGCCGGGCCGCGTTGGCACATAACTCGTGCAGCGCCATGGCCAACGCCATCGCACGGCGCGGGTCGATCCGGCACGATTCGCCCTGTACGTCGAACTGCCGTGCATCGAACCGGCCCTGTGCGGCGAGCCCACGGGCCAGCTCGGCGACGTCGGCACTGAGCCAGTTTTCCCGGGTAAGCACATCGTGCGCGCTAGCCAGCGCCAGCAGGCGTTCTTCGATCTTGCCGCAGGCGTCGTCCATGCCATCGGCATTGGCGAAGGTCTGCCGCGCGATCGACTGCACCGTGGCCAGCGTGTTCTTGACCCGATGATTCAGTTCGTTGACCAGCGACTGCAGGTGCTCGGCGTGGCGGGTGCGCTCGGTGATGTCGCGGGTACTCCCGGCAATGGCTTCGACCTGGCCGTCCGGCCCGAACACCGGCGTAAAGATGTAGTCGTAGACCCGGGTGCCTTCGGTGGTGTGCGCGAACGGCACCTCGCCACGTATCGGTCGCCCGGTGGCGATCACCTGTTCGATCTCGTCGTCATGCATGGCGGCATGCCAGGGTGCATAGCCCAGCTCCAGGCAGGTCTTGCCGGCGGCCTCCTCCCAGCGCATGCCCCACATGTCCAGCAACGCCTTGTTGGCATAGATGAAACGGTGCTTCAGATCGAAGACATACGACAGGTCAGGGGTCGCCTGCAGGAGAGCCTCGTAGATGCGCCACTTGGCAGTATCGTGTTCGTGCAGCACAGGGGGCAATCAGCAGGGCGGGTGAAGACCATAGTGGCCCATCCGTGAAAAACGGGTCAGCGGCGCATGGCGTGCGTTCATCTTGCACGGGGACCCAGCGACGGCGCTCCGCGAGCAACCCATGCCCTGCCCAGCGGGCGCCTCAGCCCGGACGCGCGCCTGCGGCGAGAAGCAGCGCTTCGATCTGGCGGTAGCCGCGCTGGCGTGCATGCTGCAGCGGGGTCCTGCCCTCGCCATCGGGCAGGTTCACGTCGGCCCTGGCTGCGATGAGCTGGCGGACGATCTGCACATGCCGAGGGCCCCCATCACTCAAGAGGATGGCCTCCAACAGCGCCGTCCACTGCAGGTTGTTGACGTGATCCACGTCCACGCCCGCGGCGATCAGCATCGCCACGGCCTCTGCATGGCCGCGCTCCGCAGCCGGAATGAGCGCGGTGCCCCCGTAACGATTGGTGCTTTTCAGGTCCGCGCCCGCGGCGAGCGTGGCGCGCAGGATCTCCAGATGGCCCCGGGCACCGGCATACAGGTACGGGCTGTCTTCGATGGCATCCTTGGCATTCACATCGGCACCGGCCTGTATCAGGGCATGCGCGGCATCGACGTGGTTGTGCCGGGTCGCCACCAGCAACGGCGTCGCTTTGGCCGGGTTGCGCGCATCCACCCGGGCGCCCTGCGCCAGCAACGTACGCACCGTCGCGGCATCCCCCTTCTCCGCCGCCCGATGCAGCCGCTCCTCCAGCGAGGCGGCACTCATCGGCGCGGCCATGCCCATGAGCATGCTCATGACCAGCCAGCAACGCAGCGCCCTCGGTCCCATCGACATGTGTTCTGTTCCTTGCGCGGACCACGTCCCGCTGGACGCAGTGGAACAACAACCGTAGTAGAACCGGCGGTCAGGCTCCAATGAAGAATCGTGATCGGCAGCATTTGCCCACCGAATGGTCGAGCAGATGCCTTCCCCGATCGCATGCAGGCGAGATCGGCGATCAGCCGGACGACTGATCGCCGCACCGATGGCGGCCATGCACAGGGACGGATTCGCGGACAAAAAAAAGCCCCTGAGCTTGCACTCAGGGGCTTTTCTACAACTGGCGGAGCGGGAGGGATTCGAACCCTCGATAGAGTTTTAAGCCCTATACTCCCTTAGCAGGGGAGCCCCTTCAGCCACTCGGGCACCGCTCCAGTGTTCTGGTTCCGCCGCTGCGTTGAATCATCTCAGCGGGGGCGCGAATAATAACGTTTTCCGCGCCCGAAGGTAAAGCCTTAATCCGAAGAATTTTCACTTCCGGATGCATTCGGCTCATCGCCGCGCTGGATGCGCTGGTAAATCTCTTCGCGGTGCACGGCCACGTCCTTCGGAGCAGTGATACCGATACGCACCTGGTTGCCCTTGACGCCGAGCACGGTCACGCTGACCGAATCACCGATCATCAGGGTTTCGCCTACGCGGCGAGTCAGGATCAACATTTTTGCAAGTCTCCAGGGAACCGGTGGATCTTCCCCACCGGCTCGGCGCCCAGCCAAGGAACGCCACACGACAAAGGGAAAGGATTAGCCATAGTACCGTCAGGCCTCCCGCCCCTTCAAGGAGCAGGAGGCTTCAGGTGTTCAGATACGGGGAGTGACCCAGTCGACAACGGCTGCGAGGGCAGAAGCAAGGGCGGGCCCGTCCTCGCCACCACCCTGGGCGAGATCCGGGCGGCCGCCGCCCTTGCCCCCGGTCTGACTGGCGATATGGGACAACAGTTCCCCGGCCTTGACCTTGCCCATTGCACTGCCGTTCACGCCGGCGACCAGGGCCGCCTTGCCGTCCTGGGTGCCGGCCAGCACGATCACCGCGTCGCCCAGCTGCTGCTTGAGGCGGTCGATTGCGTCACGAAGCGCCTTGGCATCGAAGCCTTCCAGGCGCGCGGCCAGGATCTTGATGCCGTTGACCTCGACCGCCGACGCGCCGAGATCGGCGGTGGCGCCCGCGGCCTGCTTGGCCTTCAATGCGTCCAGTTCGCGTTCGAGCTTCTTCTGGCGCTCGCCGAGCTGGCGGATCTTGTCCACCACGTCGCCGGCATTGCCGCCCAGCAGCGTCGCCGCTTCGCCAAGCACGGCTTCTTCCTGGGCTACGTAATCCAGCGCGCCCTGCCCGGTCACCGCTTCAATGCGGCGCACCCCCGAAGACACACCGCCTTCGGAGGTGATCTTGAACAGGCCGATGTCACCGGTGCGGCCCACGTGGGTACCGCCGCACAGTTCGGTGGAGTAATCGCCCATCTTCAGCACGCGCACGTTCTCGCCGTACTTCTCGCCGAACAGCGCCATCGCACCGAAGTCCAGCGCTTCCTGCATGGCCATGTTGTGCACTTCGACGGCGTTGTTGGCCCGCACCTGCGCGTTGACCTTGCGCTCGACGACCGCCAGGTCCTCGGCACTGATCGGGGCGAAATGCGCGAAGTCGAAGCGCAGGCGGTCCGGCGCGACCAGCGAGCCCTTCTGCTGCACGTGGGTACCCAGCACTTCGCGCAGGGCGGCATGCAGGAGGTGGGTCGCGGAATGGTTGAGGATGGTGGCGCCGCGGCGTTCGCCATCGACCTGGCCACGCAGCGAGTCGCCCACCTTGAGGCTGCCCTGGGTGATCGTTCCGACGTGACCATGGAACTGGCCGGCGAACTTCTGGGTGTCGCTGACCTTTACCTGCCCACCCGCACCGGCGAGTTCACCGGTGTCGCCGACCTGGCCGCCGGATTCGGCATAGAACGGGGTCTGGTCGGTGATCACGATCACCTCGTCACCGGCCTGCGCCGCGTCCACCGGGCGACCATCCTTGAGCACGGCCAGCACCGTCAGGCCGTCGGCCTGCAGGCGGTCGTAGCCCAGGAACACGGTCGGCTTGAGCGTGGCCACCAGATCGGCGGACAGGGTGACGCCGCCGCCGAACTTGCCTGCTGCGCGCGCGGTTTCGCGCTGGTTGTCCATGGCGGCGTTAAAGCCATCCATGTCCACGGTCATGTCACGCTCGCGGGCGATGTCGGCGGTCAGGTCGACCGGGAAGCCGTAGGTGTCGTACAGGCGGAAGGCATCCACGCCCGGGATCACGCCGTCGCTGACCCTGGCCGCGACGTCGTCGAAGATCTTCATGCCCGAATCGAGGGTTTCAGCGAAACGCTCTTCCTCGGCCTGCAGCGCGCGCACCACGGTGTCGGCCTGGGCCGGCAGTTCCGGATAGGCCACGCCCATCTGCTCGACCAGGGTCGGCACCAGCTTGCTGAAGAACGGCTGGCGCACGCCCAGCATCCAGCCATGGCGCAGCGCGCGACGGATGATCCGGCGCAGCACGTAGCCACGGCCTTCGTTGGACGGCAGCACGCCATCGACGATCAGGAACGAGCAGGCCCGGATATGGTCGGCGATGACACGCAGCGACTTGTTCTCCAGGGCGGCCATGCCGGTCAGTTCGCTGGCCTTGCGGATCAGCGCCTGGAACAGGTCGATTTCATAGTTGGTGTGCACGTGCTGCAGGATCGCGGCCAGGCGCTCCAGCCCCATGCCGGTGTCCACGCAGGGCGCCGGCAGCGGCACCAGGGTGCCGTCGGGCTGGCGATCGAACTGCATGAACACCAGATTCCAGATTTCGATGAAGCGGTCGCCGTCTTCGTCCGGCGAGCCCGGGGGGCCGCCAGCGATGTGGTCGCCGTGGTCATAGAAGATCTCGGTGCACGGACCGCACGGGCCGGTTTCAGCCATCTGCCAGAAGTTGTCCGAGGCGAACGGCGCACCCTTGTTGTCGCCGATGCGCACGATGCGCGCTTCCGGGATGCCGATCATGTCGCGCCACAGCGCGTAGGCCTCGTCATCGGTCTGGTAGACCGTGACCAGCAGGCGGTCGGCCGGCAGCTTCCAGACCTGGGTCAGCAGCTCCCATGCCCAGGCAATGGCGTCCTTCTTGAAGTAATCGCCGAAGGACCAGTTGCCCAGCATTTCGAAGAAGGTGTGGTGGCGCGCGGTGTAGCCGACCTGGTCCAGGTCGTTGTGCTTGCCGCCGGCGCGCAGGCAGCGCTGGACGTCTGCGGCGCGCACATAGCTGCGCTTTTCCGCGCCAAGGAACACGTCCTTGAACTGCACCATGCCGGAGTTGGTGAACAGCAGGGTCGGATCATTGCCCGGCACCAGGGGCGCCGACGGCACGATGGTGTGGCCCTTTCCCTTGAAGAACTCAAGGAAATCGCTGCGGATCTGGGAGGTAGTGAATGTGACGGATGCGTTCATGGGGGCTGGCTTTATGCGGGCCGGCCGGTCCATGGCACTCAGCCCCAATGGCCGGGTGTCGCTGCTGGACCGCCGAAACCATAAAGGGTATCAGGCCCGGGCCGCTCAGTCGTCAGGGTCGTAGCGGGTGGCGCGCCGAATGGTATCGCCGTCGAACCCGCGCCGGGCCAGCAGATCGGCCGCTTTACGGCGTTGCGGCAGCTCCTGGGGGCCGGCCTCGCCGAAACGGCGGCAGACCAGATCCCGGGCATTTTCGGCCCAATCGCCCTCGAAGGTGTCCATGGCCAGGGCGATCTGCTCGCTGTCCAGCCCGTGGGTGCCCAGTTCGGCACGGATATGGATGGGACCGTACCCGGTGTTGGCCCGGATCCGGACCAGGTTCTCGGCGAACCGGGTGTCGTCCTGCCAGCCGGCCTCGCTGAGCGTGTCGACCGCTGCCACGGCAGCGTCGGTCTCGATGCCCCGGGCCTGCAGCTTGCGGGTCAATTCCTTGCGCGAGTGCTCGCGGCGCACCAGCAGGCCCAGCGCCCGTTGGACCGGGGTCTGTTCACTGACACGGCGTTTACGGCGGGGTGCCGGGCTGTCGGAATCCTGCATGGCCACCTTTACTCAATCAAATGCGCCGTCCCTGGCGCTCCCCCCGTCGGGGGAATACGGAAACCGCGGTGCAGGGCGAGCGTCACTGACGGCGCTGCCCTGCCCCGCAGGAAACTCACTCGACGTCGTCTTCCACGTCGTCGCCGCCTTCGCGGGCTGCCTCTTCCGGCTGGAACTTCTCGCGCAGCTCGGCTTCCAGGCGCTGGGCGATCTGCGGGTTGTCGCGCAGGTAACCGCGGGCATTGTCCTTGCCCTGGCCGATGCGCTCGTCGCCGTAGCTGTACCAGGCGCCCGCCTTCTCAACCAGCTTGGCTTCCACGCCCATGTCGATCAGTTCGCCTTCGCGGCTGATGCCTTCGCCGTACAGGATCTCGGTGATGACCTGCTTGAACGGAGGCGCCAGCTTGTTCTTGACGACCTTGATCTTGGTCTGGTTGCCGATGATCTCGTCGCCCTTCTTGATCGCGCCGATGCGGCGGATGTCCAGGCGTACCGAGGCGTAGAACTTCAGGGCGTTGCCGCCGGTGGTCACTTCCGGGCTCTGGCCCGGCATCATCACGCCGATCTTGTGGCGCAACTGGTTGATGAACACCACCAGGGTATTGGAGCGCTTGATGTTGCCGGTGAGCTTGCGTAGCGCCTGGCTCATCAGACGGGCCTGCAGGCCCGGCAGCTGGTCGCCCATTTCGCCTTCGATTTCGGCCTTCGGGGTCAGCGCGGCGACCGAGTCGACCACCACGATGTCCACCGAGCTGGACCGCACCAGCATGTCGGCGATTTCCAGCGCCTGCTCACCGGTATCGGGCTGCGACAGCAGCAGGTCGTCGACGTTCACGCCCAGCTTGGCGGCGTAGATCGGGTCCAGTGCATGCTCGGCGTCGATGAAGGCCGCGGTGCCGCCCTTCTTCTGGCATTCGGCAATGGCCTGCAGGGTCAGGGTGGTCTTGCCCGAGGACTCCGGACCGTAGATTTCAACGACACGCCCCTTGGGCAGGCCACCAATGCCGAGTGCGATATCCAGCATCAGCGAGCCGGTGGGGATGACCTCGACCGCTTCGACGACGCGGTCGCCCATGCGCATCACGGCGCCCTTGCCGAACTGCTTTTCGATCTGGCTCAGGGCGGCGGTGAGGGCACGCTTTTTGTTTTCGTCCATCGGAGTGGTCCTTGCAGAGGTCATGTCGGTGGAGGTGCTGTCTTTGGAAGTCTTCTTGGCCATGGGTTCACTTTAAGGCTGGCGTATCGCACAGGCTGAGATTCTGCCCGGCGTTCGGAAAAAAATTATCGGACATCCGTACCAACCTCAGCGGAACCAGAGAATCGCCACAAAAGACCGTGCAGGTATTACGTAGTAGAAGGGGGTCAGCGGTTGGGCCGCAGCAGGCCGCAATAGAGGCCTTCGATGGCAAAGTCCTGGTCGGGCAGCACTTCGATCGGCTTGTAATCGGGATTGCGCGGCAACAGCCGGATACGGTCCTTGCCCATCTTGAGCAGCTTGACCGTGATCTCGTCATCGATGCGCGCCACCACGATCTGGCCCGAGCGGGCGTCGCGGGTGCGGTGCACGCCGATCAGGTCGCCATCGAAGATGCCTTCGTCGATCATCGAATCGCCCTGCACCTTGAGCAGGTAATCCGGCGCGGGCGAGAAGAACACCCGGTCGAGCACCACGAAATCATCAGACCCGATGTCCGCGCCGATCGGCAGACCGGCGGCCACCCGGCCCAGCACCGGCAGGCGCAATACGTGGTCGGGCAATGCGGGCACCGACAACGAGGCCGGCAGGCCGTCCTGCAGCGGCGGTGCCTGCACCAGCCGGATGCCGCGGGCCTGCCCGGGAATGCGACGGATCGCCCCCGCCTGCTCCAGCGCTTCCAGGTGGTACTGGGCTGCGCGCACGCCCTTGAAGCCGAACGCGCGGGCGATTTCCGTCTGCGACGGCGGTGCGCCGTCGGTCTCTATACGCTCGGCGATCAACTGCAGGATCGCCTGCTGGGTATCGGTCAGGTCCATGGTTAGTAGTATTACTACTAACGATGTGGGCACGCAAGTGCCCACAGAAGAAGAGAAGGGGGAGCAGCCACCCATGGGGTGGCTCTACCGCGGATTACCCTGTCCGGTAGAGCCACCCCATGGGTGGCTGCGCGCGGTATCTGATCGCTCGGAAACCCCACATTCCCCGCCCCACGCGCTGCACGCTGGGAGGGGGAAGCCATCGAACGTTGGTCGGTGGACCCCAATGATTCGTTCATGGCCGCAGAACGAAGGGCAGCGACGAAGCTGGAGGGTCATGACGGCGGCCAGGTCGAGCGGCCGACCAACGGTCGGCTCTACGCGCAATGTGCCGCGCTCGCGGCAGATTGCGGGGATCCTTCGGATCCCAGCGGCAAGAACCCTACGGGTTCTTGCCGCTGCGCCAGATCGAAAACAGTATCCACACGCCGCAGAATCCCGCGCCGATGAAGCCGGCCACGCCCAGCGCGAGCAGCCAGCGGCTGGAAACGCCGCCTACGCTGTGCATGACGATGGACGAGCCGATGATCAGTGCGGCGGTCACGATGCCCATCACCAGCCGGTTGGCGGCGCGGTTGACCTGGTCGCCGAAGCCTTGCAGCGCGGTGGTTTCCACTTTCAGCTGCAGGCGCCCGCGGCGCGCCATCTGCAGCAGTCGGCGCACGTCGCGCGGCAGGTCGCCGAGCAGGTCCATCACCCCGACCAGGCTGCGCTTGCCGCGTTTGAGCACCGCGCCGGGAGCGTAGCGCTGCCACATTACCCGTTCCAGGTAGGGTCGCGCGGCGCTGGCCATGTCGAACTGCGGATCGAGCTGACGACCCATGCCTTCCAGGGTCAGGAACGTCTTGATCATCAGCGCCAGGTCGGCCGGCAGGGTCAGCGAGTACTGGCGCAGCAGCGTGGTGATGGTGCCCAGCATCAGGCCCATGTGCAGGTCCTTGAGCGGCACGCCACGGTACTGATCGACGAAGGTGCTGATGTCCTGCTGCAGCCGCGATTCGTCCACGTCCACGCCACCGGCCCAGTCCAACAGCACGTCCGACACCGCCTCGGGCTCCTGGCTGACCAGCCCGTGCAGCAGCTGCGCCACCTGGAAGCGCCGCTGCTCGGAGATGGCGCCGACCATGCCGAAATCGATCACGCCGATCCGCCCGTCACGCAGGTAGATGATGTTGCCGGGGTGCGGATCGGCGTGGAAACACCCGTCCTCCAGCACCATCTTGAGCACGATGTGGGCGCCACGACGCGCCAGCTGCACGCGGTCCAGACCGGCCGCATCGACACCGGCCAGGTCACGCCCGGGAATGCCGTCGACGAAGTCCTGCACGTTGAGGCTCTCGCAGGTCCACTGCCAGTGCACGCTCGGTATCAGGATGTCCTGGCGCCCCTGGAAGTTGCGGGCGATACGCTCGGCATTGCGGCATTCGGCAGCGAAATCGAGCTCGCGCCGCAGCGATACCTGGAACTGCTGCACCACTTCGGCCGGGCGATAGCGCTGCAGGTCGGGCAGGCGTGCTTCGACGATCTCGGCCAGCCGGGCCAGCAGGCGCAGGTCGGCCTCGATCACCTCGCGGATGCCGGGCCGGCGGATCTTCAACACCACGGCGGTGCCGTCGTGCAGGGTCGCGCGATGGGCCTGGGCCAGCGAGGCGGCCGCCATCGGGGTTTCATCCAGCCACGCGAACACCTCGGTGGCCGGCGCGCCCAGGTCGGCTTCCAGCTGCTCGCGCACCTGCGCATACGGCAACGCGGGCACGGCGTTCTGCAGTTCGGAGAATTCGGCGATCCAGTCCGGCGGGAACAGGTCCACGCGGGTGGCCAGCACCTGCCCGAGTTTGACGAAGGTGGGGCCCAGGTCCTCCATCGCACGACGCACCCGCACCGGGGCGGTCATGCGCAGCATCTGCGTGTCGTTCCAGTGCAGCAGCCGGCCGGCCCGCTCCAGCACGTCGGCCAGGCCGATCCGGCGGACCAGATCGCCAAAGCCATAGCGGATCAGGACCGAGGCGATTTCCTGCAATCGCCCCAGGTCGCGCACGGTGCCCAGTGTTTCCCACATCGGTACAGCTCCTGTCGACGCACGCGCTCAGGATGTCACACCGGGGCGAAAATTCCCGTCAGGGCCTGCTGCACGGTCTGGCGGCGGATGGCATCACGGTCGCCATCGAACTGGAACAGCTGCGCCCGGGCGTAGCCGCCGCGTTGCTTCCAGCCGATCCAGACGCTGCCCACCGGTTTGTCCGGGCTGCCGCCGCCGGGACCGGCGATGCCGGTCACGGCCACGGCCATGCCCGCGCCGGAATTGATCAACGCGCCGGAGACCATTTCGAGCACGGTTTCGCGGCTGACCGCGCCGAACTGTTCCAGCGTGTGCGCGCGCACGCCAAGCAGGCGCTGCTTGGCCTCGTAGCTGTAGACCACCATGCCGCAATCGAAGAAGGCCGACGAGCCGGCCACGTCGGTCATCGCCTTGGCGATCCAGCCGCCGCTGCAGCTTTCGGCGGTGACCAGCTGCAGGGCCGCCTGCTGCAGGCGTTGGCCGACATCACGGGCGAGGACGCCGAGTTCGGCATCGGTGGGGACGTGCATGGGGATCCTGGAACCGGGGGATGAATGCCCCTGTTTTAGCCGATATCGACGGCGGTGTCGTGTGCTGGGCGTGCGGCGTGGCGCCGGCCTGATGCGGGTAGAGCCGGGCCGATGCGGGTAAAGCCGGGCAGAGCCCGGCGCTACGGGGGCGCGAACAGCCGGGCAGAGCCCGGCGCTACGGTGCGCGTATAGCCGGGCAGCGCCCGGATTTACCGGTGCGCGTGTAGCCGGGCAGCGCCCGGGTTTACCGGGCGCGGTGCCGGCCCGGGGCCGGCATTACCACTCCGGCAGTTTTTCCGGCAGCAGGGCGCGGATCGGTTCGCCGCCCTCGCCCGCCGCCAGTTTCTCGGCTTCGGCGATGGGCAGGTCGACATCCAGCAACCAGCCGTCTTCGTCGGCCTGTTCGCTGCGCACCACTTCCAGCTGGTGCAGGCGCGAACGCAGCCGGCCGGCGCTGGACGGCAGGCGCAGTTCGCCGGTGACATGCTGCAGGCCCAGCCGCTTGCCCAGTACGGACTGCAGCAGCGGCAGGCCAAGCCCGTCGCGTGCGGAAATCCATACGCGCTCGCGGCGCGCCTCATCGGGGATGCCGTCCTGCGCGTCGTGACGCACTTCGGCACCGTCGATGCGGTCGATCTTGTTGAAGACCAGCAGCTGCGGCAGGTCACCGGCGCCGACCTCGGCCAGTACTTCGTCGACCTGGGCGATGCGCTCCTCGCGGTGCGGATCGGCCGCATCGACGATGTGCAGCAGGAAATCGGCCTCGCGCGCTTCGCTCAGGGTCGAGCGGAACGCGGCCACCAGCTCATGCGGCAGATCGCGCACGAACCCGACGGTGTCGGCCAGCACGACGCTGCCACCGGGCACGATGATGCGGCGCACAGTCGGGTCGAGGGTGGCAAACAACTTGTCGGCGGCATACGCCTCGGCACCGGTCAGCGCATTGAACAGCGTCGACTTGCCGGCGTTGGTGTAGCCCACCAGGGCCACGCGCGGCAATTCGCTGCGCACGCGTGCACGGCGCATCTGGGTGCGCTGCACTTCCACTTTTTCAAGCTTCTTCTGCAGCTGTTCGACCCGCTTCTGGAGCAGCCGGCGATCGGTTTCCAGCTGGGTTTCACCCGGCCCACGCAGGCCGATGGCACCACCGCGCTGACGCTCCAGATGGGTCCAGCCGCGGACCAGCCGCGTGGCCATGTGGCGCAGCTGCGCCAATTCGACCTGCAGCTTGCCTTCGTGGCTGTGCGCACGCTGGGCGAAAATGTCCAGGATCAGACCGGTACGGTCGATCACCCGGCGCTCGAGGAACCGCTCCAGGTTGCGCTCCTGTACCGGCGACAGGGAATGGTTGACCAGGATCAGGTCGGCCCCGGTGGCATCGGCCGCGGCTTTCACCTCGTCCAGCTTGCCGGTGCCGATCAGGATCGACGGGTTGGGCCGATCGATGCGCGCGGTCAGCGTCGCGGCGATGCTGGCCCCGGCAGAGCGGGCCAGATCGGTGAACTCTTCAAGCACATCTTCTTCCAGCCGGCCGGAATGCGGCTGGATCAGGAGTGCGTGTTCGCCTCGCTTGGAACGGTCAAACACGCAGTTCTCCGGAAATACCGAACGTATTACTCAACGTCGTCTTCACCTTGGACGCCTTCGGCGCCACCTTCATTGGACTGTACATAGCCGCCGCCCGGACCGACCCGCACGTTGCGTGCCGGCACCACGGTCGAAATGGCGTGCTTGTACACCATCTGGCTCACCGTATTACGCAGCAGCACCACAAACTGGTCGAACGATTCAATCGTTCCCTGCAGCTTGATGCCATTGACCAGATACACCGAAAC
This sequence comes from Stenotrophomonas sp. 2619, assembly GCF_040548725.1. Taxonomy (NCBI): domain Bacteria; kingdom Pseudomonadati; phylum Pseudomonadota; class Gammaproteobacteria; order Lysobacterales; family Lysobacteraceae; genus Stenotrophomonas; species Stenotrophomonas sp. 2619. The sequence continues at coordinate 233,658 of NZ_JBEPSF010000001.1, read as the reverse complement.
CGGCACGCGCTCGCGCCGAAGTGCATTGAGAAACGGATCCTGCAGCGATTGCCCCTTGGACATTGCCAACTCCTGATTATTGTTTTTATGGTCTTCCGGCAGTTCCACGGCCCCCGCCGCCCACCGGAATCCTTGATGGTACACGGGCCGGAGGGGAGAAGGCGTGGAGTCAGCGTGCGACGAAGGTCGACACCGCGTCCGCCAGGGAAGCCTTATCCAGATGGGGGTCGAACCAGCGCACATCAAGCTCGCCCCGCAGCCAGGTCAGCTGGCGCTTGGCCAGCTGGCGGGTGGCCTGGATGCCCCGCTCGCGGAACTGGCTGGCACTGCCCTGCCCGTCCAGGAACTCCCATGCCTGGCGATAGCCGACCGCGCGGATGGCCGGGAGGTCCAGCGGGGCCGCCACCCGGCCCATGTCCGGCAGCGCGCGCAGGGCGCGCACCTCGTCCAGGAAGCCGTGCGCCAGCATGGCGTCAAAACGGGTCTCGATGCGCTGGTGCAGCACGCTGCGCTCGCGCGGGGCCAGCACCAGCTTGAGGGTACGCACCGGCAGGCGATCCACGCCGGGCAGTTTCTGCCATTCGCTGATCGGGGTGCCGCTCAGCCGGTACACCTCCAGCGCACGCTGGATGCGCTGCGGGTCGGTGGCGTGAATGCGCGCCGCGGCCACCGGGTCGATCCCGGCCAGTTCGGCGTGCAGCGCCGCCCAGCCCTCGGCGGCCGCCTGCGCGGCAATCTGCGCGCGGGTGTCCGGATCGGCCGGTGGCATCGGCGACAGTCCCTGCAGCAGCGCACGGAAATACAGCCCGGTGCCGCCGGCCAGGATCGGCATGCGACCACGGGCCACGATGTCGGCGACGGCGCGCGCGGCATCGGCGGCGAACTCGGCCGCTGAATAGGTCTGCCACGGATCGCGCAGGTCCAGCAGGTGATGCGGGGCCTGCGCGCGTTCGGCCGCATCCGGCTTGGCCGACCCGATCTCCAGGCCGCGGTAGACCAGCGCCGAATCGACGCTGACGATTTCCCCGCCCAGCTGCCGTGCCAGCGCGATCGCGGTGGCGGTCTTGCCCGACGCGGTCGGGCCCATCACCGCGATCGCCAGCGGACGCTGGTCTACGGCCATCAGACGTCGTCCGGCCAGCGCGGCATCGCCGGCGCGGCGTCCACGCGCGGCATCGGCACCGCATCCACCGCGGCCCACACCTTGAGGGCATCGACCGTGGCGGCCACGTCGTGAACGCGCAGCAGCATCGCGCCGCGCTGGGCGGCGATCAGGTGCGCGGCGACCGAGCCGGCCACGCGGTCGCGCGGCTGCTCGCGGCCGGTCAGCTCGCCGATGCTGCGCTTGCGCGACAGGCCCGCCAGCATCGGCACGCCCAGGTCAAGAAAACGCGACGAACGCGCCAGCAAGGTCATGTTGTGCTCGGTGGTCTTGCCGAAGCCGAACCCCAGGTCGATGACCAGGTGCTTCTTGGCCACACCGGCCATCTCCGCCTGGAACATGCGCTCGGTGAGGAAACGATGCACCTCGGCCACCACGTCGTGGTAGTGCGGGGTGTCCTGCATGCTGCCCGGCTCGCCCTGCATGTGCATCAGCACCACCGGCACGCCGAGGTCGGCGGCCGCATCCAGCGCACCCGGCTGACGCAAGGCATGGATGTCGTTGATCATGCCGGCGCCGGCCGCCACGGCGGCACGCATCACGGCCGGCTTGAACGTATCGATGCTGATCGGCACCGCGGTTTCCGCCGCCAACCGCTGAATCACCGGGATCACCCGACGCAGCTCTTCGTCCTCCGGCACCGGCGCGCTGCCGGGACGGGTGGACTCGCCCCCGATGTCCAGCAGGTCGGCGCCCTCGGCGACCAATTGCAGGCCATGCGCGACCGCGGCCTCGACGGTGTCGTGCGCGCCGCCGTCGGAGAAGGAGTCCGGGGTGACGTTGACGATGCCCATCACGCGCGGTCGGTCCAGCCGCAGCACGCGGCCGCCGCAATCGAGCTGGGGGGAAATGTCGAACATGGGCAGGTCCACGGAATACGCCAGCGCGTAGTTTACGCCGGCCGTTCGCCACCGGCCCGGGAATGCGGGGTACTGCGCGGCAACCCGCTCGCTCAGCGTTGCTGGCGGCGCTTGCGATCCACGTAAAGGGTCTTGGCAATGCTCAGCAGGATGCCCACCGCAATGCCGATGCCCGCCCCCAGCAGGAAGTTGTCACGGAACAGGCCGATGCCGACGCCCACCACCGTGGCGATCACCATTTCGGCGGTGTGCGACACCGGGGTCGGGGGCGGGATGGACATGGCAACTCCGGAACGGACGACGGAAACGAGGCGGTCATTATGGCGCGGAAACGACGAAGGCCGGGTTGCCCCGGCCTTCGTCATTCACCTCACTGCCTGCTTACAGCTGCTCGGCAGGACCGGCGATCGGCGGCACCGGACGGGCGTCGCCGCCCTTGTCGTTGTTGCTGCCGTTGCCACCGTCCTTGTTGGACTTTTCCCAGCCCATCGGCGGCGGCGGATCGCGACCTTCCATGACCGCATCGATCTGCGGCACATCGATGGTCTCGTACTGCAGCAGCAGCTGCGACATGGTGTGCAGCTTGTCCAGGTTGGCGGTCAGCAGCTCGGTGGTACGGGCGTAGGCCTTGTCCAGGATGCTGCGCACCACTTCGTCGATGCGGCGCGCGGTGTCGTCGGAGACGCTCTTGTGCTGGGTGACCGAACGACCGAGGAACACTTCGTCGTCTTCCTCGCCGTAGGCGATCGGACCCAGCTCATCGGACAGGCCCCACTTGGTGACCATGTTGCGGGCCATCTTGGTAGCGCGCTCGATGTCGTTGGACGCACCGGTGGTGACCTTGTCGGTACCGAAGATCAGCTCCTCGGCCACACGACCGCCGTACAGCGAGCACAGCTGCGATTCGATCGCCACGCGGTTCATCGAGTACTTGTCGCCTTCCGGCAGGTACATGGTCACGCCCAGCGCGCGACCGCGCGGGATGATCGTGACCTTGTAGACCGGATCATGCTCGGGCACCAGGCGGCCAACGATGGCGTGGCCGGCTTCGTGGTAGGCGGTGAGCGTCTTTTCTTCTTCGCTCATCGCCATCGAACGGCGTTCGGCACCCATCAGGATCTTGTCGCGGGCGCGGTCGAAGTGGTCCATGCGGACTTCCTTCTCGCCACCACGCGCGGCGAACAGCGCCGCCTCGTTGCAGAGGTTGGCCAGGTCAGCGCCGGAGAAGCCCGGGGTACCACGCGCGATCACCATCGGCTCGACGTCGTCGGCCAGCGGCAGCTTGCGCATGTGTACCTTCAGGATCTGCTCGCGGCCGCGCACGTCGGCCAGGCCCACCACGACCTGGCGGTCGAAGCGACCCGGGCGCAACAGGGCCGGATCCAGCACGTCGGGACGGTTGGTGGCGGCGATGACGATCACGCCCTCGCCTCCCTCGAAGCCGTCCATTTCGACCAGCAACTGGTTCAGGGTCTGCTCGCGTTCGTCATGACCGCCGCCCAGGCCGGCGCCACGGTGGCGGCCGACGGCGTCGATTTCGTCGATGAAGATGATGCACGGCGCCTGCTTCTTGGCCTGCTCGAACATGTCGCGGACGCGGCTGGCGCCGACGCCGACGAACATTTCCACGAAATCCGAACCGGAGATCGAGAAGAACGGGACCTTGGCCTCACCGGCAATGGCGCGGGCCAGCAGGGTCTTGCCGGTACCGGGCGGACCGACCATCAGCACGCCGCGCGGGATCTTGCCGCCCAGCTTGGTGAACTTGGTCGGGTCGCGCAGGAAGTCGACCAGTTCGCCGACTTCTTCCTTGGCTTCGTCGCAGCCGGCGACGTCGGCGAAGGTGACCTTGATCTGGTCTTCGCCCTGCAGCTTGGCGCGCGACTTGCCGAAGGACATCGCGCCCTTGGAGCCGCCACCGCCGCCCTGCATCTGGCGCATGATGAACAACCAGAAGCCAATGATCAGGATCACCGGGAGGAAGTTCATCAGGATGGCGCCCAGCGAGATGCCGCTGGACGGCTCCTCCTGGACGATTTCCACGTTCTTGCCGCGCAGCACGTTGATCAGGTCACGATCGTAGGGCGCGGTGATGGTGGCCGACTGGCCACCACGGGTGGTGTAGGACAGCTGGCTGGTGCCGCCGCGCACGTCACCGGCAAAGGTGACCTTCTGTACGTTGCCGCTGTCCACCTGGTCCAGGAACTGCGAATAGGTCGCACCCTGGGCTCCCGCGCCGCTGCTCTTGGGCGAGAAGCTCTGGAAGACCACCATCAGCACCACGGCGACGACCACCCATAGCAGGAGGTTCTTGGTCAAGTCGTTCATCCTCATTGGCTCCGGTGTTCCTCTAATTCCTGACGCGATTCGTATGGTTGAGCTTACTTGATCTGCGCGCGTTTGCCCTGCCCCAAGGCATACACCTCGGGCGAGCGCTTGCGGGACGCTTCCGGCTTGCGGATGGCGACCTTGTCGTACCGGCGGCGCATCTCGCGCACGTAGTCGTCAAAGCCCACGCCCTGGAACAACTTGATCAGGAACGCGCCACCCGGCTTGAGATGGTTGTCGGCAAATTCCATCGCCAACTCCGCCAGGTGCATCATCCGCGGCTGGTCGACCGCGTCCATGCCACTTTTATTGGGGGCCATATCCGACAGAACAAGGTCTACCGGCTGATCCCCCAGCATCGCTTCAAACTGCGATAGGACGGTTTGCTCCCTGAAGTCTCCGTGAAGGAACTCCACGCCGGCCAGCGGCGGCATCTCCAGGATGTCCAGGGCCAGGACCCGGCCGGTGTCGCCGATCTGCCGGCGCACCTGCTGGGACCAGCCGCCCGGGGCCGCGCCCAGGTCGACCACGACCATGTGCGGCTTCAGCAACCGGTCACGCGCGAGCAGCTCCTCCAGCTTGTAAGCCGCGCGCGAGCGCATGCCCTCTGCCTGTGCCTTCTTCACGAAGGGGTCGGAAAAGTGTTCTTTCAACCAGCGTTGACTGCTCTTGCTGCGCGATACCATTGGTAATAGGGCCGGAACGGGTGGTCATGATACCCTGATCGCCCCAGATAACCGCTTGTTCCTGAATGTCTATTGCCCTGACCTCTGCCCAGACCCGCTTCCTCCGCGGCCATGCCCATGATCTGAAAGCCCTGCTGCAGATCGGCGGCAAGGGGGTCACGCCGGCCTTCCTGGCCGAACTGGAGGAAGTTCTGGAACGCCATGAACTGATCAAGGTGAAGGTGGCCGCCGAGGACCGCGACGCCCGTGACGCCATGATCGCCGAACTGACCACCGCCTCCGGCAGCGCGCTGGTGCAGCGCATCGGCCACGTGGCCGTGCTGTACCGCCCGAGCAAGGAAATGCGCCAGATCGTGCTGCCGCGCGGCTGATCGCGGACCCCCACGATGCAACTGAGTCACGAACTGCCCGATTACGCCTACGCCCTGCGCGCCGCCGATGGCCGTACCGCGAAGGTGAATGACCGCACCCTGGCCAGCAGCTTCGTGCTGACCCCGGACACGCTGATCGAGGCGTGGCCGGTGGCCGACATCAGCGCGTTGACCCCGGAGCACCTGCAGCCGGTGCTGGCGCTGAACCCGGCGCTGGTGGTGCTTGGCACCGGCGATACCCAGGTATTTCCGCCAGCGGCCGTGATGGCCGCCTGCCTGACCCGTGGGATCGGCCTGGAAGTGATGAACAACCCAGCGGCGGCCCGGACCTTCAACATCCTGGCCGGCGAAGGCCGCAAGGTGGCGGCCGCGTTCATCCTGAACGGCTGAAACCGGCGATTTTCGTTCAGGAAAGGCCGCCGCGAGCGGCCTTTTTTGTGTCTGCGTCCCAGGCCTCGGCAGCGACGCATGGCGTCGCTCTACCACCCGGGTCGCGGGATAGGTGCGGTAGAGCCACCCCATGGGTGGCTGCGCGGTGCGGCAGGGCCGACATTGGTCCGGCGCCCGACAGCGACACATGGTGTCGCTCTACCACCGGGGTTGCGGGATATGCGCGGTAGAGCCACCCCATGGGTGGCTGCGCGGTGCAATGGAGCCGGCATGGGTCCAGCGCCCTACAGCGACGCATGGCGTCGCTCTACCCCCCGGTTGGGATGTGCGTGGCGGTAGAGCCGACCGTTGGTCGGCTGCGCTGATTACCGCGGCGGCAGGTACAGCAGCGGGTCGACCGGCTTGCCGTTGTAACGGATCTCGAAGTGGAGCATGTCGCGGGTGGTGCCGGTACGGCCCATCTCGGCGATCTGCTCACCGGCCTTCACGCTCTGGCCCTCGTTGACCAGGCGCTTGCGGTTGTGGCCATAGGCCGACAGCCACTGGTCGCTGTGCTTGATGATGATCAGTTCACCGAAGCCCACCAGGCCGGCACCGGAATACACCACTACGCCCTGCGCGGTGGCGCGGACCGGCTGGCCGCTGCTGCCGGCGATGTCCACGCCCTGCTTGGTGACGTCGGCACCCACGAACTTGCCCACCACTGCCCCGTCGGCTGGCCAGCGCCAGCTGATGTTGCTCTTGATGGCGGTGGTCGGCGACGGTGCCGGCGTGGCCACCGGGGTGGTCGTGCCGGGACGCGGCGCGGTCACCACCGTGGTCGGTGCCCGACCCGGTGCGCCGCCACCCGGATACAGCTTGAGGGTCTGCCCCGGGTAGATGGTGTACGGCTCGGACAGGCCGTTCCAGGCGGCCAGGTCGCGCGGGGTGATGTTGTGGATGCGCGCCAGCGCGTACAGGGTGTCGCCCTTGCGGATCACCGCGGTCTGGCCCGGCTTGGCCACCGAGGCCTGCGGCGTGGTGTGCACCGTGCTGCCGCCGCGGCCGCCGGCCGGTTTCACCACCGTCGCGGTACCGCACGCGCCAAGCGTGGCCACCGCCAGCAGCAGCGCCGTGGCGCGCATTCCCTTGTTCAACCGATCAGCACTCATGCGAACTTCGACCTCCAGACAAGCCAGGCGACCAGCGCCACGACCAGCACGGTCGCGATCCAGCCCAGCGGTTCAATCCAACGCCGCAGCGCAGCTTCCGCGCGCGGTCCACCAATACGGATCACCGCGGCCAGCACGAACACGCGCTTGCCCCGGCCGATCAACATGCTCAGGAAGTACTGCGGCAACGGCACGCCGACGATACCCGATGCCCATGTGAAGACCTTCATCGGGATCGGCATGAAGCCGCCCAGCACCAGGAAGGTGAACACCGCCCACGGCGACTCGGCCATCTTCGCCTGCACGACCGCGATGCCGCTCTCGATGCTGCCCAGCATGCCCAGCGCGGCGAACACCGGCTTGAGCACTTCGAAGGCGTAATGCCCCAGCGCATAGCCGACCAGGGCACCGGCCATCGAGCCGGACAGGCTCAGGGTGGCGAACCACCAGCCGCGCTTGGGCTGGGCCACGCACATCGGCGCCAGCATCACCTCGGGCATCACCGGGAAGATGATGGCCTCGATGAAGCTGAGCACGGTGAGATAGGTCGGGGCGCGCTCGTGCGCGGCCCACTTCATCGCCCGCTCGTACAGCGGACCAAAGATCTTCATGACGTAACGCTCCTGGGAATCAATCCAGCATGCCAGACAGCAACGGCACGAACGTGACCGGCGCCAGTACCTGCTGTTCAATGCTGCCGTCGTCGCGACGGGTCAACTGCACCAGCGACTGCGCACCGGGACCACCCACCGGGGCCACCAGGCGACCGCCCACGGCCAGCTGTTCAACCAGTGCATCGACCAGTGCCGGTGCCGCGGCGGTCACCACGATCGCATCGAAGGGTCCGTGCTCGGCCCAGCCGGCGCGGCCATCGTCGTGCTTGGTGCGGATGTTCATGCCCAGCGCCCGGAAACGCTTACGCGCCTGCCGCAGCAGGTCGCCGATGCGCTCCACGGTGTAGACCTCCAGCCCAACCGCGCCGAGCACCGCGGCCTGGTAGCCCGAACCGGTGCCCACTTCGAGCACGGTCTTCGGTGCGCACTTCAGCACCGCCTCGGTCATGCGCGCCACCACCCACGGCTGGGAGATGGTCTGGCCGTGGCCGATCGGCAGTGCCGTGTCTTCGTAGGCGCGCGAGGCCAGCGCTTCGTCGATGAACAGATGCCGGGGCACCACGCGGATGGCATTGAGCGTGTCTTCGTCGGCGATGCCGGCCTCGCGCAGGCGCTCGACCAGCCGGTCGCGCACGCGCTGGGAGGTCATGCCGATGCCGACCGCTTCGGGCTGCAGGCGCAGGCGCGGGCTCATGCCGGCTGGTCCAGCGCGGCGGTCAGCCCACCCACCCAGCTGGCCACCTTCTCCAGTGCCTGGTAACGGGTGAGGTCGACCTGGATCGGGGTGATCGAAATGAAGCCGTTGCGTACCGCATGGAAATCGGTGCCGGGGCCGGAGTCCTGTTCGCGCCCGGCCGGGCCGATCCAGAACACCTCGTTGCCGCGCGGATCGCGCTGGGCGATGCAGCCCTCGGCACGGTGCCGGTTGCCCAGGCGGGTGACCTCGAAGCCGCGGATCTCGCTCCACGGCAGGTCCGGCACGTTGACGTTGAGGATGGTGTCGGCGGGCAGCGGGTCGGCCTTGAGGCGGGTCACGATCTCCACCGCGGCGCGCGCGGCGGTCTCGAAGTTGCGCGGCTCGTGGTTGCGCGTCACCAGCGACATGGCCACCGCCGGCAGACCCAGGAAACGCCCTTCCATGGCCGCCGAAACGGTGCCGGAATAGATGACGTCATCGCCCAGGTTGGCGGCGTTGTTGATGCCCGACACCACGATGTCCGGCTCGTATTCGAGCACGCCGGTCAGCGCCAGGTGCACGCAGTCGGTGGGGGTGCCAGCGACGGAACAGGTGTAGTGGTCGATGCGCTTGAGCCGGATCGGCAGGTCCAGGGTGAGCGAATTGCTGGCACCGGAACGGTCACGGTCCGGGGCGAACACGGTCACTTCATGACCGGCGTCACGCAATACCGACGCGAGCATCTTGATGCCGGGGGCGTCGACACCGTCGTCGTTGCTGACCAGGATCCGCATCTGCGATTTAACCGCTTGATTTTTCAAGACTTCGATTCCATCACTTTCCAGCGTTGGCGGGGCCGGCGCGTCCCCAGATGGGGCGGGTCGACCGCGCAAGTGCGTCAGCTATTGTGCCGCAAGCGGGCAGATCGTCCTACCCCGGAAACGGTAGGCAGCCGCCCTCGGCTGGCATTACGCTGTACGCATGTCACATCCTGAAGACGAAGACCCCGCCGCGCTGTTCCGTTCGGCCATCGGCGAGGTCAAACCGCTGCGCAAGCCCGCCGCTGCGCCGCCGCCCACGCCGAAGCCGAAGCCGCGTGCGCGCATGGCCGAACGCGATGACCACGAGGCACGCGGCGAGTTCGCGCGGCTGCTGCGCGACAGCAGCCCGCTGGAAGCCGGCGACACGGCCAGCTACCGCCGCGACACCCTGCCCGCCCGCATGTTCCAGCGGCTCAAGCGTGGCCAGTATTCGGTGCAGGACGAGCTGGACCTGCACGGCGCCACGGTGGCGCAGGCCGAAACGCTGTTGCGCCAGTTCCTGCTGGAAGCGCATGCGCACGAGCATGGCTGCGTGCGCATCATCCACGGCAAGGGCCTGCAGTCCGACGGTGGCGCGCCGGTGCTGAAAAACCTGGTCGACCGCCTGCTGCGCCAGCGCAACGACGTGCTGGCTTTTCATTCGGCACCGGCCGGGCAAGGCGGTACGGGCGCGGTGCTGGTGCTGCTGAGCAACCGGTAGCGCCGACCGTTGGTCGGCTGCATTCCAGCCCGGTACCGCGGAACCACGCAACGCGAAGCCGACCAACGGTCGGCTCCACCCGGGCGTGGATCTGGCCGCGTAGCGCCGACCGTTGGTCGGCTGCATTCCGGCCCGGTACCGCGGAACCATGCAGCTTGAAGCCGACCAACGGTCGGCTCTACCGGCTTCAGGCGTCGGGCTGGCTGGCGTCTTGCACCGGTCCAAGTTCGTGCAGCACCGCGGTGGCATAGCAGCCCGGCGGCAGCGCGAAGCTGAGTTCCAGCACGTCCGGCTGCAGCCACTGGTGCTGCAGCATCGCCGGGCGCAGGCGCAGCGCGCGGCGTTCCTGCTTCAGGCGCGCCCCTTCCAGCCCGGCACGCAACGCCAGCGACTGTTCGTCGCCGATCGCGCCCATTTCCAGCGCCGCCGCCGCATCGCTGCTGCGCAGTTCGCCCTCGCCCCACAACGGGCCGCTGGGATGGATGTCGAACCGTGCCAGGCGGTCGGCCAGCAGGTCGGTGAACGGCTCGGGGCCGAACACGCTGCGGCTGCCGTCCAGCATCCACACCTCGCCGTCCAGCGGTGCGTCCCAGTTGCCCTGCGCCACGCGCTCGGCGAGCACCTGGTTGAACAGCGCCGAACGCGCCGCCGACAGCAGCAGCGAGCGCTGGTCCGGGCGCATCCGCCGCCCGCCGAACATCGCCAGCGCGGCCGGCACGTTGCCGCCGTCGCGGCCGAAACGCTGCTCGCCGAACCAGTTCGGCAGGCCACGGGCGGCGATCAACGACAACCGCTCGTCGATCGCGGCCGCGTCACCCTGCACATCGCGCAACACCAGCTTGAAGCGGTTGCCGGCCAGCGCACCGCGCTGCAGCTTGCGGTTGTGCCAGGTGGACTCAACCACCTCGATCTCATCGGAGGCCAGCAGCGCCGGGTCCGGTGCGACCCGCTTGGGCAGGTGCACGCTGAAACGCTGGGTGGTGACCGCATGGCGATCCTTCATGCCGGCGTAGCTGACCGCCATGTCCGGCAGCCCGGCCCAGCGCGCGAGCACTTTGGCCACGTGCACGGTGTTGGCGCCACGCTTGCGGATCGTAAGCAGCAGGTGCTCGCCCTCCCCGCTCGGCTCGAACGCGGGCAGCTCGTCCACCTGGAAATCATCGGGCGTGGTGCGGATCTTCGCGGTCAGCAGCGGCGCGCCGAACGCCAGCGGCAGCGCGATCACAGCGCCACCAGCAGCACGACGGCCTGGGCGGCAATGCCTTCACCGCGCCCGGTGAAGCCCAGCTTCTCCGACGTGGTGGCCTTCACGCTCACGCAGTCCAGCGCCACGCCGAGCACGCCGGCGATGCGCTCGCGCATGGCGGCCGCGTGCGGGCCCACCTTGGGCCGCTCGCAGATCACGGTGATGTCGGTGTTGCCGACCTGCCAGCCGCGTTCGCGCAGCAGGCTGTTGCAGTGGTCGAGCAGGTGCGCGCTGTCGGCCCCCTTCCAGCGCATGTCGGTCGGCGGGAAGTGCACGCCGATGTCGCCCAGCGACAGCGCGCCCAGCATCGCATCGCACAGTGCATGCAGGATCACATCGCCGTCGCTGTGGGCCAGCACGCCGCAGCTGTGCGGCACGCGGATACCGCCCAGCATCACGTGGTCGCCCTCGCCAAAGGCGTGGACGTCGTAGCCCTGTCCGATGCGGACCGGCGGGAATGGTGCGGTGTTCATGGCAAAAACCTGCAGTTGTGGCGACGCGTGCGGGCTCAGTACCCGCGACGCGCCAGCTCGAATTCGAATCGGGACAGATCGGCCGGGGTGGTGACCTTGAAGTTGTCCTCGCTGCCTTCCACCAGCAACGGGCGCAGCCCCTGCCGTTCCATCGCCATGGCGTCGTCGGTGACCTCCACGCCGGCGTCGGCCGCTTCCTGCAGGGCCCGTGCCAGCTGGTGGCGGCGGAACAGCTGCGGGGTCAGCGCGCGCCACAGGCGTGCACGCGGCTCGGTGGCGTCGATACCGCCGTCGTCGCCGGCACGCTTGAGGGTGTCGCGCACCGGTGCGGCCAGGATCGCCCCGACCGGATCATTGCGCCCCACTTCCAGCAGCCGGCCAAGGTCGGCGGCAGCCAGGTTGGGCCGTGCGGCGTCATGCACCAGCACGAAATCATCGGCCCGCACGCTGTCCGGCAAGGCCTGCAGCCCCGCCAGCACCGATGCGGCGCGGGTGGCGCCGCCGATGCAGGTCAGGATCGGCTTGTCGGCCAGCGACTGCCAGCCCGGCCAGTCGGTGTCGCCGTCGGCGACCACCACCATCACCCCGGCCACGACCGGGTGCGACAGCAGGGCCTCCAGGGTATGGGCCAGCAGCACCCGGTCGCCCGCGACCAGGTACTGCTTGGGGGTCTCCCCGCCGAAACGGGTGCCGCGGCCGGCCGCGGGGACCACCGCCCAGACCGTACCCATCAGGGCACATCCTGGTGCGGGGCGTCGGGGTCGATGGCCACCGGCGCGCGCGCGGGCGCAACCGGGGCATCTTCCACCACGCGGTAGAACTTCTCGCCCGGCTTGATCATGCCCAGCTCGCTGCGCGCGCGTTCTTCGATGGCCGCCTGGCCTTCCTTGAGGTCCTTGACCTCGGCGGCCAGCGCGTCATTGCGCTGTTGCAGACCGGCGTTGTCGCGCTTCTGGTTGTCGACCTGGGCTTCCAGGGTCATCACTTCACCTGAATTGCCCGGGCCGAACCAGAAACGGTACTGCAGCCACGCCAGCAACAGCGCCAGCAGCAGCAACATCCAACGCCAGTTGCGCATGGGATCAGCGCTTCAGCGACACGAACGCATCACGACCGGCGTAGCGCGCACCCGCACCCAGCGCTTCTTCGATGCGCAGCAGCTGGTTGTACTTGGCCACGCGGTCGCTGCGGCACAGCGAGCCGGTCTTGATCTGGGTGGCGGTGGTGGCCACGGCGATGTCGGCGATGGTGGTGTCTTCGGTTTCGCCCGAACGGTGCGACACGACGGCCGCGTAGTTGGCGGCGTCGGCCATGGCGATCGCTTCCAGGGTCTCGGTCAGGGTGCCGATCTGGTTGACCTTGATCAGGATGGCGTTGGCGGTGCCCGAGGCGATGCCTTCCTTGAAGATCTTCGGGTTGGTCACGAACAGGTCGTCGCCGACCAGCTGCACCTTGCCGCCGATGCGGTCGGTGAGCAGCTTCCAGCCGGCCCAGTCGTTCTCGGCCAGGCCGTCTTCGATGGTGATGATCGGGTACTGCGCGGCCCAGTCGGCCAGGAAGTCGACGAACTGCTCGGAGGTCAGGCGCTTGTTCTCGCCCACCAGGTTGTACTTGCCGTTTTCGTAGAACTCGGTGGAGGCCACGTCCAGGCCGAGCATCACGTCTTCACCGGCGGTGTAGCCGGCCTTGCCGATCGCTTCCAGGATGGTGTCCAGCGCCTCGACGTTGCTGCGGAAGTCCGGCGCGAAGCCGCCTTCGTCGCCCACGGCGGTGCTCAGGCCATGGCCCTTGAGCACGGACTTGAGCGAATGGAAGATTTCGGTACCGGCGCGCAGCGCTTCGGAGAACGAGGTGAAGCCGACCGGCAGCACCATGAACTCCTGGAAGTCGACGTTGTTGTCGGCATGCGCGCCGCCGTTGATGATGTTCATCATCGGCACCGGCAGCGACGGGGTGACGCCGGTCTTGCCGGCCAGGTACTGCCACAGCGCCTGCTTGTTGGCAGCGGCGGCGGCGTGCGCGGTGGCCATGGACACGGCCAGCAGCGCGTTGGCGCCCAGGCGGCCCTTGTTCTCGGTGCCGTCGAGGTCGATCAGGCGACGGTCCAGGCCTTCCTGGTCGGCGGCGTCATAGCCCTTCAGCGCGTTGGCGATGGTGGTGTTGACGTTGGCCACGGCGTTGCGCACGCCCTTGCCCAGGTAACGGGTCTTGTCGCCGTCACGCAGCTCCACCGCTTCCTTGCTGCCGGTCGAGGCACCCGACGGAACCGCGGCGCGGCCGAACGAACCGTCCTCGAGGATGACATCGGCTTCCAGCGTGGGGTTGCCACGGCTGTCGAGGATTTCACGGGCGTGGATGCTGCGGATCGTGGTCATGGTGGGCCGGTTACCAGTCAGGAAGGGGAAACGCCAAAAAAGGTGCGCTGAAAAAGCTGCCGCGTGATTATCGCCATCCACCTGCCGCTTGCCAAATCGGCGTGCGGGCAGGCAGCGGCGACAGCGGCCTAGAACAGCGCCGGTACCAGCAGCGCCACCAGCAGCAGCGCCATCAACATCAGCGCGCATACGCCCCCGGCCGGTTGCCGGCGCAGGCGCAGGGCCAGAACGCTGGCGACCCCGCCGCCCAGCAGCAGGCCCACGCCCAGCGCCAGGGTGAAATACAGGTACGGGGCAGTGGCCTGCAGGGCGTGGCTGCCATCGCCGGGCATGCCCATGCTGGTCATCACCAGCACCACCAGCATGAAGGTGCAGGCCCAGGCGCCGATCGACAGCAGCAGCGCGGCCCAGCCCCAGGGCCAGGTGCGCCAGCGGCGGCGCACGTCCTGCGCCGCCCCCGGGTCCCGGCTCATGCCGGCCGCCCGGCAGGGCGACCGGTGCACGGCGCGATCAGGCGCCTGCGTCCAGCTTGGCGCCGGCCTTGCGCTCACGCGCGGCGCGGATGAAGCCGATGAACAGCGGATGGCCATCGCGCGGGGTGGACAGGAACTCCGGGTGGGCCTGGCACGCCAGGAACCACGGGTGCTGGTCGCGCGACAGTTCCACCACTTCCACCAGGGTGTCGTCCATCGACTTGCCGGCGATCACCAGGCCCGCATCTTCCAGCTGGGTGCGGTAGCGGTTGTTGAACTCGTAGCGGTGGCGGTGGCGCTCGGACACCACGTCCTTGCCGTACAGCTCGCGGGCCAGCGTGCCCGGCTTCAGGCGCTGCTCCTGCAGGCCCAGGCGCATGGTGCCGCCGAGGTCGCTCTTGTCGTCACGCTTTTCCACGTCGCCGGTGGCGGTGCGCCATTCGGTGATCAGGCCGATCACCGGGTTCGGCGACTGGCGGTCGTTCTCGGTGCTGTTGGCGCCTTCCAGGCCGGCCACGTGGCGGGCGAAATCGACCACGGCCGCCTGCATGCCGTAGCAGATGCCGAAGTACGGCACCTGCTGCTCGCGGGCGAACTGCGAGGTCAGCACCTTGCCTTCGAAGCCACGGTCGCCGAAGCCGCCGGGCACCAGGATGCCGTCGACGTCCTTCAGCGCGCCCATGTCGCTGCCTTCCAGGTCCTGGGCTTCCAGCCACTTCAGGTTGACCTTGGTGCGCTGGCGCAGGCCGCCGTGCTTGAGCGCTTCACCGACCGACTTGTAGGCGTCCTGGTGGTCGACGTACTTGCCGACCACCGCGATGGTGACCTCGTCCAGCGGGTGCAGGGTGGCGTCCACCGCCGCTTCCCACTCGTGCAGGTCGGCCGGGCCGGCCTTGTCGCCGAGCTTGAACTGGTTGATGACGATGTCATCCAGGCCCTGGGCGTGCAGGCCCATCGGGATGCGGTACAGCACGTCCACGTCGGGCACGCTGATCACCGCGCGCTCGGAGACGTTGGTGAACTGGGCGATCTTGCGGCGTTCCGAATCCGGCACCACCTGCTCGGACCGGCACAGCAGCACGTCCGGCTGGATGCCGATCGAGCGCAGTTCCTTGACCGAGTGCTGGGTCGGCTTGGTCTTCAGCTCGCCGGCGGCGGCGATGTACGGCACCAGGGTCAGGTGCATGAACAGCGCCTTTTCCGGGCCACGCTCGGTGCGCACCTGGCGGATTGCCTCCAGGAACGGCAGCGACTCGATGTCGCCCACGGTGCCGCCGATCTCGACCAGGGCCACGTCGAAACCTTCGGTGGCCTCGTCCATGCAGCGGCGGATCTCGTCGGTGATGTGCGGGATGACCTGCACGGTGGCGCCCAGGTAGTCGCCGCGGCGCTCCTTGCGGATCACGTTCTCGTAGATGCGGCCGGTGGTGACCGAGTTCTTGCGGCTCAGGCGGGTGCGCACGAAACGCTCGTAATGGCCCAGGTCCAGGTCGGTTTCGGCGCCGTCGTCGGTGACGTAGACCTCACCGTGCTGGAACGGGCTCATGGTGCCCGGGTCGACGTTGATGTACGGGTCGAGCTTCATCATCGTGACGGTGAGGCCACGGGCTTCAAGGATGGAGGCAAGTGACGCGGCGGCAATGCCTTTGCCGAGCGAGGACACTACGCCGCCGGTTACGAAGATCAAGGGAGTCATGGCTGGGGGTGTCCTGTCAGGAAGGGGGAGACGGCGCCGGCGCGCAGGGCGGCGGACGACGTGAAGGGGAAAGGGGGGCGGATCCGGTCGGCGGGGGCGGTGGACACACGCGCCGGGGACGGGATCGGGGAAGCAGCGCGGTGACCGGTCGGCGAGGTCGGGGTGGCCGTGCCGGTCGCCGTTGGGACCGTCACCTCCTGCCTACCCTGCTGGCGATCGCGCACGATCAGGCCAGTCCATTCGCTGATGGATGACACGCACTGCTCCCGGAAAGCGCTAGTTTACAGATTGAGGGCCGCAAGCCCAAGCACTGGATTGCGGTCCCCACAAAAAAAGGCGCCCCGGCAAGGCCGGGGCGCCCATGGCAGCAGAAGAAGGCTCAGCGCTTCTTTTTGGCCTCTTCCTCTTCTTCCTTCTGCGGGGCCTGCTCGCCCCGGGCCTTCATTTCGGCCGTGGCCTGGGCCCGGCGCTTGGCCTTGGCGTCCGCCTCGGACTGGGCCTTGTCGGCCTGCTCGCCCTGCTGCGGCGTGGGCTGGCCCTGTCCGGCGTTCTGGGCCATGGCCAGCGGCACGGCCACGACGGCGGCGGCAATGGCAACGATGGTCAGCAACTTCTTCATGGGCACTCCTCGCGGTATCGGCTTGGGATGGGGTCGCCGGGGTACGGTTTCCACCACGCACAGTGTATCCAACCCTGGTCGGCCGCCCCCTGAACGTGCGGCGTGCAAAAAAACCGTCCAGACCGCAAACTTCGCCGTCGCTTTGCGCTATATGAAAACAGATGAACGCCCGTTATAACGCCGCCGATATTGAAGTCCTGTCCGGCCTGGACCCGGTCAAGCGCCGCCCCGGCATGTACACCGACACCGCCCGCCCGAACCATCTCGCGCAGGAAGTCATCGACAACGCCGTCGATGAGGCCCTGGCCGGGCATGCCCGTACGGTCGAGGTCACCCTGTACAAGGACGGCAGCTGCGAGGTCAGCGATGACGGCCGCGGCATGCCGGTGGACATCCACCCCGAGGAGAAGATCCCGGGCGTCGAGCTGATCCTGACCCGCCTGCACGCGGGCGGCAAGTTCAACAACAAGAACTACACCTTCTCCGGCGGCCTGCACGGCGTGGGCGTCAGCGTGGTCAATGCGCTGTCGACCCTGGTCGAGGTGCACATCAAGCGCGATGGCAGCGAGCACCGCATCACCTTCCGCAATGGCGACCGCGCCACCCCGCTGGAAGTGGTCGGCAGCGTCGGCAAGAAGAACACCGGCACCCGCGTGCGCTTCTGGGCCGACCCGAAGTACTTCGATACGCCCAAGTACAACCTGCGCGCGCTGCGCCACCTGCTGCGCGCCAAGGCCGTGCTGTGCCCGGGCCTGACCGTGAAGCTGCGCGACGAAGCCACCGACGAGCAGGACACCTGGTACTACGAAGACGGCCTGAGCGATTACCTCAAGGCCGAGCTGGGCGAGCGCGAGATGCTGCCGGCGGACCTGTTCGTGGGCCACCTGAAGAAAGAAAACGAGATCGTGGACTGGGCCCTGGCCTGGATCCCCGAGGGCGAGCTGGTCCAGGAAAGCTACGTCAACCTGATTCCGACCGCCCAGCACGGCACCCATGCCAATGGCCTGCGCACCGGCCTGACCGAGGCGCTGCGCGAGTTCTGCGACTTCCGCAACCTGCTGCCGCGCGGGGTCAAGCTGGCCCCGGAAGACGTGTGGGACCGGGTGTCGTTCGTGCTGTCGCTGAAGATGACCGACCCGCAGTTCAGCGGCCAGACCAAGGAGCGCCTGTCCTCGCGCCAGGCCGCCGGGTTCGTCGAGGGTGCCGCCCACGACGCCTTCAGCCTGCTGTTGAACCAGAACGTGGAGATGGGCGAGAAGATTGCCCAGCTGGCCATCGAGCGCGCCAGCGCGCGCCTGAAGACCGAAAAGCTGGTGACCCGCAAGAAGGTCACCCAGGGCCCTGCCCTGCCCGGCAAGCTGGCCGACTGCATCAGCCAGGACCTGTCGCGCACCGAGCTGTTCCTGGTGGAAGGCGATTCGGCCGGCGGCAGTGCCAAGCAGGCGCGCGACAAGGACTTCCAGGCCATCATGCCGCTGCGCGGCAAGATCCTGAACACCTGGGAAGTGTCCTCGGGCAGCGTGTTGGCCTCCGAAGAAGTACACAACCTGGCCATCGCGATCGGCTGCGATCCGGGCAAGGACGACATCAGCGGGCTGCGCTACGGCAAGGTGGTGATCCTGGCCGACGCCGACTCCGACGGCCTGCACATCGCCACGCTGCTGACCGCCCTGTTCCTGAAGCACTTCCCGGCGCTGGTCGATGCCGGCCACGTGTTCGTGGCGATGCCGCCGCTGTTCCGTATCGACGTGGGCAAGCAGGTGTTCTACGCGCTGGATGAAGAAGAGAAGCGCACCATGCTGGACAAGATCGAGCGCGAGAAGATCAAGGGCACGGTCAGCGTGACCCGCTTCAAGGGCCTGGGCGAAATGAACCCGCCGCAGCTGCGCGAGTCGACCATCCACCCCGACACGCGCCGCCTGGTGCAGCTGACCATCGACGATGGCGAACAGACCCATTCGCTGATGGACATGCTGCTGGCCAAGAAGCGCGCGGGCGACCGCAAGCAGTGGCTGGAGAACAAGGGCGACCTGGCCTCGCTGGACGTCTGATCGCACCGCCCGCCACAGTCTGATGGGAAAGCCCGCCTACCGGCGGGCTTTTTTTGTTCTGCTCCCGGTGACCACAGGTACCCACCGTTGCTGGGGGTGGAAGACATCGCCGGGCGCGGACGTGTTCGGGAAAGGGCGATAATCGAACCACGTTCACCTGAAGACCCTCCGATGACCGGTATCCGCGCCGCCCTGCCCGCCGACTACGACGCCATCACCGACGTGTGGGAAGCGTCGGTGCGGGCCACGCACGACTTCCTGCCCGAACACGCCATCCAGACGCTGCGACCGCTGATCCGCGAGGTCTACCTGGCGGCGGTGGACCTGCATGTGCATGGCGATGCGCACGGGGGGATAGACGGCTTCGTCGGGGTTGCCGAAGGCCGGATCGAAATGCTGTTCATCCACCCGCAGCGGCGCGGCGATGGCATCGGCAAACACCTGCTGCGCCATGCCATCCAGACGCTCGGCGCCACCGCACTGGACGTCAACGAACAGAACCCGCAGGCGGTCGGCTTCTACCAGCATCAGGGCTTCGTCGTCACCGGGCGCTCGCCGCTGGATGGCCAGGGTCAGCCGTATCCCTTGCTGCACATGGCGCTGCCCGGCGCGGCCCGCCCCTCCACCTGATCGAGTGTTCCCATGTATTTCGACCCGACCCTGCAGCTTCACAGCGCGCGCCTGGTACTGAGCCCGATCCGCGCCGCCGACGGTGCGGCCCTGTTCGCCATCCAGTCCGACCCGGCGGTGATGCGCTACTGGAACCACCCCGCCTGGACCGACATCAAACAGGCCTACGCGCAGATCCTGGACGACCTGACGGCGATGCGCGCCGGCACCCAGCTCAAGCTGGGCATCCGCGAACACGCCGACGCGCCGTTGCTCGGCATCTGCGTGGTGTTTGCGATCGATGCCGAGTCACGCCGCGCCGAGATCGGCTACCACCTGGCGCCCGAGGCACAAGGCAAGGGCTACATGCGCGAGGCCCTGCAGTGTTTCATCGACCACCTGCTCGACGACCGTGGCCTGCGCCGGCTGGAAGCCGAGATCGACCCGCGCAACGTGCCCTCGGCCCGCGTGCTGGAGCGGATCGGGTTCCAGCGCGAAGGACTGCTGCGCGAGCGCTGGTGCGTGGGCGGAGAGCTGTCCGACTCGGCGTTGTACGGGTTGCTGGCACGGAACCGCAGCGCCTGACCCCTGCGCTGCGCGGGGGGCGCGACCCTGCCTGCTTTCTATTAAAAAACCCGCCTTTCGGCGGGTTTTTCGTGGCAGCCGGGCAGCTTGGCAGCCGGGCAGAGCCCGGCTCTACGGGGGGAGCTACGCCCAGCCGAACAGTTCGAACAGGCGCAGGATCAGGTACGCGCAGCCGCCTGCCGCCGGAATCGTGAGGATCCAGGCCCAGACGATGCGCTCGATCACGCCGAAGCGCAGCGAACGCGGGTTCTTGGCGTAGCCCACGCCCATGATCGCGGTGGAGATGCTGTGCGTGGTCGAGACCGGCATGCCGAAATGCGCCGCCAGGGTCAGGATCGTGGCCGAGCTGGTCTCGGCGGCGAAGCCGTGGATCGGGTGCAGCTTGACCATCTTGTGACCCAGGGTCTTGATGATCTTCCAGCCACCCGACGCCGTACCAGCCGCCATCACCACCGCGCAGGTCAACACGATCCACATGGCGATGCCGTCACCGGCACTGGCCTGCGGATGCATGAAGGCCAGCCACGACGGCAGGTCGTTCAGCGCACCGGTCGCCTCGGCGCCGATCAGGGTCATGGCGATGATGCCCATGGTCTTCTGCGCGTCGTTGTGGCCGTGGGCGAAGCCCATGTAGGCCGCCGACACGATCTGGGCCTTGCCGAAGAACGCATTGACGATGCGCGGACGCGCCAGGCGCCCGAGCCAGCCACCGGCCTTGGCCATGCCGGCGATGATCGCCCAGAGCAGCAGCATCACCACGATGCCCAGCAGGAAGCCGGCCACCGGCGAGGTGATCATCGGCAGGAACACTTTCCACAACAGGCCCTTGTTCTGGGCCCAGGTGCCGATCCGCTCGGACCAGATCAACGCATCCCAGTTGTTGTGGGCCGCGGCCAGGCCGGCGCCGCACAGGCCGCCGATCAGGGCGTGCGAGGACGACGAGGGCAGGCCTTTCCACCAGGTGATCAGGTTCCAGATGATGCCGCCCAGCAGCGCGCACAGGATCACCTGCGGGGTCACATCGACCACGTTGGTGTTGAGCAGGCCCGAGGCGATGGTCAGCGCCACGGCGGTGCCGGTCAGGGCGCCGATGAGGTTCATGAAGGCCGCGAGCATCACCGCCCAACCGGGCGAGAGCACTTTGGTCGCCACCACGGTGGCGATGGAGTTGGCGGTGTCGTGGAAGCCGTTGATGAACTCGAAGACGAGCGCGGCCAGGATCACCACCAGGACAAGGGTCAGCATGCTGTGGCGTCCGTCAGCTGTTCTTCAGCACGATCTGGTACGCCACCACACCGGCCTCGCGGCAACGGTCGATGGCTTTTTCCAGGATCTCGAAGAACTCCTTGAGCAGGAACATCTGCAGGTTGTCCAGGCGGCCGGAGTAGATGTCGCGGTACAGCTCGAGCATGAGGCGGTCGGCTTCATTCTCCAGCGAGCGCAGCTTCTCGTTGAGCGCGGTCATCCGGTCCAGGTTCATGTGGCGCAGGTCGTTGACCATCTCCACCACCACGCTGGCAGCCTGCTCGAGCATCGCCGCGCGCGGCGCGAAATCGATGTGCTCCAGGTGGGCGGTGGCCAGCGAGTAGCGGTCGGCGAACTTCTCGACCTGCTTGGGAATCTTGTACAGGGCCGAGCCCAGCGCTTCGATGTCCTCGCGCTCGATCGGGGTCATGAAGCTGTCCACCAGGGCCCGGCTGATCTTGTCCGAGGCGGCACGTTCGCGCAGGCGGGCCAGCTTGAAGGCGTCCAGCGCCGGCTGGCGGTCGGAATCGCGCAGCATGGCGTGCAGCGCCTTGGCGCTGTCCTGGGCGGCCTGGGCAGCCTCGTCCAGCAGGGTGTAGAACTGTTTGCCGGAGCCGAAAATGGTCTGCAGAGAGAACATTGAGAAACCTATTCGCCGTCGAGGAAGGACGGCACCGGGCGGAATTATGACGGTTTGATGTCCATTCCGGGTACTCCCCCCTGTCTTCACGCCGCCAAGGGCCTGCCTGAACGACTCTGTTTGCTTACCTGCCCCGGCCTTTTGTTAAGATGCGCGGGCGCCTTCGGGCGCACTCTATGGACGACGACCCTTACCCCCCGCCGCACCGCCGCGCTCACGCGCCCTACGGTAGCCGCCATCGCTTGAACACGCCCTCCCTGCCACCAACCGGGGACGACGCCCGTGTTTGAACTGATTATTGTCCTGGCCCTGATCCTGCTCAACGGCTTCTTCGCCATGTCCGAGATGTCGGTCATGACCTCGCGCAAGAGCCGCCTCAAGCAGATGGCCGGCACCAGCAAGCGCGCCGCACGCGCGCTGGAACTGTCTGAAAAGCCCGAAAGCTTCCTGTCCACGGTGCAGATCGGGATCACCCTGATCGGCATCCTGACCGGTGTCTTCGGCGGCGAGGCGATCGGCCTGGCCATCGCCGAGTGGCTGCACAGCGTTTTCCCCGCCTTTGCCTATGCCAGTGAAGTGGGCAAGGCACTGGCCGTGGCGCTGATCACCTTCCTGACGCTGATCTTCGGCGAACTGGTGCCCAAGCGGCTGGCGATCACCCGCTCGGAGGACATCGCCGGGCTGGTCGCCTGGCCGATGGGCTGGCTGTCCCGGATCGCCTTCCCGGCGGTGTGGCTGCTGTCGCACAGCACCCGGCTGGTGCTGCGGGTGCTGGGCCTGGGCAAGGACGAGGCCGCATCGGTGACGGAAGAAGAGATCCGCATGCTGGTGGCCGAAAGCCACGAGGCCGGCGTCATCGACGCGCACGAGCGCGACATGATGAACCGGGTGATGCGCCTGGGCGACCGGACCGCCGACAGCCTGATGACCCCGCGCAACCGGATCGCCTGGCTGGACACCGTGGCCGACCCGGAGAAGAACATCGCCACGATGCGCGAGAACGAGTTCTCGCGGTACCCGGTGTACCGGGACAACGACCAGGACATCGTGGGCGTGCTGGAAGTGAAGAGCCTGGTGACGCGCCTGGTGCGCGATGACCATTCGCTGTTCCAGCAGCTGCGCGAGCCGCTGTATGTCTCCGAATCCACCCATGCGATGAAGCTGCTGGAGATCTTCCGCGAGGAACAGCAGTCGATGGCGCTGGTGGTGGACGAATACGGCGAGATCCAGGGCCTGGTCACCATCAGCGACCTGATGGGCGCGGTGGTCGGCCGCCTGCAGTCGGTGGAGAACGTGGACGAGGACGCCCTGGTGGTGACCCGCGAGGACGGCTCCTACCTGGTGGACGGTTCGCTGTCGATCGAAGACCTGCGCGAACTGATGGGCAACGCCGAACTGCCCGACGCCGAGGACGGCGACTACTACACGCTGGCTGGCATGTGCATCCACTTCTTCGGACGCATTCCGCACGCGGGCGAGTATTTCGACTGGGCCGGCTGGCGCATCGAGATCGTCGACCTGGACGGTGCGCGGGTGGACAAGCTGCTGCTGCGCACGCTGTCCGAAGAAGAGACCGATGAACTCACCGGCTGATCCACCGCCGCCGGACGAGGGACGGCCGGCGTACCGCAACGAAGGCATCCGCACGTTGCTGGCGATGTTCGACCACGGCGACCCGGAGGAGCGGCTGCTGCTGGGCACCATTCTGCAGGACCTGCAGCAGAGCGCGTTCGGTGTGTTCCTGTTCGTGGCGATCCTGCCGGCGTTCATCCCGATCCCCGGCGTGGGCGGCGCGGTAAGTGGCCCGCTGATCCTGCTGATCGGCGGGCAGATGCTGTTCGGCCTGCGCCGGCCGTGGCTGCCGAAGTTCATTGCCAACCGCGGCCCGAAGCGCGGCACGATGCACCGTTTCCTGGCCCGTATCGACGGCGCCCTGCGGCGGCTGGACAAGCTGCTGAAGCCGCGCCTGCCCGCCCTGCTGGTGCCACGGCTGGCGCACGCGCTGACCGGCCTGTTGCTGATCCTGGTAGCGGTGCTGCTGTCGCTGCCGATCCCGTTCACCAACTATCTGTTCGGCTTCCAGCTGCTGCTGTTCGCGCTGGCGCTGCTGGAACGCGACGGCATGCTGATGCTGTTGAACTGGATCGGCGCACTGGCCGCGGTGCTGTTCTTCGGCTTCAGTTCCGGGCAGCTGGTGAGCTACACGTTGGAGCAGGTCCAGCGCTGGTTCTAAGGGGCGCGCCGGAGCGCGCCGACCAACGGTTGGCGCCTGCCGACGATTCGGGGACGCGCCGATTGCGCGCCGACCAACGGCCGGCGCCCTCCCCTGGTAGAGCCGACCGTTGGTCGGCTGCCCGGAGATCACCCGGCACTCACGCCCCGGGCTTGAGATCCACCGTACCGGTGTCGGACAACGCACCCGGGTCATCGGTGACGGCCGACAACACGAAATACAGCGCACTGCCGAGCAGGCCGCCGGGGCCATCCCAGTATTCGGCCGATTCGGCGCTGACGTGGATCAGGCGCAGGTTGGGGTCGTCCTTGCCACCGGGGAAGAACAGCTTCATCGCCGGCGACCACAGTTCCTCGATCTTCGCGCGGTCATCGACAAGACGCGCGGTGCCCGCGACGGAAACGTAGGTGTTGCCCGAGGGCGACGAATAGGACACGTTGACGCGCGGGTTGAGCGCGATCTCGGCCACCTTGGGGCTGTCGGCTTCGGTGGCGAACCAGAGGTCGCCATCGAACTCGACTTCCTGCGTGCCGAGCGGACGGCTGTAAAGCCGGCCGTCGACACCGACGGTGGTGAACATGGCGATGTCGACATCGCGGATCATGCCCGCCAGTTGTTTGATGTGCTGTTGGCGGTCGTGTTCTGCCATGGAACTAGCTCCTGAAACGGGAGCTCCCATCACAGCCGATCGGCAGCCACGGCAGCGTGAACCGTGCGGTCACGCAACCTTCGCGCGGACCCGTGGCGCTGGCCCTACGCGTTGGCCTTCCACGCCTGCATCGCCAGCCCGAACGAGCGCTTGCGCGCGGCATGATCGAAGATGTTGGCCGTGAGCAGCAGCTCGTCGGGCTTGTGGCGCGCAGCGAACGCCGCCATCCCCTCGCCCACCTGGCGCACGTCGCCGACCACGGCGCAGGCCAGTGCGTTCTGCACGCCCAGCTTTTCATGCGGCTGCCAGAAGTCTTCGATGTCGTTGATCGGCGGCGGAATCAGCCCCGGCTTGCCGCGGCGCAGGTTGACGAAGCTCTGCTGCTGGGTCGTGAACAGGCGCTTGGCCTCCGCCTCGGACTCGGCCGCCACCACGTTGATGCCCAGCACCGCATACGGCGCCTCCAGGTACTGCGACCGGCGGAACTCGCGGCGGTACACGGCCAGCGCCTCGTCCATCGCATCGGGCGCAAAGTGCGACGCGAACGCGAACGGCAGGCCCATCGCGGCGGCCAGGCGCGCGCTGAACAGGCTGGAGCCCAGCAGCCACACCGGCACCGGGATGCCGGCACCGGGCACCGCGCGCACCGCCTGGCCGGCCTGTGCCGGCTCGAAGTAATGCAGCAGTTCGCGCACGTCCTGCGGGAACTGGTCGGCGCTGTCGAAATAGCGGCGCAGGGCGCGCGCGGTGGGCTGGTCGGTGCCGGGCGCGCGGCCCAGGCCCAGGTCGATGCGGTCGGGGTAGAGCGAGGCCAGCGTGCCGAACTGCTCGGCCACCTGCAGCGGCGAGTGGTTGGGCAGCATGATGCCGCCGGCGCCCACGCGGATGCGCCGGGTGCCGCCGGCCACGTGGCCGATCAACACGGCGGTGGCGGCGCTGGCGATGCCCGGCATGTTGTGGTGCTCGGCCAGCCAGTAGCGGTGGTAGCCCCAGCCCTCGGCGTGCTGGGCCAGGTCCAGCATGTTGGCGAAGGCCTGGGTGGTATCACTGCCCTCGCAGACGGGGGCCAGATCAAGAATCGACAGTTGCATGGAGGGGTTCCGTCCAGAAGTCATCCCTTCCAGATGGGGCTGGCCACCGCCCCCCGCCAGTGCCGGTGGCGGGATGCTGATTCCTGCGGTTCGGCTTCGTGAGGGTGCCTTCCGGCCGCCGGTAGCGCCGCGCCCTGCCCTGCAAGCGGCGCTCAGGCGGCTTCGGTACCGGGTTGATCGACCAGCGGCTGCAACTGCGCATCGAGCGCCACGCGCTCGTCGAACACGAAGCACCGGCCCTCGTACCCGTCGCCGCCGACGGCCTCGAAGTAGCCCAGAATGCCGCCGTCCAGCTGCAGCACGTTGTCCATGCCGTCGTTGCGCATCCACAACGCGGCCTTTTCACAGCGGATGCCGCCGGTGCAGAAGCTGACCACGGTGCTGTCGCGTAGCGCCTCGCGGTGCGGCGCCAATGCATCGGGCAGGTCGGTGAACTTGGTGATCGGCAGCACCAGCGCATCCTGGAAGGTGCCGTAGGCGATTTCCTGGGTGTTGCGGGTGTCCAGCATCACCACCGGCTTGCCGGCATCGTCATGGCCCTGGCGCAGCCAGCGCTGCACCGTGGCCGGGTCCACCGACGGGGCGCGCGGATACGCCAGCGGCTGGCCGTCGTCGATACGGAAGCTGATGATCTCCGGCTTGACCTTGGCCTTGAGCCGCGCGAACGGCTGCATCTGGCTGTAGCTGGTTTTCACCCGCAGCCCGGCAAAGCGCGGGTCGGCGTGCAGGGCGGCGTAGAAATCGGCAATGCCGGCTTCAGCGCCGGCCAGGAACAGGTTGATGCCCTCGCCCGCCACCAGAATGGTGCCGCGCAGGCCAGCGGCGGTGGCGCGCTCCAGCAGCGTGGCGCACAGCGCCTCAGGGTCGGCGATGGGGGTGAAATGGTAGGCGGCGGTATTGGCGATCATCCGCGCAGTATAAATGCCGGCCGCCACGCTGCCGGACCGCGGGCCGCCGGCGGTTCAGCCGCGCAGCAGCACGAACGGCAGGAACACCAGCGCCGCTGCGGCGATCATGCCCAGCAGCACCGCAATCACGAACAGCGGCCGGCGCTGCAGCAGGCTCCCGAAGGTTTCGGCGGTGCCATCACGCAGCGCCGCCTCGCGCTCGGCCCGCACGCGCACCCCGCGGGCTTCCTGGTACGGCGCCATCAGGGCCTTGGCGCGCGGCAGGTCCTCATTGTCGCGGATCCAGATCCCGCCCCAGGAGATGCCCCACGGGCTGGGCTCGGTGCGGTAATGGGCGATGCCCGCCTGGTCCAGCAGGGCGATCACGTCCTGGATTTCATCGTCCGCGACATTGCGCAGGTTGAGCAGCAGTTTCGACATGCGCCCATGATAGCGCCCGGCGATGCGCTACCCTTGCGTCCCGTTTTTGCGATCCGGAGCCGCCATGCGCCGCCTGCCCTCCTATCTGCTTGCCCCCCTGATGCTGCTGGCGCTTGCCGGCTGCACCCCGCCCGGCCCGCCGCCGGGCGGCAGCATCGCCCGGTTCGAGAAGATCGACACCCAGCCGGGTACCGGCGCCGAAGCCACGCCCGGCAGCAAAGTGACCGTGCATTACACCGGCTGGATCTACGACGAACGCACCGCCGACAAACACGGCGACAAGTTCGACAGCTCGGTCGACCGTGGCGAGCCTTTCAGCTTCGACCTCGGCAAGGGCCAGGTCATCAAGGGCTGGGATGAAGGCTTCGCCGGGATGAAGGTGGGCGGCAAGCGCACGTTGATGATTCCCGCCGAGTACGGCTACGGCGACCGTGGTGCCGGACCGATCCGGCCCGGTTCGTCGCTGGTGTTCGATGTTGAACTGCTCGACGTCACCCCGCGCTGATTGGCCCGCATGACCGTTTCCAGCACTGCCACGCGACGTGTGGCGATCATTGGCGGTGGCCCGGCCGGGCTGATGGCGGCCGAAACCGTGCGCGCCGCCGGCCACCAGGTCGATGTGTACGAGGCCAAGGGCTCGCCCGGGCGCAAGTTCCTGATCGCCGGCAAGGGCGGGTTGAACCTGACCCACTCCGATGCGCACGACGTGTTCGTGGCGCGCTACCGCGAGCGGGCCGCCGAGGTGGGCGCATGGCTGGCCGATTTCGATGGCCAGGCGCTGCGCGACTGGGCGCTGGGTTTCGGCGTGGAGACCTACGTGGGCAGTTCCGGCCGGGTGTTCCCGGTGGACCGCAAGGCCGCCCCGCTGCTGCGTGGCTGGGTGCGCCGCCTGAAGGAACAGGGCGTGCGCCTGCATGTGCAGCATCGCTGGACCGGCTGGGCGGACGACGGCGCCCTGCGCTTTGAAACGCCTGAGGGGGAGGTCACCGTGCAGGCCGATGCCGTGGTGCTGGCGATGGGCGGTGGCAGCTGGCCACAGCTCGGCTCGGATGCCGCCTGGGTGGCACCGCTGTCCGCGCGCGGCATTGAGATGGCGCCGCTGCAACCGGCCAACTGCGGGTTTGACGTCGACTGGACCGCGTACTTCCGCGAGCGCCAGGCCGGTGCGCCGTTGAAGCCGCTGGTGGCCCATTGGGTCGCGCTGGATGGGCAGCCGCGCACGCTGCAGGGCGAGTGCGTGATCAGCGCCGACGGCATCGAAGGCAGCCTGGTCTATGCGATGGCCGCCGACCTGCGCGACACCCTCGCCCGCGATGGCGCGGTGACGCTGCATCTGGACCTGCTGCCCGGCCAGACCGAGGCGCAGCTGCTGGACAAGCTGCAGCGTCCCCGCCAGGGCCGCAGCTTCGGTGAACACCTGCGCCGCCAGCTGGGCCTGGGCGGGGTGAAGTCGGCGCTGTTGTTCGAAGTGCTGGGCAAGGACGCCGGCCAATTGCCCGCCGACCGCATCGCGGCCGCGCTGAAGCGGCTGCCGCTGTCACTGCTGCGCCCGCGCCCGATCGCCGAAGTCATCAGCACCGCCGGCGGCGTCCGCCTGGAGGCGCTGGACGCGCAGCTGATGCTGCGCGACCTGCCGGGTACGTTCTGCGCCGGCGAAATGCTGGACTGGGAAGCGCCCACCGGCGGCTACCTGCTGACCGCCTGCTTTGCCAGCGGGCTGCGCGCCGGTCGCGGCGTCATCGCGTACCTGCAGGCCCGGTAAGCGTCCCACGCCGAACCCGGGTAGTGCCGGCCGCTGGCCGGCTCCAGACACACCCCGACACGCCCAGGTAGTGCCGGCCGCTGGCCGGCTCCATGCACACCCGACACGCCCGGGTAGTGCCGGCCGCTGGCCGGCTCCATGCACACCCGACACGCCCGGGTAGTGCCGGCCGCTGGCCGGCTCCATGTACACCCGACACGCCCGGGTAGTGCCGGCCGCTGGCCGGCTCCATGTAGATCTTCAGGCATCCCGGGGAGCCGGCCAGCGGCCGGCACTACCTTGTGCTTTGGGCATCACGGGGAGCCGGCCAGCGGCCGGCACTAACTTGTGCTTTGGGCATCACGGGGAGCCGGCCAGCGGCCGGCACTACAGTGTGCTTTGGGCAGCTCGGGGAGCCGGCCAGCGGCCGGCACTACCTTGCACGGCATCCCCAGCGGCCGGCACCACCCGCACGGCGTCCCCAGCGGCCAGCCCGGCTCAGGGGCGTTGCATGCGCACCGAGGCGAGCGCGATGCCGCTGGGATGGGGGTAGCTTTCCTCGCGCAGCGCCCGGAAGCCACAGCGCTGGTAGAACGGGACCGCGTTGAGCGAGGCCGACAGCACCAAGGGTCTGCCGGGATCGGCCAAGGCCTGAAGGGCCTGCATCAGCATCTGGCCAATGCCGCGCCCGCCACAATCGGGGTCGACGAACAGCGCATCGATTTCATTGCCTGCTGCATCGAAGATGCCGTACCCCAGCAGCTGCCCGGCCCCGTCTTCGGCCACCACGCACCCGCCCTGCCCGATCAGGCCACGGTACTGCGCCGGCGGCGGCGAGGCGGCCCACGGCGCGATCACCTCCGGCGGATAGGCCGCACTGCACAGCTCACGCACGCAGCGGGTGCGCAGCGCCCACAGCCGCTCGGCCTCTTCGGCCGTCCCTACCCGTAGCGACGGGCGCTGGCCGGCAGCCTCGCCCTCGCCGACGGTTCCGGCCATCACCGCGACTTGCTCGTGCGCAGCGCCTGGATCCGCGCGGGCGGCTGGAACGAATCGCTGCGCGCATCGCTCCAGTAATCATGGAACACCGCGTGGTCGGGTACCTGCCGCAGTAGTTCGCCCGGCGCCAGATAGCGGTACAAGGACGCCAGCGAGCGGATCTCCACCGGCGATACGCGGCGCAGAATGTGCTCCGGGCCCAGTTCCGACGGGTGGTTCAAGCCGGCCGCACACAGCAGGTCGCGCAGCGCGCGCACGGTGTTGTCGTGGTAACTGTGCACGCGGGTGGCCTTGTCGGCGGCATCCAGGTGGCGCCAGCGGTGCGGGTCCTGGGTGGCGATACCGGTGGGACATTTGTCGCTGTGGCAGCTCAGCGACTGGATGCAGCCCAGCGCGAACATGAAGCCGCGCCCGGCATTGCACCAGTCCGCGCCCAGCGCGATGGTGCGTGCGATCTCGAACGCGCTGGTGACCTTGCCGGCCGCGCCTACCTTGATCCGGTCGCGCAGGTCCAGGCCCACCAGCGTGTTGTGGACCAGCAGCAGTGCTTCGTGCATCGGCACGCCGACGTGGTCGATGAACTCGGCGGGCGCCGCGCCGGTGCCGCCTTCGGCACCGTCGACCACGATGAAGTCCGGCAGCAGCTGGGTCTCGTGCATCGCCTTGGCGATGCCGAACCACTCCCACGGATGGCCGATGGCCAGCTTGAACCCGACCGGCTTGCCCCCGCTCAGTTCGCGCAGGCGGGCCACGAACTGCAGCAGCTCCACCGGCGTGCTGAACGCCGAGTGCTTGGACGGCGACACGCAATCCACGCCCATCGGCACGCCCCGGGTGACCGAGATTTCCGCGCTGACCTTGGCCGCCGGCAGCACGCCGCCATGGCCGGGCTTGGCGCCCTGGGACAGCTTGATCTCGATCATCTTCACCTGATCGGTGTTGGCATTGGCCACGAACTTCTCTTCGCTGAAACCACCCGCGTCATCGCGGCAGCCGAAGTAGCCCGACCCGATCTCCCACACCAGGTCGCCGCCCATCTCGCGGTGATAGGGCGAGATCGAACCTTCGCCGGTGTCGTGGTAGAAACTGCCGCGGCGCGCGCCTTCGTTGAGGGCGCGGATCGCGTTGGCCGACAGCGAGCCGAAGCTCATCGCCGAGATGTTGAACACGCTGGCCGAATACGGCTTGGCGCAATTGGGGCCGATCAGCACGCGGAAATCGCTGTGCGCGATCTCGGTCGGGGCCAGCGAGTGGTTGATCCACTCGTAGTCCACCGCATAGGTGCTGCGCAGCGTGCCGAACGGCACCACGTCCATTTCGTTCTTGGAGCGCTGGTAGATCAGCGCGCGCTGCTGCCGCGAGAACGGCACGTCCTCCAGGTCGCTCTGCACGAAATACTGGCGGATTTCCGGACCGATCGACTCGAGCCCGTAGCGGAAATGCGCCATCACCGGGTAGTTGCGGCGCAGCGTGCTGCGCTTCTGCAACAGGTCCCAGGTGCCCAGCACCACCAGCGCGAGGGTGCCGCCGACGCCCCAGTACCAGGCGGGCCAGATCGTGGCCAGCCACAGGCAGACCGGCAACAACAGGATGGCGAGCACGTAGACCAGGTAACGATGCATGGCTTTCCTCGATCAATAACGCATTCGAGTCTACAACCGGTCGTCGACAACGTCCCGTGGCCAGACCGATTTGACGTCGTACACCACCCCGTCCGGAGTGAGCAGCGCGCGGATGGTGGCGGCGTCGAACGCACGGAACTCGTCGTGGGCCACGGCCAGCACCACGGCATCGAACGCGCCGGGATCCGCCCGCTCCACCCAGTGCACACCGCTGCCCGCCAATACCGCCGGCCCCACCCACGGGTCCTGCACGTCCACCCGCGCACCGGCCGCCTGCAACGACTGCGCCAGCTCCAGCGCGCGGCTGTTGCGCAGGTCCGGGCAGTTTTCCTTGAAGGTCACGCCAAGCACCAGGATGCGGGCACCGGCTGGCGCCTTGCCGCGCCCCGCCAGCAACGCCAGTACGCGCTGGGCCACGTGTGCGCCGACCCGGTTGTTGACCTGCCGCGCGGTGTGGATCAGGTCCGGGTGGTAGCCCACGCTTTCGGACTTGTGCAACAGGTAGTAAGGATCCACCCCGATGCAGTGGCCACCGACCAGGCCCGGCCGGAACGGCAGGAAGTTCCACTTGCTGCCCGCTGCATCCAGCACGTCCTGGGTATCGATGCCGAGCCGGTCGAAGATCAACGCCAGCTCGTTGACCAGCGCGATGTTGACGTCGCGCTGGATGTTTTCGATGACCTTGGCGGCCTCGGCCACGCGGATCGACGGGGCCGGCCAGGTGCCGGCGGTGATGATGGTCGCGTACAGCGCATCGACCTGCGCGGCGATCGCGGGGGTTGAACCGGACGTGATCTTGCGGATGTCGGGCAGGCGGCGCTGGCGGTCGCCGGGGTTGATCCGCTCGGGGCTGTAGCCGCAATGGAAATCGTGGTTGAAGCGCAGCCCGGAACCGGCTTCCAGCAGCGGCACGCACACTTCCTCGGTGGTCCCCGGGTAGACGGTGGATTCGTAGATCACCAGATCGCCCGGCTTGAGCACGGCGGCGATCAGCGCAGACGCGCTCCGCAATGGGCCGAGGTCCGGCTGCTCCAACGCATCGATCGGCGTGGGCACCGTCACGATGTAGATCGTGCACGCGGCCAGCGCCGCGGGGTCCGCGGTGTAACGGGCGTGCCGTGCCGCGGCAAGCTCGTGCGGTTCCATTTCCAGGGTGTGGTCATGGCCCCGCTGGAGCTCCTCGACGCGCGCGTGGTCGATATCGAATCCCAGTGTTGGCTGGCGTGCACCGAACGCAACGGCCAGCGGCAGGCCCACATAGCCCAGCCCGATCACCGCGATGTGCGGCGCGCCTGCACCCTCTGCGCCAGCGGCCATCAACCGCGCCCCGGGGGCAGGCAGCAACGGCAGGTGGGGAGCGGCAAGGGGGCGGAATGACTCATGGGGGGCGGTGCCGGAAAGCGAAGGCCATAGCCTAACGCGGGAAGCGGCCTGCCACAAAGAACAAAGCCGCCGCCCGCGGAGAGTACGGACGACGGCCAACAAATGGTCCAGCTGCGGTTACTACCCTTTCAGACAGCCTGGCGGGGTTTCCGCAGGACCGGTCACAGCTGGTAGAGAGATAGTAGGCGCGGACCCGTGATGTTCTTGTTACGGGAAACGAACGGTTGCGTTACGAGCCCAGCGTGACCGCGGCCGGTTCCAGTTCACCCGATACCCCGGTCCACAGTTCCAGCAGGCGGGCGAACCCCAGCCGACCGTGGCCTTCGATGGGCGCCGCAGGGCTGAAGCCCTCCCACGCGGTCTCGATCATGGCGGTCAGCACCTGCGGTTCGATCGCCGCCGAGGCCATCGTCCAGCGGGGGAAGTGGCGGGTCAGGACCGCGCCACGCGCCAGCTCACGCAGGAACAGATGGCTGCGTGAATTCAGGACACGCTGGTACACCGAATCGACGCCGTCTTCGGGACCTTCGAAATACTGCAGGAAACGGGTGCCGTCGAACATGAGCACGCCGGTGACCCCGGCGACCTTGTTGAAGCTTGTCGCCGCGGCAAGGATGCGATCGATATCCGATGCTTGAATCCCTTCGAAGGCGACGCTGGTGTAGGCGATCGCACGCAACGGCATGCAGTCAGAACTCCCCTGAGAACTGCTTGGACTATGCCACGAACCTGCAGGTGTAGATAGATGATGACGGGGTGTCGCGGCACCGGCAGGCGTGCGTCCGCTTGTCGCAGGCTCAGGGCGCCTGGACCTCGAACCCGGCCTGCTGCAGGCGTGCCAGATAGCCACCGGGCTGCACCAGCAACGCCACCGGCACCACCGCGAAGGTGGTTGCGTTGCGCCCCAGCGCGGCCCGCGCCATCTGCACCCATTTGTCCGCCGCCTGCTGGTCCACCCCGGCCAGGCCGCGACGGCGCCCGAACTCGCTGTCGGCAATCGCGCCCACGCAGGCGTCGTACTGGCTCTGCACCGCCAGGTGCTGCAGCGCCTCGGTGTCGCCTACGGCCCAGGCGTTGGCCCGCTCAACCAGCAGCGGCAGCTGGTGTTCCACCACATCCAACGTGCGCTGGAAGCACGCGGCATCGGCCAGGGTGCTGCTCCGCATTTCCTTCAACGCCGCGCGCGGGTCCTCCACCCGGATCGCCACCCGGGTTGGCACCGGCTTCAGCCCCCGTGCCTTGTAGGCCTTCTCGAGCACGCGGGTTACCGGCGTGCCGCCCCCCAGCCCCACCGACTTCAACGCATCGCCATACAGGCGTGCGGCCGCCACCAGCGGCCGGTCCTTCTCCACGCCGCGGTCGCGCCCCATGTAGCGCTGCTTGAGCGTCAGCCAACGCGCATACAGCGCCGCCGGCAGGATCTCGTCCAAGCGCCGGCCCTGCGGATCGTGCGCGGCCTTCATCGCCGAGGGCAGCAGGGTCAGTCCCTTGAACACGCCGATATCGGCGTCGACCTTCCAGCCGGGCGGCCCCAGCACTTCATCGGCGCTGGCGATCACCGCCTGGACTTCATCGGCACGCCAATCCAGCTTGGCCGGCAACGGTGACACCGTGCCCAGAATCCAGAGTGCATGGCCGTCGCTGCCGGTCACCTTCCACATACCCGGACCGGGCTGCACACCGGACACCACCACCGGCGCCAGGTCCACCACCGCCGGGCCATCCGTGGGGACTTGGGCCTGCGCGGCAACCGCGCACCACACCGCAAGTGCCAGTACCGCCACCGCCTTCCCTGCCCGTGCCGCGCTCGCCATGCTGCCTTGCCTGTGTTGGGGTCGAACGCAGCCTACGGGGACATCGGCGGGCCTGCGTAAAGTTTGCGTTTGGCCGCTGCCCGCATAATGCAGCCATCGGTCCCCAGGAGAACGTGCCATCGATACCCTTCGCAGTGCCGAGACGCTGGCGCGCCGCGCCCATGCCAGCCAGATCGACAAGGCCGGCCACCCGTACATCGGTCATGTCGCGCGCGTGGCCGCCCGTGTGCGTGGCGACGCCGACGCAGAAGCGGTGGCCTGGCTGCATGACGTGGTGGAAGACTGCCCGGACTTCGCGGCCGAGGTGGAGCAGTTCCCCGCCCACATCCGCGCGGCGGTCGCCTGCCTGACCCGGCGCAAGGAGGTACCGGCAGACGACTACTACGCCGCCATTGCGCGCAACCCGCTGGCGCGCAAGGTCAAGCTGGCCGACATTGCCGACAACAGCGATCCGGCGCGGCTGCAGTACCTGCCGGTGGAAGTGGTGCAGCGGTTGACGCAGAAGTACGCGCACGCCCTGCTTGCCCTGGGTGCGGGGCCGCTACCCGCCTCGCGCTGACCGGCCCGGTCAACTGCTCGCAACGCGATCTGCAGGCACGCCTTCCAGGCAGCCGCCCAGCCCCAGCGCGTCGAACCGGCCCCGATCCGGCACCGCGCCCTGCGTGACCAGCGCGCATAGCACCTGCGAAAAGCGCGTTGCGTCGCCCACGTAGTCGCGCAGCCGCAGCGCCGCCTCGGGCGTGTGGCGCAGCACATGCTGGCCGTAGTGCATCAGCACAAGGCGAGACACCAATCCCGCCGCCGGACTCGCCTGGGGTGACGTCGCATCGAACAGCGCGTCGAAGATGCGCGTTTCGTCGTCCCGCAGCGTCGCCAGGAAGACATCCGGATGCGCCAAGGCGGCATCGGGTTCGTCCAGGGCCAGGCGCCAGGGCTGCGGCGCTGGCGTTTCCAGCCAGTGCACCCAGCCCAGGTGAAACGCGCGGACCACCTGCAGGAACGGTGCGAAACGCCGGCCTGGGCGTACCAGGCAGTCATGCATCGCGCCGACGGCCACCGACAGCGGGTGCGGGCCCAGCCGCTCGGCAGTGAACAGCAGACCTCCTTCGCCGACGTGGACGCGGTCCCGTGTCTCATCGTCGATATCCAGCTCGAACAGCAGGAAGTACAGCGCGTGATTTCGCAGCGCCAGGTGTTCGTCTGTCTGCTGCGTCAGCGTCAACAGGTGCAGCACGTGGCCGAACAGGGCGTACTCCTTGTTGCTGCGCTGCCCGGCGTCAACGGCGAACAGGTTCGCTACCCGCGTCACCATGAGCAGCACCGCATGCAGATCCGCATCGGTGTAGCCACGGTCGGCCATGCGGCGCGCCAGCGCGGGCACCCGGATCACGTCGTGCCAGCGCACCAGTGGGATCGGACGGCCATGGTGGTCACGGGCCGACAGGTGCCAACGCCCGGGCTGCCCGTCGTCCTCGACATGGAACAGCGGCCCCGGCGCGCGCGCAGGCGGCCCACCCTGCACGAACACCGCGATGCGCTGGTTGAACAGGGCGTCCAGGGTCATTGCTGCGTGGCGCCCCTGGCGGTGCACCGGCGACGGTCACTCACTGCCGTCGCGCACGTGGGGCGCCTGCCGGTACGGCTCCTCGAACGGGCGGAAGTCGTGTTCGGCCAGCGCCCCCGCCACCCACTGCTGCACGCCGTGCAGCGCCAGCACTGCCTCCACGTAGCGCTGCACGCGTGGGCTGACCGGCACCGCATAGGTGGTCAGGCGCATCACCACCGGCGCGAAGAAGGCATCGGCGATACTGAACCGGTCGAACAACAACGGGCCGTCGTGGCGCGCCAGCAGGTTTTCCCACAACGCCTGCAGGCGTTGCAGATCTTCCACCACGGCCGGCTGCTCGCGCAGCACGCGTGCGCCCACCTCCGGCAGCACGGCCTCGATGTTCATCGGAAAATGCTGGCGCAGCGCGCCGAATCCACTGTGCATGTGCGCGCACACGCTGCGCGCCAGGGCACGCGTCTCCACCGCCTGCGGCCACAGCGCGCGGTCGGGGAAACGTTCGGCCAGGTACTCGGCGATCGCCAGCGTGTCCCACACCACCAGGTCGCCATCCACCAGCACCGGCACCGTGCCCGACGGCGACAGCGCCATGGCCTGCCGCTTGAACTGCGAGCCGGGATCGAAGCTGTCGAACCGCAGCAGCACTTCATCGAATGGGATATCCGCCTGGGTCATCAGCACCCACGGACGCATCGACCAGGACGAGTAGTTCTTGTTGCCGATATGGAGGGTAAGCATGGCGGCGGCGCAGGCTGGCAAGGGAGCGCCCATGCTAACGGTAATCGGCGCGGACCCGGCGGCGTTGCGCCGCCTGTCCAGCGTTGGTGCCCGGAGCCGGAATCGAACCGGCATGGAGTTGCCTCCGGCGGATTTTAAGTCCGATGCGTCTACCAGTTTCGCCATCCGGGCAACGCGGGGCATAGGGTGCCTGATCGCGCCCGGTTTGGGAATGCGCGGGCGTTTCAGAGGTCCGGCATCAGCACCTGCGACGGGTCATCGGGGTGGTACAGGATGCGCGCGTGCTCACGCGGCACCCGGGGCAGGTCCAGCAGGCTCACCACCTTGCGCAGGGTGGCCGTGTGGGTGGTGCCCTGCCGGTCCTCGAAGGCCAGCTGGAACTCCAGCTGCGGCTGGGCGTTGACCTCGGCGCCGGTCTGGCGCACGTGCAGTACCCGGGCCTCGACCCCGATGCCGCGGTAGTTCAGAGCGTCGGCGCGCCGGTCGATGCCCACCATGCGGGTGAACAGGCGGCCCAGCACCAGATAGCCGCACAGGCAGGCCGGCATGACCAGCAGCGGATGCCACGGGGCCAGGAACGTCCAGCCCTGCCCGTTCCCCTGCCCCGCGTCGTTCCAGCACCAGGCGTAGTAGGCGGCCAGCGCAGCCAGCAGCAGCACGCCAATCAGCGCGCGGCGCAGCAGCCGGCCCCGGTCGACCTCCGGCATGGCCCCTTCCAGCACCACGTTGGGATACCCGCCCGGATCATCGCTGAGCAGCGCATCGAGCTGGTTGTCGGCCACGAAGCGCTGCAGGTGCGGTTGGCTGTCCACCGCCAGCATCTGGTCCTGGATCGGCGTGCCGGACAGATTGTCGAAAGCCAGGGTGAGGTTCCACACGCGCCACCCCCGCCGCATCCGCCCGGTATCCTGCGCCTGCACCACGCGTGCGCGGCGGCGGATCGCGGCACGCTGGATCGCCTGGGTGCGCGCCTGTGCGCGGAAGGGTGCCCGCAACAGCGTATGCACGTAGGCCACCGCCAGCAGCGCCCACAGCAGGATCGACAGCCCCAGCCACACGGTGGCCATGGCCGGCGACGTGCGGTCGGCCGCATCGACCGGGTAGCCGATGCTGTAGTACAGGATGCACGGGAACGGAAGGGCGAAAAACAGCAGGTACGCTGCCCAGAAATACAGCATTTTCTTCATGCAGCAATCCACTGGCCAAGGCCAGCGGAGGGTACTACACGCGCATCACTGCGCCGGTGACACCGCCCTCAGATGGCGCGCGAGTAGCGCACCGGCTGGTCCGGGCGTGCCAGGTAGCGGTCGAAGCACATCGCCAGCAGCCGCAGCAGCGGGCGGCCACGTTCGGTGGCGCGCACCACGCCGTCGGCATACTCGGCCAGGCCGTCGTGCTGCAATGCCTGCAACGCCACCAGTGCATCGGCGAAGTAGTGGTCGAAATCCAGCCCATGGCGCGTGGCCAGCGCGCGACCGTCCACCTCGCCCTGGCACATCAGCTGGCCGATCAGTTCGGCGCGCACCACATCGTCTGCATCCAGCTGCAGGCCGCGCCACACCGGCAACCGCCCTGCATCCACCGCCGCTTCCCAGCCCGGCAGGTCGCGCGGATTCTGGCTGTAGCTGTCACCGATATGGCTGATCGCGCTGGCGCCGAGCCCCACCAGGTCGGTGTCGGCATGGGTGGTGTACCCCATGAAGTTGCGGTGCAGCTGGCCGGCACGCTGCGCCTGCGACAGGTCTTCGTCGGGCAGCGCGAAATGGTCCATGCCCACGTACTGGTACCCGGCCAGCGACAGGCGCCGCACCGCCAGCCCCAACAGGGCCAGCTTCTGCTCCGGGCTGGGCAGCGCCGCATCGGGAATTTGCCGCTGCGCCTTGAACAGGTGCGGCAGGTGCGCATAGCCGTACACAGCCAGCCGGTCCGGTCGCTCGCGCAGCACGGTTTCCAGGGTCTGCGCGAAGCCGGCCGGGGTCTGGTGCGGCAAGCCGTAGATCAGGTCCACGTTGACCGAGCGCAGCCCGTGCGCACGACAGGCGCGCAGGATGTCCAGGGTCTGCTCGACGCCCTGCTCGCGGTTGATCGCCCGCTGCACCACCGGGTCGAAGTCCTGGATGCCCAGGCTGGCCCGGTTGAAGCCAAGCGCGGCCAGCGTGGCGATGTCCGCAGGGCTGACGAAACGCGGGTCCAGTTCGATGGAAAAGTCACGGTGTGCAGCGGTGCTGAAGCGGAACCGCTCGCGCAGCCCATCGACCAGTTCGCGCAGCTGCGCGGCGGCGAGGAAGTTGGGCGTGCCGCCGCCGAGGTGCAGCTGGATCACCTCGCGCGCGTCATCGAACAGCGGCGCGATCTGGTCCGCTTCGCTCAGCACGCGCGCCACATAGGCCACGCCCTTGCTGTGATCGCGGGTGATCACCCGGTTGCAGCCGCAGTAGAAGCACGGGCTGCTGCAGTACGGCACGTGCACGTACAGCGACAACGGACGGGCGCCGGCATTGCTGGCGCCGATGGCCGCGCGAAGTTCGTGCGCGCCGAAGCCGTCGTGGAAATGCGGGGCAGCCGGATAGGAGGTGTAGCGCGGGCCGGGCCGGTCGTGGCGGCGCAGCAGGTCCGGGTCGAAGTGCCAGGCAAGCCCGGCGGCAGCAGGCGAGAGGATATCCATGCCCCCAGCGTGCGCGCAGGCGGCGCCGCGCGCATTGAGCCAGATCAATCCAGGCGCGCGGC
The DNA here is from genome assembly GCF_040548725.1 of Stenotrophomonas sp. 2619. Lineage (NCBI taxonomy): Bacteria > Pseudomonadati > Pseudomonadota > Gammaproteobacteria > Lysobacterales > Lysobacteraceae > Stenotrophomonas > Stenotrophomonas sp. 2619. The sequence goes on along the minus strand of NZ_JBEPSF010000001.1, from coordinate 193,995 downwards.
GCCGGCGATGGGCAGCTGCGGCCAGCGCAGCATCTGGAAGCGGCGCCAGAAGGTATCGGCAATCCGGGTGGCCACGTCATCGGCCAGGCGCTGCATCGGCGGGTTGGCGCACTCGGCGGTGGTCTGGCGGAACAGCTGCAGCCAGCGGTCGAACAGGTCCCGGTCCAGCTCGTCCATGGCCATGTGCTTGGGCATCGGGGCGCCACTGAAGCGACGCGTACCGCGCAGCATCGCCGACCAGAAATCGACCAACTGCGCCAGGTGCGCATCCCAGTCGTGCACGCGGGCGGTGAACACCGGGGCCAGGCGCGGTTCTTCGCGCACGCGCGCGTAGAAGTCATGCACCAGCCGGGTGACCTCCTGCTCGCTGCACAGGTCCAGCGATGGCGTGGGCAACGGGGTGGCGGGCGGATGCTGCATGCGGTTTCTCTACGGCCGGTGGGGTGCTGCGCGTGGTAAAGAGCATGCGCGCGCAGGCGGTGCGGCGTCTTGATCAGGATCAATGTCGGCGCAGTGGGTGCGCTCTAGTCTGTGAGTCAAACACTGACCGTGGCTGCAATGACCGACCTGCACGACCCGCCCGGGGCCCGCCGCCGCCGGCTGTTGATCCAGCAATGGGGCGCCATCCTGTGGCCCAGCTTCGTGGCCGCAGGCGTGGCCAGCATGGTGTTCTTCGCCATTGTGGATCCGCTGCGGCTGCGCGACATCAGCTTTCCACAGCACGCACTGAGCCGTGAGCTGGGCTACACGCTGGGCTTCTTCATGTTCTGGGCGGTAACCGCCGCTGCCAGCGGCCTGACCTGGTACCTGTCCCGGCCGCCGCGCCGCGACGATGACGACGAGCTGTTGGGGTGACCATGCCAGACCGCCTTCACCTGCATCTGGTCGACCCTGCCCCGCCGCCGGTTCCGCCGACGCGCAGAGGGCGGGTGCCGCATTGGCGTCCGCTGTTGTCGGCGGTCCTGCTGGCCGCCTTCTACGCACTGCCGTGGTTGCGCTGGAACGGTCGCCAGGCGCTGCTCTTCGACCTGCCCGGGCGCCGCTTCGACCTGTTCGGGCTGACCCTGTGGCCGCAGGACCTGGGGGTTCTGCTGGGGCTGCTGGCGGTGATGGCCACCAGCCTGGTGTTGCTGACCTCCCTGGCCGGGCGGGTGTGGTGCGGCCACGGCTGCCCGCAGACCCTGTGGAGCCGTCTGTTCCGCTGGATCGAGCAGGCCACGGCGCGCCATCTGCATCATCCGGCGCTGGCCCGCGCGGCCAAACACCTGCTGTGGGCAGTGGTGGCGCTGTGGACCGGGGTGACCTTCGTGGGCCTGTTCAGCCCGATGCAGGCGCTGGTGAGCGCCCTGTGGCCGCCGGCCTGGAGCGGCTGGGAAACCTTCTGGGTCGCGTTCTACGCGCTGGCCACCTGGGGCAACGCCGGCTTCCTGCGCCAGCAGGTCTGCATCGACCTGTGTCCGTTCGCGCGGATCTGCCCGAGCCTGTGTGACGCGCACACTCCGCAGGTGCAGTACGACGCACGGCGTGGCGAGCCGCGGGGTCCGCGCGCGCCCGGGCTGGGCGCGGTGATGCAGCGCGGCCGCGGCCTGCTGGATGCGGTCAGCGCCAGCGATTACGCCTTCCGCGCCGCGCATCCCGCGCTGGCCGGGCCGATGCCACGCTTTCCCGCCGACCGGCTGGGCGACTGCGTGGCGTGCGGGGCCTGCGTGGCCGTGTGTCCGATGGCATTGGATGTGCGCAGTGGGCCGCACGCAGACTGCATCGCCTGCGGTGCATGCGTGGACGCCTGCAACACGCAGATGCGCGCGTGGCAGTTCCCGGCAGGCCTGCTCCGCCATGCCAGCACGGCCCACATGGACCAGCGCCGCACGCGCTGGCTACGGCCACGCACGCTCGCAGCATTGATCACCCTGCTGGTGCTGCTGGGTGTCGGACTGCATCGGCTATAGACCACTGACCCCTTGCCCCACGGCCGCCATTCCCCCGAATGGCACCGGTCCCCCGACCGGAAACTCAGCGCAGGCGGGTACTGCGTGGCGGCACCATCTGGGCGCGCCGCACGATCCCCAACTGCTCGATGATCAACGCCAATTCGTTGGTGACCTGGGTACGGCTGCGCCCTTTGGGCACCAACCGCTCAAGCACCTGCTGGTAGGTGGTCCAGAATTCCGGGCCGCAGCCATGTTTGCTGTAACTGGCTTCCAGCTCGGTGCGCACGCCATTTGCCAAGTCATGTACGTCGTAGTGCATACGACCTCCCTTGGACTTGCCTTGCATCGGAGACGAGCTACCACCCTGCGTGGTGCAGATTCACTTGCGCTTCACCCAAAATTTGCACGGTCCTCGCACCAAGTCAATCGGCATGAGGCACTTTGGCGAGGACATCGCTGAATGGTTCAGATGCGCCCCGCCCTTTCCGCCCCGGCAGGATGGGCTGGCAATGTTGACAGCGTGATGTCAGAACCGCAGCCGCGGCGGCGCTAGGACGCCAGCCGCCAGATCCCGTAGGCGCAGATGCCGACCCCGACTGCAAGCAGCGCCCATACCAGCCCATTGAAACGCTTGAGCGCCCTGGCCAGCACCAGCGAGAACCCGATGCCCGCCAGGCCGATCGCCAGCCAGAGCACGCCATTCACGTTGCTGGGCGACGCCCAGAACGAACCCGGCGCCCCGGTGGCGGCAAACAGCTGGGGCAATGTCATGGCAGGACCTCGGAAGTGAACGAGCCTGCATCGTGGTCAACCGGTCGTGCCGGCGCGGTGAAGACCGGGGCGCCCGTGGCGGCGATTTACCGGGCCGCCGCCGGCATGGCCGGGGGCGCGGGCACGGTATGCGCCAGCAGGTCGAGCAGCCGGTCCAGACCGGTGCTTACCGCCGCGCCGTCATTGACCCGGCGTGCAAATCCGGCCCAGTCGCCGGCCGACAGCTGGCGGATCAGGGCCGGCTCGACACCCAGCCAGCGCATGCCCCAGAACGGGAAGTAGCGCTGGGGCACGCGGCCCCGGCTCAGCTCCACGATGCCATGGTGGCTGCGGGCCTGCAGGATGCGCTCGTGCACGGCGGCCATGCCGTCTTCCGGGCCTTCGAAGTACTGCAGGAAACGGCCGCCATCAAACAGCAGCACGCCGGTGACGCCGGCCACGGTGTTGAAGCGGGCGGCATCGTCGACCAGCGTATCCAGCACGGTACTGGACAAGCCGGCCGACGCCTCACTGACATAGGCAATCGCGCGAAGGGGCATGGGCGTGTCCTTGGATTGAAGGGAGATGCTGTCACTTTCAGCGGTCCGGATAAACCACCTGACTGAAGCGTTCAGATGAGACCCGACCCGGCGGAAACGATAAAGCCCGCTTTCGCGGGCTTCATGCGTCAACAATTTGGAGGCCTGGACGGGAATCGAACCCATCTCAACGGATTTGCAGTCCGGTGCATAACCACTCTGCCACCAGGCCGGTGACCCTACAGCTTACCGGGCAATGATACCCCGATAAAACAAGACCCCGAGAACGGGGCCTGGTCAGGATTTGGAGCGGGAAACGAGACTCGAACTCGCGACCTCAACCTTGGCAAGGTTGCGCTCTACCAACTGAGCTATTCCCGCAAAATCAGGCGCGTATCTTACCGAAACCGCAGGTAACACACCAGCCTTTTCACACTTTATTTCACATCCCCGCCGGCATTGCCGATCAGGATGCCCGCGTGCCACCGCGGAGAAAAACAAGGCCCCAAGGGGGCCCTGTCGAAATCTGGAGCGGGAAACGAGACTCGAACTCGCGACCTCAACCTTGGCAAGGTTGCGCTCTACCAACTGAGCTATTCCCGCAGACTTTCGCTTGCCCCGGCTGCACCGCACCGTGAGGTGCTGGAGGCTGCCGGCCCATCGACCTGCGTCGAAGGAGCGCTATTGTGTCGGGATTCCTTCACGCCGTCAACATGCTTGTTCATCGGAACGCGGGGACGCTACACCCGCATCCCGCGCCGATGGAAATACACCTGTTCGGCCACCCGCCGCATCGCGCCGGAGTGCAGCACCAGATCCAGCGGCCAATCCATCTGCAGGTGGTCCATCGCCCAGCGCAGCAGGCGTTTGCGGCGGAAGGTGGGTGCCGCCTTGCGTGCCACCGCTTCTACGGGCGGCCCCTTCCCGCGCAGGTGCAGGCCGGCGGCATCACCAATCGCCCAGCCATGCCGCCAGGACGAATGAATGCCGCCGGCCGACAGCGGCGAGACGATGCCTGCCGCGTCGCCGGTCAGGATCACCCCCGGTGCGGTGATCGGGCCGTCGGGCAGGCCGCACGGCACCAGCCCGGCGCGCGTGGCGGTCGGAACCGCTGCGGCCGGCAGGCCGACCACGTCGCGTACATGCTGCAGAAATCCCTCCATATCGGGCTGCCGTGCATGGGTCGGATCATGGCGCAGCGCCAGCCCTATCTGCACGCCGGTCGGATTCTGCGCCGCCCAGCCGATGTAACCCGGGGCGAAGCGCTTGCTGGCAAAGCAGTGCAGCGCCCCGGCTTCGGCCAGCTGGACGCCGGCAAACTCCTGCTCGACGCCGTATAGATTGTCCTGCACGCGGCCCAGCCCGGTGCGCTGCGCCACCCGCGAGGTGGCACCGTCGGCACCGATCAGATACCGCGTGCGCCCTGCTCCCTCCACCTGCCAGCCATCCCCGTCGCGCCGGGCCTGGGTGAACGGCTGCTGCAGGCGCAGGTCCACTCCATTGGCGCGCAGCTCGGCCGCCAGCCAGCGCAGCAGGTTGGGCGTGTCGGTGGTCATGAAGTAGTAGCCCGGCGCCGCCAGCAGCACGCTGCGCAGGCTGGGCGCATACAGACGCACCCGCTCTACCCGCTGCAGCAGTTCGGCCGGCGCCCGGCCCAGCCAGGTCTGTTCAATGGCCTCTTTGACGATGATGCCGGTGGTGTGCAGGCGCGCGCCGGGATCGGCCTTGCGCTCCAGCACGCACACCCGCAGGCCGTACTGGACGGCAGCGAGCGCGCAGGCCGCGCCGGCGAAGCTTGCACCGACGACGACAAGGTCCCAGTCGTAGGCGGTAGAAGACGTCTCCATCAACGGGGGGTCCTGTGCGGTCGAGGGGCACAGGATCGAATGCATGCAGGGGGAGGCCATGAAGTGCCGGTGAAGCGGGCATGAAGTAGCACGGGCGGATGTGGCCACGCCCGCCACGTGGAAGAATGTCTGCCATGAAAGCCCGATTGAACACGTGGCTCGGCTGGTGCACCGCCGCCCTGCTGGCAGCAGCGCTCACCTGCAGCCTCTCAACGCAACTCGCCTCGAACGCGATGATGCTGCTTTTGGACGGCAGCAATGCCATCCCGGCCGAATCGTCGATATTCTTTTTCGAGCCCTACGTGATCAACCAGGGCTCATCCAACTACTGGCTATACGGCCGGGATCGGCGCAACTACTACCATTTCATTCATCGACCAGACGCCGCCTACGTGTACATCCCCATCCACAACAGCTGCCCCGGCTTCGATGACACCAATGCACGCACCTGGTGCGAGGTCCGGACCGGAGGGGGGCGATGAGCCGGTTGCCGTGCACGTTCGAGCGCGATGTGGGGCGCAGGCTGGGCGTGGCGTTGCTGTTGCTCGCCGGCACCTGCACGTTGTCGTCGACGGCCGCGCCGGCGCCCATCACCGTGCCACTGACCGATGGCAGCGATGCACGCCTGCGCATCGACAGCAGCCACGGCAGCGCGCGGCTGCTGTCTGCGTCCGGGGAAACCGATCTCCGGGTGAACACGACACTGCGCGACGCACTGTCCAGATCAGACACCGTGATGGTGATCGGCCGGCACCGCCTCGCCACCGATCCCGACAACAGCGTGTTGCTGTTCGTCAGCGCGCCGTCCAATCCCGCTGCCCCGATGGGCTACTGCGGCGCAGGGCAGGAAGACGGTTTGCTGCTGCTTGCAGTACGCAACGGCGCGCTGGTCATGCACGATTTCGTGGTGCTGCAGAGCTGCCTGCACTCGATCGAGCAGGCCGTGGAGCTGGGTGCCGACCCTGCAGCTGCCTTCCATCCCCTGCCGCCCCCTTGGCTGGCGGGCTTTGCGGCCATGCAGGGCGACAGGCGGGTGGAGCGTTGCGTCGGCATCCGCGACGAACGACTGACCTTCCGCGATGATTGCAGGGCCGTGGCCGCCCCCTCGCCATGATCGAGCGGGGCCAAGTGCAGAAACAGAAAAAGCGACCTTCCGGTCGCTTTTTTCTGTTGGCATCCAACGCGATGTTTCGCCTTGGAAACCTGTATCTGGAGCGGGAAACGAGACTCGAACTCGCGACCTCAACCTTGGCAAGGTTGCGCTCTACCAACTGAGCTATTCCCGCTTGGGAGGCGAAATTCTACAACCAAATGCGCAGGTGTCAACAGCCCTTACGCATTCTTTTTCGCACGCGCGGTTTCGCGGGCCAAGCGCTCGTCTTCACGCAGGCTCGGCCAAGCGGCATGCAGGTACTGCAGACCCGAGAACAACGTGAGAATCGAGGCGATGGCCAGCGTCCAGTCGCCGATGTGGAAGACCTGCACGCCCATCCAGATGTCCTGCATCGGCGTATGCGGCGCTACCGAGTACAGCAGGCACAGCAGCGCCACCATCTGCGCGGTGGTTTTGATCTTGCCGATCAGGGCCACGCGCACCTTGGCGCGCTGACCGATCTCGGCCATCCACTCGCGCAGTGCCGACACGGCGATTTCGCGGCCGACGATCACCGCCGCCCACACCGCCATCCACGCGGTCGGATGGCCCTGCACGATCAGGAACAGCGCCACGGCCACCATCAGCTTGTCGGCGACCGGGTCCAGGAACGCGCCGAACGCGGACGCCAGGTTGTAGCGGCGGGCGATCCAGCCATCCAGCCAATCGGTGATGGCGGCCAGGCCGAAGATCGCCGCGGAGGCGAAGTTGGTCCATTTGTAGGGAAGGTAGAACACCAGTACCAACACCGGGATCATCAGGATCCGCAGCAGGGTGAGCCAGGTGGGGAGGGTCAACTTCATCGCATCTCTCTACTCGCCCGCCGCGTCGGGCGCGGGCAGTCCATGAAGGTTAGCGTAGATGCGTGCAGCGAGGGCGTCATTGATGCCTTCGACTTTCGCGATTTCGGCTTCGCCGGCCGCTTTCAGGCCGACCAGACCCCCGAAATGCTTGAGCAGGCTGGCGCGGCGGCGCGGGCCGATGCCGGCGATATCCTCCAGCTTGCTGGTCATCCGGGCCTTCTGGCGGCGCCCGCGATGGCCGGTGATGGCGAAGCGGTGGGCTTCGTCACGCACCTGCTGGATGAACTGCAGGGCCGGGGAGGCCGCCCCGGGACGCAGTTCGCGGCCATCGGGCAGCACCAGGGCCTCGTGCCCTGCCCGGCGCTCCACGCCCTTGGCCACGCCCACCAGCATGACCCCTTCCACGCCCAGGTCGGCCAGCGCCGCCTGGGCCTGGCCGAGCTGGCCGGCGCCACCGTCGATCAGCAGCAGGTCCGGCAGCACGCCGTCTTCTTCCACCGCACGGCGGAAGCGTCGCTCGATCGCCTGACGCATCGCCGCGTAGTCGTCGCCCGGCTCGATGCCGCTGATGTTGAAGCGGCGGTACTGGCTGCGTACCGGGCCGGCGGCATCGAACACCACGCACGAGGCCACGGTGGCTTCGCCCATGGTGTGGCTGATATCGAAGCACTCCACCCGCTTGACCTGCTCGGCCAGGCCCAGCATCTGCCGCAGGTCTTCGCTGCGCGCATGCTGGGCGCTGCGGCTGGTGAGCTCGCTGACCAGGGTGATCTGGGCGTTGCGGCTGGCCAGTTCGACATACCCGGCACGCTCGCCGCGCACGTTCCATTTCAACTGCACCTTGACCTCGGCCGAGGCCGAGAGCGCGGACTCGATCAGGCTGGCGTCGGGAATTTCGCGGTCCAGCAGGATTTCGCGGGGCGGCGAGTGCTCGGCGTAGTACTGCGACACGAACGCCGCCAGGATCTCCTCGGCGCTCTCTTCGCCGTTGGTCCGCGGGTAGAACGGCCGCGTGCCCAGGTTTCGGCCGTCACGGAAGGCCAGCAGCATCACGCAGGCGTTGGCGCCGCGGGTGGCGCAGGCCAGCACGTCCAGGTCGGCAGCGCGGCCGTCCACGTACTGGCGGGTCTGCATGCTGCGCAGCGCGGTGACCAGGTCGCGCAGCCGTGCCGCCTGCTCGAACTCCAGCGCATCGCTGGCCGCCTGCATCTGGGTGCCCAGTTCGCGCGCGAGCAGGTCGCTCTTTCCCTCCAGGAACAGCGAGGCGCGGCGCACCGATTCGGCATAGTCCGTCGCACTTACCAGATCTACGCAAGGCGCACTGCAGCGGCCGATCTGGTACTGCAGGCAGGGCCGCGAGCGGTTGCGGAACACGCTGTCTTCGCAGCTGCGCAGCTTGAACAGCTTGTGCATGAGGTTGAGCGTGTCGCGCACGGCGGTCACGCCCGGATAGGGACCGTAGTACCGGCCCGGCACCGCACGCGGCCCGCGATGCAGCGCGATGCGCGGCCAGTCTTCGCGGGTGAGCAGCACGTGCGGATAGGTCTTGTCGTCGCGCAGGGACACGTTGTAGCGCGGCGACAGCGACTTGATCAGCTGGTTTTCCAGCAGCAGCGCTTCGGCTTCCGAGCGGGTCACGGTGACGTCCATGCGCGCCACCTGCGACAGCATCGACATGATCCGGGTGGTCTTGGGCGTGCCGTTGAAGTAGCTGCCCACCCGGTTGCGCAGCGCACGCGCCTTGCCGACATACAGCAGGCTGTCGTCGGCGGCGTACATGCGGTAAACGCCGGGCGCGGTACTCAGGTGGGCCGCGAATGCCTTGCCATCGAAGGCGGGTGCGGTGGAAACAGTCATTCGCTGATCGGGACTTCGCTCAATACGCCACTGACAGGGTCGAAACGCAGCACGGCATGGGCGTCGGTCTCGGCGATCCACACCGCCCCACCGCCCAGCGCCAGCCCGGCCGGGCCGTGCAGGCGGCGCGGCAGTTCCAGCGTGCTCAACTCACCACCGCCCAGGCGCAGCGTGCGCAGGCGGCCATTGCCGGCATCGGCGATCCACAGCAACGGCGCGTCCGGGCTGAGGGCGATGGCCTGCGGGTGCTGCAGTTGGGCGATCGTACGCGGGCCATCCTGCTCGCCGAACGACCACGGGCCCTGCCCGACCAGCGTCTGCACCAGGTCGCCGCGCAGCTGCATGGCGCGGATCGAGGAGCCCAGCGCATCGCAGACGTACAGCACCTGCTGTACGGCCGCCAGCGACGTCGGCTGCGCGAATGCGGCCAGGTGGCCGCTGCCGTCGCGCTCGTCGATCGCGCCCGAACCGGCGCGCCAGTGCAGGCTGCGCTGGCCCAGGTGGTAGGTCCAGATGCGGTTGTCGCCGGCCATGGCGATGTGGATCTGGTTGTCGGCCACCGCCAATCCCTGCGGATGGTTGAGCGCGGTCTGGCGCGGCTGCGCCACCGGCCCCTCGATCGGCTCGCCGGGGCGGCCGGTGCCGCACAGCGTGTCGACCTGGCCGGTCAGCAGGTGGATGCGGCGCAGGGCATGGTTGCCGGTGTCGGCCACGTACAGCGACTCGCGCTCCAGGGCCAGGCCCTGGGGACGGTTGAAGGCCGCCTCGGCCGGCCCGCCATCCATGAAATCGGCGGTGCCCAGCCCGAACTGGCGCAGCACGCGCCCGCCGTGGCTGCATTCAAGCACGCGGTGATGGCCGGTATCGGCGATGTACAGGCGTTCGGTGGTGGCCACCAGACCGGTCGGGAAGGACAGCGGCAGCCGCGGCTCGGGATGGAGCTCGCGCGCCAGCGCCATGTCACCGTCGACCGGTCGGGCGCCGCCTTCGCACAGTGCGTTGAGCGCGCGTTCCAGCTCGCCACCGAACCCGACCAGGCGGTCACACTCACGCCCTTGGGCGTCCAGCAGCACCAGCGTGGGCCAGGCGGTCACGCCGAAGCGGCGCCAGCCGTCCCAGTCCGCGTCGAGCAGCGCCGGGCCACTCAGGCCCTGCCGGCGCAGCAGCTTGAGCGCCTGCGCGGGGTCGCGTTCGCAGTCGAAGCGAGGCACCTGCAGGATCAGCAGCTGCAGCTTGCCCGGGTTGCGCGACTGCCATTGCGCCAACTCGGCCAACCGCTGCGCGCACCACACCGAGGCGGCGTTGACGAAGGCGAGCACTACCGGCCGCCCCCGTAGTTCGGTCAGGGTGGTCGGCGTGGCGTTGAGCCACGTGGCGAATTCGGGCAAGTCCTGGACGGGCTGTACGTTCATGCCCTGATTATGCCGGAGTCGGCGTCATGCAATCGTCGTGCCGCGTCAATCCGACGGCGGCCTGCGCACGGCGGTCAGCCCTGCGCTGCCAGCCAGGCTTCGGCCCGGGCCAGGTCTTCCGGGGTGTCGATGCCCGGCGGGAACTCGGCCGGGGTCAGCGCCACGCTGATGCGATGGCCCGCTTCCAGCGCGCGCAGCTGCTCCAGCGACTCCAGCTGCTCCAACGTGCCCGGCGGCAATGCCGCGAATTGGCGCAGGAAGCCGGCACGATAGCCGTAGATGCCGATGTGACGCAGCCAGTGCGGCCCCGCCAGGGTGTCGCGGGTGCGTGCGAAGGCGTCGCGGTGCCACGGAATCGGGGCGCGGCTGAAGTACAGCGCATCCAGGTTCTCACGGCGCACCACCTTGACCGCATTGGGGTCGAACAGCGTCTCCGCGTCTTCCACCGGGGTGGCCAGGGTGGACATCTCCGCCCCGCTGTAGACCAGCGCCTCGGCCACCGCGCGAATGCCTTCGGCGGGGGCGAACGGCTCGTCCCCCTGCAGGTTCACCACCACCGTGTCGTCGCTCCAGCCCGCCTGCGCGGCACATTCGGCCAGGCGGTCCGTGCCGGAGGCGTGATCGGCCGAGGTCATCGCCACGCGCACGCTGGACAGGCCCTGCAGCGCATCGGCAATGCGCGCGTCGTCGGTGGCCACCCACACCTCGCGGGCGCCGGCCAGCAGCGCGCGCTCGGCCACACGCAGCACCAGCGGCTGGCCACCGAGCAGTCGCAGCGGCTTGCCCGGCAGGCGCGAGGCCGCGTACCGGGCCGGGATGGCAACGACGAAATCGAGGGGCTGGCTCATGTGGACACTCGCGGAAATGACGGGGGAATCGACGTGGCGCGCGAAACGCTCAGCGCTTGCCCAGCTTGTCGACGCGGTCGAGCAGGTTCACCCAGAACGCAGCAGGCAGATCGGCCGCCAGCGGCACGGCGAAATGCCACTCGTTGGCAAACACCTTGCACTTCACCGCATCCTTTTCGGTCATCAACACGGGCAGCTCGCTGCCAAACCGCAGGTCGGCGGCCTGGTACGCGTGATGATCGGGAAACGCGTGCGGCACCACGCCGATACCCTGCGCGCGCAGCATGTCGAAGAAGCGCTGTGGGTGGGCGATGCCGGCCACCGCATGCACGCGCTGGCCACGGAAATGCGCCAGCGTGCGCGGGCGGCCACCGCTGAGCGGTTGGGCGCTGTCGATGTGCAGCTGCATCGGCCATTCACCGAAGCCGCACGCCGGCTGCGCGCCAACGCCATCGCTGGCCTGGCCCATGTTGACCACGCGGAAATCGCAGTCGTTGGCGCGACTGACCGGCTCGCGCAATGGGCCGGCCGGAATCATCCGCCCGTTGCCGTAGCGACGCTGCGCGTCAACCACTTCGATCTCGATATCGCGGGCCAGCCGATAGTGCTGCAGGCCGTCGTCGCAGACGATGATGTCGCAGCCGGCGTCGACCAGTGCTTTGCCGGCCGCCACGCGATCGGCATCCACGCGGACCGGCACGCCGGTCTTCCACGCGATCAGCACCGGCTCGTCGCCGCCGATGGCGGTGGACGTGGTGGCCTCGACCCAACGTGCCGTGCCCGCCTCGTCGCGGCCGTAACCGCGACTGGCCACGCCGGGCTTCCAGCCCGCGTCACGCAGGCGCTTGACCAGCGCGATGGTCAGCGGGGTCTTGCCGGTGCCACCGGCGGTGACATTGCCCACCACCACCACCGGCACCGGCAGCGCATGGCGTTTCAGCCAGCCCCGCCGATACAGCAGCCTGCGCAGCGCAATGGCGCCGCCGTACAACGGCGCAAGCAGCCGTGCCGGCAACGGGATGGCGCTGCCGTCATACCAGTACGACGGCGTCCGGGTGCCCTTGGCCGCCATCAGGCCTGCCTTTCGCGGAACTGCATCTTGTGCAGGTGCTCATACAGCCCGCCGAGGGCCAACAGCTCCTGGTGGGTGCCCCGTTCGACGATGCGGCCGTGGTCCATGACCAGCACCTGGTCGGCGTGCTCGATGGTGGACAGGCGGTGCGCGATCACCAGCGTGGTGCGCTCGGGCATCAGCCGCTGCAACGCGTCCTGGACCAGGCGTTCGGATTCGTTGTCGAGCGCGGCGGTGGCTTCGTCCAGGATCAGGATCGGTGCATCGCGCAGGATTGCGCGTGCGATCGCCAGGCGCTGGCGCTGGCCGCCGGACAGCAGCGCGCCGTTCTCGCCCACCGGCGTCTGCAGCTGCTGCGGCATGCGCTCGATGAACTCCCAGGCATTGGCCGCTTCGGCGGCGGCGCGGATCTGCTCTTCGCTGGCGTCCATGCCGTAGGCGATGTTGGCGCCCACGCTGTCGTCGAACAGCATCACCTTCTGCCCCACCATCGCCACCTGGCGACGCAGGTCGGCCAGCGGGTAGTCCTCCAGCGAAACGCCGTCCAGGGTAATGCGGCCCCCGTTGGGTTCGTAGAAGCGCGGCACCAGACGGATCAGGCTGGTCTTGCCACTGCCGGAACGCCCGACGATGGCGGTGACCGTGCCCGGCTTGGCCACGAAACTGATGTCGTCCAGGGCAATGCCGGTGTCTTCACGGTAGCGCAGCATCACGTGCTCGAAGGCGAGCTCGCCACGCGCACGGCCGATCTTCTGGAGGCCTTCGTCACGCTCGACCGGCAGGTCGAGGATGCCGAACAGGCGCTCGGCGGCGGCCACGCCGCGCGAGATCGAGGTCTGCACGCTGGTCAGCCGGCGCAGCGAGGGAATGATGGCCATCATCGAGGTCATCAAGCCCATGAACTGGCCCGCATTGAGCTTGCCGGCCAGGGCTTCGCGGGTGGACACCCACACGATCACGGCCAACGCCAGCGCGGCCAGGAACTGCACCGTGCTGGACGCCAGCGCACGGGTGGTCTCCACCTTCATGTTGAGGCCGAGCATGCGGTTGGCCAGGCGGGCATAGCGCGCGATTTCATGCGCCTGGGTGCCATGCACCTTCACTTCCTGCTGCGCGGCCAGCGACTGTTCGGCGGTCTGCGCCATGCTGCCCATGCCGTCCTGGATGCCGCGACTGATACGTCGGTAGCGCTTGCCCACGAACGACACGATCACACCGATCAGCGGCACCACCACCAGCATCGCCACGGTGACCTTGACGCTCATCTGCAGCATCACCACCAGCATCGCGATGATGGTCAGGGTGTCGGCCACCAGTGTCTTGAGCGCATCGGCGCTGGCCTGGGTCACCTGTTCGGTGTCGTAGTTGAGGCGGCTGACCATCACCGGGGTCGCCTCGCTGTCAAAGTGCGAGGACGGCAGGTGCAGGTACTTTTCCAGCACCTGCTCGCGCAGGTCGCGCACCACGCTGCGGCCGGTGCGGGCCAGCGCATAGTCGCTGACCAGCGTGGCCAGGCTGCGCATCATGAACAGGCCGAGGATGGTCAGCGGCAGGATCACCGCCATGCGCGGCTCGGGGTTGACGAAGCCGCGGTTGACCAGCGGTTCCATCAGCTTGGTGAAGTGGTAGCCGGCCAGCGCTTCGACGACCATGGCGATCACCGCGGCCACCATGAAGGTCCAGTAGGCGCGGGTATAGCCGAGCAGGCGCTTGTAGATCGGCCAGATCGGGGCGTGTTGTTTACTCATGGATGCACCTCCGGCGCAGTAGCGATGGCGATGCGGCGGAAGCCGAGCTGGCCCAGGGCATCCTGGGCAGTGACAACGGCCTGGTAAGGCGTGCGCGCATCGGCGCGCAGCAGCACGGTCTGTTCACGGTCGCTGCCAGCCACCGCGGCGATGGTCTGTTTGACCGCCTCCACGTCGGTACGCAGCACTTCCTGGTCGTTGATGAAGTAGCGCCCCTCGGCGTTGACCAGCACGCTGAGCGAACGCGGCGGCTCGCTGTTGTCCTGCTGGCTGGCGGTCGGCAGCTGCAGCTGCAGGGTCGAGCGCGCGTCGAAGGTGGTGGTGACCACAAAGAAGATGATCAGCACGAGGATCACGTCGATCAGCGGTACCAGATCGATATGCGGCTCGTCCTGGACCCGGTCATTGCGAATGCGCATCCGTCAGCCCTTGGCCGTGACGGGCGCGGCCGGTGCCGCGGTCGGCGCACGGGCGCCGCTGTTCATCACCCCGGGGCGACCATCCAGTGCGTCCAGCAGCGCGCTGGCTTCCTGCTCCATCTCGATCACGTAACCGCCGATGCGGCCCTTGAAGTAGCGATGGAACATCAGCGCGGGAATCGCCACGATCATGCCGGTGGCGGTGCACACCAGCGCCTTGCCGATGCCGCCGGCCAGCTGGTTCACATCACCCACGCCGTGGTCGAGGATGCCCAGGAACATCTGGATCATGCCCACCACGGTGCCCAGCAGGCCCAGCAGCGGGCCGGCCGAGGCAATCGTGCCCAGGGCGTTCAGGAAACGCTCCATGCGGTGCACCAGATGCCGACCGGCATCCTCGATGCGCTCGCGGATCTGGTCGCGCGGGCGGTTGCGTGCTTCCAGCGCCACGGCCAGCAGCGCGCCCAGCGGCGAGTTGGCGCGCAGCGACTGGATGTGGCTGGGGTCGAGCTTGCCGCGCGCGGCCCAGTTGCGCACTTCCTGGCCCAGCCCGGGGGGCAGGACCTCGTTACGCCGCAAGGTCCAGAAACGCTCCAGGACAATTGCCAAAGCCAGTACGCCCAACAGCAGCAGCGGCACCATCGGCCAGCCACCGGCCTTGACCAGTTCCCACACGTTTCAACCCTCCGGCCCATCAGCCGCTTGTTTGACCGCCGATAGGATAGCAGCCGACCGCGCCCGCTCCGCGGCATCCCACCAACGCGGCTGAAAAACCCGCTGTTCACGCACCTGCAGGCCTTCACGCCCAAGCCAGGCGCGCAGCGCGCCACTGTCGGCGGTGCCCAGCACTTCGGCACCGACGCCTTGCCAGCGCGCCACCACGGCCGGGCGCGGGTGCCGGAACCGGTTGCCATGCCCGGCCGAGACGATCGCCAGCCTGGGCGCCACCGCGGCAACCCAAGGGGCGCTGGACGAGCCGTCACTGCCATGATGCGGCACCACCACCAGCTCGGCCCGCAGCGCGGGCGGTGCCTGCAGCAGCTGCGCCTCGCTGCGCGCGCCGATATCGCCGGCCAGCAGGATCACGCCATGCGCGGTCACGATACGCAGCACGCAGCTGCTTTCGTTGCCCTGGTACGGGGTGCCTGGCCGGGGATGCAGAACCTGGAAGTCGACCCCGTCCCAGCGCCAGGATTGCCCGGCATGGCAGGGCGCATCGATACCCGGCAGCGCTCCCTGCGGTGCCAGCAACGGTGTCTGCGGGAAGCCGCGCCTGACCGCCGCAACCCCGCCCGCGTGGTCGCGGTCGGCGTGACTGAGCACGAGGCGATCCAGCCGCCCCTCGCCCAGCGCGTGCAGGGTGGGGACGACGATCCGCTCGCCGGCATCAAACCCGCCCGCCGCCGCAGGGCCGGTGTCGTACAGCAACCGGTGGGTGCGGGTCCGCACCCATATCGCCATGCCCTGCCCCACGTCCATCACCAGCAGCTCCACCTCACCCTCGCCGGGCCGCGACTGGGCCGGCCACAGCAACGGCAGGCACAGCACGACCGCCGGCAGCCGACCACCGCTGCCGCGCGGCAGCAGCAGCCAGCCAACCCCGAGCAACGCCACCAACAGCGCCGCGTCGCGGGCCTGCGGCAGCCACCACAGCGCCAGCGGGCTGCGTGCCGCATAGCCGAGCAGCCACCAGCTGCCCTCGAAACCCCATGCGGCCAGCTGCCAGGGCCAGCGACCCGCCCCCTCTACCACCGCTTCCAGTGCCGTACCCAGCAGCGCCAGCGGCACCACCACCAGACTCCACCAGGGAATGGCCAGCAGGTTGACCAGCGGACCGGCACGCGATGCCTGGCCGAACAACGCCACGGTGAGCGGCAGCAGCGCCAGCGTGGCCACGCCCTGCGCCGCCAGGAAGGTGCGCAGCCAACGCGGGTCGCGCCCCGGCAGGCACCACACCAGCCACAGCACCCCGGCGAAGCTGAGCCAGAAGCCGGGCGCCAGCACCGCCAGCGGATCCACCAGCAACACCACCAGGGCGGCCAGTGCGAGGGCCTGGCCGACAGTCACCCGGCGCCGGCTGCAACGGGCGGCGGCCAACACGGCAATCATCAAGACGGTGCGCACCGTCGGCAGCGCGAAGCCTGCGACCGCCGCATACAGCGCTGCGCCCGACACCGCAGCAACCGCCATCCCCAGCGGGCGAGGCCAGTACCGTCCCAGCGGCGGCCACACGCGCCAGACGCAGCCGGCCAGCCAGGCTGCAAACCCGGCGACCAGGCCGACGTGGAAGCCGGAGATCGCGATGAGATGGGTCAGCCCCAGTGCGCGCAGGTCGTCCCAGTCGCCTTGGGTGAGCGCGCGGGTGTCGCCCAGTGCAAGGGCCTGCACGAAGCGCGTGCCGCCCCCGGTCACCTGGGCAGCGACAGCCGCCGCCATGCGTTCACGCCAGGCGACGACCCCGCTGGGGGACGCCAACAAACGTGCCCGGGCCGGTTCACGAACCTGCCCCGACCCTGCCACCCCCTGCAACAGGGCATGGCGTTCCGCATCGAAGCCACCGGGATTGCGCAGCCCCCGTGGCGGACGCAGGCGTGCATGCAGGCTCCAGCGCTCACCTGCCCGCACGCGTCTGCGCGGATCGTCGTTGCCGTCGGGTTGGGCATGCCATCCCATCGCGAACACGCGGCCGCGCACATCAACCGGCAGCGCCGCGTCGTCGTCAACGCGAAACAGGAATCGGCTGCTGCGCCCGCCGTGGTCGGGCAGGCTGATCACCCTGCCCTGCAGCAGGTGATCGACCGCCGTTGCCGTGGCCGGCAGCTGCCGCGCAAGCGCCACATGCCCGTGCAGGCAGGCGCAGCCCGCCCCGAGCAGCGCCGCGCCCAGCCAACGCCATCGCGACGGGCAGCACCACACCAGCAGACCCACGCAGAGCGCCGCCGCCCCCATCCCGCGCGGCAGCAACTGCGGCGCAAACACGATGCCGCACACGCCACACAGCAGCGCTGCAGCGCACGCCTTGCCGAACAGGGGAAGCGGAACCGCCGCTGGCGCACCGGCACGGCCTGCCGCGATGACCATGCAACGCTCCGGGCACAAAACCCGATGTTGGGCCGGGCCGGGTACCTGCGCTATCGGGCAGGTCGTTGCCCGGATGTCGGTGAATGTCGCGGGTGCCGCCATGGCGACCCGGCCAACGCCGGCACAAACGAAAAAGCCGACCTGATGGCCGGCTTTTCTGTGGGTGCCACTGCAGTCTCTGCGACTGGAGTGGTGGGCGGTACAGGGTTCGAACCTGTGACCCCTACCATGTCAAGGTAGTGCTCTACCGCTGAGCTAACCGCCCGTTTCTTGCGTCTGCGCCGTTGCGAATGCGTCGGTGCAGGCCGCGTATATTACGGACGTCCCCCGACAAGCGCAACACTTTTGTGAAGGTATTTCACAACGCGCTGTTCAGCCCAGGCTGGCCTCCTTCAGCTGCCGGATCTGGTCGCGGACGTGCGCGGCATCCTCGAATTCGAGGTCGCGGGCGTGCTGGTACATCTTCTGCTCCAGCGCCTGCAGCCGCTTGGCGATCTGCGCCGGCCCCAGCGTGCGGTAATCCACCGCCTCTTCGGCCACCTTGCCACCGCGCCCCTTGCCCTTGCCGCGCGACTCCTTCTCGGCCGCATCCGACCGTGCGCCTTCGAGAACATCGGTGATCGGCCGCAGCACCGATTTGGGTGTAATACCGTGCAGCTGGTTGTATTCGACCTGCTTGGCGCGACGACGGTCGGTTTCGTCGATTGCCGCCTGCATCGAGCGCGTGATCTTGTCGGCGTACAGGATCGCCTTGCCACGCAGGTTGCGCGCTGCCCGGCCAATGGTCTGGATCAGCGAACCGGTGGACCGCAGGAACCCTTCCTTGTCCGCGTCCAGAATCGCCACCAGCGACACTTCGGGCATGTCCAGGCCTTCGCGCAGCAGGTTGATGCCCACCAGCACGTCGAACTTGCCCAGGCGCAGGTCGCGGATGATCTCCACCCGCTCCACCGTGTCGATGTCCGAATGCAGGTAGCGCACGCGGATGCCGTGTTCGGTGAGGTAGTCGGTGAGATTCTCCGCCATGCGCTTGGTCAGCGTCGTGACCAGCACCCGATCGCCGAGCTTGATCCGCTCGTTGACCTCGCTCATCAGGTCGTCGACCTGGGTGCCCACGGGGCGGATCTCCACCACCGGGTCGATCAGGCCGGTCGGGCGAACCACCAGTTCGGTGATCTCATCGCCGGCTTCGCGCAGCTCGTACGGGCCGGGCGTGGCCGACACATAGATGCTGCGCGGGCAGCGCGCCTCCCACTCCTCGAAACGCAGCGGGCGGTTGTCCAGCGCCGACGGCAGGCGGAAGCCGAACTCCACCAGGGTTTCCTTGCGCGAGCGGTCGCCCTTGAACATCGCGCCGATCTGCGGAATGGTCACGTGCGACTCGTCGATCACCAGCAGCGCGTCGGGCGGCAGGTAGTCGAACAGGGTCGGTGGCGGCTCGCCCGGGGCCTTGCCGGTGAGGTGGCGCGAGTAGTTTTCGATGCCGTTGCAGAAGCCGACCTCGGCCATCATTTCCAGATCGAACTGGGTGCGCTGCGCCAGGCGCTGCGCTTCCACCAGCTTGTTCTGTTCGTACAGCTGCTCCAGGCGCGGCTTGAGCTCGGCCTTGATGGTTTCCACCGCCGCCAGCACGCGCTCGCGGGTGGTCGCATAGTGGGTCTTGGGGTACAGCGTGTAGCGCATCAGCTTGCGCAGGCTTTCGCCGGTGAGCGGGTCGAACATGCTGATCTGCTCGACCACCCCGTCGAACAGCTCGATGCGTACCGCCTCGCTGTCCGACTCGGCCGGGAACACGTCGATGACTTCACCCCGCACGCGGAAGGTACCGCGCTGCAGCTCGTACTCGTTGCGGGTGAACTGCAGCGAGGTCAGATGGTTGATCAGGTCGCGCTGCTCGATGCGCTCGCCGGTGGACAGGATCAGGCGCAGCGACAGGTAGTCTTCCGGCGCGCCCAAGCCGTAGATCGCCGACACCGTGGCCACCACGATCGCGTCCGGGCGTGACAGCAGGGTCTTGGTCGCAGCCAAGCGCATCTGCTCGATGTGCTCGTTGATCGAACTGTCCTTCTCGATGAAGGTGTCCGACGCGGCCACGTAGGCCTCGGGCTGATAGTAATCGTAGTAGCTGACGAAGTACTCGACCGCGTTGTTCGGGAAGAACGACTTGAACTCACCGTACAGCTGCGCGGCCAGCGTCTTGTTCGGCGCCATGATCAGCGTCGGCTTCTGGACGTTCTGGATCACGTTGGCGATGGTGTACGTCTTGCCCGAGCCGGTCACGCCGAGCAGGGTCTGCTTGGCGATGCCCGCCTCGAAGTTGGCCGTCAGCTTCTCGATCGCCGCGGGCTGGTCGCCGGCCGGCGAGTACGGGGAGACAAGTTCGAAGCGATCGCTCATGGTGCCGCCATATCCGGGGCCTACCAGTATACCGGGGGCAATAGTGACGGCCGGCTGAGGGGAAGGCTGAGGGGCAGGCGGGGGCCGCGGCGACAGCGCCGGACGGTCTGGGCCGCCACCCTGTAGCTCCCTTCCGCCGCGCCTGGAGTCCCACCGTGCCCCTATCCCCCCGGCTGGCGCCACAGCAGGCCGGCGCTGGACTACCGGAAGTGCTGATCGTCGTGCTGATCCTGGCGATACTCTGCGCCATCGCCCTGCCGTCCCTCCGGGAGACGTTGGCACGCCTGCGTGCGGAAACCCTGCGGGGGCAACTGGTCTCGGTGTTGTCGACCGCGCGGAGTACCGCGATCACCCAACGACGCGTCATTGGCGTCTGCCCAAGCAGCGACGGCAGCACATGCGGAGGCGACTGGAGCCACGGCTGGCTGCTATACGTGGCAGCGCCTCCTTCAGCACCCGACGGCACGCCCATCGAGCTTCTTCTGGTCGAGCAGCGCTCGCGCGTCGCACTACAGGCCGCTGGCAACCGGGATCGCGTGGAATTCCGCGCGGACGGCCGCACCCGGGTCAACAACCTCACCATCCAGATCTGCATGGGCCCTGCCCTGCACAGTGAAGTGGTGGTCAGCGTGCCGGGTCGGGTACGTAGCCAGCGGCCGAGCGGCCCTGCCTCGTGCAGCGGAAACTGAAAACGACAAAGGCCGCGATTTCTCGCGACCTCTGCAGTATTTTGGCGCCCGAAGTTGGACTCGAACCAACGACCCCCTGATTAACAGTCAAGTGCTCTAACCGGCTGAGCTATTCGGGCGGGGGTGCGAATTCTATCCAGTTTACCGAGGACAACGCAAGCCCCCTGTCACCGGCGGATGGCGATTACCAGCAACCCGCCACTTTGCTTTCCACCGGGGTCTTCCGCCCTGCCTGGTCCAGGGTCAGCGTGCCGCATTTGTCCTTGGCCTGCGCGCCACCTGAGGTAGGCACGGCCTGCAACGTGAACGAGGTCGCGTTGGTGGTGCCACTCAGGCTCACCGTGTACTGCGATGTGCCTTCGCGTGGGGACTGACTGAACGGCAAGGTGGCGCCCGCGTACGTGTTCTGCACCGTGTGGTGCCGCTCGAGTATCTGGGCCAATTCGACCAGATCGGCCTTTGCCTGGGCACGCCGCGACTTGCGCACGTATTCCTGATAGGCCGGCATCGAGATCGCCGCAAGAATGGCAACCACGGCCACCGCGATCATCAGCTCGATCAAGGTGAAACCACGGACGCGCGAGCGGGCGGGCGAAGTATGCATGTCGTTCCTCGGCACGAAAGTAATCATCGGATCTGGCGCCAGGACTGGCGACCACACGGCCGCGGCATGTAAAGGCCATCAGCGCCCGGCGCGCGCAGCACGAAGGTGCACTGCTCGGCCTGGATCAGCTTGTCCACGGTGCAGCTGGAGTCCTTGAGCGGATCGCACGCCTTCAGCTTGGGCACGAAGATGCTGGTGTCCTTCACGGGCGGGCCCTGGCTGCGATCGCCGCCCTTGGTCAACGCCACCCCACCGCAGTTGCCCGTGCACAGGGGATCGCCGCCGACAGAGGGACTCAATCCGGTCATCGCACCACCACCGTTGAGCAGGCTCAGGCCGTAGAGCCAGTTGATGCCGCCGCCGCTACCGCAGATGGCCGTGCCGGGAATGTAGGTCGTGAAGAACACCGAGCCGTTCTGGATATTGGGGTTGCCGACGAAGCGCTCTCCGTCGATACCACTGCCGATCACCAGGTCCACGTACCAGCCACGCTTTGTGGTGTAGTCCACCCCGTTGCGACTGACATCGCGGATGTCATAGCCGGCAGCGGAGGTGCCATCGGTGACCGACTGCGCCACCAGGTTGCCGCGCCCGCCCGCGGAGCTGGTCAGGTTGTCCCATACCCCATACAGCGACTGCACCGGCGAGCGGCTGCTGACCTGGTTGTCATCGGCGGCGAAATACTGGCCGGTACCGAAGAACAGGCTGACGCCGCCGCCCGGACCAGCGGCCACTTCGATGCCGCTCATGATCGGCTGCACAGCGTTGTCGCGCACGGCCGTGAACAGCGGTGCACCGTTGAGCGCCACGTTCCAGTTGTTGGGGTTGCCATCGGAAAGATCGAACTTCCAGAGGTTGCCCAGCATGTCACCGCCGTAGACGGTGTCGGTGATGCCATCGTTGTTCTTCACCGCCACCGGCGCAATGTTGATCAGGCCGTTGCGGTTGGCATAGGCGGCCCCGCTCGGCGAGAGACGCTTGAGCACCTTGCCGGTCTGGATATCGACCACGAACAGCGCGGCCTTGCCACTGGTGGAATTGATGCCGTTGCCGAACAGGGCCACGAAGCGCGGTGCATCGGTGGGCGTAGCGCCCGGCACCGGTACGATGGTCGGCTTGCCAAGGACGAAGCCAAGATCCGATTCGGTCTTGCCAGACACTTCCCACAGCACCTTGCTCGCGTCGAAGCGGGTCGGATCGCCCACATCCAGCGCGAACACCGAGCCGTTGCCCACCGAACTGGCATTGGGCGCCTGGCTGGACCCGCCGGCACCGGTGGTGCCGACCAGCACACTATGCCAGCCGGTGCCGTAGTAAACGTCCGAAGAGCTCAACGGCCCATCGACATAGTAGCGATGACCGTACTTCGGGTTGGCCAGTTCGGCCATGTGCTGCAGCGACGCAGACGGGATGAAGGCGAACTCCTCATTGCCGGCAGACGTGCTGGTGGATCCGTTGAATCCATGCAGCATGCCGTCGTTGGCGCCCACGTACACCATCGTGGGCGGGCCACTGGAGGCTCGCTTGGCGGTCAGGAAGGTCTCATAGGCCTTGCCGAGGGTCAGCTTCCAACTGGCGGTGGAGGTGGACCAGTTCGTGTAGCCGTAATCGTCGCGGTTGGACACGATCTCGGTGGTCGAGTTGACGATGTCGCCCAGCGCCGTGCTGCGCGCGCGCAGCCCACTGACCGCCGTGCCACGCAGGTAGCTCACCAGGCTGGTCAGAGACTTGTTGTCGAACCAGACCGGCGTCGAGGCACTGAAGCCGAGTGTCCGCAACTTGGCTACATCATTGTTCCCTACCAGGTTGCTGGCCTGGAACTCGGCCACCGCAGCCGCGGTAACCGTGCCATTGGTCGCAGTGGACGTCGGTGACGTCGCCATGTAGATGCGGCGGGTGGAACTGCCGATGCGACTGGACGCACGCCACAGCTCCGCGCCATCGGTGCCATCGAGATTGACCTGGGTGGCAATTACATCACCGGTCCAGTCATACGATCCCTGCGGCACATTGAAGTGGGAGGACACCGTGAAGGAGCCGGTACTGATACGCGCGCCTGCGCCACTACCGCCCACGGGGGCATCGCCCTCGGCGACGCTGTTGAAGATCGCCTCCAGCGCTTCCTTCAACTTGGTCGGGTTGCGGGCCAGGAAGTAGTTGTCCGGCACGCCGGCCTTCTTGCTGTCCCACTTCTTGCCCGGCGCCACGCCGTACTTGGCGGCGTACCACAGCGGGCTCTCCAGCTGTCCGGCAGCGGCATTGGCCGAGGCCTTGTACTTCACGACGACAGGACGATCCCACTCGGCATGGAAATCATTGGTCTGGTTCAGCACCGAACCGTTGCGGTTGCTGCCATTGGGACGATCACCCGGGCGAAGCGCCAGTCGCTGCACCGTAGCAGCGGCGTTCGAGCCCGAAATGGTGTAGCCGGTCAACATGGCATTGCCTGCGAACGCCGACAGGTTCTCGATGCGGATGAGAACCTCGTCAGCGGCCACCTTTGCTTTCAGGGTGGTACCCCGCGTCACGCCACCGGACACCGCCGAATTGCACAGGGTGGTGTTGGTATTGGCTACCACGCTGCGCGTGGCATCGGCACGCCAGCACATGCTGTTAGTACCGGCCGGCACCGTATTGCAGGCCTCGCCAACACAGTAGCTCAGCATGGCCACCACGTCGTTGTCGTGATCGTTGCCCCACAGCGAATCTTCCCACACCAGCGAGAAACTACCGGCGGTGGCATCATTCGTATAGGGACGGCCATAGACGTTGCTGCCAGTGGCCGTACTGGACGTCTTGGCTCCAATGCCTACCGAGCCCAGGAAGCAACTGCGCCAGTCAGCGTCCGTACGCGACGCCCATCCGGTATTGTTGGCCTGGCACAACGGCGCCAAGCTGATGGTCTTGCCACCGACCTTGATGTCGAATTTGGGCAGGTTCTCGGCCATGGCAACGGTGTAGGTCGTCGCGGTCACCTTGTGATCGGCCGGCTTGCCCGGGATATTGCCGGCGCGCAGGTCCGTGGACGCAGCCGCCTTGGCCATGCCAGCGATGAGGTAACTGCCCTCCATCGATGGAATGTCGGGGCAGATACCGCGCGCGAGACTGAGGCTGCCGACCGTCTGGCCCTGGCAGATGTCTTCATGCGTGTTGAGGGAGGTGTTACGCGGCGTAGCGCCGACGCGGCCGACCATCCAGGACTTGCCCGCGATACCTTCGGCGGTGCCGATGGCGTCGGTGGCCGTGGCGGCGTTGATCGACGCAGGCAGGCTGCCGATGTTGTCGCTGTCAAACGACGGCAGGCCCGACGACAGCACCAGGATGCTGCAGTTGGCGCAGTACGAATTGCCGCCGTCCACCGGGGCACGATAGGGGTCCTTCCACGCGATGCCCTTGGGCAGGCCGCTCAGATCATTTGCATCGCCATAGACTTTCGCGCTCTTGCCTACATAGCGCAGCGCCTCAGCATACATCTCGGCCAGCGGGTTGCCCCAGGCGCTGCACTTGTAGCTGCCGGTACCAGGATCGATCAGGGTCTTGCTGCCCTGGCGGTTGAGAATGCTGTAGTCGCCGCAGTCATTCCACTTGTCCTTCCAGTTCCATTGATCGATGCGGAGCGTGGAAATCGTGTTGATGATGCCTTCGCCATCCTTCACCGCGTTGGGCTTGAGGTAACAGAACTGGCCCGTCGACAGATCTACTTCATCGCCGGCTGCACAGGTGGTGGTGCCATTGCCGGCCAGCTTGCCGATGTTGCGACGGAGTGCGCCGCCGTCGCGCGGATTCGCGTAGGTGCCAGAAATCAGACCAAAGCGGAGGCGGCCGCTTTCGCCGAAGTTCTGCAGCACGCCCACTGGTTTGTATCGGTCGGCAACGCCATCGTTGTACTTGCGGCAGTAACTCTCACGGACGGCATTGGCGGCCGGCGAACATACCTCGACCCGCACGGTGTAGCGCGTAGCGCTCTGCGGCGAATCTGCCTTCCCGTCGTCGGTACGGGCCACACCGCACTGGTTGAGTGCGGTCGATGCCCACTCGGTGTATTGGCCGGCCGCCACCATCATCTGGGGCACGCCGCCAGCAGCCACCGTGGCGTTGCAGAACGACTGCGCGCCGGACAGCGGCGTGAAGCTGCTGATGTCGCCGCCGGTGTACACCTTCACCCACGCATGCAGGTCGTTGGGAATCTGCGCGCGCTCGATCACGGTCCGATCAACGTCATCGACGATGCGCAGCCCGCCGTACAGCACGCCGCGCATCACATCGAGGCGACTCATCGTGACCCAGTTCAGGAAGTTGCCCGACCAGCTGGCCGAGCACGTATGTTCATTGGTGCCGGTTGCCTTTGCCGACGCCTTGAAGACGCCGTCGGGACCCGGGCCGCTGCTGGTGTAGCACAGATTGGAATCGAAGTAGCCACCGTACTCGAAGGTGTCGGTATAGGTGGTATTGAGCACGCCAACGTCGTCGAGGTCGCTGTAGTCGCTGTAGGCCTTGTTGAACAACTGCTCGTCGCGCGACATCACCATCATCATCAGCGGCGGCTGGGTCACCTTGGTATACAGCGGCTCCTGGGCGATATCGTAGTCGCCTAGTGCTGCGCGCAGCGGCATCACCAGCGCAACGATGGCCGTCAGGACCACGACAGCGCTGCCCGCGCGCAGCCAGGTGGCGGGAGTCATGCGGAGGAAACGACGCTGGGTGCTCATGGGATGAAGACCGTATCGATGACGGCGCTGGCCGACGCATTGGTTGGGTTGTCACTGGCAAGTGCCGTGACCTGGTAGATGTTGCCGGTTTCTTCGTTCTGCTTGACCCCCACCCGACGGCTCGAGGCGGCGAAGCACTTGTCCACGCGCCGGGTGTAGCTGGCCGAAGCGGTCTTCACGCCATCGGCCCAGGTCAGCGGGTCGTAGGTGGGGCTGCACACTTCCTGGTTGGCCACGAAGATGCCGCCGTCCGCCAGTTTGGTTTCGATGGCGCTCTCGACCCCGCGCGCATCCGACTCGGCGTTCTGGAACGCCTGGTTGGTACGCAGGTAGTTGGCTGCCATGCGCTCCTGCATGCCGGTCACCTGCATGCCCGCGATACCGATCAGGGCCAGCAGAATGAGCATGATCAACGCGACATACAGCACCGCGCCGCGCTGTGCGCGTGGGAAAGAGTGGCGGGGCATTTGAATGGCCATGGGAACCTCAGTTGCCGTACAGGCGATTGCGAAGCGCTACCGTGGTCTGGTACACCGCGCGCATGCGGCCATCATTGGGCGCAGTGAAGGTGACGCCCATCGTGGTAAGCGCGGCGGCATTGGTGGCCTGCTGGGCAGCAGACGGGTCGGGGCTGGAGATCACCATGCCCAGCTGCACCGCGCCAACGCGGCGCCACGCGGCGGCCGGGTCAGCCAGCGACCCCTGCACATCCTTGGCGGTGCCCTGACGGTCGATGTAGCCGCTCGGCGACACGGCGGTCAGCCGTCGATCCTGGCCATAGAGCATCTGCAGGTTTTCCACGCCTTCAACCAGCGCCTCCGGCGTACCCACCACCAGCGCGCCATTGGGACCGGCGGTATAGCGCACGCGGTACAGCGAGGTCTGCGCGTTGGCCGCGTCGTAGCCAACGTAGAACACGATGCTCTCGGCGCGATACAGCATGGCCTGGCCGGTGGTGTACAAACTGCTGAAAAGCGCCGCATTGAGCGGTGCATCACCCGCACTGACCGAGGATGCGCCCACCGCGCGCGCCTGGAACACGGTGGCCGACAGGCAGTCGGCAACGCCGAACAGGCCCGGGTTGTTCACCCCGCTCTTCAGCACCGCCATGCGCAGACCGTCGAAGTTGAACACGGGGCGCTGCGGATCACCGGTGATGGAGGTAACCGGCACGCCATCCGGCATCAGGTAGCGCAGCGCGACGATATCGCTGCCATCGACGCGATTCTTGATGGCGTCAGCCAGATCGGCCGGCAAGGCCGGGCTGTAGGCAGTACCGCCGGTACTCGGCGTGGCTGACAGCGTGACGGCCTGGTTGGGCTCGGTATTGGTCGCCTCGTAGCCCTGGATGGAATGGGTGAAGTCCAGCGCGGGGTTGGCGGTGATATTCAGCGTGGTGCGCAGCGAACCGGGGGCTTGCAGAGAATGCGCCTGATCGTTCACACAACCGAAGTGCCCGGCCATGCGCAGTTCGCGCTGCAGGCTGTCCATCGCGAAGCGGCTGTTTTCCTGCACGCGCGCCAGGCCCTCGGACAGGCGATAGGCCGCGCGTGACGCGGAGAACACCTGGACAACCCCCAGCATCACGATCAGGCCGATGACCATCGCGATCATCAACTCGACCAGGGACATGCCGCTCATGCGGCGGGTGCGTGGCAGCGGGCGGGTCACAGGCGGGTACTCGCGGAGAAGGTGGTGTCGGTGGCATCGGCGCGCCAGCGCTCGTCGCCCCAGCTGACGCTGACAGTGATGACATCGCCGTTGCGCGCAACCGACGCCGTGGCGTTCTCACCCAATGCCTTGCCCAGACGGCAACGCCATTCCTTCATGACCTTGTCTTTGTCGATGCCGGCACCGGTTGGCGACCTGCAGTCGGCCGCGGCCGTCGTCGCCGCGTAGGTGCCCACATACAGCGGCGCCGCCACCCGGTTGATGCGGATCTGGTCGAGCAGTTCGTAGCTCAGGTTGGTGGCTTGCGTACGGTAATTGGCGCTCTGGACGAAGCGCACGTTCATGGTCTGCAACAGGGCGAACCCCAGCAGGCCAAACCCCAGCACAACAATGGCGATCAGCACTTCGATCAGGCTGAAACCGCCCTGCTGCGAACGCAGCGAAAGGGTACGACGCGGCATCATGCGCAGGCCTCCTTGTGCAGCCGGACCTGGCCGGTCGGCGAGATGGTGAGGCGACGCTGCAGGGGCACCGCATCGCATTTGTCAGGCCGCAACGTGATGTCTTCGGCCGTGTTGGCGCGATTGCGACCGCGTGCATCGAAGGCAATCGACAACGCCTGGTCGGCGACGCCTTTCATGCTCTTGCGGCCTTCGGAAAAGCGCAGTGGCGTGTCGCCCTTGTCAAAGCTGCCATTGCCGTTGACGTCCGACCAGACCAGCCAGCCGTCTGTCCAGGCGGTGCCGTTGCAGGTCAGGCCATCGGACGAGGCACAGACGCCGGCCCCGTTGGTGCTCTTCACCGCCTCGGAACGGGCCAGCGCCAGCGAAGCGATCAGCTCGTTGGAGGTGGTCGCCATGCGGCTGGAGCGCAGCGTCGTCTGGAAACTCGGAAAGGCAATCGCAGCCAGGATGGCAACCACCGCAACGGTGATCATCAACTCGACCAGCGTGAAGCCTTTGGATCGGCGGACGGACATGGAACGCTCCCCAGCGTGATGGCATAGAAGATGAACGCCCCGCCGCCCGGCGGCAAGCGGCGGCAGGACGAACGGTCGCCCGGGGGCGACAGGCGTCAATCGGTTGACACGACAAGGCAGGGGCGCAGGCGCCGGGCGGGCCGCCAGCTCCCCGGCCAGCACCCCACCCTGCCCGCCCCGCGTGACCCGGACCACCCCGGCCCGGGTCAGCGCTCAGGTCAGGCCAGGACCTTGTAGCAGGGCTGGTACTCGCCGGAGATCTTCATCCGGCGCTGCTCGACGAAGGCGCGCAGCAGTTCGTCCAGGGCCTGCATCATGTCGGCGTCACCGTGGATTTCGAACGGGCCAAACTCCTCGATCCGGCGCATGCCGTCTTCCTTCACGTTGCCGGCGACGATGCCGGAGAACGCGCGGCGCAGGTCGGCGGCCAGGGCATGCGGCGGGCGGCCATGGTGCAGGTCCAGCGCGGCCATGGCTTCATGGGTCGGCACGAACGGCTGCTGGTACTCCCACGGAATCTCGATGGACCAGTTGAAGAAGAACGAATCCTTCTGCTCCAGGCGGTGCTCGCGCACGCGCTTGATGCCCGCGGACATGCGCCGCGCCACCGCCACCGGATCACCGATGATGATCTCGTAGCGGGCGGCAGCCGCATCGCCCAGGGTCAGCCGGATGAAGCGGTCGATCTGCTCGAAGTACGGCGCAGCCACGGTCGGGCCGGTCAGGATCAGCGGGAACGGCAGATCCTTGTTTTCCTCGCGCAGCAGGATGCCGAGCAGGTACAGGATTTCCTCTGCGGTACCCACGCCGCCGGCGAACACGATGATGCCGTGGCCGATCCGCACGAACGCTTCGAGCCGCTTCTCGATGTCCGGCATGATCACCAGGTGGTTGACGATCGGGTTCGGCGACTCGGCGGCGATGATGCCCGGCTCGGTCAGGCCGATGTAGCGGGTGACGTGCTTGCGCTGCTTGGCGTGGGCAATGGTGGCGCCCTTCATCGGGCCCTTCATCGCGCCCGGGCCGCAGCCGGTGCAGATGTCCAGGCCGCGCAGGCCCAGCTCGTAGCCGACCTGCTTGGTGTACAGGTACTCATCGCGGCCGATCGAGTGGCCGCCCCAGCACACCACCAGGTTCGGGTCGCCCGGGTTGAGGATGCGCGCGTTGCGCAGCAGCCCGAACACCGCGTTGGTGATGCCTTCGGAGGATTCCAGTTCGGCCGCGTAGGCCGGGCCCATCTCGATGGCCATGTAGGCCAGGTCGCGGACCACGGCAAACAGCAGCTCGGCGACGCCGCGGATGATCTCGCCATCGACGAAGGCCATCGCCGGTGCGTTCACCAGGTCGATGCGCACACCGCGATCCTGCTGGGCCACCTGGATGTCGAAATCGGGGTACAGATCGCGCGCCGCGCGCGGATCGTCGGAGGCGCTGCCGCTGGTGAGCACGGCCAGCGCGCAGCGGCGCAGCAGCTCGTGCATGCCACCGCCGGAGGCATCACGCAGGCGTGCCACTTCGGCGCGCGACAACACATCCAGTCCACCGCGCGGGTAAATCCGCGCGTCCTGCACCGGCAGCGTCCGCGCCGGGGTTTCGGTGATCTTCATTTCCATTCTTTTCGCTTCCTCAAGGTAGACGACTGTACTGCTGCCCCCTTAAAAAGCAAAACGGCCGGGAAACCCGACCGTTGGATACATTCTGACGTCAGCTGGCCCTCTGGAGCCGCTGCGGCGCGCTGATTTCTGCGCAACCCATCGAAGATACATGGGCCGGACCTGTCTGGCAAGGAGACCAGGCAACGCTGGCAGCCGGCCATAAAAAAAAAACGGCCGGGTTTCCCCGGCCGTTTTCAATCACGTATCAAGCCCGATGGATCAGAACTTGTACTTCAGGGTCAGCTGCATCGACCAACGCGACACGCCGGTGTTGCCCTTGTCGTTGTTGTTTTCCTGGATCTGCGGGGTATCGGTGGAACCGGTGAAGTTGTAGATGTACTTGCCGGTGGCCGGGTCGATACCGGCATAGCTGGCCACACGGGCGGTCGAGTTGAAGCCGTAATCCTCGATCCTGCCCCACTTCTTGTTGATCAGGTTGCCGACATTCATGATGTCCAGCGCCAGCTCACCCTTGTGCTCCTTCATGAAGCCCGGGAATTCCTGGGCGATATGCACGTCGAAGCTGTTGGTCCACTTGGTGCGGAAGGCGTTGGCCGGGGCGATCTGGCCCTGGTACTTCTCCAGCTGCGGGTTGGCCGCCAGCCAGTCGAAGAAGGCCTTTTCCATTGCCGCGCCGCCGGTGAACTTGACGTCGCCGTAGCCGTTGGGCACGTAGAACAGGTCGTTGAAGAAGCCGGCACCCGAGGTGGACGCAGCGTCGCCGTTCATGTCGTTGTAATAGATGTAGCTGAACGGACGACCCGAACGGCCTTCATAGAACAGGCCCACGGAGGTGTTGTAGTCGCCGAAGAACGCCTTCTTCCAGTTGATCGAGCCGGTGATACGGTCCTTGATCGCGTAGCGCGAGTCATAGGCCACGTTCTCATTGACGTTGCCGATCAGGGTGCTGCCCCAGTTGGAGGTGTTCTGCGAGCTGGTCAGCGGGCTGACTTCGGTCGCGGCGGTGTAGGTGTAGGCCAGCGACCAACCCCAGTTCTCGGTCAGCGGCTTGTTCAGGCCAACAGTGAACTGGCGGCTGCTGCCCTTGTCGGTGTTCTTCATCAGCAGCACGTCGCCCATGTCGGTGGGGCGATTTGCCTTGCCGCCCACGCGCTGGGTGGTACCAACGGCAGTTGCACCCTCACGGATAGAGCAGTTGGTCGGCGTAGCTGCCAGACCCACGCACGGAATGTAGCCCGCGCCGTTCCAGAACAGCTCACGACCGTCCTGGCCAATACGGGTCGCACCGGCGCCAGCCTGGTTGTACAGATCCAGACGCTCGAAATAGATCGCGCTCTTGACCTTGGTGTACAGGAACTCAGCCGACGCGACGATGCCGTACCACGGCAGTTCGTGGTCAAAGGCCAGGTTGGTCTTCCACACCGACGGCAACTTCAGATCGGGCGAGGCGATGTCCACGTTCTGGCGTGCGCCGGCGCCCGCGCTCGGGATGTACGGCGGATTGGTGTCCGGGGTGAAGATCGCACCCGGGTTGTTGACCGTGTACTCGGTGTAGTTCAGACCGGTGTTCTGGTAGGCACCTGCCAGCCACACGTTCGGGGCCGCGCCACCGAACAGGCCCACGCCGCCGCGCAGCTGGGTCGGGCGATCGGTGTCGAAGGTGTAGTTGAAACCGAAGCGCGGCTGCACCAGCTTCTGGTCAGGCAACTGGGTGTTGTCATACCCGTACAGCTGCATGATGCGCGGGTTGTACAGCTTCTGCGTGCTGAAATCCGGCATGTCGACGCGGACGCCGGCCTGCACGGTCAGGTTGCTGTTGACGGCCCAGCTGTCCTGGATGAACACACCGGTGTTCTTCAGCGTGTACTTGGCCGGGATGTCATCGTAGCTGCCGCCTGCACGCGGGGCGCGCACGATGTACTGGCTCGGATTGTTGTTGGCGAAGTCGTTGAGGCTGGCGAAGCTGTAGGCGCCATTGACGTTACGGCCGTAGTAGTTCAGCAGGTCGTTGTCGGAGTAGTCGAAACCGAACTTGACGGTGTGGTCGCCGACGTACCAGGTAGCCGCACCGAAGGCGCTCAGCTCCTTGCTCTCGACCGCATTGACGTGCGAGTTCTGCTCGGTACCAAAGTACAGCGAGTCATTGCCGGTGGCGCCAAAGCCACGCACCTGGATCTGCGGCAGGCTCGACGGGGTGGTACGGATCGAGGTGTATTCCTTGTGCGACAGCTTGAACTCGGTCGAGAAGTTCTCGGACCAGTCACTGAACAGCTCGCCCATCCACGATTCGTAGGTCTTCGGCTGCTGGTACCAGAAGCTGCTCAGCGACACGGCGCTGCTGCTGATCTGCGGGAAGCGGACCACGTTCTGCTCGAGCTTGTTGTAACGCACGGCGGCACGGTGGTTGTCGCTGATGTTCCAGTCGACCTTCAGCGCGTACTCTTCCACTTCGGTCTTGTTCGACGGCGCGTTGAGCGAGCCGGCATCGAAGCCGTAACCGGTGGCGATCTGCTGCGCGCGGGCAATGTCGGCATCGGTGATGCTGCCCTTGCCGTACGGCGAGTCGGTCAGGCTGACGCCCGGGGCCGAACGCTCCATCTTCTCGTAGTTGGCGAAGAAGAAGACCTTGTCCTTGATGATCGGGCCACCCAGGGTCATGCCGTAGGTCTTTTCGTCATCGAAGCCGTTGAAGCGGACGCCTTCCAGATCCTTGCGGACCATGTCCTTGTCGCGGTACGCGTAGTACACGGTGCCGCCGAAGTTGTTGGTACCCGACTTGGTCACCGCGTTGATCACCGCACCGGTACCACCGGCGATGGTGGTGTCGTAGTTGGCGATGTCGATGTTGATTTCCTGGATCGCATCCATCGACACCGGCTGACGCTCGGTCGGCAGGTTGTTGGATTCCAGGCCGAACGGATCGCCGGCACCGATGCCGTCGATGCGGATCGCGTTGTAACGGGTGTTCTGGCCACCGACCGAGATCGCACCGTCGGCCTTGCTGACCTGCGAGATGCGCGGGTCGAGGCGGATGTAATCCTGGATGTTGCGGTTGACCGACGGCAGCGACTCGATCGTCTGGCGATCGACGTTGGTGCCGGTGCCCATCTTGTAGGCGCTGAAGATTTCCGAACCACCGGCCACGGCCACGACCTGCACGGCATCGAGGTTGGTGGCACCGGCGGCCATGTCGCCGGCCAGGTTGGCGTTGACGGTGTTTACCTGATTGAGGTTCAGGTAAACGCCCTCTTCGGTCTTGGTGCCTTCACCGGCCTTGTTGATGGTGATGGTGTACGGACCACCCACGCGCAGGCCGCGCGCGTTGTAACGACCCGACGCATCCGTGGTAGCGCGGCTGACGGTGCCCGACTCGGTGTGCGTGATGGTGACTTCGGCACCGACGACAGGCGAACCTGCGGCGGACGTGACCTGGCCGCCGACACCGGCAGAGGTGCTCTGGGCGAAGGCGGGAGCGGCGGCAAGTGCAGCCACGAGACCAAGAGTGAGCTTGGACATCCGGAGGTGGGTCATTTTGGGGATAGCCTCGATGCGAGATTGGGGATGGCGGAGAAAAAAACGCGCCCAAGCAGCCTTGCTGGCGGCTGACTGGACTTTTGATCTGGGTTCCCTAGCCGCAGGCTGGTTTCAGCCGCAACGGTTAACACTAGATTAACACGGTAGCTCCGGATTGTGACGGTTTGGCGACAAAACACACGCCATCACAACGGTATCGTGACGCCTTCTTCACATTCAGGATGAACCGGCTGAATGGCGGGGATATGACAGTACCCGCCCGTAGAGCCGGGCTCTGCCCGGCTGGCGCCGCGATCGGCCAACCACGTAGAGCCGGGCTCTGCCCGGCTGCGCCAGAACGTCAAAGTCGGCCGGGCAGAGCCCGGCGCTACGCGGGGGTGTGGATCTGGCCGCGGTGGGCCGCACCGGCGGCCGAGAGCAGCAACACCGCAGCGTGGGCGCAGTCGACCGGATCGCGGGCGCTGCGGTCTTCGTCCAGCGAGAAAGCCCGGGCACGCAAGGCCGTGCGCATCGGGCCCGGCTGCAGGCCGCTGACCCGGACCGGGCTGCGGCCCAGCTCGTCATGCAGGCTGCTGATCAGGCCCCGCAGGCCGTGCTGGGCGGCGCCATAGCCGCCCCAGTACGCCTGCCCTACCCGTTCGGGGTCGTCCACGGTGAACACCAGCGCGGCATCGTCCCGCTGGCGCAGCAGCGGCAGGCAGGCCTGGGCCAGCCAGGCTGGGGCGGTCAGGTTGACGTGCACCGCCCGCGCGAACGCGGCCGGGTCGGCCAGCTCGAACGGGGTCAGGCCGGCGAAGTCGGCGGCGCAGTACAGCAGGCCATCCAGACGGCCAAGTTCGCTCTGCAGGCGCTCGGCCAGTGCGGCGTAGTCGTCTGGGGTGGCCCCTTCCAGGTCCATCGGGTACAGCAGCGGCTCGGGGCCGGCGGCCTGGACAGCCGCGTACACCCGGTCGAGCCGGCGCGGCTTGCGCCCCAACAGGACCACCGTGGCACCGGCTTCGGCGCAGGCCACGGCAGCGGCGCTGCCGAAGCCACCGCCGGCACCGGCGATGAGGATGACGCGATCGGCAAGCGATCCAGTCCCGACCACAACGGACGGGACCGCACTCATGGGAGCGACGCCTCTTCCACGATGCGCTTGAGCTCGCCCGATTCGAACAGCTCCAGCACGATGTCGCAGCCGCCGATCAGCTCGCCGTGGATGAACAGCTGCGGGAAGGTGGGCAGGTTGGAGAAGCGCGGCAGG
Organism: Stenotrophomonas sp. 2619; assembly: GCF_040548725.1. NCBI lineage: Bacteria > Pseudomonadati > Pseudomonadota > Gammaproteobacteria > Lysobacterales > Lysobacteraceae > Stenotrophomonas > Stenotrophomonas sp. 2619. The sequence continues at coordinate 159,090 of NZ_JBEPSF010000001.1, read as the reverse complement.
TTGGCGCGGACCTCCGGTTCCTCAAGCACGTTGACCGTGCGCAGCGCGACCGCACCGGCGGCCATCAGGGCCTGGATCGCCCGGCTGGAGAACCCGCACATGGGGTACTGGGGGGTGCCCTTCATGAACAACACGAGGGGGTAACGCTCCACTTCGGTCTGGATCTGCTGCATCACCGCCACAACGACTCTCCCTGCGGGTGGGACAACCCGGCCTGGCCGGTCGGATAGACTTCCCTCAGCGCCATTGTAAGCCTTCCGGCCCTGCCTCCGGCGCCCCCGTCCCCAATCCAATGCGAGCCATGCCCCTCGACCTGCCCCGCCTGCCCTACGACCGCACCGCCCTGCAGCCGCACCTGTCGGCCGAAACGCTGGACCTGCACCACGGCCGCCATCACCGTGCCTACATCGAGGCGGTCAACGCGCGCATCGAAGGCACCGAGCTGGCCGACCTGCCGCTGGAGGACATCGTGCGGCAAAGCCAGGGCAGTCTGTTCGATGCCGCCGCCCAGGCCTGGAACCACGCGTTTTACTTCCAGTGCCTGCACCCGCGCGGCGGCGGCGATCCGAAGGACCGGCTGGGCGAACTGGTGACCCGCCACTTCGGCGATGTGCGCCGGCTGCGCGAAGAGTTCGAGCGCGCCGCGTTGGGCCTGTTCGGGTCGGGCTGGGTCTGGCTGGTGCAGCACCCGACCGGCGCGCTGGCCATCCAGAGCACGCGCAACGCCGGCACCCCACTGACCGGGCACAGCACCCCGCTGCTGGCCTGTGATGTGTGGGAGCACGCGTATTACACGGACTACCAGAATGAGCGCGCGCGCTATCTGGAGGCGTTCTGGAAGGTGGTGAACTGGGATTTCGTGGCGGCGCAGTTGCGCGATTGAGCGGTGTGTACCGACCAACGGTCGGTACCTACGTGGGGGTTTACGGTCGGTACCTACCGGCAGGTCACGACCGTTGGTCGTGACCGGGGCGCTCGCCCCCCTTCCACCGTCTCTACCCGCGCAGCACCGCGACCACCGGGGCGACCTGGGCGCCGCGATCAAGCTGCCCGCCCACGTTCTCCAACGCGTCGGCCAACCTGCCCGCGTCGTCATCGCGCAGCGTGGCATGGCCCACCTTGCGGCCGTCGCGCGGCTGTTTGCCGTAGTCGTGCCAATGCCCGCCGGGCTGGCCCAGCACGGCCTCCGCGGCCGGCATCGCGCCCAGCCAATTCAACATGCAGGCCTGCCCCAGCATGCGGGTGTCGCCCAGCGGCAGGCCGAGCACGGCCCGCAGGTGGTTCTCGAACTGCGAGGTCTCGCTGCCTTCGATCGTCCAGTGGCCGGAGTTGTGCACGCGCGGCGCCATCTCGTTGACCAGCAGCTCGTCACCGCGGCAGAACAGCTCCAGCGCGAACACGCCCACATAGTCCAGGCGTTCGGCCAGCGCACGGGCATGGCCGATGGCCGCCTCGTGCTGGGCCGGGCTCAAGCGCGCCGGGGCCAGGCTGGCCGACAGCACGCCGTCTACATGCCAATTGCCGGTGACCGGCCAGGCACGGAATTCACCGTCGCGACCACGCACGGCCACCACGCTCACTTCGCGATCGAAGGCGACGAAGCCCTCCAGGATCAGGCCGGTCTTCTCGACGTACTCGCCGAGCGTGGCCCAGGCCGCATCAATATCAGCCGCGCTGCGGATGCGGAACTGGCCCTTGCCGTCGTACCCCAGGCGGCGGGTCTTGACGATGCAGGGCATGCCGAATTCGGCCACCCGGGCGGCGAGTTCGTCGCGACTGCGGATGTCGGCGAACGGCGGCAGCGGAATGCCCAGCTGCTGGAACAGGGTCTTCTCGCTCAGGCGGTCCTGGGCCACGGCCAGCGCATCCGGGTTGGGATACACCGGCACGCGCTCGGCCAGGAAGCGGGCGCTGTGCGCGGGCACGTTCTCGAAATCGAAGGTGACCACGTCCACGCGGGCGGCAAAGGCGGCCAGCGCGGCCTCATCGTCGAACGCGGCCACCTGCAGCGGCGCCACCTGGGCACCGCAGGCATCGGCGGCCGGGTCGAACAGTTCAAAGCGCAGCCCCAGCGGCGCGCCGGCCAACACCATCATGCGGGCCAGCTGGCCGCCGCCCAGGATGCCTACGGTTCGGGGGCTCATTGACGCGGATCGTCGTGGGCCATGACGTCTTCGGTCTGGCGGGCGCGGAACGCGTCCAGCGCCTGGCCGATCGCCGGCTGTTCCGGGGCCAGCATCGCGGCCGCGAACAGCGCCGCATTCGACGCGCCGGCGTTGCCGATGGCGAAGGTGGCCACCGGGATGCCGGCCGGCATCTGCACGATCGACAGCAGCGAATCCATGCCGTTCAAGGCCTTGGACTGCACCGGCACGCCCAGCACGGGCACGGCGGTCTTGGCCGCGATCATGCCCGGCAGGTGGGCCGCGCCACCGGCACCGGCGATGATCGCGCGCAGGCCACGGCTGCCGGCCTGCTCGGCGTAGGTGAACAGCACGTCCGGCGTGCGGTGCGCCGAGACCACTTTCACTTCATAGGGAACGCCGAGCGCATCGAGCTTCTGGGCGGCGTGCTGCATGGTTTCCCAGTCGGAGCGGGAACCCATGACGATGCCGACGAGCGGCGCGGATTGGTTGGGGGTCATTGGCCGTCACCTGCCTTAAAGACGTATTCTAGCCATCTTCCACGCAAGACGAAGAATCCATGGATCGCAAGCTGCTCGACCTGCTGTGCTCGCCCGACACCCGCCAGCCCCTGTCCCTGCTGGACGCCAAGGGCCTGGAGGCACTCAACCGCGCGATCGGCGCCGGCACCGTGCTCAAGGCCGACGGCAGCACCCAGGCGCTGGCCCTGCGCGAAGCGCTGCTGACCCGCGACCGCAAGCAGGTGTTCCGCGTCGACGACGGCATTCCGGTGCTGCTGGCCGAAGAGGCCATCGCCACCGCGCAGATCGCCGACTTCCCGGAAAAATGAGCCGGGCCGAGCTTGCGGCACCCGATGCCGCCGCGGTAGAAGCCGACGTGGCACGGGCGCTGGCCGAGGATATCGGCAGTGGCGATGTCACCGCGGCACTGCTGCCCGACCGCCCCGACAGCGCCTACCTGCTGTGCAAGCAGGACGCGGTGATCGCCGGCCGGCCGTGGTTCGACGCCACCCATCGCGCCCTGGACCCCCAGGTCCGGATCGACTGGCGGGTGGCCGAGGGCGACCACGTTGCCGCCGGTACGGTGCTGGCCATCCTGCACGGGCGCAACCGCAGCCTGGTGAGCGCCGAGCGCACCTCGCTGAACTTCCTGCAGACGCTGTCAGGAACGGCCACCACGACGGCGCGCCATGTGGCCGCCGTGGCGGGCACCGGCGCGCGCATCCTGGACACCCGCAAGACCCTGCCCGGGCTGCGCGTGGCGCAGAAGTACGCGGTGCGCTGTGGCGGCGGTGACAACCATCGCCTGGGCCTGTTCGACACGGTGATGCTCAAGGAAAACCACATCCGCGCCGCGGGCTCGCTCACCGCGGCGGTGCAGTCCGCGCGGGCGCAGTGGCCGCAGCTGCCGCTGGTGGTCGAGGTCGAAGACCTGGACCAGTTGCGCGAAGCACTGGCGGTGGGCTGCGAGCGCATCCTGATCGACGATTTCGACGCGGACCTGCGCCGCGAGGCCGTGCGCATTGCGGCCGGGCGGATTCCGCTGGAAGTCTCCGGCAGCGTGGGCCTGGACGGGCTGCGCGCGATCGCCGAGGACGGGGTGGACTGCATCTCGATCGGCGGCCTGACCAAGCACGTACAGGCGATCGACCTGTCGTTGAAGTTGGGCCCGCCGCCGGGTTGAGGCGCGCGTGCCGACCGACGGTCGGCACCTGCCCGGCCGGTAGCACACGACCGTTGGTCGTGTGGCATCGGCCCGTGGCGTTCACGGGATCGGCAGACCGGGTCTGCGAGGCTTGCCCTGCCCCCACCCGGAGAGCGCGTATGCGCCCCTTGTTCCTGCTTGCATGCCTGTCGCCGCTGGCGACGCTGCTGCCGGCCACCGCGGCCGCGGCCGAGGCCTGCGATATCCCGCCCCGGTTTGGGCTGAGCCCGCTGGCGGTGAACATCGTGCAGACCGCCTGCAATGAACACCGGCTCTGGTATCGCCCGTTCATCGACCGCGACGGCCGCGTGGCCAGCATCAGCGCGACCGAAGCCGAGGACGTGCACCTCGCCGACAACGGCATGGTCGCCTGGCAGCGCGTGGTGGGGTACTGGCGCCAGAGCGGCACGCTGTCGCCGATGGGCGGCCAGCCCGGCGCATCCAGCTGCATGGCGCCGCCAGGCACGCGCTACACCGACACCGACTGCCGTGCCTTCCTGATCGACAACCCATGGTCGGCCGCCTTCATCTCCTGGGTGATGACCCGCGCCAGCGTGCCGGGCTTTACCCGCTCGCCCCGGCATATCGACTACATCCGCGCGGCGTACCAGAACAGCGGCCCGTACCGGATGACCGATCCGGCGCAGGAAAAACCCGCGCCGGGCGACCTGCTGTGCTACCTGCGCGATCGCCGGGAAGCGCTCAGCTACAGCGGCCTGGTGCAGTCGCTGGGCAGTGGCGCGGTGACGCATTGGAAGTCGCATTGCGAGGTGGTGATCGCGGCCAACATGGGCGGCGACCGCACCCTCTACCTGATCGGCGGCAACGTGATGAACACCGTGGCGATGCGCAAGCTGTCGCTGGACCGCAGCGGCCGCATCGAACTGCCGCCGGCCAAGGCCAATGCCAGCGATGGCATGGAACTGGGGTGCACGCCGGGCCGCGAAGAGGAATGCAACTTCAACCGGCAGGACTGGGCCGCGCTGCTGAAACTGGTGGCGACCGCGCCTGCAGCGCTTCCGCCGCCGGCCACACTACCGCCGCCGGATGCGGAGGGCGTTCCACCGGGCCCCGCCCAGCCGTTGACGCCGCCACGCCCGTTGCCGGTGTCGCCGGCTGCGCCGGGGTCAGCACCGGCACCCACACGCCAGCCGTCGTCACCGGCTACGCCGCCCCAGCCTCCGGTGCCGTTGTCCGGGGCTGCGCCGCGCAGCGGGGGATGACGGACGCCTCAATGGCTTGATCCGGGCGAGGTTCGCCGCCATCTTGGATGGTTCCAGCCGCTCAGAACGTACCGAGTCACCAATGCCCAGTTTGATCCTGTTGATGATTGCCGGTGCGTTCGCCTACGCGTTCTGGAACTCCGCACGCGCCGCCGCCGAGCGGGCCGGCGAGCTGGGCCGCAACGCCTGCCGCGCCGCCGATGTGCAATGGCTGGACCAGAGCGTGCATTCCACCGGACTGCGCGTCTGCCGCAAGCCCAACGGCTGGCTGGGCTGGGAGCGCACGTTCAAGTTCGAGTATTCGCACGATGGCGTGGACCGCCACAGCGGCCGCATGGTGCTGCGCGGGGATGAGCTGGTGTCCTTCGTCGGCCCCTCCGCAGCCCGCATCAGCGAGATCCGGCGCAGCGTGGACACCACAGGCGCCGAGGACGTCTGACCCCGGCGGTAGAGCCGACCGTTGGTCGGCTGACGCATCCCGCGGTAGAGCCCACCGTTGGTCGGCTGTCGTTGGGTCGGCTGCCTGGATTTCGGCGGAGAGCAGCCGACCAACGGTCGGCTCTACGTGGAATGGCCGCCTTGCGGCGGCCATGCGTGTTTTACTTCACCACGCGCAGATGCGGGCGGCCGCTGGGCTTGGGCGGCACATCATCAGGCGGGGTCGGGCTGTCATCCGGCGGCAGCTCATCGTCCGGGCCCGGTTCGTGGCCGGGAATGTCATCCGGCAGGGCCATGCCCTGCCCGGTCTCGCGCGCGTACACGGCCAGCACGGCCGAAATCGGCACGTGCACCGGGTAGCTGGTGCCCGAAAAACGCGCCGAGAAACTCACGCCGTCGTTGTCGATATGCAGCTGCACCACGGCGCGTTCGGCGATGTTCAACACCACCCGGCCGTCCTTGACCGCGCTCTGCGGCACCTGCACGCCCGGCATCCCGGCGTCGACCAGGATATGCGGCGTCAGGTCGTTGTCATTGATCCATTCCACCAGGGCCCGCAACAGGTACGGACGGTGGCTGGTCATGCGGAAAGTGTCTTCAGTCATGGGGTAGAGCCGAGCCTTGCTCGGCTGCGGGGATCCGATTGCGTAGTGACAAGTGTACGCGCCCGCCTACCCGCAGGTCAGCCTCCGCGCGTGCCCGCCCTGCGTTTTCATTCAGTGCACCGGCCGCCTGAGCGTGCCGGTGCGTGCCGTCAGCCCGGCAGATCGCGCAGCTTCTTTTCCTGGTCGGTCAGGCTGCGGATGAAACCGGGATGGCGGAAAATGCGGTTGCCGTAGTCTTCGATCGACTTGCCGTCCTTGGGCAACGGCACGTCCAGCGACTGCAGGCGCCAAATGATCGGCGCCATGGCGCAGTCGGCCAGGCTCATTTCCGGATTGAGGAAGAACTTGCTGGCCTTGAACAGCGGCACCGCGCTGGTCAGCAGCTCCTTCAGCCGCTTGCGACCGGCTTCGGCCTGGGTCTTGTTGCCCAGCTGGATGGCCTGCACCTGCGGCACCCAGTCGTGCTCGATGCGCAGCATCGCCAGGCGGATGCGGGCGCGCGACAGCGGATCGACCGGCATCAGCGGCGGGTGCGGGTAGCGCTCGTCCAGGTACTCGCTGACCACCGATGCCGCGTACAGCACCAGTTCGCGCTCCACCAGGGTGGGCACGGAGTGGTACGGGTTGAGGTCGATCAGGTCCTCGGGCGGATTCTGCGGGTCGACCGGGACGAAGTCGTAGCTCACGCCCTTGGCAGCCAGTACCAGGCGCACGCGATGGCACAGCACATCGTCGTTCGAGGAAAACAGCGTCAAGGTGTTTCGCATGCGTACGCTCGCCGCCATCAAAGGCTCTCCAACGTCCGGTAACCGCCGGTCGTATCGGCGCCGCCAGCCCACTGCCAGCGGTCGTCACAGTACCCGAGTGTGCAACTGCCCATCACAAAAGCCAATAGGCCGATCGACCCCTGCCGGGGCCGATCCACGCTCGGTGGCGCCTGGAGGCTCAGTGCACGTCCTTCCAGTATTCCTTCTTGAGCAGGTAGGCAAGGAACGTCAGCAGGGCCAGGAACAGGATCACCCAGACCCCCAGCTTCTGGCGCTTGAGTGCGGCCGGCTCACCGGCGTATTCCAGGAAGTTGGTGATGTCGCGCACCGTCTGGTCGTACTGCTGTGCATCCACGTTGCCCGGCTGCGCGATCTTCAGGCCGATCACCGGCGGGTCGGCGCCCGGGCTTTCCGCCTTGCCGTGCACCGCGTGCTGCAGGCCCTGCATTTCCCACAACGGGTTGGGCATGGACGCGTTCGGGAAGAGGCTGTTGTTCCACCCCAAGGGCCGCGACGGATCCACGTAGAACGACTTGAGGTAGGTGTACACCCAGTCGCTGCCGCGCACCCGGGCAATCAGGCTCAGGTCCGGCGGCATCTTGCCGAACCACTTTTCAGCCTGCGCCTTGGGCATGCTCACAGGAATCGGCTCGCCGATCGGGGTGCCGGTGAAGTTGAGGTTGTTCATCACCTCGTCCTCGCTCAACCCGAGATCGGCGGCCATCCGCGAATAGCGCAGGTACTTCAGCGCATGGCAGCCCGAGCAGTAGTTCATGTACAGCTGCGCGCCACGCTGCAGCGACGCCCGGTCGCTGAGGTCGTTGCCGGCCTGCAGGGTCTTGCCGCCCTCGGCGGCACCGGCGATGGCGCTGCTCAACATCAGGGCGGCCGCGCAGGCCAGCCGGACAATCCAGTGGTCAGTCATGCGTGGTCACCCGATCCGGTACCGGTTTGGTCCTGTCCAGCCTGGTCCATAGCGGCATGGTGATGAAGAAGGCGAAGTACAGGAAGGTCAGCACGCGGCCCACGTAGGTTTCATGGGCGTCGGTGCCGGGACCCGAGCCGATCACGCCCAGCCACACGAAGCACACCGCGAACACCCCCAGCAGCACCCGCGACAACCAGCCACGGTAGCGGTAGGACTTGACCCGCGCGCGGTCCAGCCACGGCACCAGGAACAGGATCGCGATGGCCGAGAACATCACCAGCACGCCGCCCAGCTTGTTGGGCACCACCCGCAGCATCGCGTAGTACGGGGTGTAGTACCAGACCGGCTTGATGTGCTCCGGCGTGACCAGACGGTTGGCCTCGGTGAAGTTGTCGTGTTCCAGGAACAGGCCACCGAAGGCCGGGGCGAAGAAGATGATGAAGGCGGCGATGATCAACAGGAAGCCGGCGCCGACGCCATCCTTGAGCGTGTAATACGGATGGAAGGGAATGCCGTCGGTAGGCGCGGTGGCCGACCAGCGGTTGCCCTTGGGGCCCTTCTTGATTTCCACGCCGTCGGGATTGTTGGAGCCCACCTCGTGCAGCGCGCCCAGGTGCAGCACCACCAGCAGCAACAGCACCAGTGGCAGGGCGATCACGTGCAGGGCGAAGAAGCGGTTGAGGGTGGCGTCGCTGGGCAGGTAGTCGCCCATGATCCACTCGGTCAGGCCGGTCCCGATCACCGGGATCGCGCCGAACAGCGAGATGATCACCTTGGCGCCCCAGAACGACATCTGGCCCCAGGGCAGCACATACCCCATGAAGGCTTCGGCCATCAGCACCAGGTAGATCAGCATGCCCAGGATCCACACCAGTTCGCGCGGCTTCTGGTAACTGCCGTACAGCAGCCCGCGGAACATGTGCAGGTAGACCACGATGAAGAACAGCGAGGCCCCGGTGGAGTGCATGTAGCGGATCAGCCAGCCCCACTCCACATCACGCATGATGTATTCGATGGAGGCGAACGCTTCGGCGGCGTTGGTCTTGTAGTGCATCGTGAGGAAGATGCCGGTCACGATCTGGTTGACCAGGATCAACAGTGCCAACGAGCCGAAGTAGTACCAGATGTTGAAGTTCTTCGGCGCGTAGTACTCGCTCACATGCTTGCGGTACACCGGCATCAGGCCCGGTGCGCGGGCATTGACCCAGTCGGCGACGCCGGTGGCGGTGCGGGTAAGGATGTTGGCCATGATCAAGCCGCCCCCTGCGGGTCAACGCCGATGATGATGGTGTTGTCGTCCTGGTAATGGTGCGGCGGCACCAGCAGGTTGATCGGTGCCGGAACATCCTTGAACACACGACCGGACATGTCGAAGCGCGACTTGTGGCACGGGCAGAAGTAACCGCCCTTCCACTGCGGGTCGTAGGGCTCGGGACGGATCTCGGCGACCATTTCCGGCGAGCAGCCCAGGTGGGTACACAGCCCGACCAGCACCGAGACATCTGACTTGATCGAGCGGAACTCCGGGTTCTGCTTGAGCACGTACTCGGGCTGCTGGTCCTTCTCGCCGGATTCGGGATCCTTCAGGCGATCGTCCAAGCCATGCAGGGCCTCCAGGATGGCCTTGGAACGCTTGACGATCCAGATCGGCTGTCCACGCCACTCCATGACCAGTCGCTGGCCTTCCTGCAGGGCGCTGATATCGGCAATCACAGGGGCACCGGCCAACTTGGCGCGGGCACTGGGATTCCAGGACTTGATGAACGGTACCGCTGCAAATCCGACGCCGACTGCTCCGACCACCGCGGTGGTTGCTGAAAGGAATCGTCGACGTCCGGTGTTGACTGGATCGTTTACCCCATCGTTGGCCATCCGGCACTCCGATATTGATTTAGGTAGCTTGAGGCTGCCAGTGGACCGGTGGGGGCCAGTCCACATTGAATCTGCCGCGAGTGTAGCTGAACCGAAGTCGGCCACACAACGCGGTACTACGGAACGACATTACTGCAGGACATTACGCCATCAAGGCACGCCAGCGCCATGGGCGCGGTGCTTCATTGGGTGGTGGCCTGCGCACCGCGGTAGCGATCGGCCAACTGCGCCACCCGCTTCACGTAGTACTGGGTTTCGCTGTAAGGCGGGACCCCACCATGGCGATCCACCGCGCCCTCGCCGGCGTTGTACCCGGCTGCAGCCAGGGTGAGGTTGCCATTGAAGCGCTTGAGCAGCCACGACAGGTACTGCACGCCGCCGCGGATGTTCTGCGCTGCGTCATAGGAATCGGTGACGCCGAAACGCCGCGCGGTGGGCGGCATCAACTGCATCAGGCCCTGGGCGCCGGCACGACTGAGCGCGGTCGGGTTGTAGGCCGACTCGGCATGGATGATCGCCCGCACCACCGCCTCTTCAACCCCGAACTCGCGCGCAGCAGCGGCGATCTCGGTCTGGAAGGCCGTGGTGTTGAGCCGCACCGAGCCGAAGTTGACCCCCGGGTTGGCGCCGCAGGCGTAGCAGCGTTCGATGAAGCTGTAGTGGATGGTGCGCACCTGGCCAAGGCTGGCCAGCTGGGTGGGACGGGCGCTGGTGTAGTGGCGCACCCCGTCCTTCATGTAGGAATAGACCTGGCCGTTGACCACGCGCCCGGCCTTGTTGGGCCGCGGTGCGGGCGCCGCCGGGGCGCTCAGCACGGTGGCCGGCTGGGCCGGGGCGCTGGCCGTCACCGCGCTGCCCGTGCTGGCGCGATCGGTGGCGGCGGGACTGGCGGCGGGTGTCGCAACGACCGCCGCGGCGGCCGGGGAAGGCGCGGGCGGCACATACCGGCGGGCGGCGCCGCGGTCGGGCCGGTAACTGCTGACCACGCTGCAGGACGCGCCCGAGACCCGCTTGCTGACGTAGCTGGGGATGTTGTCGGCCCCGACGCACTTGTACAGGGTGCCCGCACTGGCCGGCAAAGCGGTCAGCGCAGCCAAGGCCAGCGCAGCGATCCCCAAGATCCCCTTCATGGCGGCGAGTGTCCCAAGTTAACGGAGCGTTGCCAAGTCTTTGACGCGCCACTGACGGACCGCCGCCCCCAACCCCGACGGCCGTCACATCCCGACCCGGCCCGGGCGCCCGGCGCCCTCCCCCCTTCCCCGCTACAATGGGCGGCTTCCCAGCAGCCTTCCCGGCTGCCTGCCCGCCCACCCGACTGGAATAAGCGCCATGACCGGGACGCCAGCTTCGACCGCGCCGACTTCGGCCGGCTCCGCCTTGCCTGCCTCCGTTTCGCCCGATTCGCCCCGCCCCGACCTGATTCCCCTGCCCGGCACCCGGCCGAAGGTGGACGGCCCGGTGCGCGGCAAGCTCTATATCAAGACCCACGGGTGCCAGATGAACGAGTACGACTCGTCCAAGATGGCCGACGTGCTCGCCGCCGCCGAAGGGCTGGAGCTCACCGACGACCCGGCCGAGGCCGACGTGCTGTTGATGAACACCTGCTCGATCCGCGAAAAGGCGCAGGAGAAGGTGTTCAGCCAGTTGGGCTACTGGAAGGCGCTGAAGAACAACGGCCGTGGCGTGATCATCGGCGTGGGCGGCTGCGTGGCGTCGCAGGAAGGCGAGGCGATCATCAAGCGCGCCCCGCACGTGGACCTGGTGTTCGGCCCGCAGACCCTGCACCGCCTGCCCGAACTGATCCGGCAGCGGCGCGAATCGGGCAAGTCGCAGGTGGACATCAGCTTCCCGGAAATCGAGAAGTTCGACCGCCTGCCCGAGCCGCGCGCCGACGGTGGCTCGGCGTTCGTGTCGATCATGGAAGGCTGCTCCAAGTACTGCTCGTTCTGCGTGGTGCCCTACACCCGTGGCACCGAAGTGAGCCGTCCGTTCGAGGACGTGGTGGTGGAAGTGGCCCAGCTGGCCGCCCAGGGCGTGCGCGAGATCAACCTGCTCGGCCAGAACGTCAATGCCTACCGCGGGCCGTATGGCGAGGGTGAGTTCGCCGATCTCGGCCTGCTGATCCGCACCATCGCCGAGATCGACGGGGTGGGCCGGATCCGCTTCACCACCTCGCACCCGCTGGAGTTCAGCGACTCGCTGGTGGATGCCTACCGCGACGTGCCGCAGCTGGCCAACTTCCTGCACCTGCCGGTGCAGGCCGGCAGCGACCGGGTGCTGTCTGCGATGAAACGCGGCTACACCGCGCTGGAATTCAAGGCCAAGATCCGCAAGCTGCGCGCGGTGCGCCCGGACATCTCGATCAGCTCGGACTTCATCGTCGGTTTCCCCGGCGAGACCGACGAGGATTTCGAGAAGACCATGAAGCTGATCGAGGACATCGGCTTCGACCACAGCTTCTCCTTCATCTATTCGCGCCGCCCGGGCACGCCCGCGGCCGACCTGGAAGACACCATCAGCGACGCCGAGAAGCACGCCCGGCTGTCGCGCCTGCAGGCACGGATCAACGAACATGCCGCCGGCATCTCGGCCAAAATGGTCGGCACCGTGCAGACCGTGCTGGTGGAAGGTCCGTCCAAGCGCGACCCGAACGAGCTGACCGGCAAGACCGAGAACATGCGCTCGGTGAACTTCCCGGGGCACCCGCGCCTGGTGGGGCAGTTTGTCGACGTGGTGATCACCGAGGCGTACAGCAACTCGCTGCGCGCGCGGATGGTGACGGCGTAACGGCGTGCCGACCAATCAGGGGCGTGCCGACGGTTGGTCGCCCCTAATCCAACCGCTTGCGGAATCGCAGGATCGCCAGGGTCATCATCACCGCGATGAAGGCCAGCAGTGCCAGCACCTCCGGCCACAGCTCCCACCAGCGCGCGCCCCGCAGCATGATCCCGCGCACCAGCCGCAGGAAATGGGTCAGCGGCAGCACCTCGGCCAGCCACTGCACGACCCTGGGCATCCCCGCGAACGGGAACATGAAGCCGGACAACAGGATCGACGGCAGGAACACGAACATCGTCATCTGCATGGCCTGGAACTGCGACTGCGCCTTGGTGGAGATCAACAGCCCCAGCGACAGGTTGGCGGTGATCAGCAGCATCGCCACCAGGTACACGTCCAGCACGCTGCCACGCACCGGCACGTCGAACAGCCACATGCCCAGCAGCAGCACCAGGGTGGTCTGCACCAGCCCGATCGCCGCATACGGCAGCACCTTGCCGATCATCAACTCGCTGCGGGTCAATGGCGTGGCGATCAGCAGTTCCATGTTGCCGCGCTCGCGTTCGCGCACGATCGCCACGGCGGTGAACATCACCATGGTCATGGTCAGGATGATGCCGATCAGCCCCGGCACGATGTTGATCGCCGAGCGCCGCTGCGGGTTGTAGAACGCCACCACGCTGATCTGCCCGGCACTGGCCACCGCGCCGCTGCGCAGCGGCCGGTCGTTGCCCACCGGCTGGGTGCTCAACGGAACCTGCGCCAGCTGCACTGCCGCGCTCTGCACCACGGTGTCACTCCCGTCCACCATCACCTGGACGGCTTCGCGACCTTCAAAACGGCGGCGTTCGAAATCCGGCGGCACCACCACCCCGATGCTGATGCGCCCCTCGCGCAGCGCCTGCACCAGCTGCTCGGGCGTCTCCACGCGCAGGATCGGGTGAATCACCCCCGTGGCTACCATGTCCATCAGCAGGGCACGCGAGGCCGAGGTTCCGGCCTGATCGGCCACGCCGGTGTCGAGATGCCGCAGATTGAGATTGATGGCATAGCCGAACAGCACCAGCTGCATCACCGGGATGCCCACGATCATGGCCAAGGTGATGCGGTCGCGGCGCATCTGGCGCAGCTCCTTCAGCACGATCGCCCACAGCCGGCGCAGGCTCATGGCGAGGTGTCCTGCGCCGCAGTGCTGTCGCGTCCGCGCGTGGCCGACACGAACACGTCCTCCAGATTGGCGGCCGCCGGCACGACCTCGGCGCCCTGCCCGCCGCCGCGCAGCGCCTGACGGATGCGGTCCTCACCTTCGCCGGGGTGCGCCAGCAGCACGCGCAGGGTGTTGCCGATCTGGGCCACGCTGAGCACGCCAGGCAGGCCGGCCAGCAGGCGCTGGGCCTGCCGCGGCTGCTGGGCGGCTACTTCCAGGGTGCGGCCCTGCAGCGCGGCGGTCAGCTCGGCGGGGCTGCCGTCGGCCACCAATGCGCCCTGGTCCAGGATGGCCAGACGGTGGCAGCGCTCGGCCTCGTCCATGTAGTGGGTGGACACCAGCAGCGTGGTGCCGGCATCGGCCAGGTCGAACAGTTTCTCCCAGAAATCGCGGCGCGACTCCGGATCCACCGCGCTGGTGGGCTCGTCCAGGAACAGCAGCTCGGGCTGCTGGATCACCGCCCCGGCCAGCGCCAGGCGCTGCTTCTGGCCGCCGCTCAGGGTGCCGGCCAACTGCTTCTGGCGGTCTTCAAAGTGATACTGCGCCACCAGCGCGTCGATGCGCTGGCGTGCCGCAGCGCGCGGGATGTCCTGCACGGCGGCAAGAAACTCCAGGTTTTCGCGGACGGTCAGGTCATCGAACAACGAGAAGCGCTGGGTCATGTAGCCGATGCGCCTGCGCAGCGCTTCGGCCTGCTCGGGAATGCGCAAGCCGAGCACCTCGATGTCGCCCTCGCTGGGGGTGAGCAGCCCGCACAGCATGCGGATGGTGGTGGACTTGCCCGAGCCGTTGGGGCCAAGGAAGCCGTAGACGTTCGCGCGCGGCACGCTGAGATCGACGTGGTCGACGGCCACCAGGTCACCGAAGCGCTTGGTCAGCCCGCGCGCGCGGATGGCCAGTGACTCCCCACCGGCCCCCGCCGGTTCGGGCAGCACGGCCGCAGCGGGATCGGTCGGCACCGTCGGGACCATCAGAACGTCACCCGCACCGGCACCCCGGCGGGCAACCGGGCCAACGCGGCGGTGTCCGTACCGACCAGCTCGATCTCGGCCAGGTAGCTCAGCCGCGCCGCGTCCTCACCGGTGAGCGCGTAGTACGGGGTGAACACCGGGTCGCTGCGCACCGCCCGCACCCGACCGGTCAGGGCGCCGTCGCGCCCCTGCAGGTAAACGTGGGCCGCCTGCCCCACCACCACCGACGGTCGCAGCGCCGAGGGCAGGTACACCCGCGCATACGGATGGTCACCCACCAGCAGCACGGCCAGCGGCGCGCCCACCGGCGCCTGGTCTCCCAACCGGTACGGCAGCGCGTCGATCACCCCGGCGCGCGGTGCCACCAGTGCCAGCTTGCCCAGCGTGACCGCCTGTTCGTCCTGCTGGGCCTGCGCGGCCTGCAGCGACGCGGCGCCCTGGGCGACCTGCTCGGCGCGGGTGCCATGCTGAAGCGCCAGCAACGCCTGTTCGGCGGCCTGCACCACGCCCGTTGCATTGCCGGCGGCGGCACGGGCGCGGTCGACGTCGGCCGCCGCCACCAGGCGCTGCCGCCCCAGGGGCTGCAGGCGGGCGTAGTACGCCGATGCGTCCGCGGCCTGTGCGCGCGCGGCGGCCAGATTGGCCCGGGCCTGGGCGATGTCTTCCACCCGCGGGCCGTGCTCGAGTTCCTCAAGCGCCTGTCCGGCGCGTTGCGCCTGCGCCTGCAGTGCGGCCACCTGCGCGGCGGTGCGGGTGGCGTCCAGTTGCAGCAAGGGGGCGCCAGCGGGTACATGCTGCCCTTCCACCACCGCGACCGCGACGATGGTTTCCGCGGCGGGCGCCGGTACGGTGATGCGGTCCCATTCGAGGGTGCCAAGGGCTTCAGGCGGCGCGGGGTGGCAGGCGGCGAGCAGCGCGGTCGAGAAGCAGAGTGCCGACAGGCGGCAAAGCAGCGTTGGCGATGGCATCGCAGCGTTCCAGACGGGACCGGATGCTGCCATGCTGCCTCTCCGATCAGCGGCTGCCCGTGAAGGCCAGGCGCGCGACGCGTACTGCGGCCCCCTGAATCGTCCACGATGGCGGAGCTACTGCCTGCCCAGGGCGGCCCTGGCCCTTTCCCACTGTGCCCGCCCTCAACGCCGCACGTCATATCCCGCTGTATGCGAGGCGACGACGGGTCAGACCATAGGTGTCGTGGAGCAGCGCCTCGATCGCCTGCGAGCCTTCGGCAAGCACGTTCCCGTCCGGACTACCGCATTGCGCCTCCCCTGCACCGTCCCCCGCACCCGCTGGCTTCAACCAGCACGCCAGCTCAAGCCGCTCCTGCCCCTTGCGGTCATAGCGATACACGCGGTACGCGGCGCTGCCGTCCCCCAGCAGCGTCTGCCTGAAGCCCGCACGTCGGCCGGCACCTGCAAGATCTTCGCCAACGGCGCCAGGGCCACCGGAGCCGTAGCGGATCACCTGCTGCACCTTGCCTGCTGCGTCGTAGTCTTCCTGACGCAGCACAAGCTGCGACCGCCACACCCGCTGGACAGGGACATGGCTGCCGGCGGCGAACACTTCCTCCACCCGTACGTCCTTGCCATAGCCGTAACTGCGCACACGCGGGTAGCTGGCCAGGTTCGCAAAGCCATCGCGGGCGGCCGACATCGGAAGATCCACTTCGGGGAAATCGTAATGCACGCTCGCCTTGGAGCGCCCATCCGTCTGTGGCCGCTCCCGATAGATCGGCTGCGCATCGTCGGCGGCGAAATCCGGCGGATACGCGTACAACGATGCAATCCCGCGTCCCGACGCAATCCGTGCCCCAACCGTGTTATCGGCAGCGGCGACGTCCGGCCGGGGCGGCATGAGGAACGTGGCGGTCCCTGTCCAACCCGCGTTGTCATAGCCATCCGGCCGCATCAACGCCACGGCGCTCCCGTCCGGGAGCGAGGGCGGTCGGGATCGCAGCAGGGCTAGGACGGTACCGTCGTCGTTGTACATCACCCGCAGCGAATCCACGTTGTCTTCGCTCAGGTCCGCACACGCCTTGCCGAAGTCCCACCGCCCGACGCCGGCCGTGTCGATTGACCATGTCAGGCGTCCAACCTGGTCATACCGTGCGCAGTACAGCAGACCACTCTTGGGCGCCAGCCACGCGACACCGTCGGGTGGCAGCACATCGGGGCTGACGACATCACGCACTTCGACAAGGCGCCCCGCCCGATCATAGTGGTAGAGCCGCACCGCGCCGACGAAGAAATTCTTCGACCAGCGCCTGGCGCCTTCTGCGACGGGTGTTACGGCATCAACCTGCTTGACGGCACCGTCACCGTGACGCGGTTGCCAGCGCTCCTCCCTGCAGACGCGCCACGTGTCTTCAATGCGTTCCCCATGGATGGCGGTACCCCCCGCGGCACCAAACATGTCAGTCGGCGGATCCTTCTGTGCCTGCGAAACCTCCACGTCGGGCAGCACAGCGCGGTTCTGCGCGTCCGTGCGGAACGGGTCGATACGGGTGTCGAACCCATCGGTGTTGCCCGTCATGAAGATTCCGGACGCTCCAGAGGATGCCCCTGCTGCTGCAGCATCTCCCGTGCAGGCCGCTGCCAGCGGCGCGCCAAGCATGCCTGCAACGGCGAGCACGCTGGTGACTGTCCGTTGAGACTTCCTTTTACTCGGATCATCCATGACGTTTCATCCGTAGTTTTGTAAACAGCTTCCGCGTGGTTCGCCTGCAACCGCCTGAGCCACGCCGATTCGACGACCTTACTTGGCAAATATCATCATCAGCAGCACCATCAGCCCCCCGAGGGCTGCCTGCACCGCGCCAACCGCCGCAGCGGCCATCACGGCAACGATCATATAGCCGATGTAGAACATCGCGCCCAGCCCGAACAGGTTGAGCCCCAGCGCCAGCATTGCCGAGCGCCAGGCCTGCCGCCGCCGGAACAGACTGACAACGCCCAGCAACAGGCCCGCAAGGAATACGATCAACACGGAGAGCAGTATCACGGCGACGGTAATCACGCGCCGTTCGGTGATGGACTCCCACTCGACGGCCAAGGCGGCGACGGCCAGGCCGATCAAGACCAGCAGGCCGAGGAACGACAAGGCCAGCGCGCTCTTTGTCAGGCGTGAAAGCCGCGCTGACGCGCCGCCGTCACCGATCGGGATGCCCAGACCCTCCTCAGGCGGGACACCTTCGGGCACCTTGGCCGGCACAGTCATCGCGCTTCGCCGTAGCTCAGCTTTTCCACGTCATATCCGTACGTCTTGGCCATGTAGCTGTCGATTGCCGCCAGCCCTTGAACCACCATCTTTCCATCGGGCGTTCCACAGCGATTGGCGACGTTCTTCATGCCGTAGATCAGCGCTTCTTCCCTGCTGCGCTTCGGTGTTGGATCGGGCGTCCACCATGGGAAATGGCGGAGGGGTTTGTTGCTGGGGACATCGTGCTGCCAGCAGACGAAGGTCAGACGCTCCTTGCCTGCTGTGTCGTAGTCGTAGACGCGGTAGCTGGCGTAGCCGGTGGTAGTGGGCGTGACCTTCAGCAAGCCACTTTCGGCATAGCCTTTCAGGTCTTCCTCGTAGGCATCCTGCGGTGCGGCACCGTATTGAACTACGCGGATCAGCTTGCCATTGCCGCCGTACATCTCCTGACGATTCAGATCCAGGCTGCGCCACTGCCGCTGGCGCGGCTTTCTGGAACCAGCGTCGAAGACTTCTGACACCGTCATTCCGCTCCGATGAGGAAAGATCCTGACCCTGGGGTAGCTACCGATCGCAGCGAATCCCTTGTCTATCACCGACAAGGGCACCGGTGAACCAGGAAACCGGTACTCAAGCATCGAACCGCCGGCATCGCCACGCGCCGCATACAAGGGCTGCGCGTCTGCTGCCGCGAATTCCAGAAACGTTGTACTGAGGTTGGTCAGTTCATCTTTCGCATTGAAATGAAGCTCCACGTGCGCTTGCTCGCCGGACGGAAGCCGTTCGGGCAGCCAGATGGACCCGTAGCCTCCGCCGCCAGACTTTCGCTGGCTGTCGGAGGCGTCGGCATCGCCCTCTCCGTAGTAGTTCAGCATGGCGCGCAGGGTTCCATTGGCGTTGTAGCGATACCGCTCAAGCGAATGCTCGCCAGCCTTGAGCTGGCCACACGAGAACGCCGGGGCCTTGCTGACGCTAGGCCCCGGCAAGCCTGCAGACTGCACCAACCTGCCATCTTCGTAACGGAAGCAGTACAGGACGGATCGTGCAACGATCTTCGACGGGTACTTCGGGTTGAGCCTGTTGGCCTCAGGGGACATGTACCTGTCCACCTCAATGAGATTATTGGACCCATCGTAGTAGAAGGCGGTTGCCGAGCTCATGTAGTAGTGCGGCAGCAACTTCACCAGCACGGGATGTCTTTCCTGCGCTGGCGTAGGCATGTACGCAATGGCCGCCACCCTTCCATCACTGTCCCGAAGACGTTCGGGCTTCCCACCAAGACTGTCTCTTACAACAGCGTTCAAGGTTCTACTCTTCCAGGTCTCCACCCGGCAGACCCGCTTACCGCCTCGCCCATCATCTTCAGTGAATACAACGTCCCCTCCCCATTGATCGAACTTTCCGGCCTTAAGCTCTTTCAGCGCGGGAGAAACGGCAGGCGGTGCCAGTCGACCGCCCGGCAAAAGACGGGGAGTGGCGACGCCGACGCCCCCACCTTGTCCATTACTGAATAGCAGGCTTACCCCGGTTGCAGGCGATGCCAGAGGGTCCAGCCTGTCGGTGCATGCAAGCGCGCGGCCGCCCGAGCAGAGGGCACCTGTGATGACCAGGAGGGACAACAGGGACTGCCTGATTTTCATGTTTGCTCCGTGGGGGATTTCACGTCCAAGCGAGCAAGCGCCTGCAGGGTGCCGCTGGAACCGCCTTGAACGGCCGGAAGAGCGGCAATGAGTTCTACAGGCATTGCAGCAGCAGGATCATCCATCCCGTGCCCCCATTCAAGCGGCATCGACACCCAGAATCCTCTGACCCGGTCCCCTGCCCCGCTGCCTTTCAGTCGTGAGAGCGCCTTGGCAATGTTGTGGCGACCCACAGTGCGCGTCGCCTCGTCCACCTTGGTGCTTGCCACTTCCATGTACTGCGCTTGAAGGTCAGGTGGCTGCGCGTAGATGTAGCGCGCGATGGCGTCCTTTTTCTCATTCCAGCCACCGGAAGGAAATCCATCGAAGACTGAGTCGTAGCGTGCCATGGAATTCCTCGGAACGTTCGTGAACACCTCTTCGTATATGGATGCATTCTTTTCCGCAAGGCTACGGATGTAATCCGACGTATCGGCACTCGCCGGCAATTCAAGGTTCAGCTCGGCATGGTCCTGCTTCACGATAGGAGGATGAAATATTCTGTCGGTTGCATCCGTAAATCCGCCTTGCTTCTTGATTGCGCCAAACACAACCTCTTCCTGAATCGACATGCCCAGGAACTTCTTCCACAGGCGCATCCGAAGGTCCTGTGCAAACTTTCGCGTCACGACCCTCACGCCATTGCCCAGGTCACGCACTGATGTCGCCGTATCCACAATCACCGCAGCGATCTCGGTGTCGCCGTCGCCCTGCAGGCTCCGATCGTTACAGTTGGCACTTCCGATGATGGCGACCGCATCGTCAACGATGAGCAGCTTGGAATGCACGTAGCACTGCTCGGTCACCAGATAGAGTGGTGGACTGCCCTTGCTGCCCCCGGCAGTTTGCGGCCCGCGGCTATAACTGTCGTGATTGATGTCTTTCAGGACACCGTAGCTGCGTAGATTCAAGACTGTCAGGTACTTCTTCCAGCCACCTGCCGCAACTTCGTCTCGCAGATCTTCTTCGCTGACGCTTACGTCGCGAATATCCTTGCGTTTGGCCACGAGAGTGCGACTGATTCGGCGAATCAGACTGTCGTGACCACGCAACAGCGTCTGCTGCGCCCAGTAGTGCTGCTTTACCACGGCACCGTCTTTCACGTTGCCTTCCGGATGCACGGGAAGCGTGATGTAGACGTGGAACCCTTGGCCACTCCGTATTGCCTTTGCGACGCGGGTGGCAATGGTGTCAACAAGTGTATTGCGCGCGGCGGAGGGCACGCCCTGCTTCTTTGCAAGAACATCAGCAATGGGCGTCTCGGGCAGTACAGCGTCCAGCGGACCCGCAGCAGCGCCCAGCACGCGCGCTGTTCGCTGTGCCTTCTTCTCCTGGGCCGGCGTTGCAGGCCCCCGCTGGCCGCCCTTGATGATGGTGTCCAAACGTCGCCCAGGATCTGCATCCGAGAAGCCGCAGTCGGAAATCAGGAACTGGGTTTCAATGTAGACGAACGCCTTGGCGGATGCGATGCAGTTCAGCATGGCATCCTGGATCGATCTCATAGGCAGGCTGCGCTCCCAGTACGGCTTCAGATCACTGCCATCGTCCATATTCAACCGATATTGTCTGCAGCCTTTCCGCTCCATATCGTGCAGTGCGGTGCCAGACGACCGGACGATCTGCACGCTGACCTCGCCTGCGCTGCCCCTGCTGCACAGGTCTCCAAACAGTGCCGTTCTTCCACCCATTGCATCCAACCAGGCATCCGTCAGCGCAGTGAGCTCAAGACCCCGTCCCAACGACTTCTGCTCCGGCACGCCAGCACCCAGATCGTTTGCCTGTCCAATGCCGGCATTGACGACAGCATTCGCTCCTCTCCCGATCAGCGATTCACCGCGTTGATTCTGCCAGACCATTGCATTCCATCGGTGCATGAAGTTGCGGCAGATATCGAAAACAGCCGGGCCCTCCAGCCGTGCATGCACGTCCTGCCAAGGCATGCGTGGCTGACGACCACTGTCCAGCAGGCTCTGGGCACGGTTGATCGGGGTGTCCAGCCATTTCCGGAAGGACTCCCACGACTCCTTGGCACGCTCCAACGCAGCCAGTGCTTCTGCGCGCGCCTTCTCGACGTCCTTTACAAGCTGAGATGGATCAGCGGCATAGGTGCCCAGTCGATCGACAACTTTCACGGCGCGATCGTAGCTCTTCAGGAGCTCGGCTTTCTTTTCGTTGATCCAATCATTGATAGCCTTGGCTTGAATTGAAGTGAACGCGTCCACTGCATCCGAAGCCGCATTGGCAGCGCCTCCGGCATTGCCCTTCGCAGCCTCATCTGCGGCACGGTTGCTTGCAGCAATCACCTCACGATACTTGTGCCGTGCCTGGTCGAGATCGATCTTGATGGAATTGAGGACCTTTCCTACGGTCCGCACCACCTCGATCATCTCCTTGATTCCCTTGACGTCTGTCATTTCCTGAAGAACTGAAATGATTGCATCGCTAAGGACCTGCTTGCCCTTCTCTTCCAGGCGGGGCGTGATGGCGGCCTTGTCCGCGTAGTCCAGAAGTTCGGCCAGCGCTGCTCCGTCCTCCCATTGCTGCTTCATGCGGTCGAAGGCAACCGTAAGCCCAGGTAGATAGGCCGGCGCGAACCCCGGGCGCGTCCTCCCAGCCACATCAGGGCCCGTCTCCTTCTTGGGTTGAGTCAACGTCACTTCATCCGCCGTCATGCCGCGCGGTTTCATCAAGCAGTTGTTGTAGTGGTCATTCAGTATGTGTAGTCGGGGGTCGCAGACGACGTCGAAGTTGCCATCATCCCAGCGCCCATGTGCAACATCCAACCCACCTACAAAGCCAATCTTCCCGTCAACCACCAGAATCTTCTGATGGTGAGAGAAGCCGATATTGAAAGGATCCGTACGTCCCGTTGCCGGGTTATGAAGTCCAACTTCGATGTTTCCAGGCGTCTTGTCATCCCGCATCATGTAGAGCGCGGTCCGTGCTTCGTTCTCATGCGTGTACGCGGCGGCTTCGATGCTGTCATACAGCAGCACCCGCACATCCACCCCACGCACATTGATCGCGTCATACAGCAGCTCGCTCAGGCGACCGCGGTGCCCGGCCTCTCCCCGTCCGGTCAGCTCCGTGTCGAAATTCATCTGCCAGTCGGCGATGAAGATGAATTTTTTCGCGCCGCGGATCGCCTCGGCCATTGCATGCATGGCCGAGCGCCCGTCGGTGTAGGACTTCACCGCGTTGCCATGCCGTACCGGGGCGAACTGGCGATCCGGCGGCGCGTAGTAGTCACCGCTGGAGGTACCTACCTGGCCGGACTGGCAGGTCAGCGCGTTGCGCGCAACCGTACTGGTAGTGGTGCCGTCGGCCATGGTTCAGAGCTCCTTGCGCTGCTTGGGCGTGGTGGTCAGCAGGGACTGGAACTCGTACTCCACCCGGTGGCGGATGGCGCGTAGCGCATCGGCATCGGGCAGGTGCTGCAGGTCCTTGCTGTAGTTGTTGGCATCCAGGGTCTCGACGATCTCGCGTACCCCGGGGCCGGTGCTGAACTGGCGCATCTGCAGCGGGATGGCGTCGATGCCGTGCACCAGGTACAGGCGCCCGGGGAACCGCGCCACGGCGTCCCAGACGGTCTTGCAGTCGGCATCGTCAAGGGCGACCTTGCCGTCGTCGTCGGCGCTGCCTTCCTTGAGCACTTCCACCCACTGTCCGGCATCCACCGCATGCAGGTTGTCCGGCGTATCGCTGGCGCTCTGCCGGGTGCGCACGATTTTCCACGGCTGGCCGGCCAGCGCGATGCCCTGCGGGCCCGGGATGTCCTGCAGGCGGAAGGCGAAGCTGGGCAGTACATCGGGGGATTCGCTGCGCGGCATGGTGGGCAGCGGATAGGTCAGGTTCGCGGGGCCAACGAAGGACTTCTGACCCGCATGCACGGTGATGTTGCCGGGGCAGGTCACGGTCAGGTTGCCGCCGGCCAGGGTGATGCTGGCACCGCCGGCCGTGGCGATATGCACGGTTTTCGGCGCGGCCATTTCGACCGCCGCGCTGGCACTGGCCGCGCGCAGGGCGTTGCGCGCCTGCAGCAGGATCTGGTTGTCCTGGGCCTGCACGATCAGCTCGCCCTGCCCGCTCACCACGCTGAGCGTGTTCCCGGCGGCCGTGCCCACGGTGGCCGCCAGCACGCCGATGGCTTGGCTGGCGTGGACACGCGCCTGGCCTTGGACGACACATTCGGACGCCTGCCCGCTGGCCAGGCTGAGCACCTCGCCCACCGCCCATTGCAGGCTCTGCCCGGCGACCTGCACCAGACCGTCGCTGCCAGACAGACCCAGGGTGGCATCGCCGCTGTGCGGCAGGCGCTCTTGTCCGCCACCGCTGGCGTACGCCGGGGCGTCGGCCCGACCGCTGTCGAAGGCGTTCCCGGCCACGGTGGTACGAGTGCTGCGCAGCAGGCTGGCCAGCGGCGCAGGCGCATCCTGCTGGCCCGCCACGCCGGCGTGCGCGGCGACGGCGACGCTGCGGTGCACGCGGGTGGCTTGGTGCTGGACCCGGCCAAGTTCGTTGAGCTGGGTCAGCAGCGCACTGGGGGCGACCGCCTCACCGGCCGGCGCGCGGGCGGCGCGCGGTTGCGCGCTGAGCCACAGGCCGGCGCGGGCCCGCACGGCCCCCCAGGCGTCGGTGCGCAGCTCGTTGCCTTCGCCGCGCAGGCTGCCGCGGAAGTTGTCGGCCTGGTGGATCAGGTGCCCCAGGTTGAGCTGGGTGCTGGCATGGGTCGTGGCCAACTGCAGGCGCAGCTGTCCGTCGCTGTCGTCGAACAGCAACCGCGAGTGCCCCTGGCCGTGCCACTCGCGCGACTGGATGCCCCACAGCGCGGCCGGGTTGCGGTGCGCGTCTTCGCCGGCGCCCATCGCATGCCAGGCGGGCGCGTGGCCACCGGCCAGGTTGCCCTGCGCACTACTGCGGGCATCCCCTGCCTGCGCATAGGCGCCTCGTTCGCTGGTCGCCGACGCGCCGGCCGGGGGGGCGGCCGTGCCAGCTTCGCCGCGACCGTTGTAGAGCGTACCGACGATGAGCGGGCGGTCGATGTCGCCTTCCAGGAAGGTCACCAGCACCTCCTGCCCTACCCGTGGCAGGAACTGTGCACCCACCCCGGGGCCGGCGTAGCGTTGGGCAACGCGCAGCCAGCTGCTGCCATCGTCGCCGCTGCCTGCCCGCTGGAAGTGGAAGCGCACCTTGATCCGGCCCAGGTCGTCACAGGACACCTCGCCGCTGTCGCTGCCATCAGCGGCAATCACCCGCGCGGTCTGGTAGCCAGGTGCCAGCGGCCGCGGATTCAACCGCAGGCCGGTGCCGTCTTCGCGCGCCGGGCGCCACGCCACGGCGCGGTCCACGCCCTCGAAGGCGTTGGCATAGCCCAGCGTTTCGGCCCGCGTGCCCAGCTGGCGCTGGCGCGCGGGCGTATCCAGCCCGGCCATGGGCGCCGGTGGCGCATGGCCCAGGCGCTGCAGCAGCGCCTCGCGCGCGGTGGTGGGAAAATTGTTGCTGGCCTGATGCCAGATGCGCGTCACCAGCACATTCGGCACGCCGGCACGGTCGGACAGCGGCCACTGGCGCAGGTTGAACCAGGTACCCGTGCGAAGCCCCGGGGCGGTGCTGCTGCCCACCCAGCTGGCGCTGCGCGATTCGTGCGCCTGGGCAGCCAGGCGGCTGTAATGGTCGGCCACGCCGCGGTTGGCGAACGCATAGGCGCCCACCGGGGTGTACGCCTCCAGGGCGGTCTCCCCGCGTTGCGCGGACAGCACCGGGGTCTGGCCCTGACGCGCCTGCTGGCCGAGATAGTCGTCACTTGCCAGCACCAGCGCGGTTACGCCGATACGCCGCGAACGTCCCAGCGTCAGCACGCTGTCGGTGGCCTCGGTGGCGTCCGCGCGGTGGAAGCGCAGCCCGCCGTCGCGCTCGGAGGTGGCGTCCTGCGCCTGCGCGGCGCTGTCGGCGAAGACCACCAGTGCGTGCCCGGCAGGCGCGTCGGCGTCTTCTTCGATGCGCCAGCCCAGGCCCTCTTCGGCGAGCAGGCGCTGCAGGAAGTCCAGGTCCGATTCGCGGTACTGCACGCAGTAACTGCGCCGCGGCACGGCGGCGAGGAAGTCGATCACTTCGTCGCTGACCCGCCAGGTACCCTGGGCGGCATAGGGGTCCAGAACGGCCTGCAGGATGTCCAGCACCGCCCGTTCCTGGAACACCCGGCTTTGCCGCGCCTGCCCCAGCAGCCAGGTCCACGGCACCAGGCACAGGCGATAGCGCGCCAGCCCGCCATCGGACGCCACGCAGGCCGCCTCGGACACCACGCCACTGCGCAGTACGTCGTGTCCGCCGGCCTGCCGCGAGGACAATGTGGCGGCAACGCCGAGCCAGGCATCCACGTCGAGCAGGGCATCGTTGGCCAGCACGTCCACCCACCACTGGAAACCGTCGGACAGCTGTTCGTGCCCGCACCAGCGCTCGACCAGCAGCGCCTGGCCGTTGGCCAATGCCAGACGGTGCGGACGACTGGCGCCGTCCAGCCCGGCGACGCCGGCGAACAGTGTGATTGCATCCTGCATCGTGCCCATCCATTGCAGCCGTCCGGCCGCGTGACCTGCCCAGCATCCATGGCGCACCCGGCCCGCCGGCATGGCGGCAGCACGCTGCACCTCCCACTCTGTCGCTACCGTCGAAACGCACGCCGCTGCATTATCTGCAGGCTCTCCCCGCCACACAGACGCACGCACCAAGCTGCATGGACGAAGAATATAGTGAATCGTCGCCGCCCGATATCCGGGGCAACTCTGACGATAATGTAGGAAAACCCCTACTCGCACGGAACGCGCGGGCCTGAAGCGTCGCCGGATGTCTGCCTTGGCCCATCAACATAACTAACGACATAATTCCGGCCGATTCCGCCACGCAAATATCGTCAAATTCCCAACGCCCCCACCAGGGCATGCACCGGGTACAGCGCGCCAGTGCCCGAGGGCGTGCCGCGTACAGGTCGGGCTGGCGGCGTGTCCTGTTCCTGAAGCGACCGGCCATTTTTTCACCAGCCCTTGTTCAACCTTGTCGCACAAGGGCTGGCACGGGATATCCACAGCTTTGCCAACGACTCCCCCACACCCGGTGTGGACAACCGGCACCGGTATGGCGGCTGCACGGGCTGCGCGCTACCCTGTAGACCCTTTCCCTGCTTGCGGCCGCGGTCCCCTGGATCGAAGGCTGCCAGACGCAATGACCGCACTCTCGCAACGCGATTTCACCCTGGCTCCCGAAGACAACGAACGCCTGGCCAACCTCGCCGGCCCGTTTGATGAGCACCTGCGCCAGATCGAACTCAAACTCGGCGTGGAAATCGCCAACCGCGGCCACGTGTTCCGCGTGACCGGCCCGCGGCGCCTGGCCGAGGAAGCGCAGCTGTTGATCGAAGCGCTCTACGCCGAAGCGGCGGAGGTGACCTTCGACAATCACGCCATCCACCTGCGCCTGAACCAGGCCAATGTCGACCAGGTGGTCGAACGGGCCTACGAAGCACAGGAAGTGACCATCAAGGTCAAGCGCGGCACGGTGCGCGGCCGCGGCGCCAACCAGGCGCGCTACCTGCACCAGATCACCACCCACGACATCAATTTCGGGATCGGCCCGGCCGGCACCGGCAAGACCTTCCTGGCCGTGGCCAGCGCGGTGGACGCGTTGAACGAGTCGCGCGTGCAGCGGCTGATCCTGGTGCGACCGGCGGTGGAGGCCGGCGAGAAACTGGGCTTCCTGCCGGGCGATCTCAGCCAGAAAGTCGACCCGTACCTGCGCCCGCTGTACGACGCGCTGTATGAAATGCTGGGCGTGGAGAAAGTGCTGAAACTGCTGGAAAAGAATGTCATCGAAATCGCGCCGCTTGCGTATATGCGCGGCCGCACGCTCAACGATGCCTATGTGATTCTGGACGAAGCGCAGAACACCACCGTGGAGCAGATGAAAATGTTCCTGACCCGGCTGGGCTTCGGCTCCACCGCAGTGGTCACCGGCGACCTCACCCAGACCGACTTGCCCAAGCACGTGAAGTCCGGGTTGCGCGACGCGATCGAGGTGCTGCGCGACGTGGACGGGGTCAGTTTCACCTTCTTCGAGGCCCGCGACGTGGTCCGCCACCCGCTGGTGGCGCGCATCGTCAGCGCCTACGACCGGCGCGACCTGCAGCAGGTGAATCCCGGCGCGGAGTAGCCGTACACTGCCGGCACTCCCGTCGCACAGGAAGTGCCATGAATCGTACCTGCGTGCTGTTGTGCCTCTGCCTGCTGGCCGCCGTGCCGGCAACGGCGTCGGCCAGTGAAAAAACGGCCGCCCCCGCGCGTCCGTATGTGGAAACCAGCTACGTGATCGCCCCCAGGTCGGTGGGCGATTTCACCCTGGTACGCAGCAGTCTCGATCCGGATAACCGGTTGGCCGGGGCCAGCCTGCTCTACCGCGCCAAGGATCACCCCGAAGCGACGATCAACCTGTACATCTATGCAGCGGGCCGCCTCGATCCGGATACCGCAGTGATCGAGGGCATGCAGGCGTTCGGCGAAAGCATGAAGCATGCCGTCAAGGACGGCACCTATTCGCGCCAGCAGACGCTGGGGCCGGCTGACGCATTCCGGCTTACCCCTGCGCCACCCCCGGCGGCGGCCAACGATGAGGAGGCCGTCATGCGCGACGCCATCGCCAACGCCGGCGGGGTGAACGGGCAGAAGCTGCGCATGGAACTGCATCGCGCGCCGGGCGACGCCCCGCTGCGCTCCAATGCGTATCTGTTTTACAAGCAGCTGTACTACGTCAAGGTGCGCATCTCGGCCGCGCAGCCGGACATCGGCGCCGAGGCATTCGACGCGCTTGCGGACCAGGCCACGCGCGCACTGGTGCCGGCGGTGCAGGTGGAGAACGTTGGCGGCTGCGCCGCCGGCGCCATCCAGGTCGACTCCAACGCCTCCGATACGCAGATGATGCACGCAATTGCCCGCCAGCTCAGCCAGCAACAGGGGTATCACTGCCACGGCTCGGCCAGCACCGTGCGTATCGAGGAGCGCCGTGCCACCGCCGATGTCATCGAGATCGCCTACGACGCCGACGACTGGAAGTCGCAGTGAGGCGTCGCACGCGCGATACTGTGCCCTCCTGATTGATCTGAATTACCGGTATCGCCATGACCAAGGGCCCCGTCCGCCTCGATGTAGCCGTCAGCTACGCCCTGCCCCGCGCCGGGCTGCCCTCTGCGGTGAGCTTCCGCAAATGGGTGGCTGCCGCGCTCAAGGGCCGCATCCGTGAAGCCGACCTGGCCATCCGCCTGGTCGATGCCAAGGAAGGTCAGTCGCTGAACCGGCACTACCGCGGCAAGGACTACGCCACCAACGTGCTCAGCTTCCCGGCCGAAGTGCCCGAGGGCCTGCCCAAGGGCGTGAAGTTCCCGCTGCTCGGCGACCTGGTGATCTGCGCGCCGGTGGTGGCCAGCGAAGCGGCCGAGCAGGACAAGGCGCTCAATGCCCACTACGCGCACCTGACCGTGCACGGCGTGCTGCACCTGCTCGGCTGGGACCATGAGGACGACAAGGAAGCCGAGGCCATGGAGCAGCTGGAACGCGACATCCTGGCTGAACTGGGCATCGACGACCCCTACGCCAACGAGCAGTAAGCCGCGCCGCCCGGCTACCCACGGATTCCAGATGACCGCTTTCAAGACCCTCTGCCTGGGCCTGCTGGCCTTGCTGCCCGCCGCCGCATCGGCCGCCCCGCTGGACCTGGCCGCGCTGATCGAATGCCGCCAGGGCGTGGCCGACTACGCCGCCGTCGCCCCGGTGGTGGCCGACCCGCTCAAGGCCGTGGCCAATGGCCTGCAGCCGCTGCCGCAGGGCAACCAGTTCATGACCGAGTTCCGGCTGGCCACGCCGCTGACGGTGTTCGGGCAGCGCACCGAGTACGTGGCGGTGGCCGGCGCGAGCATCATGGCCATCCTGGACCTGGCCGACCCGCGCCCGCTGGCGAAGACGCTGGCGCTGGAGGACGGGGTGGACAACCCGGGCAAGTTCATGGCCGGGCGGGAGCTGGTCAGCCGCGATGTCACCGACCCGAGCACCGGCGAGCCGATGATCGAATCGATCATCCTGAGCCTGTCCACGGTCAAGAGCCACCCGGGCAAGACTCTGGCCGGCTGCACCTACAGCCTGGACCTGCCCGCGGAGGAGGAGGCGCCGGTGCCGGCCCCCACCCCGCCGGCCGCCTCGGTGAATGCGGCCCCCGCAGGCGGGCGCTGACAGGGCCCCGCATCCTGCTAGACTGAATCCAACGCCCGGTTCGCCGGGTGCCCTTTTTTCCAGAGATGTCTGAAGACGACAGTAGTAGCTCCACCCTGGAGCAGAACGAAAAGAAGCGCAGCTGGCTCGAACGCCTGACCTCTGCCTTCTCCGGCGAACCCCACACCCGCGACGAGCTGGTGGCGGTGCTGCACACCGCGCACGCCGATGGGCTGATCGCTGCCGATACCCTGCGCATGATGGAGGGGGCGATTTCGGTCGCCGAACTCACCGTGGGCGACGTGATGATCTCGCGTTCGCAGATGGTGTCCCTGCCGGTCGAAGCGCCCTTCCTTGAACTGATGAAGCAGGTGGTCGAATCGGGCCACTCACGCTTCCCGGTGCACGGCGACAACAAGGACGACATCCTTGGCGTGCTGCTGGCCAAGGACCTGCTGCGCGGCGTGGTTGCCGACAACGGCCCGGCCAACGTGCGCGAACTGCTGCGCCCGGCGGTGCTGATTCCCGAAGCCAAGAAGCTCAACGTGCTGCTGAAGGAGTTCCGGCTCTCGCGCAACCACATGGCCATCGTGGTGGACGAGTACGGCGGTGTTTCCGGGCTGGTCACCATCGAGGACGTGCTGGAGCAGATCGTCGGTGAAATCGACGACGAGCACGACGAGGCCGAGGACCACACCGCGCAGATCGCCATCCAGGCCGACGGCCAGTACGTGGTGGACGCCCTGACCGCGATCGAGGACTTCAACGAGCGCTTCGGCGCCAGCTTCCCCGACGACGACTACGACACCATCGGTGGCCTGGTCACCGAGGCGATCGGCCACCTGCCCGAAACCGGCGACGAGCTCAGCCTGGACCGCTTCGTGTTCCGGGTGGCGCGTGCCGATGCCCGCCGCGTGCAGGCGTTCCATGTGACCGTGCTGCCGGCTGACACGAACAACGAGGATTGATCCACGCCATGCGGCCCCTGCTGAAGCGGTGGCCGTCGTGCCGCCTGTTGTTCCTGTGCTGGATGCTCACCCTGGCCAGCCTGCCCTTCGCGGCGCTGGCCCAGGAGGCGGCGGCCCCCGTCACCGTGCCGGCGGCCGATGCCGGCGCGAACGCGCCGGCGGCACCGCGCATCGGCGTGGTCACCATGCAGCCCGGCGAGATCTTCTTCGAGCGCTTCGGTCACGACGCGCTGGTGGTGGTGGACCCGGTCACGGGCCAGGCCACCTCCTACAACTTCGGCTACTTCGATCCGAGCGAGCCGGACTTCATCGGCCGCTTCGTGCGCGGCGAGATGATGTACTACCTGGTGGCGCTGCCGCTGGACGAAGACATGTCCTACTACCGCCAGAGCGGTCGTGGGGCCAGCATCCAGTGGCTGGACCTGGACCCGCAGCAGGCGCGCACCCTGGCCGCCTCGCTGGCCGAGCGCGCCAAGCCGGAGAACGCGCGCTACCACTACGACTACTACACCGCCAACTGCGCCACCATGGTCCGCGATGCGGTGGACCAGGCGCTCGGCGGTGGCCTGCATTCGCAGCTGTCCGGGCGTTCGCGTGGCAACACCTACCGCAGCGAATCGGTGCGGCTGGCCTCGCCATCGCCATGGATGTGGCTGGGCTTCGACATCGGGCTGGGCCCGTTCGCCGACCAGCCGCTGTCGCGCTGGCAGGAAGCGTTCGTGCCGATGCGCCTGGCCGATGCGCTGCGCCAGTCGCGCAACAGCGAAGGCCGGCCGCTGGTACAGGCCGAGCAGGAACTGCTGCCGCACCGCATCGCCCCGGAACCCACCGAATCCCCGCGCCGCTGGTGGCCCTGGCTGCTGTGCGGCCTGCTGGCCGCCGCGGGGGTGTGTGCACTGCGCTCCCGCCGACGCCTGCTGGGCGGCATCGCGCTGCCGCTGTGGCTGTTCTGCGGTATCGCCGGCGCGTTGCTGACCTACCTGTGGGGCTTCAGCGCGCACCAGGCTGCGTGGGCCAACCGCAACCTGCTGGTGCTGTCGCCACTGTGCCTGCTGTTGCTGCCCGGCGCGATCACGCTGCTGCGCGGGCGCACCCCGCGTGCGTGGTTCCGTTGGGTGCTGTGGGCGGTGGCGCTGCTGGCGTCGCTGGGCCTGGTACTGCACTGGCTTAGCCTGCAGGCGCAGGTCAACCTGCAGTGGATCGTGCTGCTGCTGCCGGTGCATCTGGCGCTGGCGTGGGCGCTGGGCCGTCGTGACGTACCTGTCACAGGCCGCTGACGCAGGATGCCGCCCATGGAAAGCACCGCACCCGTAAATCCGCCCTGCGTCATCAACTGCGTGCACTACGATGACCAGGGCAAGCGCCATGACATCAGTCTGGACGCGATCAGCGATGTGATCGAAAGCGGCAACGGCTTTGTCTGGGTCGGCTTGTACGAGCCGGCCGACAGCGTGCTGCTCAAGCTGCAGGAAGAATTCTGCCTGCATTCGCTGGCCATCGAAGACGCCCGCAACGCGCACCAGCGGCCGAAGGTGGAGGCGTATGGCAACTCCCTGTTCGTGGTGGTCACCACCGCGCAGATGGTCGATGAGCGCATCGCCTATGGCGAAACCCATGCCTTCCTGGGTCCCCGCTTCCTGGTGACGGTCCGCCATGGGGCGTCGCTGTCCTACGCCGCGCCGCGCGCCCGGGTCGAGCGCGAGCCCGAGCTGCTGCGCACGATGGGGCCGTCGTACTGCCTGTATGCGGTACTGGACTTCGTGGTGGACAACTACCTGCCCATCACCCAGCGCTATCGCGACACGCTGGAGCTGCTGGAGAAGGACATTTTCTCGGACAGCTACAAGCGCCAGACCGTGGTGCGGCTGTACGAGCTGAAGCGCGAGCTCAACAAGATGCGCATGGCCGTGGCGCCGCTGCAGGACATGCTGGCGCAGATCAAGCGCTACCAGGGCGAGCTGGTGCCGGACGAGGTCAAGCTGTACCTGCGCGACGTGCATGACCATGCGGTACGGATCAGCGATGTGATCGACACCCTGCGCGAGATGCTGGGCACGGCGTTGAACGTGAACCTGTCGCTGGTGACGCTGGCGCAGGGCGAGACGGTGAAGCGGCTGGGTGCGTGGGCGGCATTGCTGGCGGCGCCGACCCTGATCACCAGCTGGTATGGCATGAACTTCACCCACATGCCCGAGCTGGACCAGCCGTGGGCGTACCCGGCGATGATCATCGGCGTGGGCGCGATCTGCGTGGGGTTGTACCGGCTGTTCAAGCGGGTGCGTTGGCTCTGACGCGGGGTGGTCGGCGCCCGTTTGGGGCTACGGCGCGGGATGTACGCACGGCATGTCGGTAGTCCGGGCAGCCGACCAACGGTCGGCTCTACCCGTTTGAGCAACGCGATGCCGGGTTGTGCCGGCCAGCAACGCGGGTCCCGGTAGTGCCGGCCGCTGGCCGGCTCCAGGCGGCGCCGGATACACACGGAGCATCCCGAGATTGGGAGCAGCCGACCAACGGTCGGCTCTACCCGCTTGAGCAATGCGATGCCGGGTTGTGCCGGTGAACAACGCGGGCCCGGTAGTGCCGGCCGCTGGCCGGCTCCAGGCGGTGCCGGATACACGCGGAGCGTCTCGAGATTTGGAGCAGCCGACCAACGGTCGGCTCTACCCGTTTGAGCAATGCGATGCCGGGTTGTGCCGGTGTACAACGCGGACCCGGTAGTGCCGGCCGCTGGCCGGCTCCAGGCGGTGCCGGATACATACAGGGCATCCCGAGATTTGGAGCAGCCGACCAACGGTCGGCTCTACCGCTGTGGTACGAGTAGGTAGCGACCGTTGGCCGCTACGCCCCTCAGATCAAGCCACGTACACCGTTTTGATGTTCATGAACTCATGGATGCCGTGGTCGGCCAGTTCGCGGCCGAAACCGGAGCGCTTGCTGCCGCCAAACGGCAGGCGGGGGTCGCTTTTGACGATGGCGTTGACGAACGCCGCGCCGCATTCGAGCTTCTTGGCGATCGCTTCGCCACGCACCGCATCGGCGGTCCAGACGCTGCCCCCCAGACCGAAGGTGGTGTCGTTGGCCACGCGCAGCGCGTCGGCATCGTCGCGCACGCGCAGGATGGCCGCGGCCGGGCCGAACAGCTCCTCGTCGTAGGCCGGCATGCCCGGCCCGACGTTGTCCAGGATGGTGGCCGGGTAGCCGGCATGGCTGCCCGCCACGGGCTCGCCGCCGAGCAGCAGCTTGGCGCCCTTGGCCACGCTGTCCTGCACCTGCGTATGCAGTTCATCGCGCAGGTCGGCGCGGGCCATCGGGGCCAGCGTGGTGTGTTCGTCCTGCGGGTCGCCGTAGACGCGCTGGGCAGCGGCGGCGACGAACTTTTCCACGAAGGCATCGGCGATGGCATCGACCACGATGAAGCGCTTGGCGGCGATGCAGGTCTGGCCACTGTTGTCGAACCGCGACTTCACCGCGGCGGCGACGGTCTTGTCGAGGTCGGCGTCTTCGAGCACGACGAACGCATCGCTGCCGCCCAGTTCCATGACGCACTTCTTGAGCTGGTCACCGGCATTGGCGGCAATCGAGCGCCCTGCCCGTTCGCTGCCGGTCAGGGTTACGGCCTTGACCCGCTTGTCGCGCAGCACGTCGGCGGCCTGGTCGTTGTCGATGTGCAGGACGTCGAACACGCCGGCGGGCAGGCCACCGTCGCGGCATACAGCCAGGATCAGGTCGGCGCACTGCGGGACGTTGCTGGCATGCTTGAGCAGGGCAACATTGCCGGCCATGAAGGCTGGCGCAAGGAAGCGGAACACCTGCCAGATCGGGAAGTTCCAGGGCATCACAGCAAACACGCAGCCGATGGGCTCGTAGCGTACGTAGCTGCGCTGGGCCTCGGTGTCGATCAGCTGCGGCTTGAGGTAATCGGCGGCGTGGTCGGCGTAGAACTCGCAGGCCTGCGCGCACTTTTCCACTTCGGCCAGGGCTTCGGCCTTGAGCTTGCCCATCTCCGTGGTCATGGCCCGCTGGATCTCATCCTTGCGGGTGCGCAGTTGCGCGGCGATGCCACGCAGGATGACGCTGCGCGCCTGCAGGGACTGGCCCGACCAGGCCGGGAACGCGCCTGCCGCAGCGGCCAGGCGCTGTTCGATCTGGGCGGCATCGAGCAGTTCGTGGCGGTAGGTGACCTGGCCGGTGGCGGGGTTGACGATTTCAACGGTCATCGTGGTACTCCGGAAGACAGTTCATCATTCTGCGCCCGGGGGTGTGATCCGGATGTTGCCGGGGTTGGCGGGGAGACGGGGTTGGATTGCGACATGGTGTCGCACGTCGGGCCGAAGCGTTAGCAGTCGCCTCTTCCGGGCGGGCACGGTGAGGGTGAGTTGCCAGGGCACGCTGCAAGTCCCGCTCCGCGGCCCGGCCCAGCCGCTGGCGGCTGTGCGTTCAGACGCATGCGAGGCAGTGCCTCGCAAACAATGCGCCTTCACCCATGTAAGCTCCGTCGCCGCATCCATGCGGCTCAGGGCCCCGTCAACCCACCCTCACCATGCCTGGACAGTTTGTCGGTTGCCGAACCAAGAGCAAAGCCGGCCGACCGGTTTGATTGGGGAGAGAAGAGCAGCCGGGCAGAGCCCGGCTCTACGCGGCGCAACGCGGCAACTGCCTTACGCCGTTGCCCTACGCCTTCAACAAAAGGGCAAGCACTCTGTCGGGGGGGGGGGGGGGGGGGGGGGGGGGGGGGGGGGGGGGGGGGGGGGGGGGGGGGGGGGGGGGGCGGGCGGGGCCGCCCCCCCCCCCCCCCCCCCCCCCCCCCCCCCCCCCCCCCCCCCCCCCCCCCCCCCCCCCCCCCCCCCCCCCGCCACACCAGACCCTGCCCCGCTGTTGCTGTTGCTGTTGCTGTTGCTGTTGCTGTTGCCGTTGCCTCAGCCCTTGTCCTGCAACGCCATCTGCATGTCGCGCTGACGGCGCTTCTCGCCGCGGGCGGTCACGAACCAGCCCACTACTGCCGCGATCGATACTGCCAGCACCATCAGCGTCGCCAGTGCATTGATCTCCGGCTTGATCCCCATCCGCACCGACGCGAACACCTTCATCGGCAGCGTCGTCGAACTCGGGCCCGCCACGAAACTGGCAATCACCACATCGTCCAGCGACAGCGTAAAGGCCAACAGCCAGCCAGCCACCAGCGCCGGGGCGATGATCGGCAGCGTGATCTGCAGGAATACCTTCAACCGGCCGGCCCCCAAGTCCATCGCCGCTTCCTCCAGCGACCGGTCAAGTTCCTGCAGCCGCGACGACACCACCACCGTCACGAACGACAGCGTGAACGTCACATGCGCGATCCAGATGCTGGTTACCCCGCGCGCCGGAAAACCGGGAATACCGCCCATCGCCACCAGCAGCGTCATCAGCGAAAAGCCCAGGATCACCTCCGGCATCACCAGCGGCGCGGTGATCAGCGCACCGAACATCGTCTTGCCCGGGAAACGCTTGAAACGCGTCATTACCATCGCTGCCATCGTGCCCAGCACCGTGGACGCACAGGCCGTCCAGAACGCCACCTTCAGGCTGATCCACAGCGCATCCAGAATCTGCCGGTTGTTGAACAGCTCCCCGTACCAGCGCGTGGAAAAGCCCGACCACACCGTGGCCAGCTTGGATTCGTTGAACGAGTAGATCATCAACAGCAGGATCGGCAGGTACAGGAAGCCGAAGCCCAGCCCCAGCACCGACCAGCCCAGCCAGCGGCTGCCGCGCACCATGCTCATGCCAGCTTCCCTTCCAGCTCACGCTGCTGGACCCGGTTGAACAGCAGGATCGGCACCAGCAGCAACAGCAGCATCACGATCGCCACCGCCGAGGCCGTCGGCCAGTCGCGGTTGTTGAAGAACTCGCCCCACAGCACCCGCCCGATCATCAGCGTGTCCGGACCGCCCAGCATCTCGGGAATCACGAACTCGCCCACCGCCGGAATCATCACCAGCATGCAGCCGGCGATGATGCCGGTGCGCGACAACGGCAGGGTGATCCGCAGGAACGCCTGCCATGGCTTGGCGCCCAGGTCGTAGGCCGCCTCCAGCAGGCGGTTGTCCAGCTTGACCAGGTTCGCGTACAGCGGCAGCACCATGAACGGCAGGTAGCAGTACACGATGCCGATGTAGGCGGCGGTCGGCGTGTACAGGATCTGCAGCGGCGCATCGATCACGCCGAGCTTGAGCAGCAGCTGGTTGAGCAGCCCGTTGCGGTCCAGGATGCCGATCCACGCGTACACGCGGATCAGGAACGAGGTCCACGACGGCAGCACCACCAGCATCATCGCCACGTTGCGCGCGGCCGGTGACATCCGCGAAATCACGTACGCCATCGGGTAGCCGATCAGCAGCGTGAACAGCGTGGCAATCACCGCGATCTTGATCGAACTCAGGTAGGCCAGCACGTACTGGCTGTCCTTCACCAGCGCCGCGTAGTTGCCCAGGTTGAGCTTCAGCGAAAACGCCCCGTCCACGTATTCCAGCAGCCACGTGTAGGGCGGCGAGCCCACCTGCGTGCGTGCGAACGAGATCATCAGGATGATCACGAACGGCACCGCGAAGAACAGCAGCAGCCACAGGTAGGGCGCGGCGATCACACCACCGCGGGTGCCGGGGAGCCAGCGCTTCCAGACGGCGGCGTTCATGCGGTGAGCACCACGCCGTCGTTGTCGCGCCAGCACACCCACACGCTGTCGCCCCAGGTCAGCCCGTCGCTGGCCCAGCGCTGCGAATTGGCGAAGTTGGACAGCACCTTGGCCCCGCTGGGCAGGCGCACGTGGTACACCGAATGGCTGCCGAAGTAGGCGATCTCCTCGATCACCCCTTGCGCCTTGTTGGTGTCCCCGGCCGGCTCGTCCTTGCCGATCATCACCTTCTCCGGGCGCAGCGCGAACGCCACCGGCTGGCCTTCGTAGCCGGTGATGCCGTGGGCCACGTAGATCGGCGCGGGGAACAGCGGCGTGCGCACGGTGACGTACTCGGGCAGGTCCTCGTCGATCACCCCGTCGAACAGGTTCACCGAGCCGATGAACTCGGCCACGAAGCGGTTGGCCGGCTGCTCGTAGATTTCATCGGGCTTGCCCACCTGCTGGATCCAGCCGGCGTCCATCACCGCGATGCGGGTGGCCATGGTCATGGCCTCTTCCTGGTCGTGGGTGACCATCACGCAGGTCACGCCCGAGGTTTCGATGATGTTGACCAGCTCCAGCTGCATCTGCGAGCGCAGCTTCTTGTCCAGCGCGCCCATCGGCTCGTCCAGCAGCAGCAGCTTGGGCCCCTTGGCCAGCGACCGCGCCAGCGCCACGCGCTGCTGCTGGCCACCGGACAACTGGTGCGGCTTGCGCTTGGCCAGCTTGCCCAGCTGCACCAGTTCCAGCATCTCGCCCACGCGGGTGCGGATCGCGTCGCGGGCCAGGCCGTCCTGCTTGAGCCCGAAGGCGATGTTCTGTTCCACCGTCATATGCGGAAACAGCGCATAGGACTGGAACATCATGTTGATCGGCCGCTGGTAGGGCGGCAGGTCGTTGATGCGCTGGCCATCCAGCTCGATGCTGCCCTTGGTGGGGGTTTCGAACCCGCCCAGGCAGCGCAGCAGCGTGGACTTGCCACTGCCCGAGCCGCCGAGCAGGGCGAAGATCTCGCCCTTGCGCACGTCCAGGCTGACATCGTCGAGCGCGACGAAGCCGTCGAATTCCTTGCGCAGCGCGCGGATGGACAGATAGCCCGGCTCGAGGACCGGCACGACCTCGCCTTCCGGCTTGGCATCAAATGGCATGGGGGGCGGCTCCAGGAGCGGCAGCGGACGGGGGGAGGATTCCATTTTACCGGTGGTCGCAGTGTCATGGTGTGCCCGGACCGGCTGCCCGGCCCTCGGCCTGCCGCCGTGCAGACCCCTGAAACGACAACGCCGGCCCTGCGGCCGGCGTCGTGGAAGCGGTCAGCGACCGGTCTTCACCTCGGTCCACAACCGGGTGTAGAGCTTGTCCACCTCCGGGGTGTTGATCGAGTAGGTGAACATCTTGGCGGCCACGTCGGCCGGCGGGTAGATGGTCGGATCGGTGCGGATCGCCTCGTCCACCAGCGGGGTGGCCTTGGTCACCGGGTTGGCGTAGTGGATGAAGTTGGTGTTGGCGGCGGCCACCTTCGGTTCCAGCAGGTAGTTGATGAAGGCATAGGCGGCCTCCGGGTGCTTGGCGTCCTTGGGGATGGCCAGCATGTCGAACCACTGCGGGGCGCCTTCGCGCGGGATCGAATAGGCCACCGTCACCCCGTTGGCCGCTTCGGCGGCGCGGTCGCGGGCCTGGATGATGTCACCGGACCAACCCACCACCAGGCAGGTGCCGCCATTGGCCAGCGAGCCCACGTACTGCGAGGAGTGGAAGTTCTGCACGTAGGGGCGGATGCCCTTGAGCAGCGCGGCGGCCTTTTCCAGCGTGGCCGGGTCCTGGCTGTGCGGATCTTCGCCCAGGTAGTGCAGCGCGATCGGGATCATGTCCGACGGCGTGTCCAGGATGGTGATCCCGCAGTCCTTCATCTTGGCGATGTTCTCGGGCTTGAAGATCAGGTCCCAGCTGTTGGCGATGTCGGTGCTGCCGCCAAAACGCTGCTTGAGCAGTTCCACGTTGTAGCCGATGCCGGTGGTGCCGATCATGTACGGCACGCCGTACTGGTTGTCCGGGTCCTGCTGGGCAATGCGCTTCATCACCTCCGGATCCAGGTTGGCCAGGTTCGGGATCTTGCTCTTGTCCAGCGGCAGGAACACGCCGGCCTTGATCTGGCGGCCGAAGAAGTTCAGCGTCGGCACCACCACGTCGTAGCCACTGTTGCCGGCCAGCAGCTTGGTTTCCACCATTTCGTCGCTGTCGAACACGTCGTAGGTCACCTTGATGCCGGTGGCCTTCTCGAAGGTGGGAATGGTGTCTTCGGCGATGTAATCGCTGTAGTTGTAGACGTTCAGCACCTTGCTGTCGTCGTCGGACTTGCCGCCGCCACAGGCGCTGAGCACGGATACGGCAATGCCGAGGGTGAGGATTCGCAGCTTCATCGGACTCTCCACAGGTCAGGTGCGAGGTGGGGGAACCGGCCAGACCGGCACAACGGGTGCCAGCCTAACGGGCATGCCCCCATTTTCCCAGCACATGGCCCTCACGGCCATGCCGGATCTGGCGACGCGGCGCCGTTCAGACGTTGAGCAGCAGGAATTCCCGCTCCCACGAGCTGATCACGCGGAAAAAGGTCTCGTATTCCTTGCGCTTGACCGAGACATAGGCCCGGCAGAAGCGCTCGCCCAGCATCTCGCGCAGTTCCGGGCAGCCTTCCAGCCCATCCAGCGCCTCGCCCAGCGAGCGCGGCAGGTCGTAGCCCAGCTCCTTGGCGCTGCCACTGATCGGCGCGGTCGGCGAGCCCTGCTCGCGGATGCCCAGCAGGCCGGCGGCCAGGGTGGCGGCCATGGCCAGGTAGGGGTTGGCGTCGGACCCGGCGAAGCGGCTTTCCACCCGCATGTTCTCCGGCGTGTCCAGCGGCACGCGCAGGCCGCAGGTGCGGTTGTCGAAGCCCCAGTGCACGTTGCTCGGCGAAACCTCGCCGAACACCAGCCGGCGGTAGGAGTTCACGTTGGGCGCGAAGAAGGCCATCGCCATCGGCACGTACTTCTGCAGGCCGGCCAGGTAGTGGCCGAACAGCGGGCTGAAATCCTCGCCGCCGTGCTCTCCGGTGAACACGTTGTGGCCATCGCTGATCCGCAACAGGCTCTGGTGGATGTGCATGGCGCTGCCCGGCTCGTTCTCCATCGGCTTGGCCAGGAAGGTGGCATACACCCCGTGGCGCATGGCCGACTCACGCATGGTGCGCTTGAACAGGAACACCTGGTCGGCCAGGTCCATCGCGTTGGCGTGGGTGAAATTGACCTCCAGCTGCGCCGCGCCGGATTCGTGGATCAGTGTGTCCACGTCCAGCTTCATGGCATCGCAGTAGTCGTACATCAGGTCGAGGATGGGGTCGAATTCGTTGACCGCATCGATCGAATACGACTGGCGCGCGGTTTCCGGGCGCCCGGAGCGGCCGGCCGGCGGCAGCAGCGGGAAGTCCGGGTCGGTGTTCTTCTGCACCAGGAAGAACTCCAGTTCCGGCGCCACCACCGGGCGCAGGCCGAGTTCGGCATAGGCATCCAGCACCCGGCGCAGCACGTTGCGCGGCGCCAGTTCGTGCGGTTCGCCGTGCTTGGTGTAGCAGTCGTGGATCACCTGTGCGGTGGGGTCGGTGGCCCACGGCACCATGCGCACGGTGTCCGGGTCCGGGCGCAGGATCATGTCCGAGTCCGACGGCGAGGTCAGTTCGTAGTAATCGTCCGGGAATTCACCGGTGACCGTGGTGGCGAAAATGCCTTCGGGCAGGCGCGTGCCGTAATCGTGCGAGAACTTGTCGGCCGGGATGATCTTGCCGCGTGCGTTGCCGGTGATGTCCGGCACCAGGCATTCCACCTCGGTGATGCGCCGCTCCTTGAGCCAGCGCAGCAGCGCGCTCTCTTCGGGCACGGGCGGCGGGGCGGCCTTGCGCGAAGAAGAGGCCGCTTTGCGCGGGACAGTGGCTTTACGCGAGCGCGTTCGGGTGGTCATGACCGGTCTGCTTTGCAGGAGTAACGGCGACA
Source organism: Stenotrophomonas sp. 2619 (assembly GCF_040548725.1). Lineage (NCBI taxonomy): Bacteria > Pseudomonadati > Pseudomonadota > Gammaproteobacteria > Lysobacterales > Lysobacteraceae > Stenotrophomonas > Stenotrophomonas sp. 2619. Next base: position 117,690 of record NZ_JBEPSF010000001.1, on the reverse strand, counting down.
AGCATCGCCGAAGGCTTGGAAAATGCGGTGATGGAAGGGATGGTCGGTAACACGCCATTCCGGGTGCCACTGTACCCCGAGCACGAAGGTGTGGGCGCGGCTGCGCGCGGCTTCCACCAGGCCATCGTCGGCACGCGCCTCCACCCGCAGGCCGTTGGCGAGGCGATCGATGCCCTGCCCGTGCACCGAATTGACCTTCACACGGTCCGCGCCGGCCCAGGCCGCCAGCCAGCCGTCGGCGGCCAACTGCACGGCGTGCGACGGCGCGTACTGCTGCTCCACCGGCGCGGCCGGGTCCTCGCGGTGATCGGCCAGCCCGGGCACCTCGTGCACGCGCGCATGCAAGGTGCCGCCGAGGACCACGTTCAATTCCTGGAACCCCCGGCAGATCGCCAGCACCGGCAGGTCGCGTTCCAGCGCGGCCTGCAGCAGCGACAGCGCAGTGGCGTCGCGCGCCGGATCGTGCGGGTTGCCTGGCCAGGTGGGCGCACCGCCGTAGTGATGCGGCTCGATGTTGCTCACGGCGCCGGTCAGCAACAGACCGTCGAGCCGGTCCAGCCACGGCGCGGCCGGCAACGGGGGCTGCAGGCTGGGCAGCAGCACCGGCGTGACACCGGCCGCCACGGCCAGCGCGCGGATGTACTTCTCACCGGCCACCGCAAAGCGATGGTGGCCCAGTGGCGTGCTGTCGGTGGGCAGGCCAACCCAGGGGGGCGCGACCATGCGGCATGCTCCGATGACCTGCTGCCACGGTAGCGCCGTGCCCATCCGCGGTGCAACACGCCCGCCCGGAGGTGTGCGCCCTCACATGCCGGCTGCGATGCCTGCGACAGACTGCGCGCTGTCACCGCGGATCGTTGCTGGCATGCTGTCACCATGATTGACGTCCCCAACCTCCCCTGCCGGTGCACACCGTGAGCCGCGCCGGCCAGGACCACGTATCCAGCTGGTATGCCGACAGCCTGCCAGCGCAACCGCTGCGCCCGGCGCTGACCGGCGACCACGCTACCGATGTGTGCATATTGGGCGCGGGCTACACCGGCCTGTCGGCCGCGCTGTCGCTGGCCGAGCGCGGCTACCGGGTCAGCGTGCTGGAAGCGCACCGGGTGGGCTGGGGCGCTTCCGGGCGCAATGGCGGCCAGGCCATCGTCGGCTACGGGTGTGAAGTGGATACGCTGGAACAGCTGGTGGGCACCGAAGACGCCCGGCTGCTGTTCGACTATTCGCGCGACGGCATGGCCTTGCTGCGCCACCGCCTGCAGCACTACCAGATCGACTGCGACTGGCACGACGGCCACGCCAGCGTGCCGATCACGGCCCGCCAGGAGCGCGCGCTGCGCACCGGGCTGCTTGATCTGGCCGAGCGCTACGACTATCCGCTGCAGTGGTGGGACCGCCCCCAGCTGCAGGCGCAGCTGGACAGCCCGCGCTATACCGGGGCGATGTTCGATGCGGCCAGCGGCCACCTGCAGCCGCTGGCCTATGCACAGGGCCTGGCACGCGCGGCAGAAGGCCTGGGTGTGGTCATCCACGAGCAATCGCCGGTGGTACAGCTGGTGCGGGGCCCGCGTCCGCAGCTGCGCACCGCTCACGGCAGCATCCGCGCCGACCATGTGGTGATCGCCGGCAACGCCTGGCTGCAGGGCATCGCCCCGGAGCTGGAAACGCGGATCATGCCAGTCGGCACCTATATCGGCGCCTCGCAGGTATTGGGCGCCGAACGCGCCCGGTCGCTGATCCGCAACGGCATGGCCGTGGCCGACGTCAGCTGGGCACTGGACTACTTCCGGCTCAGTGCCGATCACCGGCTGTTGTTCGGCGGGCGCGCCAGTTACTCCGCCCTGCCGCCCCCCGGGCTGCGCGGGGTGATGACCCGGCGCATGCACCAGGTGTTCCCGCAGTTGGCCGACGTGGGCATGGAACAAGTCTGGGGCGGCTACGTGGACATCACCCGCAACCGGGCGCCGCATTGGGGTCGGCTGACCCCGAACGTGTACTTCGCACAGGGCTTCTCCGGGCATGGCGTGGCCGCGACCGGGCTGGCCGGGGCCGTACTGGCCGAGGCCATCGCCGGGCAGAGCGAACGCCTGGACGTCTTCGAACGTATTCCCCACCGCCCCTTCCCCGGCGGCCGGCTGCTGCGCACGCCGCTGCTGGTGGCGGCGATGTCCTGGTACAAACTGCGGGATGCGTTGTGGTGAGCGCTGGAGATATCACTCCGTTAGAAATAGCGACACCCATCACATTCAGACATAGATAATGCGCAGCACTTCACGTGCCGCCGCGCCTGATTGGATTCCTATAATCACCCACGACGATTGCATGCGCAGGGATCAGCCGATACTGTCGCGCTGATGGGTTTCCATGTCGACGCGCACTCGTATCGACACGAACAGCAGGAGGGACCAACGATTGGATTGGTGGAGAAATGGACTTCAACTCAACCTGCGCATCCGGCCGGCCGGGTTCGCCGTTGCCTTGGTATATGCCTTCGCCTGCTGGGGCGCGCGACAGATATCGCTTGATCAGTTCTACCTGCCCGCCGGTGTCCGGGTTGCCGCCCTGCTGCTCTGCCCTGCCCGTCTCTGGCCGTACCTGATCCTGGGCGAGTATGCGTACTTCGCCCAGATGCGGTATCCGATGATCGACAAGTACGGGCTGGCCTGGGTGGTGATCGCTTCGGCGTGCATGATGCCGGCGGTTGCGCTGGTGGTACGCCTGCATCGCAGGATGATGACGGCACAGACGGAGGTGTGGCTGCTCTCGGTCGCCGCGACCGCCGCCCTGGTGGCCACGGTTCTGAAGCTGGGCCTGTCGCATCTGCTTTGGCCGGTACCGCCCAGCCTGCCCATACTCACCAGCGCGGCGCGGTTCGCGCTGGGTGATTACATCGGCATATTGACGCTCGCCCCGTTGGCCGTGCTCTGGACAAAGCGCGGCGTGCCTTACGACTGGCTGGCATGGCGCGCACCGCCAACGGTCATCGCGCTGTCTTCCCTGCTGGTGCTTGGCGTTCTGACACGGCTGGCCGCCGGCGATGACATGACCAGGACCAGTCTGCAGCTGATGCTGGCCTTGCCCGTGGTTGCCTTGACCTGCATGCATGGCTGGCGTGGCGCCGCAGTCGGCGTGCCCGTGCTGAACCTGCTCATCAGCGCGACCACCCCAAGCACCGGCCTGCCCGGCTCGTTCGATGCGCCCACCTTCGCCACCCAGCAGGTCGTCGCGCTTGCTGGTACGGCGCTGCTCGCACTGGGCGCGCAGATCAGCCACTACTTCCACCAGTACGCACGCCGCGATCTGGATGGGCAGCGGGCCGTCACGCTGTCCAGAACGGCGCACATCGCCAGCGAAATGGACCTCCGCGAACGGGCGCTGGGCCTGAGACGGATTGCCGATGGCCTGGACGTGTCCATCCAGGAAACGGTCGAGCTGTTGAAACGGCATGGCCACCACGAGCCTGCGGAGCGGCTGCTGCGTGCCTCGGCGGCCCATTCCCGCCAGTTCCGTGAGCAGACCAGCATGGTGTACCCAACGGCGCTTGAGCAGGTGGGTCTTTACCTTGCCCTGCAGGTCAGCGGTGCGCGGGAAGCCTGGGACGCTACCGACAGGGTGTCACGCCCCCGGTTGGGGGGAGACCCCTGCAGGTTGAGCGTGGGGCTGCAGTTGGCCACCTACCGGACGCTGACCGACGCGGTGTCCATTCTCCTCAAGAACGAGTACGGGCAGATTCAAGTGCGCGCGCGTTGCGGTCAGTTCCGTCAGCACCGCGGCATTCTGGTCACGGTGGGGCTGCTGGACGTAAACCGCAGCCTGTCCCCGGCAACGCTGGCCCTGGTCACCGAGCGGTTGGCGGCGCGCGCGTTGGCGTATGGCGGAACAGTGACCTGCCACCGCAATCGCATCCGGATGCTTCTGGTGGACGCACCGGCATCTGCGGCCAGGCCGTCGGTGCCGACCCCACTCGTGCTACGCGAAAACGCACTCTAGGGTCGACCCACGCGCCCTGCAGATCGCTACCGGGATCTGCAGGTGGCCTGGGCCACCTGCAGACGTTTCCGGTGCCCTGCTGGACCACCCAGGGGACATCAACCGCCGTTGGCGGGAACCTCAACGGACCAGATGGCGTCATTGCCCTCGCCATAGACGACCAGCGCGAACTCGGCACGCCTGTAGACCTCGCGGCGCACGGCATTGCTCGGCACGACCAGGCGTTGCGACGGCAACGAGGTGCGCGCGGGGCTCTTACCAGCCGGCAAGGTGAAGAATTGATCGTCGATCTTGCCCACGATCACGCGCACCTGGCCCGCAAGATCATTTACCTGGTAATACGAGATTCCATCACGCTCAAAACCGTAGACCAGCCAGTTGGGATCCTGGCTCAGGTTCACGGCCAGCGGAAGGGATTCACCCATACCGCTTTTGGCCAACGCAATACCGTTGCCATCGCTCGGACAGCAGGCGGCTGCCGCAACGAACGGCATCGAGAGCAGGCTCACGACCAATACCACACCACGAACGCGGGAAATTCGCACAAGCACCTCCAGAGTATAAGTAATGGAAACAGCGAGACGATTCTATCGTTGCCGCGGGCACATATTCCCTGACAATATTCCTAAAGCGAAATGACCCGGTTTGTCTCGCCGCGCCAGTGCGGGCATCAGGCTGCCCTGCAGTGCCATCAGGTCCGGGCCGCGCGGCAGGCCTGTTCGCAGGCCCGGCCCGGCACCCAGGGTCCCACCAGGGCATCGGCGTATGCCGCCCCACTGTCGCCCGGCCCAACCGGCACCGCTGCACGGGCCGCCAACCCACCCTAAAGTTGCATGTGAAATCGCCGCTATATCTGCCGACCCACTCGAAATCGAGCGTACGCCACATGCCGGCTCTGTTGCAGGGCGCTTTCGACAGCGACCCCGGTGATGCCTTACCCCAGCGGATCCTGCTGGTGGAAAACTCGCGCACGTTCACCAGCATGCTGCGCGAGGCGATCGAGCAGCGGCTGGAGCTGCCGGTGTTCGTGGCCACCAGCCTGGCCGAGGCCGGGCGGCTGCTGGACGAGGAACAGGGCTGGTTCCTGGTGCTGACCGGGCTGGTGCTGGCCGATGGCGACCGCGACAAGGTGGTGGAGTTCTTCCTGTCGCGCGGGCTGCCCACGGTGGTGGTCAGCGGCGTCTATGACGAAGACCTGCGCAAGCGCGTGCTGCAGCAGCAGATCATCGATTATGTACTGAAGAACACCCCCGGCAGCATCGATTACCTGGTGTGGCTGGTGCAGCGGCTGGAGCGCAACCGGCGCATCGCGGCGCTGGTGGTGGATGATTCAATGTCGGCGCGGATGTACGCCGCCTCGCTGCTGCGCATGTACGGCCACACCGTCTACGAGGCGGCCGACGGTGCCGAAGGGCTGAAGGCGATCGAGGCGCACCCGGCGATCCGGCTGGCAGTGGTCGACCAGGAGATGCCGGGCATGGAAGGCGTGGAGTTCACCCGCCGGCTGCGCACGATGCGCTCGCGCGACAAGCTGGCGGTGATCGGCATCTCGGGCAACACCGACCCTTCACTGATCCCGCGCTTCCTCAAGAACGGGGCCAACGATTTCCTGCGCAAGCCGTTTTCCCGCGAGGAGTTTTTCTGCCGGGTCTCGCAGAACGTGGACCAGCTGGAGCTGATCGGCACCCTGCAGGACCTGGCCACGCGCGACTTCCTGACCGGGCTGCCGAACCGGCGCAGCTTCCTGGAGCAGAGCCAGCGCCAGCTGCCGCAGCTGCACCACAACGATGACCTGGTGGCGGTGGCGATGATCGACATCGACCACTTCAAGCACATCAACGACACCCACGGTCATGAAGCCGGCGACGACGCGCTGCGCGCGGTGGCCGCCGCAGTGGCTGGCCATGCCCGCGACCAGGACCTGATCGCACGCTTCGGCGGCGAGGAATTCTGCCTGCTGGTGCCGGGGCTGGAAGAAGACGAGGCGCGCGGCTATTTCGAAATGCTGCGCGAGCGCATTGCGGCGCTGGAGGTGAAGCTGGGCGACACCACCCTGCGCATGACCGTGAGCATCGGGCTGTGCTGCCTGCGCCCACAGCGCGATTCCCTGCACCGGCTGATCTCCGAGGCCGACCGCCAGCTGTACCTGGCCAAGGCCGGCGGGCGCAACCGGGTCAGCTGTACCAGCGTTGCCAGTGCCGCCCGGGAAACCGCCCTGGCGCCTTGATCGAGATCAACGCGAGCGTGTCGCGATCAACCTAGAGTCGTTCCCAGTTGAACACCACAGGGAACGCACATGGCACTTCTGGTCTGGCAGGACGACCTGAACATCGGCATCGACGTCATCGACCACCAGCACATGCGGATCGTGGAGATGCTCAACCACCTGCACGTGGCGCAGACCAGCCTGCAACGGCTGGCGGTGGCCGAGGTGATCGACGAACTGGTGGACTACACCATGTCGCACTTCGCCTTCGAGGAAGAGCTGATGGAGGAAGCCGGCTATCCGTTCTGTGCGGCGCACAAGCGCGTGCATGAGATTTTCATCAAGCGCGTGGCCGAGTACCGCCTGCGCTTCCAGGCCGGCGAAGACATCAGCGACGAACTGCGCACCATGCTGTCGCGCTGGCTGTTCAACCACATCCGTGGCGACGACAAGGCCTACGCGCCGCAGGTCAAGCTGCACCTGAACCAGTTCGCCCGCGAGCACCAGCAGGGTAACTGGCTGGGGCGCACGCTCAAGCGCTTCTTCCGCTGACAGCCGCGCGCCGACCCATCGCCAGCAGCGCCAGAATGGTCACCAACGCGGTGCCGCACAGGTAGAAGCCAACCGCCAGCAGGCCGAAGCGCTCGGCCAGCCAGGTGGCCACGTACGGCGCCGGGGCCGCGCCGAGGATGCCGGCCAGGTTGAACGACAGCGACGCGCCGGTATAGCGCACCTGCACCGGGTAGATTTCAGCCAGGAAGGTGCCGCACGGGCCGTAGGTGAGGCCCATCAGGAACAACCCCAGCGACAGGAAGCCCAGCACCAGCCATGGGCTGCCGGCCTGGAACAGCGGCGCGAACACGATGCCGAACGCGAGGATCAGGCCACTGGCCACGATCATGGTGCGGCGCGTGCCCCAGCGGTCGCCGTACAGCGCCGACAACGGAATGCCGGCGGCGAAGAACAGGATGCCCACCATCTGCAGCAGCAGGAACTGCTCACGGCTGTACTGCAGCACGGTGGTTCCGTAGCCCAGGGTAAACACCGTCATCAGGTAGAACAGCACGAAGGTGGCGAACGCGCCCAGCGTGCCCAGCACCAGGGTCAGGAAGTGCTCGCGCATGACGGTCCACATCGGCAGCCTGACCCGCTCGTTGCGGTCCAGCGCGGCCTGGAACTGCGGGGTCTCATGGATGTTCAGCCGGACCCACAGGCCCACCGCCACCAGCAGTGAGCTGGCCAGGAACGGGACGCGCCAGCCCCACTGCAGGAAGTCGGCATCGCTCATCGCCCGGCCCAGCAGCAGGAAGATGCCGGCCGACAACAGGAAGCCCAGCGGCGCGCCCAGCTGCGGGAACATGCCGTACCAGGCGCGCTTGCCCGGCGGTGCGTTCTCGGTCGCCAGCAGCACCGCCCCGCCCCACTCACCGCCCAGCCCAAGGCCCTGGCCGAACCGGCACAACGCCAGCAGGGCCGGGGCGAGGATGCCGATGCTGGCGTGCGTAGGCAGCAGGCCGATCGCCACGGTGGACACGCCCATGGTCAACAGGGCGGCCACCAGCGTGGCCTTGCGCCCGATCCGGTCGCCGTAGTGACCAAACACCGCCGAGCCCACCGGCCGTGCGATGAAGGCCACCGCGAAGGTGGCCAGCGACTGCAGCAGGGCCGCGCCATCGCTGCTGTCGGGGAAGAACAGGTGTGGGAACACCAGTACCGCCGCCGTGGCGTAGATGTAGAAGTCGAAGAACTCGATGGTGGTGCCGATCAGGCTGGCCAGCAGGATGCGGCGGGGCGAATTGGCGGCAGGTGCGGCAGGTGCGGCAGGAGTCGACATCGGGCACACAAAGAGGGGTAGCTGCCGGATTCTGCCACGCCCCCAGCCCGGCGCGGACGATGGTTGCAGACGAGACAGTCAGGCTGTGACCGCGCCCACTGCCCGCGCAACCGCGCGGAACTCCGGAGACGACCCACGGTCAGAGCAGGTCGATCCCGTCAGGATGGACGTGGAATGTCGTCATCGATGCCGTCCCCGCCTGCCCCACGCTGGAGCCGACCCTGTGCGATCGGGGTGGTCATCGCGGTACACGGCCTGTTGTTGCAGGTGCTGCTGGCGCCCACCCCGCTCGCGGGCATGGGCGGGGACGACGATCGACTGCGCGTGCGCTGGCTGCCGCATCCCGAACCTGTGCCGCCGCCCGCGCTGACGCTGCGACTGCCGCCCGCGCGCGCCTCGACGCCGCGACCCTCCCCGCCGGCGCCGGCACCCCGGCAGGCCGCCATCTCCCGCCCCGCTGCGGCGTCGGCGGCACTGCCGCTGGACCTCCATGTGCCAGGCCTCGGGCCAGGCAATGACGGCGTGGACGGGGCCACCTTCGTCGCGCCCGTCATCGGTCGGCGCGTGGTGCATGCCGCGTTCGCGCCACCGCCCCGCCGCTTCCGCATGAAGCGCGGCCTGACCCCGGAGCAGGTCGTGCAGGGCATCGCCCAGGCCCTGCAGATGTGGCCACCGGGCTACATCGTGGATCCCTGCCGGCTGAGCGCCGCGCAGGTGGACTACTTCCAGAACGCGGTGGACGAACGCGACCGCGACCTGCTGCGCGAGGCGCTGGTCAGCCAGCGCCAGGACTGCTGAGCGCGCTCACTCGCCCAGGTGGATCCAGGTGGCCTTGAGCTCGGTGTACTTGTCGAACGCGTGCAGCGACTTGTCGCGACCGATGCCGGACTGTTTGTAGCCGCCAAACGGGGCGGTCATGTCGCCGCCGTCCCACTGGTTCACCCACACGCTACCCACGCGCAGCTGGCGCGCCACCCGGTGCGCGCGGCCGAGGTCGCGGGTCCACAGACCGGCGGCCAGACCGTAGCGTGAATCGTTGGCCAGCCGCAGCGCATCGGCTTCGTGGTCGAAGCCGAGCACGCTCAGCACCGGCCCGAAGATTTCCTCGCGGGCAATGCTGTGCCCGGCATCCACCTCGTCGAACACGGTGGGCTGCACATAGCTGCCACCGGCGACCACCTCCACCCGCTTGCCGCCCAGCAGCAGGCGCGCGCCTTCGGCCTGGCCGCGGTTGATGTGGTCCAGCACCTGGTCGGCGTGCCGGTCGTCCACCAGTGCGCCCATCGGCGCGTCCGGATCGAACGGATGGGCCGGTTGCATGCGCCGCGCGTGCGCCAGTACCCGAGTCACGAATTCGTCCTGGATCGAGCGCTGCACCAGCAGCCGCGATGCCGCCGTGCAGACCTCGCCCTGGTTGTAGAAAATGCCGGTGGCGGCCGCTTCGGCGGCCTTGTCCAGGTCTGGTGCATCGGCGAACACCAGGTTCGGGCTCTTGCCGCCGCACTCCAGCCAGGTGCGCTTGAGGTTGGACCGCCCGGCGCACTGCAGCAGCCGCTTGCCCACGGCGGTGGACCCGGTGAAGGCCAGCGCGTCCACCTCCATGTGCAGCGCCAGCGGTTCGCCGGCGCGGGTGCCGTCGCCGGGCAACACGTTGAACACGCCGTCGGGAATGCCGGCCTCGGCGGCCAGTGCGGCCAGCCGGATCGCACTCAGCGGCGAACGCTCGGACGGTTTGAGGATCAGCGAATTGCCGGCTGCCAGCGCCGGGGCGATCTTCCAGCAGGCCATCAGCAGCGGGAAGTTCCACGGCACGATGGCGGCCACCACGCCCACCGGCTCGCGGCTGACCAGGCCCAGCGTGTCCGGTGCGGTCGGGGCGATCTCGCCGTATACCTTGTCGATGGCCTCGGCAGTCCAGCGCAGGCAGCGCACCGCGCCCGGCAGGTCGCCCTGGCGCGCGTCGCGGACCGGCTTGCCCATGTCCAGGCTTTCCAGCAGGGCCAGCTCGTCGGCGTGCTGTTCGACCAGGTCGGCCAGCCGCAACAGCACCTTCTTGCGATGGACCGGCGCGGCGCGCGACCAGTCCCCGGCATCGAAGGCGCGCCGCGCGGCAGCGACCGCGCGCTCCACGTCGGCGCTGCCGCAGTCGGCCACCTGGGCCAGTGCGCGGCCGTCGATCGGACTGATGCAGGCAAAGCGCGCGCCATCGGCGGCGTCCACGTAACGGCCATCGATGAAGGCCTGGCCATTCACCACCAGCGCATCGGCCTGGCGTTGCCATTCCTCGCGGGTACGGGCAGCGATCATCGGGGTCTCCAGCAGTGGATATCGGCCTCCTTTATACCCACCGTCCTCACCCCGCGCCGTGATGCATCTGCGATAGAGTCGTGACCATCCGGTTCCCTGCGGAGTTGCCCATGCGCCGTGCCGACCACCCGTTGTCGTCCCTGTCCCAGCAGCGCCCCGATGCAATGGATGCGTTCTGGATGCCGTTCAGCGCCAACCGCCAGTTCAAGGCGTCGCCGCGCCTGCTGGTGCGGGCCGAAGGCATGTACTACCACGATGTCGACGACCGCCCGGTGCTCGATGCTGCGGCCGGGTTGTGGTGCTGCAACGCCGGCCATGCACGGCCGCGCATCGTGCAGGCAATCCAGCAGCAGGCGGCCACGCTGGATTTCGCCCCGCCCTTCCAGATGGGCACGCCGTTGCCGTTCGTGCTGGCCCAGCGCCTGGCCGCGTTGGCGCCGGCACCGTTGAACCATGTGTTCTTCAGCAACTCCGGTTCCGAAGCGGTGGATACCGCGATGAAGATCGTGCTGGGCTACCACCGTCTGCGCGGCGAGGGGCAGCGCACCCGCTTCATCGGCCGTGAAAAGGCCTACCACGGGGTCGGTTTTGGCGGCATGTCCATTGGTGGGCTGCCCAACAACCGCAAGCAGTTCGGCGCGCTGCTGGCCGGCAGCGATTTCCTGCGCCACACCCTGGACCTGGAGCGCAATGCCTTCAGCCCCGGCCTGCCCCGGCATGGCGCCGAGCTGGCCGAGGACCTGGAGCGGCTGATCGCGCTGCACGACGCCTCCACCATTGCCGCGGTGTTCGTCGAACCGATCGCCGGCTCGGCCGGGGTGATCCTGCCGGCGCCGGGATACCTGCAGCGGCTGCGCGAGATCTGCGACCAGCACGGCATCCTGCTGGTGTTCGATGAGGTGATCACCGGCTTCGGCCGGGTGGGCAATGCGTTTGCCGCACAGCGTTTCGGCGTCACCCCGGACCTGATGACGCTGGCCAAGGGGCTCACCAACGGCGCGGTGCCGATGGGCGCCACGCTGGTGTCCGATGCGGTGCATGCGGCCTTCATGCAGGGCCCGCCGGCGGCGATCGAGCTGTTCCATGGCTATACCTATTCGGCCCACCCGCTGGCCTGTGCCGCCGCCTTGGCCACACTGGACACCTACGCCGAGGAACACCTGTTCGAGCGCGCCATCGAGCTGGGCGACTACTGGCAATCGGCGCTGCACAGCCTGCGCGGCCTGCCGCACGTGGTCGACATCCGCAATTTCGGGCTGATCGGTGCGGTGGAGCTGATGCCGCGCAAGGATGCCCCCGGCGCACGTGGCTATGAGGTGTTCGAGCGCTGCTTCCGCGAGGGCAGCCTGCTGGTGCGCTGCACCGGTGACGTGATCGCGCTGTCGCCGCCGTTGATCATCGACAAGGCGCAGATCGATCGCATCGTGGAGATCCTGGGCGACATGATCAACGCCACCGCCTGATACGCCATGGCGCGAGCCTGGCTGAACCCGGCGACCGGGACGCGACTACCCCGCCCCATTACAATGGTCGGTCACGTTGGCTCGCGTACCGGATTGCATGGACATTGTTGTCAAAGAAGAACTCAAGGCCTACATCGATCCCCTGACCACCGACGAGCACGACGCGCTGGAGCGCAGCATCCTGGCCGAAGGCTGCCGCGATGCGCTGGTGCTGTGGGGCGATGTGCTGGTGGACGGGCATAACCGTTTCGGCATCTGCCAGAAGCACGGCCTGCCGTTCCAGACCGTGCAGAACACCCGTTTCCAGTCGATGGACGATGTGCACCTGTGGATGATCGAGCAGCACCTGGGGCGGCGCAGTGTGTCCGACTTCCAGCGCGGCGTGCTGGCCCTGCGCAAGCGCGACATCCTGGCCGAGCGCCACCGCGCCGAGCAGGCCCAGCTGCAGAAGGAGAGCGACGGTGAGACCGCCGATGCCAGCCCTGAAGGCGACGAGGACAGCCCGCCGTGGGCGCCGGCGCCGAAGGTCAGCCGCGCCGACATGGCCCGCGAAGCGCGCCTGAGCAGCAGCCAGGTGACGATGATCGAGCGCATCCACAAGCAGGCCGCGCCGGAGCTGGTGGAAGCGGTGAAGACCGGGGTGATCTCGATCAGCGCCGCTGCGGCGGTGGCCGACCTGCCCGAGGATGAGCAGCGCGCCGCGGCCGTGGGCGGCAAGGACGAGCTGAAGCAGGCCGCCAAGCGCGTGCGCGAGGCCAAGCGCAAGCCGCGCAAGCCGGTGCAGGAGGTGCTGCACAGCGCCGACGGTGACACCGAGGTGGACCCCAGCCGCGAAGCCGAGATTGCCGACGCGCTCAACGCGCTCGGCGAAGGCCCGGCGGAACTGCGCCAGCGGGTGATCGCGCTGACGCTGGAAAACGACGCCCTGCGCCAGCAGCTGGCGGCGCTGCGCAAGCAGCTGGCCGACGCCGACGCGTGATGTGAAGCGGTGCGCCGCGTAGCGCCGGGCTCTGCCCGGCTGCTCTTGGTGCGGACTGCGCCATGCACCTGCGGACAGCCCCCGGGGTTGCCGGCCAGCGGCCGGCACTACCGGGTGCTCATACCGCACCGCGTAGCGCCGGGCTCTGCCCGGCTGCTCGTGGTGCGGACCGCGCCATGCACCTGCAGACAGCCCTCGAGGTTGCCGGCCAGCGGCCGGAATTACCGTTCTGTTGGGGTTCGCCTGGTTGCCGGCCAGCGGCCGGCACTACCGGGTGCTCATACCGGGGTGGGTAGACTGTGGGGATGACACCTATTGCTCCCCCCGACCCCCGCCGCGCGCAGCTGCGCCGTCTCAAACTGATCGCGCTGGCGATGCTGCTGGCCATGCTGGGCGGCTTCGTGGTCAGCCACCTGCAGGGCGAGCGCGGTATCTGGGCGTGGGTGTCGGCGTTCTGCGAGGCCGCCGCCGTGGGCGCGCTGGCCGACTGGTTCGCCGTGGTGGCGCTGTTCCGCCGCCCACTGGGCCTGCCCATTCCGCACACCGCAATCATTCCGCACAGCAAGGACCGCATCGCCGACAGCCTGGCGGTGTTCGTGCGCGACCAGTTCCTGGAACCGCAGGCGCTGCTGGCGCGGTTGCAGGTGTTCGACCCGGCCAGCCGACTGGGCAGCTGGCTGGCCGACCCGGCACGGTCGCGGCTGTTGGCCGACATGGCCCGCGGCTGGGCACTGCAGGCGCTGGACTTCCTGGACGAGGCGGCGGTACGGCGCAGCATCCAGGGCTTTGTGATCCAGCAGCTGCGGCAGTGGAATGCCGCAGCCACGGCCGGCGAGCTGCTGGGCCTGCTCACCGCCGACAACCGCCACCAGCGCGTGCTTGACGAGGGCCTGACCCGGGTCAGCGAGTGGCTGGACAACGACGCGGTGAAGCAGCGCGCCTCCGCGCTGATCGTGCGCTACATCCAGCGCGAGTGGCCCAAGCTGGCCAGCACCGTGAACTGGGTCAAGCCGATCGACGAGATCGGCGACAGCCTGGCCGAGCGCATGGCGCACGCGGTGCTGGCCGAGCTGCAGCAGATCCTGGCCCAGCCCGAGCACCCGCTGCGGCGCGATTACGAAACCTGGCTCGCCGATTACATCCAGCGCCTGCGCACCGACCCGGCGCTGGCCGGGAAGATCGACCAGATCAAGCAGCAGATCATCGACCATCCGGCCGTGCAGGAGTATGTGCAGGGCCTGTGGGAGCGCATCCACGCCAGCCTGCGCGCGGACCTGTCCAGTGAGGAGTCGGCACTGGCCGGCCACCTGCGCCGCAGCCTGGCCTCGGTCGGGCAGGCGCTGCAGGACGACCCGTCGCTGCGCGATGCGCTCAACCAGCACCTGATGGACGGTGCCGAACGCCTGACCAGCCGCCTGCGCGAGGGCGTCACCCAGCATATCGCGCAGACCGTCAAGGGCTGGGACGAGCGCCACCTGGTCGAGCAGCTGGAACTCAGCGTCGGCCGCGACCTGCAGTTCATCCGCTTCAACGGCACCCTGGTGGGCGGCCTGATCGGCCTGCTGCTGCACGCCCTGACGGTGTGGATGCACTGGTAGGCGGCACCGCCCGGTTGACGGATTGACCGGGTGTTTTTGTGAATTGGTTCGCGTATTCTGCCGCGCATTCCGGGCTGGTGTGGCCCACAGGGGGAATGATGCAAAGGACCATCCTTGCGCTGGCGCTGTGTGCGCTGGCCAGCAGCGCCCATGCCGGTCGCGTGTACAAATGCGCCGCCGGCGGGCAGACCATCTACCAGACCGTGCCCTGCCCGCCCGAGCAGGACACCGGCGTGACCCGCCCGATCACCCGCGACCCCAAACTGACCTGGGAAGAACGCAGCCGCGCCCAGCGCGAGCTGTACGATGCCCGCCGGCGCATGCAGGCCGATGCCGGCCGCGGTCAGCCGGCGGTGCGCGGCACGGTCATCGACGGCTCGGTGGATCCGGAAAAGTGCGAGGACCTGCGCGTGCGCCGCGACATCAGTGAAGCCTTCGGGCGCGCCGCGCCACCGCGCATCGAAGACGAGATCAAGAAGGCCTGCGCGAAGCGGTGACCCGACGTACCGCGCCCACCAACGCCTCCATCTGCGCCGGCGTGCTGAAGATGCCCGGCGTTACCCGCAGGGAAGCGCCCGAGGCCAGGCCCTCGCGCGGCACCACGAACACGCCCGATTGGCGGACCATCTGTTCGGCGGTGGCGGTGGTGTCGGCCAGGGTGGTCTGGCCGCGCAGGCGGAAGGCGGCGATCGCGCTGGACAGGCGTGGATCGGCCGAGGCCAGCAGTTGCACGCGGTCGTCGTCGCGTAGCGCATCGAGCCACAGGTTGCGCAGGTACACCAGCCGGGCGCGCTTGTTGGCCACCCCGATGCGCTGGTGCAGGTCCAGCGCGACCGGCAGCGCCATGCACGCGGCGAAGTTGACCGTGCCGGTGTGGACGCGGCTGTCGATGCTGTCATCGTCGGCCTCGCCCATGTACGGGTCCAGATCGCGCACGCGGCCGCGCCGCACGTAGATCGCGCCCATGCCGACCGGCGCGCCGATCCATTTGTGCAGGTTGATGCCGACGAAGTCCACGCCCAGCGCGCGCAGCGGGGTGTCCACCTGGCCGATGCCATGCGCGGCATCGAGCACCACCTCCACGCCGGCGGCGCGTGCCAGCGCTGCGATCTCGGCTACCGGCAGCAGCATGCCGTTGCGGTGGTTGACCTGGGTGAGCAGCAGCAGGCGGGTACCCGGGTAGCGCTGCAGCGCCTGCCGGTAGGTGTCGATGATGCTGTCGTAGTCGAACGGTTCGGGCAGCACGATGCGCTGTGCCGCCACGCCGCGGCGCACCTGCAGCCAGCGCATCGCGCTGATCATGCTGTCGTAGTCGGTGTCGGCGTACAGCACGGTGTCACCGGGGACGAGCCGGTTGTAGCCGCCGATCAGGACCTGCATCGCCTCGGTGGCCCCCCGGGTGAGCGCGATCTCGTCGGCGTGCACGCCCAGCGCCTCGGCCAGGTGGGTCCGCGCCTGTTCCAGCAGCGGTGGGAACGCCCGCCGCCCGAACCACGCGTTGCCGGCGTTCACTGTCGCGGTGGCCTGCTGGTAAGCCTGCAGCACCGGGCGTGCCATGGCGCCCCAGTACCCGTTGTCGAGCATCACCACCTCATCGCCGAGGTCGTACAGCGCGCGTATGTGCGCCCACCAGGTCTCGTCGGTGGCCAGCTGGGCTGGCGTGCGGTCGCGGATCATCGGCAGTTCCAGGCCATCCATCATCACGTGTCTGCATCGGTATTGGCAGGTCTCAGTCTGCCAGTGCACCGGTGTGCATGACCACGCTGCGGGCAGGCGTTGAACGGTTTGATAACGCTTGCCGAACGAAATGATAATGACTATCATTCACGCATTGGATGTACGCCCAGCCTCTCCGGCCCCGGCAGCGCGTGTCGCGCCAGGTCCCGCCCCGTGTACGCCCCTCGACGACCCGTTCTGGTGCCCGCGAATCGCCGATGGCGGCGAAGCGGTGCGCCGGAGCAATCCCGCCGGAGATGCAGGCCCCCCTGCCCCACCACGTTGTCACGTGGCGCCACGCCCAGCGCGGCCCGCAATGGATTGCAACGCTGCTTTACCACCCTGGAAACCCGCCATGACCGCTTCAACCGAATCGCCGCTGATCCGCCCCTCCCTGCTTAGCCTGGCCCTGCTTGCTGCCCTTGCTGGCCAGGCGCCGGTGGCGCTGGCCGAGACCGATCCGGGCGATGCCACCACGCTGGACACGGTCAAGGTCACCGCCGACGGCGACATCCCGACGTCGTACACGGTCAAGCAGGCGCGCACCGCCACCAAACTGGACCTGTCGTTGCGGCATACCCCGCAGTCGGTCACGGTGGTTACCCGCCAACGCCTGGACGACATGGGGTTGTTCGCGCTGTCCGACGTGATGAGCCAGGTCACCGGCGTGCACGTGTCGGTCACCGACAGCGAGCGCATCAGCTACATCTCGCGCGGCTATGCCATCAACAACTTCCAGATCGACGGCATGCTCAACACCTTCGGTGGGTCGCTCAAGACCAACACCGACAGCGCGATCTACGAGCGCATCGAGGTGGTCCGCGGCGCCACCGGGCTGACCACCGGTGCCGGCGATCCGTCGGGCACCATCAACATGGTGCGCAAGCGTCCGACCGATACGATGGCAATGAGCGCCGGGATCACGCTGGGCCGCTGGGGCAACCAGCGCCTGGAAGCGGACATCGGCGGCCCGGTCGCCCTGGACGGCCGCGTGCGCGCGCGGTTCGTCGCCGCCAAGCAGCAGAGCGATTCGTTCCGCGACATCTACAAACTCGACAAGGATGTGTTCTACGGCATCGTGCAGGCCGACCTGAGCGACAGCACCCTGTTCGAGGTCGGCTATGACTACCAGTCGCCGAAGACCACCGGCGTGACCTGGGGCGTGGTGCCGTACTGGGGGGCCGATGGCACGCCGGCCAACCTGCCCCGTTCCACCAACCTGTCCGCCGAATGGAGCAGCTGGCCGATCGTGGAGAAGACCACCTTCGCCCGCCTGGAGCAGCAGCTGGGCAACGGCTGGGCGATCAAGGCCGCCGCCACCCAGGCCAAGCGCGATACCGACGGCAGCGTCTGGTACGGCGCGGCCGGCTACCCGCGTGCGGACGGCACCGGCGTCACCGCCTACACCAGTCATTTCGCCGAACGCAGCGAAATGAACGTGTTCGACCTCAACGTGGGCGGCCCGTTCCGTCTGTTCGGGCAGGAACACGAGCTGGTGGCCGGGATCGGCCAGTCGGTGCGCGACAGCGAGGTACCGGGCATCGAGATCCCCGACGTCCCGGCCAGCTATGCGCAGGTGCCGGACTGGCGTAACTGGACCGGTCAGGTCGCACAGCTGCCGATCCAGCGGTTGGGCCGTATCGCCTCGGAAAGCGAGTTGCGCCAGCGCGCCGCCTACGTGGCCGCCAGGCTGCAACTGGCCGATCCGCTGCTGGCGGTGCTGGGCGCGCGCTACGGCAGTTGGGAAACCCGTACCTGGAACTACCGCTATGACGCGGCCGGCAACCGCAACGGGACCACCCGCGGCGGCTACAAGCCGGACGACTCCCTCACCCCGTACTTCGGCCTGATCTACGATTTCACCCGGCAGCTCAGCGCCTACGCCAGCTACACCGACATCTTCCAGCCGCAGTCCTACCGCGACCGCAACAACAATTACCTGGAGCCGGTGGTCGGGGACATGTGGGAAGCCGGCCTGAAGGGCGAATTCTTCAACGGTCGCCTCAATGCCTCCGCCGCGGTGTTCAAGGGCCTCAAGGACAACGTGGCCGAACTGGACGACTCGGTGCCGCCGGGTACCCTGCCCGATGGCACCGATGCCTACCGCTCCAGCGGCAAGGGCAACAAGGTCAGGGGCTGGGAAGTGGAAACCCAGGGCAGCATCACCGAGAACTGGAACGTTTCGGCCGGCTTTGCCCATACGACCATTCGCAACCAGGCCGGCGTGCTGCAGAACACCACCAACCCGATCGACACCTTCCGCCTGAACACCAGCTGGCGGCCCAGCGGTGCCTGGGACCGGTTGTCGCTGGGCGGCGGGGTGACCTGGCAGAGCAGCATCTACCGCAACAGCACCAAGCCGCGCGCTGACTACCTGACCAGCGGCCGCACCGAATCGGCACGCATCACCCAGGACGCGTTCTACCTGGTCAATGTGTTCGCCGGCTACCGCTTCAACGACAATTTCTCGGCCCAGCTCAACATCAACAACCTGCTCGACAAGAAGTACTACAGCAACGTCGGTTTCTACAACGGCGTGTACTGGGGCGAGCCGCGCAACGTGATGTTGAACCTGCGCTGGAAGCTGTAACCGCTCTCCAGGGAACGTTGCTTCGTGCAGCGACACGGCCACGGACGGCCACTTTTCCATGCATCACCGGCCGCGGCCGGTGATGTCCGTTGTTCGACATGACATTGCAGGTTCCCCGTGGACAGCACGCCTGACGCCAGCTGGTTCAGCCGCTTCGGAAGTTTCTTCGCCCGCCCCTGGCTGGGCGTGTTGTCACGCTCGCTGGCCGCCATCTTCGGCGGCTACGCGCTGGCCGCCACCTGCGCGATGTTCTTCGCCGTGGCCCTGCCGATCGCGCGTGGACAGGCGGTGTTGACCGGGATGCTGGTGGCCATCGTGCTGTGCGCCTGCGCGGCGTTGTGGGCATTCGCCACCCGTACCGCGCTGCGCGCGTGGGTCGGCATCCTGATCCCCACCGCGCTGTTCTGGGTGGGTACCGAACTGCTGAGGGCTGGCGCATGAAAAACGGATTCCGCCAATCGATGGCGTGGCTGCACACCTGGACCGGCTTGCTGGTCGGCTGGCTGCTGCTGCTGATTTTCATGGCCGGCACGGCCAGCTACTACCGCGAAGAGATCAGCCGCTGGATGCGCCCGGAGCTGCCGCGCAGTACGGTGTCCAACGAGGTCGCTGCCGAACGTGCCATTGCGTTCCTGCAGCACAAGGCGCCGCAGGCCGAAAGCTGGAACGTGACCCTGCCCGACCCGCGCAACCCGGCCATGCGGATGTTCTGGCGCAACCCCGAATCGATGGTCAAACCGCCTGCGGAAGGCGAGAAGCGCCGGCGGCGTGGCGGGGGCCGTTTCGGTGATGCCACCGTAGACCCCGGCACCGGCGAGGAAGTGGCCGCGCGCGAAACCCGCGGCGGTGATTTCTTCTACCGCCTGCACTTCGACCTGCACTACATCCCCGTGTACTGGGCGCGCTACCTGGTGGGCTTCTGCGCGATGTTCATGCTGGTGGCGATCATCACCGGGGTGATCACCCACAAGAAAATCTTCAAGGACTTCTTCACCTTCCGCAAGGACAAGGGCCTGCGGTCGTGGCTGGATTTCCACAACGTCAGCGCGGTGATGGCCCTGCCCTACCACGCGATGATCACCTATACCGGCATCGTCACCCTGATGTTCATGTACCTGCCGTGGGGCGTGAACGTGGCCTACCCCAAGGACGAGGATGCGTTCTTCAGCGAGGCCTTCGCACGCCTGGCCGACATCGAGACGCCCTCGGAAGGCACGGCCACCGCGCTGCCGATCCAGCAGTTGCTGGATGCCGCGCGTGCCGAGTGGAAGGGCGCCCAGGTGAGCGGCTTCACCCTGTACCACCCGGGTGCGGCCAATGCGGTGATCGACGTGTACCAGCGCGACGGCAAGCGGCTATCGGTGGATACGCCGTCGTTGCGCTATGACGCGGTGAGCGGCGCGCTGATCGAGGCCAGCCCGCTGTCCGGTGGCGCCACCCAGACCCGCGGGGTGATGTACGGCCTGCACCTGGCCCGCTTTGCCGACTGGGGGCTGCGCGCCCTGTTCTTCCTGTCCGGGCTGATCGGCTGCCTGATGGTGGCCAGCGGCGTGGTGCTGTGGGCGGTCAAGGAGCGGCCCAAGCATGCCAAGAGCGGAAAGATCGGGTTCGGCCTGCGCCTGGTGGACGCACTCAACATCAGCGCGGTCGCTGGCCTGCCGATCGCCTTCGCCGCCTACTTCTGGGGCAACCGGCTGCTGCCGGTGCAGATGGCCGAGCGTGCGGATGCCGAAGTGAACGTGTTCTTCTACGCCTGGGGTGCGGCCCTGCTGGCAGCCTTCCTCTGGCCCAAGCGGCTGATGTGGGCGTGGCAGTTGTACGTGGGCGCAGCGATGTTCCTGTTGATCCCGGTGATCAATGCCCTCACCACCCACGCGCACCTGGGCGTGACCCTGCGCAACGGCGACTGGGTGCTGGCCGGGTTCGACCTGGTGATGCTGGCCTTCGGTGCGGTGTTGGCGTACTGCGCGCTGCGCATGCAGCGCTGGCAGCCGGCGCTGACCGCGGCGGAGAAGAAGAAGCGGCAGGTTGCCGCGGCGGCGGCGGCCAAGGCGCAGGAAAGCGCGCACGCGGAGGCCAACGCATGATGCTGCTGGCCCTCACCGTGAGCTTCTCGGCCTTTACCGCGCTGTCGCTGGCCATGGACAAGCACCAGCTGGACCTGCATGGCAAGGCCGCGGCCAGCCCGGCCCGTATGCGGCTGTGGCGTTGGCTGGGCTGGGCGCTGCTGACGCTGTCGTTCGCGCTGTGCGTGTGGGACCACGGCTGGGCCGCCGGTCCAGTGCTGTGGCTGGGTGCGATGACGGTCAGCGGCATGCTGATCGCCTTCGGCCTGTATCCGTTCCGGCCACGCTGGATCGCGCCGTTGGCGTGGGCGTTGCCGGTGATCGGGCTGGCGGTGGCGTTGCTCGCCCGCTGACACGTAGTGCCGGGCGCTGCCCGGCAATCGATATTCCGCGGGCGGTAGCCGACCAACGGTCGGCTCTACGGGGTCACCCCGACAGCCAGGTAGCGCCGGGCGCTGCCCGGCAATCGATGTTCCGCGGGCGGTAGCCGACCAACGGTGGGCTCTACGGGGTCACCCCGACAGCCGGGTAGCGCCGGGCTCTGCCCGGCAATCGATGTTCCGCGGGCGGTAGCCGACCAACGGTCGGTTCTACGGGGTCACCCCGACAGCCGGGTAGCGCCGGGCTCTGCCCGGCAATCGATATTCCGCCAACGGCGGCCAGGTTGTGCCCGACGCAACGGGGTTACCCGGTCAGGGCACCAGCGAAAACACGTGCGCCGGGGCGGCCGCGTCGTCGATGACCAGTCGGTTGCGGGCCACGCACTCGTGCAGCGCACCGGACTTCACCGCCACCCGCTCGCTGGCCAGGTTGCCCACCGCCACCACGATCTCCACCCGGTGCAGTTGCAGTGGCCCGAATGCATGGGCCGCCAGCGCCTGCACGACACGGGTGGCAACGCCCTGGCCCTGCCCCGCCTGCCGCACCCAGTACCCCAGGTTGCAGAAGCGATGATCGTGCCGGATCGCGTTCAACCCGGCGCCGCCCAGAAACGCACCGGTGCCCGGGTCGAACACGCCGTACTCGTACGCCGTGCCCGCCGCCCAGCCCTCGCGGCAGGCCTGGAACCACTGCAACGCCTGTTCGTCCTTATAGTTCACCGAGGACCACGGCATCCAGCGCCGCATGCCCTCGGCCGACTCGCGCACCGCCGCGGCGAACGCGGCGGCATCGGTGTCCTCGAAGGGTCGCAGCAGCAGTCCGTGGGCGTGGAGGTGGCGATCGTCCATGCGGCCGTTTCCCGTCAGGCGCCGTAGCGGCGCAGTTCCCATGCGCGATGGATGCGCGGATTGCGTTCGAAGTCATCGCCGATGGTGTCGGCGGAGATCTCCCTGCACTCGGCAAATTCCTTGATCGCTTCCTCGTCCAGCTTGAAGCGGCGGAAGTTGTTGGAGAAGTACAGCACGCCCTCCGGGCTCAACCGCGCCACGGCCGCGCGCAGCAGGCGCACGTGCTCGCGCTGCACGTCGAAGTCTTCGGCGCGCGCGGAGTTGGAGAAGGTCGGCGGATCGCAGAAGATCACATCGAAGCGGTGCCGCTCGGCCTCCAGCCAGGCCAGGGCATCGGCCTGGATCAGCTGGTGCTGGCTGCCGCCCTTGCCGTTGAGGGCCAGGTTGTCGGCACACCACTGCAGGTAGGTGCCAGACAGGTCCACGCTGGTGGTCGATGCCGCACCGGCCACCGCCGCCTGCACGCTGGCCACGCCGGTGTAGCAGAACAGGTTGAGGAAGCGCTTGCCGATCGCCTCCTGCGCCATGTGCCAGCGCAGCGGGCGGTGGTCCAGGAACAGCCCGGTGTCGAGGTAGTCGAACAGGTTCACGCGCAGCAGCGCGTCGTTCTCGCGTACCAGCACGAATTCGCCGCGCTGCTCGAAACGACCGTACTTGCTGCCGCCCTTGCCGCGTTCGCGCGACTTCAGCGCGACCTGCTCGGCCGGCACCTGGAACACTTCGCGGGCGGCCGACAGCAGCTCGTTGCGGCGGCGGCGTACGTCCACGTCGGGAATGGTGGCCGGTGCAGCGTATTCCTGCACGTGCAGGAAGGTACGGCGTGCGCCGCCGTCTTCTTCGTACACGTCGATGGCCGCGGCGTATTCGGGCAGGTCGGCGTCGTAGACGCGGTAGCAGGTGATCGCTTCGCGGGCGCGCCAGTTCTTGAACTTCTTGATGTTCTTGCGCAGGCGGTTGGCCACCATCTGCGCGCCTTCGCTGAGCTCGCGCGGCTGCCCGGCGTTCTCGCGTTGCGGCACCGCGATGGGGTCGCAGACGATCAGCGCGCACTCGATGGCGCCGTTGAACAGCTGGTACTTCTTGTTGGCGCGCAGGCCGGTGGCGAAAGCCAGGTCGGCGCTGCCGCACAACAGGCTGGCGCGCCACTGCGGCACCGTGCGCTTGAGCGCATCGCCGAGCTGGCGGTACAGCACCGCGTCAGCGGCCAGGCGCTCGTCGTAGGGCGGGTTGCAGACCACGCAGCCGGTTTCCTGCGGCGGCACCTGCACATCGGTGATGTCGCGCACGCCGAACCAGATCGCGTGGGCCACACCGGCCGTTTCGGCATTCTGCTTGGCCGCGTGGATGGCGTGCGGATCCACGTCGCTGCCGTGGATGACCTGCTTGAGTGCGCTGCGGCCGGCGGTTTCGCGGGCGCGCGCTTCGTCCATCAGGCTGTTCCAGGCGTCGCGGTCGAAGCCCAGCCAGCGGCTCGGCGGAATGCTGCCGTGGCGCTGCAGGCCCGGGGCCACGTCGGCGGCCATCAAGGCGCCTTCGATCAGCAGCGTGCCGCTGCCGCACATCGGGTCGAGCAGGCCACCGCCTTCGCTGTGGATCTTCGGCCAGTTGGCACGCAGCAGCACGGCGGCGGCCAGGTTCTCCTTCAGCGGCGCATCGTTCTGCGCCATGCGCCAGCCGCGGCGGTGCATCGGGCCACCGCCCAGGTCGATCGAGATCGTGGCCCGGCCCTTGCGCAGCGACAGGTTGATGCGCACGTCGGGGAATTCGGTATTGACCGATGGCCGCTCCAGGCCCTGCGAACGCAGGCTGTCGACCACGCCGTCCTTGACCCGCTGCGCGGCAAAGCGCGCGTGGGTGATTTCGGTCCCGGACACGTGTGCGTCCACCGACAGGGTCAGCTCGGGGCTGATGTGCTGCTCCCACGCCATCGCCGACACGCCCTGGTAGAGCGAGCCTTCATCGGGGCAGTCGAACTCGGTCAGCGGCCACAGCACCCGGCTGGCCAGGCGCGACCAGAGCACCACCCGCAGCGCCTGCGACAGTTCGCCCTCGGCATTGACGCCGGAAATGGTGGCGGTGGCCTTGTCCAGGCCGAGCGCCAACAGTTCGTCGGCAAGCAGGTACTCCAGGCCCTTGGCGCAGGAAACAAAGAATTTCACAGGATCGGTATCGCAGGTCAGCGGAGAAGGGGTGCCCTCGGGCACGGCAAGCAGCCCGGCGCGGGCGCCAGGAGGGCCATTGTACGTGACCGGGGCAGGATCGCCCCGGCGGCGCGGCCGGGGCACCGGATCCCGGGCGGAGCCGACGGCAGGTCGCTACGCCTGCAGCGAACGGCGGGCGGCCGTTGGTTGGTGCGCCGCTACAGCACGGTTGGTACCGACCGTTGGTCGGTACGCTGTCCCGGTTGGTACGCCGTCACAGCGACAGCAGCAATTCCTCGAACGCCCGCGCCGACACCTCGACGTGGTTGTTCAGCCGGTGCCCGTCATCGACCAGCAGCAGCCGCGCCGAGCGGGCCTGGGCCCAGGCGATCACCTGCGCGGCCGGAATCAGCTCGTCATGCCAGGCATGCACCACGCTGGTGGGCACCGCGGCCGCGTCCAGGGCCGGCATCGGGCCCATGGTGGTGGGCGGCACCATCAGGAACAGGCCCCGGGTGGGGACCTGCAGCGAGGCGATCGCCGAGATGTAGGCGCCCAGGCTGGAGCCGGCCAGCACCACCGGCCCGCGCGGGGCGGCCGCAGCGGCCAGGTCGAGCAGCCGCTGCAGGCGGGCGCGCACGTCGCCTACGCTGCTGACCGCGCGCATGGCGTCCAGGTCGGTGTAATCGGGGCGTTCATGGGTCCAGCCCAGGCGCTGGGCGACCTCGGCCAGCGCGGTCACTTTGGTGGCGTCCGGGCCGCTTTCAAAGCCATGGGAAAGGATGCAGTGGCCGCGGCTCATGCACGCACCGCGCAGGAATCGATTTGAGCGTTCATGGCGGAATGCTAGCATCGCGCCATGCCCGGCCGCGCCCCGCCACCGATCGATCCGCAGCCCCTGCCCTACCAGGACAGCCTGCAGGCGCGCGTGCCGGCGCAGATCGACCTGGTGGTGATCCACTGCACCGAACTGCCCGACCTGGCGATGGCGCGCGCGTACGGCGAGCGTGTGCTGTACGACAGCGGCAGCGGCAACAGCGGGCACTTCTACATCGACCGTGACGGCCGCATCGTGCAGTACGTGGCGGTGGACCGGGTGGCGCACCATGTCAGCGGCTACAACCCGCGTTCGATCGGGATCGAGCTGGTCAACCGCGGGCGCTACCCGCACTGGCTGGATTCGCGCCACCAGGCCATGGACGAGCCGTACCCCGATGCCCAGATCGCCGCGCTGATCGACCTGCTGCAGCACCTGTGCCAGACCTTGCCGGGCCTGCAGTACATCGCCGGGCACGAGTGGCTGGACACGCGCGAGGAAGTGGCCAGCGACGATCCGGATCGGCGGGTGCCGCGCAAACGCGATCCCGGCCCGTTGTTCCCATGGCCGCGGGTGTTGGCGGCGGTGGCCCTGCAGGAACTGCGGGGGTGAGTCGGGTTGCCGGGTAGCGGGGTTGCCGGGCAGAGCCCGGCATTACGGTGTGCCGCGCAGAGGCTGGCGTCAGCCGGTGGCGACCGGACGCGAGGCGTCGCTGACCCAGCCGCTCCACGAATCGGCATAGACCTTTGCGCCGTGCAGACCGGCTACTTCCATGGCCAGCAGCAGGTGGCAGGCGGTGACGCCCGAGCCGCACATCAGCACCACCTGTTCGGGGGCATGGGTGCCGATCAACGGCTGCAATGCGGCGCGCAGATCAGGCGCCGGGCGCAGGCGGCCGTCTGCCACGTTCAGCGCGAACGGTCGGTTGACCGCGCCGGGGACGTGGCCGGCCACCGGGTCGAGTGGCTCCACTTCGCCGCGAAAACGCTCGCCCGCGCGTGCATCCAGCAGCCACCCCGGCGCATGCTTGAGCCGCGCGGCGACTTCGTCGACCGTGGCGATCCGGGCGCGATCGAAACGGCCCGGATAGGGAGGCAGCGGTTCCACCACCGGTTGGTCGGTGGTCAGCGCCAGGCCAGCGGCCTGCCAGGCCGCCACGCCGCCATCGAGCACCGCCACCCGGGTGTGGCCCATCAGGCGCAGCAGCCACCACAGGCGCGCGGCCGCCATGCTGCCGTCCGCGGCGTCGTAGACGACCACCTGGGTATCGGGCGCGATACCCCAGCGGCCCAGTGTGGCGGCGAACACCGCACTGTCGGGCAGCGGATGGCGGCCCTGGCCAATCTTGCTCAGGTCGGCCAGGTCACGATTGAGGTCGGCGTGCAGCGCCCCGGGAAGATGCCCCTGCGCGTAGGCCTGCGCACCGGACTGCGGATCGGCCAGTGCGAACCGCGCGTCCATCACGCGCACCGCGGTGCTGGCCGTGGCGCGCGCGTCCAGCACGCGGGTGCCGGCCTGGCCCAGGGTTGCGGCCAGATCGGCGGCATCCACCAGCGTGGTCCAAGTGGGGAGGGGGGTGGTCATTCGGTCTGCTCCAGGCGGCGACGCAGGTTGTAGAGAATGGCGGCGGTTGCGCCCCAGATGCGCTGGCCAGGCCAGCCGTACTCCAGCACGTGGCGCACACGGCCACGGTGCTCGATGTCCACGTGGCGCAGGTTGTCCGGATCCATCAGGTAGGCCAACGGCACTTCGAACACTTCGGCCACTTCGTCCGGCTGCGGCACCGCCACGAAGGCCGGGTCGATCACCGCCACCACCGG
Organism: Stenotrophomonas sp. 2619; assembly: GCF_040548725.1. NCBI lineage: Bacteria > Pseudomonadati > Pseudomonadota > Gammaproteobacteria > Lysobacterales > Lysobacteraceae > Stenotrophomonas > Stenotrophomonas sp. 2619. The sequence goes on along the minus strand of NZ_JBEPSF010000001.1, from coordinate 90,934 downwards.
CATCACCCGGTAGCCGGTGATGGTCACGAACGGATCCAGATAGCCGAGCACCTGGACCTGCTCGGCGGGCAACGCGATTTCTTCCTCGCTTTCGCGCAGCGCGGCAGCCACCGCATCGCGATCGTCCGGCTCGGTACGGCCACCGGGGAAGCCCACCTGCCCGCCGTGCTGGCGCAGCGTTTCGGTGCGCCGGGTAAGAATCACCTGTGCCCCTTCGGGGCGCGGCACGATGCCGGCCAGCACCGCCGCTTCCACCGGCGGACCGGGTGGCAGCAGATCGATCAGTTCGCTGCGGTTCCAGCCATCACCGGTGGGCGGCTGGTCCAGCGGGTGCAGAGCGCGCAACAGGCGCTCGTGTTCGGCCAGCGAGCCGCGCAGCGATTGCCGCAACTGCTCGCGCAGCGGCAGCGTGTGCTGCATGACGTGGTTCTGTTGGTGTCGAGTCATCGTGGACCAGCGGGTAATTTCATCCACGCTGCGCAGGCAGCCCGTGCACAGCCCGGCGCGATCCAGCGCACAGATGCCGATGCAGGGTGTGGGGATTGCATGCGTGGGGTCTGCCAGGGAATGCACCGGGCAACAGTAGCGCGAATACACGGGATCTGCGCGGTTTTCAGGCACTGTCGGGCCGTGTCTGCCGTCCATCCACGGGCGCGTGGCGCCGCACGGCGGACACAAAAAAACGCGCCGGTGATTCACCGGCGCGTTCGGGGTGCAACAGCGTATTACTTGACGCTGACCAGCTTGATCTCGAACTGCACTGCCACGTTCGGCGGGAACGGGGTGCGCGGGTCGGCACCGTAGGCCTGTTCCGGCGGCAGGGTGACTTCCCACTTCGAGCCGGCCGGCATCTGCACGAGCACTTCGCGCATGGCCTTCATTTCGACTTCGCTGACCTTGATCGACGGAATCTGCTGCGCCGGACGCGCTTCGGCCGGACGGGTGCCGTACGGGTACGGACCGGCAACTTCCAGCTGCACGACGCTGGCCTGGGTCGGCTTGGCGCCCTTGCCGGCTTCAACCACGCGGTACTGCACGCCGCTCGGCAGCGCCTGCACGCCGGCCTTGGCCTTGTTGGCGGCCAGGAACTGGGTGCTCTTGGTCTTGTTGTCGGCCGCGGCCTTGTCGTATTCGGCCTTGGCGGCCTGCGCACGACCCTGCTCACGCTTCTGGAAGGCTTCGACCGCCGGCTTCAACTGCTCGGCCGTGATCGACGGCTGCTTCTTGGCGTAGGCATCCTGCAGGCCCTTGACCACCGAGTTGATGTCCAGCTGCTCGCCGCGGGCGGTGAGTTCGGCGAGGTTGTTACCGTAGTCGTAACCGAAGTAATAGCTCAGCTTGCCCTTTTCGGACGAGGTGTCCTGGGCGAAGGCATTGCCCGTCAGGGCCAGGGCCGCGACGGCGACCGCGATAGAACGCAACTTCATCAAACGTTTCTCCAGGGGTGGTAACTCAGGACGCATTGGGCCGCCCTGAGGCGACGGGTTAGGATAGCCGCCGCAACGTTGAACCGCCACTAACGACGCAGGCTCTGACCTGACTTCGTTTCAAGAGTTCAACATCACTTTTTTTTAACGTTTTCAGGAGTCCCGCCGTGGCCGACGCCCCCATCGCCCCCGCCCCTATCGACGTTGCCGATGACGGTGCCATCCGCACCGTCACCGTGAACCGGCCGGACAAGCTCAATGCCCTCAACCGCGCCACGCTGGAGGCCCTGGACGCCGCATTTGCCGCCGCCGCCACCGATCCGGCGGTCCGCGTGGTGGTGCTGACCGGGGCCGGCCCCAAGGCCTTCGTGGCCGGCGCGGACATCGCGGAAATGAACGGATTGACCCCGGTTCAGGGACGTGACTTCTCGCTGCTGGGTCAGCAATTGATGCGCCGCATCGAGCGCATGCCCAAGCCGGTGCTGGCCCGGATCAACGGATTTGCGCTGGGCGGCGGCCTGGAACTGGCCATGGCCTGCCACCTGCGGATCGCCGCAGACACCGCCAAAGTGGGCCAGCCGGAGATCAACCTGGGACTGATTCCCGGCTTCGGCGGCAGCCAGCGGCTGCTGCGCCTGTGCGGCCGCGCCGCCGCGCTGGAACTGTGCCTGCTGGGCACCCCGATCGCCGCCGCGCGCGCCCTGCAGCTGGGCATCGTCAATGAAGTGGTGGCCGCCGATGCGCTCGACGCGCGGGTGGACGCGCTTGCAGTGCAGCTGGCCAAGGCCGCGCCGCTGGCGCTGCGCGGCATCCTGGATGCGATCCACGTGGGCGGCGAATGCGCGCTGGGCGAAGGCCTGGAATACGAAAGCGCGCAGTTCGGTCTCATGTTCGCCACCGAGGACATGCGCGAAGGCACCGCCGCCTTCCTTGCCCGGCGCCCGCCGGTGTTCCAGAACCGCTGAGCCATGCACGCCGCACCTGCCCTGCCCGCGCGCCTGCTGTTGCTGGTGCTCGACGACGATCTGGACGCTGCGCTGGCAGCGGGCCTGATGGACTACGTGCCGTCACCGGGTGATGCCGCACTGCTGCCGGGCCACCCGGATCTTGCCGCGCGCCTGCTGCAGGCCCAGCAGCAGCTGCACCGCGCCTGGGCCGCGCGTGCGCGCTACCAGCAGCGCACGCAGCGGCTGGCCCGCCGCGCCGCCGAACGCGAGGCGCGCCGCGCGCCCCCTGCCCCCACCCCCGAACTGAAGCCGGCCCTGCCGCCGGCCGCCGCCGCGATCCTGGCGCGCGCGAAAGCCAAGGCCGCCGGCAAGACCTCCTGATGAGCACGATGAAGAGCACCCCGGCGGCCAAGCCTGCGCCGCGCAGCGCGCGCATGCCCAAGGCCGACGTGATCGAAATGTTCACGCGCCTGCGCGAACTCAATCCGCACCCGAAGACCGAACTGGAGTACAGCTCGCCGTTCGAGCTGCTGGTGGCCGTCGCGCTGTCTGCGCAGGCCACCGACGTGGGCGTCAACAAGGCCACCCGCAAGCTGTTTCCGGTGGCCAACACGCCGCAGGCGATGCTTGCGCTGGGCGAAGACGGCCTGAAGAAATACATCGCCACCATCGGCCTGTTCAACGCCAAGGCCAAGAACGTGATCGCCGCCTGCGCGATGCTGATCGACCAGCACGGCGGCGAGGTCCCGCGCGACCGTGCCGCACTGGAGGCGCTGCCCGGGGTGGGCCGCAAGACCGCCAACGTGGTGCTCAACACCGCCTTCGGCGAACCGGTGATGGCCGTGGACACCCATATCTTCCGCGTGTCCAACCGCACCGGGCTGGCCCCGGGCAAGGACGTGCGCGCGGTGGAGGACCTGCTGGTGAAGGTGATCCCGGCCGAGTTCCTGCTCGATGCGCACCACTGGCTGATCCTGCACGGCCGCTACGTGTGCAAGGCACGCAAGCCGGACTGCCCGCAATGCGTCATCCGCGACCTATGCCGGTTCAAGCAGAAAACCGCCGCCTGACGCGGCACGGCGACTGCCATCTGCACGCAACCCGGCGGTCATCTGCGTCGGGCATCAATGGCAACCCCTGACGGCGCCTGACCCGGGCCGGCCGTCGGTTTGCCTGAAACTGTCATATTTACGCAATCTTCACTAATTAGCCTGCGCAGCATCTTCCCACCTGCCTGCAAGGCTCCTCTCCATGAAACTGCATCGCCAACTCCTGACCGCGGCTGTTGCGGCTGCGCTGTTCGTCCCGGCTGCCCACGCCGAAGTGGCCATCGATGTGATCGGCGGTTCGGAGATCACCTTCGAAGGCCTGGTCCAGGCCGACGGCAACTGGTTCGACAACGACCTGACCGACCTCAACGGCGGTGATGCCGGCAACGGCAAGGACAGCGAGTTCGAACTGCGCCGCGCCGAACTGGTGCTCAAGGGCAAGGGCCCGGGCAACATCGAATGGGTGGTCGGCTACGACGCCAAGGCCGACAAGTTCCTGGACACCAACCTGAAGTACAAGCTGGCCGGCAACGCCAACCACTTCGTGCAGTTCGGCCAGTTCAAGCAGCCCAACAGCTTGGAAGAACTGTCCAGCACCAAGAACAACGACTTCATTTCCAAGGCGGCCGTCACCAATACCTACGCGGTGGCCCGTCGCCTCGGCGGTGCCTACAGCATCGGCGACAACAACTGGTCGGTGACCGCCAGCGCCTTCGGTCGCGAGCTGACCCGCAACCTGGCCCACGGTAGCGGATACGGCGCGCGCGGTACCTGGGCGCCGATCAATGACAAGGGCCAGGTGCTGCATTTCGGCCTGAGCTATGTGGACTACGACACCGACGCGGACACCCTGCGCGTGCGCGCCCGTCCCAACGCCGACCTGGCCACCGCGCGCCTGGTCGACAGCGGCAACCTGCTGGACACCGACCGCGTGAGCACGATCGGTGCCGAAGCGATGTACATCGGCGGCCCGTTCAAGGCCCAGGCCGAGTACTACACCAGCAAGGCCAAGCGTTACACCCGCGACAACTACACCAGCGACGGCTTCTACGTCAGCGGCCTGTGGAACATCACCGGCGAAACCTGGGGCTACAAGGGCGGCACCCCGACCACCGGCCTGCCGGACGAGCCGGGCCGCGGCATGTGGCAGCTGGGCGCACGTTACGACCACATGGATCTGAACGACGGCAACGTCAACGCCAACCCGGTGGCCGGCCGTCCGCCGATCGTCGACGGCGTGCTCGGCGGCAAGATGGACATCTGGACCGTGGGCGTGAACTACTACTGGCGCTCCAACACCAAGTTCGCGCTGAACTACGTGATGGTGGACAGCAAGAAGTACAACTCGACCGCGCGTGCGTTCGTCAACGACGACCCGAACATCCTCGAAGCGCGCCTGCAGTTCTTCTGGTAAGCGTGGCGGCAGATGTGTGATGGAAAGGGCGCAGCTTGGGCTGCGCCCTTTTTTGTCTGCGTAGTTTGCGCAGCCACCCCGGTCTTTGTCTGCGCAGCCACCCATGGGGTGGCTCTACCGGTTGCGTCGCGTTGTCACGCAATGCCGGGGCACCCCGGTTGCGTCGCGTTGTCACGCAATGCCGGGCACCCCGGTTGCGTCGCGTTGTCACGCAATGCCGGGCACCCCGGTTGCGTCACGTTGTCACGCAATGCCGAGCACCCCGGTTGCGTCGCGTTTTCACGCAATGCCGGGCACCCCGGGCGCGTATGCTGGGCGCCCCCTGCCCTGTGGATGTGTCGATGCGTAGTGCCCTGTTGGTGTTGCTGGCTGCCCTGTGCGGCGCCGCCCTGCCCGCGCGTGCGCAGGACTGCCACGAAGCCCAGGCGGCGGCGCACCAGGCGTACCTGGAACGGGCAGGCAACGTGCTGCCCGATCGCGCCGGCTACACCCGGGACACCACCGGCAGTGTCTGCCGGCGCTGGCCGGCCCGTCCCGGGCTGACCCTGCTGGCCACGCCGGTCTGGCGCGATGGCGGCGACAGCGATTCCCGCGATGGCGACGTGGAGGTGATGGTGATCGACAGCGACACGCTGGCACCGCGCGCCTGGACGGTGCTGACAGGCGCGCTGGACAGCGACGCGGTGTTCTTCGACGGCATGCGCCTGGATACCGCGCGCTACCAGCTGTCTGCCGACACGCTGGCGTTCGGGCTGCGCCTGCAGCGGCGCAATGGCTCCGGCCCCAACCCCTTCAGCGAGGAGCAGCTGTGGCTGCTGGCGATGCAGGGCACCGACCTGCACGAACTCAGCCCGCCGCTGGTGACGCGCCGCTACCAGGCCGAGTGGGATACGCGCTGCGCGGGCGAGTCCATCGACATGACACGCACGCTCTCGGTGGGCCGGCCGCCGCGGCACGGTCTGGCCGAACTGATCGTCAGCGAGCGCCGCGTGACCAGCCGCAGCTGGATGGACGGCGGGCAGTGCCGCGACCAGGACACGCCGGTGGACACCGGGCGCTACGTCCTGCGCCACGACGGGCGCCAGTACGCGGTTCCGGAGGCACTGCGCCCGTTGTGACGGGCACCTCATGACGCATGTCACGGTGCGGTCATATGACAGACGCTGCGCTGTCATCGAACCGTTATGGAATGAGCACCGGGCGGGACACCCCGCACCGTCATCCATCCCAGGAGCCACCCCGTGATCCACGCCTTCAAGTCGCGCGCCGCCGTTGCCGTCCTCGCCGCGTCGTCCGTGTTCGCCGCCAATGCCGCCGATGTGACCGGCGCGGGCGCCTCGTTCATCTATCCGGTCATGTCCAAGTGGTCGGCCGACTACAACACCGCGACCGGCAAGAAGGTCAATTACCAGTCGATCGGTTCGGGTGGTGGTATCGCCCAGATCAAGGCGGCGACGGTCGATTTCGGTTCGTCCGATGCCCCGCTGAAGCCGGAAGAGCTGGCCGCGGCTGGTCTGGCCCAGTTCCCGTCGGTGATCGGCGGCGTGGTGCCGGTGATCAACGTGGCCGGCATCGCGCCGGGTGCGCTGAAGCTGGATGGCCCGACGCTGGCCAACATCTTCCTGGGCAAGATCAAGACCTGGAACGACCCGGCGATTGCGGCCCTGAACCCGGGCGTGAAGCTGTCCGATGGCAAGATCACGGTCGTGCACCGCTCCGATGGTTCGGGCACCACCTTCAACTTCGTCAACTACCTGTCCAAGGTGAACCCGGAGTGGAAGAGCAAGGTCGGCGAAGGCACCTCGGTGCAGTGGCCGGTGGGCATCGGTGGCAAGGGCAATGAAGGCGTTGCCGCGTACGTGAAGCAGATCAAGGGCGGTATCGGCTACGTCGAGCTGTCGTATGCGCTGCAGAACAAGATGTCCTACGCGGCGATGAAGAACGCGTCGGGCAAGGTGGTGCTGCCGAGCGATACGTCGTTCGCCGCGGCCGCCGCCAGCGCCGACTGGGCCAGCGCGAAGGACTTCTACCTGGTGATGACCAACGCCCCGGGCGCGGAAGCCTGGCCGATCACGGCGACGAACTTCATTCTGGTGCGCAAGCAGCCGAAGAACGTGGCCAGCGCGAAGGCGACCCAGGAGTTCTTCCGCTGGATCTACAAGAGCGGCGATGCGCAGGCCAAGCAGCTGGACTATGTGCCGCTGCCGGACACGCTGGTGAAGCAGATCGAGACCTACTGGTCGCAGAACCTGAAGTACTGATCGGGCAACAACGAGGCAATGGCGGCGGCAGGTCCTCTCTCCCCCTGCCGCCGCCGGGCGCGGATCGAAAGATCCGCGCCTTTTCTTTTTGTGGGGTTTGTTTTTTAGAAGCTGAAAAGCCCAGAGCTGGAGCCAGAGCTGGAGCCGGAGCCAGAGCTTGGCGACGTGCGGGGTCGGTTCTGCTGGCTGAGCTGGTGGGGGTGGGCAGCCAGGGCACGCTGCAAGTCCCGCTCCGCGGCCCGGCCCAGCCGCCGGCGGCTGTGCGTTCGGACGCATGCGAGGCAGTGCCTCGCAAGCAATGCGCCCTCACCCTTGTAAGCTCCGCCATCGCATCCATGCGATGGAGGGCCCCGGCTGCCCACCCCCACCAGCCCCCGACAGTTTCCTGGCCCTTCAGCAAAAGCGCCTGCGCAATGAAGCGGCAATGCGGTTGGATCTGAGTTGTTCTGTTCTGACGTCTGAAATCTGGATGCCGGGATGGATGTCTGACGTTGAGGGTCTTGCCTTTGGCCTATCCACGGCCTCCGGCCAACTGTCAGGGGCGGGGAGGAGTGGGTTCGCGGGACCGTGTACGGCATGGATGCCGTACACGAGCCCCCATGGATGGGTTCACGGCGTGTCCCGCGAACCCACTCCTCCCCGCCCAGCCCAGGCGCAGGTTGCCCGCCAGGCTTCACGCTCTCCCCTTGAGAATTCGACCAAAACCCAAGCCCCACAAGGCCTCCACGTGCACCCGGTCACACCGTCATACGGCTGTAACAAAAACATCATTTCATAGCAGCGTCGCCGGAAAGACCGGCCCCTATCCCGCTACGGAGTGACCGATGAAACTGCACACGGCTGGCTTGACCGCCCTTTCCCTGGCCATCGCGCTGGGTCTTTCCGCCTGCAAGCCGGGCGCCGAAGGCCAGGCCGCCGCGCCGGCTGCCGACGCTCCCGCCGCTGCGCCTGCGGCCGGTGATCGCCTGACCGCTGAAATTTCCGGTGCCGGCGCGTCCTTCATCTTCCCGCTGGTGTCCAAGTGGTCGGCCGACTACAACACCGCCACCGGCGCCAAGATCAACTACCAGTCGATCGGTTCCGGCGGTGGCATCGCGCAGATCAAGGCCCGTACCGTCGACTTCGGTTCCTCCGACAAGCCGCTGAGCAGCGAAGAACTGGCCCAGGCCGGTCTCGGCCAGTTCCCGTCGGCGATCGGCGGCGTGGTGCCGGTGGTCAACATCGACGGCCTCGAAGCCGGCAAGCTGCGCCTCAGCGGCGCGCTGCTGGCCGACATCTTCCTGGGCAAGGTCAAGACCTGGAACGACCCGGCCATCGTTGCCGCCAACCCGGGCGTCAAGCTGCCCGACGGCAAGATCACCCTGGTCCACCGCTCCGACGGCTCGGGCACCACCTTCAACTTCTCCAACTACCTGTCCAAGGTCAGCCCGGACTGGAAGAGCAAGGTCGGCGAAGGCACCTCGGTGCAGTGGCCCGATGGCGTGGGCGGCAAGGGCAACGAAGGCGTGGCCTCGTACGTGAAGCAGATCAAGGGTTCCATCGGCTACGTCGAACTGGCCTACGCCCTGCAGAACGGCATGCCGTATGCCTCGATGCAGAACGCCGCCGGCAACTGGGTGCAGCCGAGCGCCGAAACCTTCGCCGCGGCCGCTGCCAGCGCCGACTGGGCCAGCGCCAAGGACTTCAACCTGGTCATCACCAACGCCCCGGGTGACCAGGCGTGGCCGATCACCGCCACCAACTTCATGCTGATGCACAAGCAGCCCAAGGATGCCAAGCGCAGCAAGGAAACCCTGGCGTTCTTCAAGTGGGCCTTCGAGAACGGCCAGAAGCAGGCCAACGAACTGCATTACGTGCCGCTGCCGGCCGAGCTGGTAACCCAGATCGAGGCCTACTGGACGGCCGAGTTCAAGTGAAACAGCCAGGCCCGCGCGCGTCGCGGGCCTGAGCGGTCGTAGTGCCAGGCACTGCCCGGCAGCACCACGCTGCACCTGTGTTGCCGGGCATGGCCCGGCACTACCCCTCTTCTTACGGCCCCCGCCTTTTCCCATGAATGCCATTGCCCAGCCTGTTCCCGCACCGTCCATCCGCGACCTGCGCGACGCCCGCAACGACAAACTGTTCCGTTGGGTCCTGATCGCCACCGTCATCCTGGTGCTGGTGGCCCTGGCCTGCGCCGCGCTCTCGATGCTGTGGGGCGGCCGCCATGCCCTGCAGGAGCAGGGCCTGAGCTTCTTCTATTCGTCCGAATGGAATCCGGTCGAAAACAAATTCGGCGCGCTCGCGCCCATCTACGGCACCCTGGTCACCGCGCTGATCGCGATGGTCATCGCCGTGCCGGTGAGCTTCGGCATCGCCTTCTTCCTCACCGAAGTGGCGCCGCGCTGGCTGCGTGGCCCGGTCGGCACCGCCATCGAACTGCTGGCCGGCATCCCCTCGATCATCTACGGCATGTGGGGCCTGTTCGTGCTGGTCCCGGTGATGACCGAGTACGTCACTCCGTTCCTCAACGACCACCTGGGCACGATGCCGATCATCGGCCCGTTGTTCCAGGGCCCGCCGCTGGGCATCGGCGTGCTTACCGCCGGCTTCGTGCTGGCCATCATGGTCATCCCCTTCATTTCCTCGGTGATGCGCGAAGTGTTCCTCACCGTGCCGACCCGCCTGAAGGAATCGGCCTATGCGCTGGGGTCCACCAAGTGGGAAGTCAGCTGGGACATCGTGCTGCCCTACACCCGCTCGGCGGTGATCGGCGGCATCTTCCTGGGCCTGGGCCGCGCGCTCGGCGAAACCATGGCGGTGGCCTTCGTGATCGGCAACAGCGTGCGCCTGTCGCCGTCGCTGCTGGAACCGGGCACCACCATTGCCGCACTGATCGCCAACGACTTCGGTGAAGCCACCGAAACCTACCGCTCGGCGCTGCTGCTGCTCGGCTTCGTGCTCTTCATCGTCACCTTCGTGGTGCTGGCAATCGCCCGCCTGATGCTGATGCGTCTGTCCCGCAAGGAGGGCAACTGATGTCCACCGTCGCTACGCACTCTTCCCAGCCCCTGTACCTGCGCCGCCGCATCGTCAACGTGGTCGCGCTGCTGATGTCCTGCCTGACCGCGCTTTTCGGCCTGTTCTTCCTTGGCTGGATCCTGTGGACGCTGGCCTCCAAGGGCCTGGCCGGGATCAACCTGGATCTGTTCACCAAGATGACGCCACCGCCGATGCAGGAAGGCGGCCTGGCCAATGCGTTCTTCGGCAGCGCGGTGATGTGCGGCCTGGCCATTGCCATCGGCACCCCGCTGGGTGTGCTGGCCGGCACCTGGCTGGCCGAGTACGGCAACTTCCGCAAGGCCGGCACGGTGGTCCGCTTCGTCAACGACATCCTGCTTTCGGCGCCGTCCATCGTGCTCGGCCTGTTCGTCTACACGCTGTACGTGATGCAGACCGGCGGGCAGTTCTCGGCCTTCGCCGGTGCGCTGTCGCTGGCCTTCATCGTGCTGCCGGTAGTGGTGCGCACCACCGATGAAATGCTGCGCCTGGTGCCGTCGCAGATGCGCGAAGCCGCCCTGTCGCTGGGCATCCCGCAGTGGAAGGTGACCGTGCAGGTGCTGTACCGCAGTGCCGCCGCCGGCATCATCACCGGCATCCTGCTGGCACTGGCCCGCATCTCCGGTGAAACCGCGCCGCTGCTGTTCACCGCCTTCGGCAACCAGTACTGGAACAGCAACGTGTTCCAGCCGATGGCCTCGGTCCCGGTGGTGATGAACCAGTTCGCCGGCAGCCCGTATGAATCCTGGCAGGTGCTGGCCTGGGCCGGCGCGCTGGTGCTGACCGTGTTCGTGCTGCTGGTCAGCCTCTCCGCGCGCGGCATCCTGCTGCGCAACCGTATCTCCCATGACTGACCTTTCCGCGGATATCGCCATGAACGATCTTTCCAACGCCGTGCCGATGCAGCGCATCGTGGTCCCGGCCTCGCATGAAAACCTGCAGACCCCGGCGCCGATCAAGCTGGCCGCGCGTGGGCTGGATTTCTACTACGACAAGTTCCATGCGCTGAAGAACATCGAGCTGGAGATCCCCGAAAAGCGCGTCACCGCCCTGATCGGTCCGTCCGGCTGCGGCAAGTCCACGCTGCTGCGCATCTTCAACCGCATCTACGCGCTGTACCCCAAGATGGAAGCGCGCGGTGAGGTGCTGCTGGACGGCGAGAACATCCTGTCGCCGAAGTACCCGATGAACCGCCTGCGCAGCAAGGTGGGCATGGTGTTCCAGAAGCCGGTGCCGTTCCCGATGACGATCTTCGAGAACGTGGCCTACGGCATCCGCCACCACGAGAAGCTGTCCAAGGCCGACATGGCGGTGCGCGTCGAGCAGGCGCTGCGCCAGGGCGCGCTGTGGGACGAGGTGAAGGACAAGCTCAACCAGAGCGCGCTGGGCCTGTCCGGTGGCCAGCAGCAGCGTCTGTGCATTGCCCGTGCGGTGGCCCTGCGCCCGGACGTGCTGCTGCTGGACGAGCCGACCTCGGCGCTGGACCCGATTTCCACCAGCCGCATCGAGCAGCTGGTGGAAGAACTCAAGCACGATTACACGATCGTGATCGTGACCCACAACATGCAGCAGGCCGCGCGCGTGTCGGACTACACCGCCTTCATGTACCTGGGCGACCTGATCGAACACAACCGCACCGAAGTGATCTTCTCGCAGCCCAACAAGCAGCAGACCGAAGACTACATCACCGGCCGTTTCGGCTGATCCCGGCCACGAACCTTTGGATTACACCCGCATGAGCATTCCCAACGACCATATCGTCAAGAGCTACGACGAAGAGCAGCAGCGGCTGGTGGCCGAGATCGTGCGCATGGGCGAGATGGCGGTCGCCCAGCTCGAGGCGTCGATGGACGTGATCGAGAAGCGCGACGAGAACGCGGCCCAGCGCATCATCGCCAACGACGAGGCGATTGACGGGCTGGAGCAGCAGATCAGCCACGACGTGATGCGTCTTGCCCTGCGCGGGCCGATGGCACGCGACCTGCGCGAGATCCTGGCGGGCCTGCGCATCCCCGCCGATATCGAGCGCATCGGCGATTACGCCGCGAACGTGGCCAAGCGTTCGATCGCGCTGAGCAAGGTGCCGCCGCTGCCGCAGATCCAGGGCCTGCGCTCACTGGGCCGGCTGGCCGCACAGCAGGTACGCCGCGCAATCGAGGCCTACCGCGACAACGACGCAGCCGCCGCGCTGGCACTGCGCGACGACGATGCACGGCTCGACGCGCAGTACACCGCGCTGTTCCGCGAGCTGCTGACGTACATGATGGAAGACCCCCGCAACATCACCCCGTGCACGCATCTGTTGTTCATGGCCAAGAACCTGGAACGGGTGGGCGACCACGCCACCAACATCGCCGAGAACGTGTGGTTCCTGGTACACGGCGAGCAGGTACTCCCGCCCCGCGAAAAGCGCGACGAAACCAGCAGCACCGATCACGTCTGATCGACCTGGCTGCAGAAAAGCAAAAAGCCGCTGCCTTCGGGTGGCGGCTTTTTTCGTTTCGGGCTTCCGTGACCGCCAAAGATGGAGCTCAACCGCTGCAGTCTCCTGGCTATACCGAGCTGGGCGGGGGCGTGTGGGTTCGCGGGACACGCCGTAAATCCATCCCTGGAGGCTCGTGGGCGCCATCCATGGCGCCCAACGGTCCCGCGAACCCACACACCCCCACCCTAGACACTTGGCTGGCAGCCACAGAAGAGGCGGCGCACTGCGGAGCATGGCAAGCGGGGAAAGCCGCTGCTTTTTCATTGCGCACCGGCCTACTGTCACAAGGTGGGTACGGGTGGGTTGGCGGGACCGTTGGGCGCCATGGATGGCGCTCACGAGCCTACACGGACGTACTTGCGGCGTGTCCCGCCAACCCACCCGTACCCGCCAAGCCAACCCAGCTCGCACCAGCGGCTGTTGCTGTTGCTGTTGCTCCAGATTCTTGCTTCTAAAAAAAACACACCCCCCACACTTCACGAAACATTGAATCCTGTGTGAGGATTCGTTGAGCCGGGCCGGCCCACCATGGCCGCACCTGCTGCCCCCACGCAGCCATCCCGGGCCCCGGCCCATACCAAGGAGCACCACCTGATGAGCAACCCTACCCGTTCGCTGTCCCTGCTGGCCGCCACCGCACTCGCCGCCGGCCTCGGCGCCACCGCCTCGGCGTCTGCGTTGAGCATGACCGACCTGGCCCAGGGCTACCTCGTTGCCGGACAGGCTGCCACCAAGACCGCCGAAGGCAAATGCGGTGAAGGCAAGTGTGGCGCCCATGGCGACAAGACCGGCACCAAGACCGCCACCGCAACCGGTACCAAGGCCGCCGAAGGCAAGTGTGGCGAAGGCAAGTGCGGCGCCGACAAGGGCAAGGGCACCGACGCCAAGACCAAGACTGCCGGCGACAAGAAGGCCGCCGAAGGCAAGTGCGGCGAAGGCAAGTGCGGTGCCAAGCACTGACCCCATCGCCCCGGGCAGTCACCGGTCGCCGCTGCCTGCGGCAGCGACCGGACTGGGCCTGCGCCGCGCACTGCTGCAGACCCTGCGCGATGCCCCGGCCGGCGACCTCGACTTCCTCGAATGCGCGCCGGAAAACTGGATCGGCGTGGGCGGTCCTGCCGGCGACGCCCTGGCCGACCTCGCCCAACGCTACCCGCTGAGCTGCCACGGCCTGTCCCTGTCGCTGGGCAGCACCGCGCCACTGGATACCCACCTGCTTGAACAGGTCGGCCGCTTCCTCGACCAGCACCGGGTACCGCTGTACAGCGAACACCTCAGCTACTGCAGCGACGATGGCCACCTCTACGACCTGCTGCCCATCCCCTTCACCGAGGAAGCCGTGCGCCACACCGCCGCACGCATCGCCCGCGTACAGGATCTTCTGGGCCGGCGCATCGCGGTGGAAAACGTCTCCTACTACCTGGCCCCCGAACCGGCCATGGACGAACTGGCCTTCACCAACGCCGTGCTCGCCGAAGCCGATTGCGACCTGCTGCTCGACGTCAACAACGTCTACGTCAATGCCTGCAACCACGGCTATGACGCCGACGCGTTCATCGCCGGACTGCCCGCCCAGCGCATCGTCTGCCTGCACGTGGCCGGCCACCTGGACGAAGCCGAGGACCTGAAGATCGACACCCACGGCAGCGCCGTGATCGACCCGGTCTGGGACCTGCTGGCCCGCACCTACGCGCGCATCGGTGCACGCCCCACCCTGCTCGAACGCGACTTCAACTTCCCGCCCTACCCCGAACTGCGCGACGAACTGCGCACCATCCGCCAGCTGATGGCCGCACACGCCGGAGCCGACCGTGACTGACGCCCCGGCCCGCCTGCACGCCCAGCAGCGGGCATTCACCACCCACCTGCGCGACCCGGCCCGCGTTGCCTCGCCCGCCGGCCTGGATGCACGGCGGCTGGCGGTCTACCGGCGGCTGGTGTTCAACACCATTCTGGGCCTGCTGGGCACCGGTTTTCCGGTCTGCGTGCAGCTGCTTGGCGACCCCGAATGGACCGTGCTGGTGCGCCGCTTCGTGGCCGGACATCGCGCGCAGACCCCGTTGTTCACCGAACTGGCCGCCGAGTTCGTGCAGTGGCTGCAGGCCCAGCCGACGCTGCCGCACCCCGCGCTGTCCGAACTGGCCCACTACGAGTGGGTGGAAACCGCGCTGTACCAACTGGATGCCCAACCGCTGCCGGCCACGCCCGGGCTGGACCCGATGCACGCCCCATTGCAGCGTTCGCCGCTGGCGTGGCCGCTGCTGTACCACTGGGCGGTGCACCGGCTGGGCAGCGACGATGCTCCCCTCGCGCCCGGCGACGCCCCCACCGGGCTGCTGGTGCGGCGTGACCCGGATGGGCAGGTCCGGTTTGCGACCATCAGCCCGATGGCCGCGCAGGTGCTGGAGCAGATCGGTCAGCAGCCCGGCCATACCGGTACGTGGCACCTGCAACAGCTTGCCCTGGCCCACGGCCTGGCCGCCGATACGCTGCTCCCCCCCGGCGCGGCGTTGCTGCACCAGTTCCTCGGCAGCGGCGTGATCGGGCCGGCCCCTCCCGCTTCCTGATTCCCCACAAAGGACGTCATCGATGAAGACACCGTACCTGGCCGCCCTGCGCGGCCGGCTGGACCCGCTCGGCCCGTGGATTGCCCCGCTGGGTCTGCGCCTGCTGATGGCTTGGGAGTACTTCGAATCCGGCCGCGAGAAACTGCACGGCAGCAACTGGTTCGGCGACCTGCAGCAGGCGTTCCCGTTTCCCTTCGACCAGGTGCCGGCCAGCATCAACTGGCAGCTGGCCACGTGGTTCGAGCTGGTGGGCGCGGCCTGCCTGCTGGTCGGCCTGGGCACGCGCATGGCCGCCAGCGGCCTGCTGGTGCTGACCGTGGTGGCCACCGCCGCCGTGCATTGGCCCATGCACTGGGACGGGCTGGGCGAGCTGGCGATGGGCTATGCCATTACCGACCAGGGCTTTGGCAACTTCAAGCTGCCCGTGCTGTTCATGGCCATGCTGCTACCGCTGGCCCTGCAGGGGGCCGGCCCGTTGAGCCTGGACCGGCTGCTGCAGCGCTGCCTGGCACGCACGCCTGCACTGGCCTGAGCGCGGGGGCGTACAGCCCCCCTCTGCTAGAATCCCCGCATGACAGATGCCGCCTTGCCCCCCACCGCCGCTCCGGCGCCTGCTGCCCCGGCAGTGAACCTGGCCATGTCCCAGCGCTTCCGCGGCTTCCTGCCGGTAGTGATCGACGTGGAAACCGGCGGCTTCGACTGCAACCGCAATGCGCTGCTCGAAATCGCCGCCGTGCCGATCGAGATGGATGAAAACGGGCTGCTGTACCCCGGCCAGACCGCCAGCGCCCACGTGATCCCGGCCGAGGGCCTGGAGATCGACCCGAAGTCGCTGGAAATCACCGGCATCATCCTCGACCACCCGTTCCGCCTGGCCAAGTCCGAGAAGGACGCGCTGGACCATATCTTCGCGCCGGTGCGTGCGGCGGTGAAGAAGTACGGCTGCCAGCGCGCGATCCTGGTCGGGCACAACGCGCACTTCGACCTGGGCTTCGTCAATGCCGCAGTGAACCGGGTGGGCCACAAGCGCAACCCGTTCCATCCTTTCAGTGTGTTCGACACCGTCACCATGGCCGGCATCGCGTACGGCCAGACCGTCCTCGCCCGCGCCGCCGCCGCCGCGGGACTGGGGTGGGACGCCGACGAGGCACACAGCGCGGTGTACGACACCGAGCAGACCGCCAAGCTGTTCTGCACCATCGCCAACGCCTGGCCGCGGTAACCCCGAGCACCGCAGAGCCGACCGTTGGTCGGCTGCGTTTCCACACACGACACACCTCCCGAAGGTAGCGCCGACCGTTGGTCGGCTGCACGCGGTGTGGCGTGCGTGCGGTGTCGCGAACGGCAGCCGACCAACGGTCGGCTCTACCCGATGGCGGTGCGGTCGCGGCCTTCGCTTTTGGCCCGGTACAGCGCGCGGTCGGCGCGTTGGTACAGCAGCATCGGGGTGCGGTCGGCGGCGTCCAGTTCCACCAGGCCCGCGCTGAAAGTCACCTTCAGGCCCGGCACGCCGGCCCAGTCCGGGTGGTCATGGAACAGCCCGCGCAGGCGCGCGCATACCTGCGCCGCTTCGGCCAGGCGGGTGTCGTTGAGCAGCAGCGTGAACTCTTCGCCGCCGGTACGCGCGGGCATGTCCGAATCGCGGCAGGCCGAGGCGATCACGCGCGCCACTTCCACCAGCACCACGTCGCCCACGCTGTGACTGTGCTGGTCGTTGACTTCCTTGAAGTGGTCGATGTCCAGCACCACCAGGCACAGCGGGTGGCCGCTGCGCTGGGAGCGGGCGAAGTCGCGCGCCAGTGCTTCATCGAAGGCGCGCCGGTTCGGCAACCCGGTCAAGGCATCTTCGCGTGCCTGGCGGCCGAACTGCTCGGCCTGCACCGCCAACCGGTCGGCCAGTTCGGTCTTTTCCTGGTTCAACGCCTGCAGGTTCACCGTCTGCGCCTGCAGGTCGCGGGTGGCTTCGTCCACCTTCTGCGCCAGGCGCACGTTGCTGGCCTTGTAGCGGTGGATCAGGTACAGGTACAGCGCGATCAGACCGCCCAACAGCAGCAGCGCGGCCACCACCTGTACGCTGCGGCGCTGCCACAGGAACGGTTCAACGGTGAACTCCCACACCGCCTCGCTGTCGCTCCAGCTGCCACCGGGGTGCGCGGCGGACACGTGCAGGGTGTAATCCCCCGGCGGCAGGCCGATGAACTCCACGCTGCGCTGCTGGCCGCGCTCGATCCACCCCTTGTCCAGGCCGGTCAGCCGGGTGCGGTAACGGATCCGCTCGGACATCAGGTAGCTCAGGCCGACATAGCTCACGCTGAGCCGGCGTCCACCGGGAATGCTGTTGTGGTTGGCGCCCTGCCAGTGCAGCGGCTTGCCATCGACCTGCACGCTTTCAATCACCGCCGGCGGTGCCAGGCGCTCGCGGAAGCGCTGCAGGCGCAGCGGGTCGACCATGCTCAGGCCGCCCGCGGTCACCACCCAGAACGTGCCGTCCTGGCGCAGGATGGCCGACGGGCCGGAACTGCCGTTGGCCTGCGAATTGGCCATGCCGTCGATCTCGTTGTAGTGCTCCACCTCGACCCGCGCGGTGCGGCCATCGGCGACGTCGTTGAGCATCGCCATGTCGGTGCGCAGCACGCCGCGGTTGCTGCTGATCCAGACGTTGCCGATGCGGTCGGGGACCAGCTGGAACACGGTATCCACCGGCATGCCCTGCTCCAGCCCGACCCGTGCCAGGTGGCCGTCCTTCCACCGGTACAGGCCGCGGTCGCTGCTGACCCACATCGCATCGCCCACCTGCTGGAAGCCGAACACGCTGCGACCGCCGCCCAGCGGGGCCAGGTCGATGCTCTGCACGCGGTTGCCGCGCAGCACGCGGATGCCCTCGATGGTGCCGATCCACAACGCACCGTCGGCATCGTGGGCCAGGGCGGTGATCAGGCCGCCGGGCATGCCCGGCACGCGCGGTACTTCGACGCCGTGGTCATCGATGCGCACCACGCCCTTCTGGGTGCCGGCCCAGACCACGCCGGCGCGGTCCACGCTGATGGCGCGGATGTTGCCCCCGGGCAGGCCGTCGGCGGTGCCGTAGTTGCGCAGGGTGCGGCCCTGGGCATCCAGCCGGAACACCCCGTCGCCGAAGGTGCCGACCCACAGGTCGTGCGCGTGGCCCTGGGCCAGGCTGAGCACCGAGGGCGTCTTGCCGCCGCTGTTGCGCAGCGCCACCGGCGAGAACCGCCCCTGCGCATCGCGCCGGTCCAGGCCGCTGGCGCTGCCGACCCACAGCTGCCGCTGCTGGTCCTCCAGCACCGTGCGGATGTAGTCGCCACTGAGCCCGTCGCGCTCGGTGAAGCTGCTGAACAAGGTTTCGCGCAGCCGGTACAGGCCGCCATTGGCCCCCACCCAGATGCTGCCTTCGGCATCCTCTCGCAGGCTCACCACGCGCCCGCCGGGCAGCGACAGACCGGTGGGCAGGCGCTCCAGCCCATGCCGCGACAGCCGCAGCAGGCCCTGGTTCTCGGTGCCCAGCCACAGGTCGCCATGGCGGTCCTGCAGCATCGCGGTGATGTGCATCACCCCGGGCAGGCGGTGCTGCAGCTGCGGCACGCCGTCCTGCATGCGGTAGATGCGTTCGCCGGCCACGATCCACATCACCCCGTCCGGCCCGCGGTAGGGCCACACCAGCCCGTGCCCCAGCCCGAAGCTGTCCGGTGCACGGCGCAGCACGCCGTCGGTGTCGCGCACCACCAGTCCGTCCAGGGTGCCCACCCAGACCCGATCCTGCGCGTCCACGACCAGTTTGGTGAAGCTCATCGCCATCGGCACATCGGCGGGCGGCTTCTGGTACTCAATGCGGCCGTCCGGCGCGAGGCTGCCGATGCCCTGCCCTTCGTAGAGCAGCCACAGGCGGCCATGGCTGTCCATCTGCATGGCCTGGATCAGCACCTGCGGGGTACCGGGCTGGTGCTCGTAGACCTGCCAACGCCCGTCGCTGCCGCGCCGGGTCACGTTGCCGCGTGAATCACTGATCCACAGCCCACCGCTGCGGTCGACCAGCAGCGCGCCCACGCCGTTGTCGCGCAGGCCCGGCCGGGTGCTGCGATCGAATACAGTGAAATCCAGGCCGTTGTAGCGCACCAGCCCTTCCCAGGTGGCGAACCACAGGTGGCCTTCGGGGGTCTGGGCAATGTCGCGCAACGAGTTGTGCGGCAGGCCGTTGCGCGAGGTCCACACGTCGATGGCGTAGTCGCGCAGCGGCGGTGGGCCGTCCTGGGCCGCCAGCGGCCACGACAACGCCCCGCACAGGCACACCCACAGCAAGGCTGCGCCCAGGCGCCGAATAACGTTCAGTTGTACCGGCCGCCACCGGCTACCACGCCCCCCTTGGCTCATCCGTCAGGACCGGCCAGGGGAACGAAACAGCGGGACGGGCGGCGATGCACCGGGATGGCAACCGACAGGCAAAGGCGCGCTCATGCGGGAGAAAGCGGTGGGGTTGCCCATAGTAGGCAAAACCGCAGCACTTTGTGTCGAGACCGCTCAGCCCCCGCGGCTGCCCCCTGCGCGCAGGCTCGCCGGCCACTCCACCACCGCCTCCAGCCCGCCCTGCGGATGGTTGCGCAGCACCAGCCGCGCGCCGTCCTTCTCGGCCAGCGCGCGGGCAATGGTCAGGCCCAGGCCGGCGCCGCCGGTTTCACGCGAGCGCGAGGTCTCCAGCCGCACGAACGGGTCGAACACCGCCTCCAGTTCGTCCCCGTCCAGGCCGGGCCCACTGTCGCGGATCCGCACGATCACCCGCTCGGCGTCCTGCTCCACGCTGACCCGGGCCGACTGGCCATAGGTCACCGCGTTGTCCACCAGGTTGGAGAACAGCCGGTGCATGGCCAGCGGGCGCAGCATCAGCACCGCGCCGCTGGGCTTGTCGAAACGCACGTCGGCGCCGGCTTCCACCGCATCCTCGACGATGCTCTCCAGCAGCGAGTCCAGGTCCAGTGCCGCGCGTTGCTCGGCGCTCTCGGCACTGCGCGCCAGTTCCAGGCCTTCGCGGATCAGCGCCTGCATGGCGGCCAGGTCGCCTACCAGGCGCTCGCGCAGCGCTTCATCGGCGACGTTCTCCAGCCGCAGGCGCAGCCGGGTGACCGGGGTCTGCAGGTCGTGGGTGATGGCGGCCAGCATCTGGGTGCGTTCGCCAAGGTGGCGCTGCAGGCGCTTCTGCATGGCATTGAACGCTTCGGCGGCACGACGCACTTCCAGCGGCCCGGTCACGGGCATCGGCGCGCCCTGCAGGTCATCGCCCAGTGCAGCGGCGGCCGCGGCCAGGCGTTGCAGCGGCGCGCTGGCCATGCGCGCCACGATATAGGCCAGCACCGCGATGGCCAGCACCAGCAGGGTCAGGAACAGCGGGTCCACGGCCAGGATGCCGTTGTGCGCCACCGCCGGCGAATCCAGCGCCAGCTGCAGCGGCGTGCCGTCGCTCAGGCGCAGCGACACCATGCGGCAGCGAGGCGGAATGAAGGCCGGGTCGCGCTCACGCGGCGGGCCGGTGCGCGGCTTCTTCGGGTGCGGCAGCTCGGGCAGCGTGGGCAGGCAGGAACGGAACGAGGTGAAGGCCACCTGGCTGCTCGACACCGGCCCGGGGCGATCGTCCAGCACTTCCATCAGGGCCGCGTCCGGGCGCCCTACCCGGGCACCGGGCGGCAGCCGCCGCACGCTGGGGCCACCGCTGTCGAGCAGGCGCTCACGCAGTTCGGGGTTGCCATCGAGCAGGTTGACGTAGCCTTGCAGCCGGTCGGCAATGCGGTTGAGGTTCTGCCGCTCGAACTCCTGCTGGCGCTTTGAACTAGCCAGCATCGTCGCGCCGATCGCGGCCACGCTCATGCCCAGCAGCAGGATCACGAACAGGCGCCCCACCATCGAGGCGAAGAACCGGCGCAGGCGATTCATTCCAGGGTCACTGCCGTGGCCAGCACATACCCTTCGTTGCGCACGGTCTTGATCAATCCGTCGCTGCCGCCGTCGTCGGCGAGCTTGTTGCGCAGCCGGCTCACCTGCAGGTCGATCGCGCGGTCCTGCGACTCGTAGCTGCGGCCACTGCTGAGTGCCACCAGCTGCTCACGCGACAACACCTTGTTGGCATGCCCGACAAACACCCGCAGCAGCCGGAACTCCGCCCCGGACAGCACCACCACACGGCCATCGGGATCGAGCAGGTGGCGATGCTCCAGATCGAAGATCCAGTGCGAGAACCGGGCGCGGCGAATGGCCAGCGGTTCCAGGTTGGCCGGCAGCGCTTCGGTGCGGCGCAGCACGTTGCGGATGCGCGCCAGCAGCTCGCGCGGTTCGAACGGCTTGCCCAGGTAATCGTCGGCGCCCATCTCCAGACCCAGCACACGGTCGATCGGCTCGCTGCGCGCGGTGAGCATGATCACCGGCGTGTTGGAGCGCGCGCGCAGGTCGCGGCACAAGGTAAGCCCGTCTTCGCGCGGCAGGTTGAGGTCGAGCACGATCAGGTCCACGTGCTCGCGTTCGAGAACCTGGCGCATGCCATGGCCGTCGCCGGCCGTGCTCACCTGATAGCCGGCACGGCCCAGTTGTTCGGCCAGCAGCTGGCGGATGTCGTTGTCGTCGTCGACGATCAGCAGTCGATGCATTGGGTTGGGAGTCTCCATGCAGCCATGATCCCCTGTCGGGAGCTGAACCGCATCCAGTGGTTTACGTACACGTGTTTCAAAGGCCGCCACGGACACACAACGACACACACCGGCCCCGGTCTGGTTACGCCGCGACACACGGCGAGTGTTGAGCGTTCGACAAGCGGTCTTCACAATGCTGACAACGCCGCACACCGGCCTGCCGAGTAGACGATCATCGTGAAGCCCCGCCTGCCCACCACCCGTCGCGGCCGTGTGCTGCTGTTGATCATCGTGATTGCCGTGCTGGGTGCGATTGTCGCATGGTCCCTGCGCAAGCCGGCCGCACCGGCCCTGGCCACCACGCCGGTCAGCCGCGGGGACATCGAACAGACCGTGGAAGCCACCGGGGTGATCGACGCCTACAAGCTGGTCAGCGTGGGTGCGCAGGCCTCGGGCCAGATCAAGTCGCTGAAGGTGCAGCTGGGCGACAGCGTCAAGCAGGGCGACCTGATCGCCGAGATCGACGCGACCACCCAGCAGAACCAGGTGCTCAACGCGCAGGCCACGCTGGACCAGGTCAAGGCCCAGCGCTCGGTGCAGCAGGCCAGCCTGCGGGAAGCAGAACTGGAATTCGCCCGCCAGCAGCAGATGCTGGCCGCCGAGGCCACCTCGCGCGCCGAATACGACGCCGCCGACGCGAAGCTGAAAACCGCCCGTGCCCAGATCCAGTCCTACGACGCACAGATCAAGGGCCGCGAAACCGAACTGGGCACCGCCCGCGCCAACCTGGCCTATACCCGCATCACCGCACCCATGGACGGCACCGTGGTCGCGGTGGTGGCCGAGGAAGGCCGCACCGTCAACGCCAACCAGACCGCGCCGACCATCGTGATGCTGGCGCGGCTGGACCTGGTCACGGTCAACGCCGAGGTGTCCGAGGCGGACGTGGTGAAAATCAAGGCCGGCATGCCGGTGTACTTCACCACGCTGGGCGAGCCGGACCGCAAGTACCACGCCACCCTGCGCCAGGTGAACCCGGCACCGTCGTCGATCGCCAACGACAGTGCGTCCAGCTCCAGCTCGTCCAGTTCCAGCGCCAGCAGCGCGGTGTACTACAACGCGCTGTTCGACGTGGAAAACCCCGACGGCACGCTGCGCATCGACATGACCGCGCAGGTGTCGGTGATGCTCAAGCAGGCCAAGGGCGTGCTAACCATTCCGGCCGTGGCCCTGGGCCCGAAGACCCGCGATGGCCAGTACATGGTGCGCGTGGCCGATGCCGACGGCATGCCCACGCCGCGCAAGGTCAAGATCGGCATCAACAACGGCGCCACGGCCGAAGTGCTGTCCGGGCTGAAGGAAGGCGAGAAGGTGGTGGTGGGTGAAGGTGGCGCTGCCACCGGCGGCAGCGGCAGTGGCGGCCGCGGCGGTGCGCAGATGCGGATCGGTGGCCCGGGCATGGGCGGACCGCGTCGATGACCCCGGCATCCACCGGCACGCCGCTGCTGCGGCTGCGTGACCTGCGCCGGGAGTTTCCGGCGGGCGATGAAACCATCGCGGTGCTGCGTGACGTCAACCTGGACATCGCCGCCGGCGAGATCGTCGCCATCGTCGGCCAGTCCGGGTCGGGCAAGTCCACGCTGATGAACATCCTCGGCTGCCTGGACCGCCCGACCCGTGGCAGCTACCAGGTGGCCGGCCGTGAAACCGGCAGCATGCTGCCCGACGAACTGGCCGAGCTGCGCCGCGAGCATTTCGGTTTCATCTTCCAGCGCTACCACCTGCTGGGCGACCTGGACGCGCGCGGCAACGTGGCCGTGCCGGCGGTGTATGCCGGCAGCCCCGGCCCGGTGCGCACCGCGCGCGCCGAACAACTGCTGCAGCGGCTCGGGCTGGGCGACCGCATGAACCACAAGCCCGGCCAGCTCTCCGGCGGCCAGCAGCAACGCGTGTCGATCGCGCGTGCGCTGATGAACGGCGGCGAGGTGATCCTGGCCGATGAGCCGACCGGCGCACTGGACACCAAATCCGGCGAGGAAGTGATGGGCATCCTCGGCGAGCTGCATGCCGAAGGCCACACCATCATCATCGTCACCCACGACATGAGCGTGGCCGAGCATGCCCAGCGCATCATCGAGATCCGCGACGGCGAAATCATCGCCGACCGTATCAACGACAAGGCACCGAGCTACCGCGCGCAGCGCCAGCCGACCGTGGCCGCCGGCAAGGGCCACAGCTGGCGCGCCGCGCGTGATCGCTTCACCGAAGCGTTCCGGATGGCGCTGCTGGCGATGAACGCGCACCGCCTGCGCACCTTCCTGACCATGCTCGGCATCATCATCGGCATCGCCTCGGTGGTCTCGGTGGTGGCGATGGGCAATGGCTCGCAGCAGCAGATCCTGCAGAACATCAGCGCACTGGGCACCAACACGATCGATGTGTATCCCGGGCGCGGTTTCGGCGACATGCGCTCGGCGCGGGTGCAGACACTCAAGGCCAGTGACGCCGACGCGCTGGGCCGGCAGAGCTACATCGACAGTGCCACGCCCAGCGTGTCCTCTTCGGTGACCGCGCGCTACCGCAACCAGTCGGCCACCGCGCAGGTCAACGGCGTGGGCGAGCAGTTCTTCCGGGTCAAGGGCGTCACCCTGATCGCCGGCAGCTTCTTCGACACCGATGCGGTGCGCAGCCTGGCCCAGGTGGCGATCATCGATGAGAACACCCGCACCCAGTTCTTCCCCAACGGCGAAGACCCGGTGGGCCAGGTGATCCTGCTGGGCAACGTGCCGGTACGCGTGGTCGGCGTGGCGCAGCGGCAGAGTTTCGGCTTCGGTGGCAGCACCAGCCTGAGCGTGTGGGTGCCCTACACCACGGTGATGTCGCGCATGCTGGGCCAGAGCCATGTTTCCAGCATCACCGTGCGCGTGGATGACGCCACTCCGATGGATGCCGCGCAGTCGGCGATTTCCAAGCTGCTGATCATGCGGCATGGCACCGAGGACTTCTTCCTGAGCAACAGCGCCGAGATCCGCCAGACCATCGAGCAGACCACCCGCACGATGACGCTGCTGATCAGCGCCATCGCCGCGATCGCGCTGCTGGTGGGCGGCATCGGGGTGATGAACATCATGCTGGTGTCGGTGACCGAGCGGACCCGCGAGATCGGCGTGCGCATGGCCGTCGGCGCGCGACAGAGCGACATCCGCCAGCAGTTCCTGATCGAGGCGGTGCTGGTCTGCCTGCTGGGCGGCCTGCTCGGCGTCGGCCTGTCGCTGGTGGTCGGCTGGCTGTTCGGCAAGTTCGCCCCGGACTTCCAGATGCTGTTCTCGACCGCATCCATCGTGGCCGCGTTCGCCTGCTCCAGCCTGATCGGCGTGGCGTTCGGCTTCCTTCCGGCGCGCAATGCCGCCCAACTTGATCCCGTGGAGGCGCTGGCGCGCGAATGAAGACCCCTACTTTCCTGCTTGCCCGCCTGCGTCCGCTGGCGCTGGCCTGCGCCGCCACCGTGTCGCTGTCGGCGTGTGTCAGCACCGGCCGCTACCAGGTCGATGCACCGGCGGTGCCGGCCAGTTACGGCCGTGGCGATGCCCGTTTGAACACCCCCACTCAAGCTGTCACCGAACAGCCGCATGCGGCGACCTCGGATGTGCGCAGCGATGCCTGGTGGACCCAGTTTGGTGACCCGGGCCTGGACCGCGTGATCGACCGCGCCCTGGCCGCCAACACCGACCTGGTCTCGGCCGGGCTGGCGGTGCAGCGTGCGCGCCTGCAGGCCGGGCTGGCCGACAACGCGCTGTGGCCGCAGCCGTCGGGCAGTGTCAGCAGCAGCGGCAACCGCCCGATCGACCAAAGCGCGGACTGGAACCGCGGCAGCTCGGCCGGCGTATCCCTGCAATGGGAGATCGACCTGTGGGGGCGCCTGCGCACCCAGCGTGACATCGCCCAGTGGGAAGCCCAGGCCAGCCAGGAAGACCTGCAGAATACCGCCCTGCTGGTGATCAGCGACGTGGCCACGCAGTACTGGACGCTGGCGTTCCTCAACCAGTCCATTGCCGCCGGCCAGGCCAACCTGGACCGCCTGCAGCGCACCCGCGAGTTGGTCCAGGCCCGCTTCGACGCCGGGGCGGTGTCGCGCCTGGAAGTACGCCAGGCAGCCCAGAGCCTGGAGGCCCAACGCGCCGCGCAGAGTGCGCTGGAGCAGCAGCGTGTCGCCGCGCGCAATGCGCTGACCGTGCTGCTGGACGGCCAGCCGCTGGCGCTGTCCGAGGAGCCGCAGCAGTTGGCGCGTGTGGGCAGCCCGGTGGTCGCCGAAGGCCTGCCGGCCGATCTGCTCGGCCGACGCCCGGACCTGCGCGCGGCCGAACTGCGCCTGCGCAACAGCCTGAAGACCATCAAGGTGACCGCCACCCAGTACTACCCCGCGCTCAGCCTCACCGGCAGCGTCGGCACCGGCGCCACCTCCCTGTCGGACGTGCTGAAGAACCCGGTGGCCACGCTCGGTGCCGGGCTGTCGCTGCCGTTCCTCAATGTGCGCCAGGCCCAGTTGAACACCCGCCTGGCCGGTACCGACTACCAGATCGCCGCCAACGGCTTCCGCCGCACGCTGTACACCGCGCTGTCGGAGGTGGACAACGCCCTGTCGGCCCGCACGCAGTTCGCCACGCAGGTGGCCGCCTCGCAGGCGTCCTACGACGAAGCGGTTGCGATCGAGAAGATGTACGAAGTGCGCTACCGGGTAGGCGCCACCGACCTGCGCACCTGGCTCGAAGCGCAGCAGACCCGACGCGATGCGGAGCTGTCGCTGGCCTCGGTAAGGCAGCGACAGTTGATCAACGACGTAACCTTGTTCAAGGCATTGGGCGGCAGCGCAGGCTGACATCCGGAGGTAGAGCCGACCGTTGGTCGGCTACCAACCCACCCCGGTAGAGCCGACCGTTGGCCGGCTGCCAACCCACCCGGTAGAGCCGACCGTTGGTCGGCTTTCGACCCACCCGGTAGAGCCGACCGTTGGTCGGCTTTCGACCCACCCCGGTAGAGCCGACCGTTGGTCGGCTTTCGTACCCCGCGTAGAGCAGCCGACCAACGGTCGGCTCTACCCCCTCGCGGGGGCGGATTACAGGCCGCGCTGGCGCACAGCCTCGAACAGGCTCACGCCGGTGGCCACCGACACGTTCA
Organism: Stenotrophomonas sp. 2619; assembly: GCF_040548725.1. Lineage (NCBI taxonomy): Bacteria > Pseudomonadati > Pseudomonadota > Gammaproteobacteria > Lysobacterales > Lysobacteraceae > Stenotrophomonas > Stenotrophomonas sp. 2619. The sequence continues at coordinate 63,941 of NZ_JBEPSF010000001.1, read as the reverse complement.
GGCTTTCGATGTCGCCCGGCATCGGGATCTTGACCAGGCCATCGCAGTTTTCGCGGGTCAGACGACGCAGGCCGTCGGCTTCGCCGCCCAGCACCAGCGCCACGTTGCCCTTCAAATCGATCGAGTACAGCGAGGCAGTGGCTTCACCGGCCAGGCCATAGATCCACACGCCCAGCTTCTGCAGGTCCTTCAGGCAGCGCGACAGGTTGGTCACCGCCACCACCGGGATGCGGTCGGCCGCACCGGCCGAGGTCTTGCGCACGGTGGCGTTGACCGTGGCCGACTTGTCCTTGGGAATGATCACCGCAGTGGCACCGGCAGCCGCCGCGCTGCGCAGGCAGGCGCCCAGGTTGTGCGGGTCCTGCACCTCGTCGAGGATCAGCAGCAGGGCCTTGCCCTCGGCGGCCTCGACCAGGCCTTCCAGTTCGTTCTCACCGTAGGTACGGGCCGCCTGGTAGCGCGCCGCCACGCCCTGGTGGCGCACCGAACCGCCCACGCCATCCAGCGCCTGGGTGTTGACCTTGCGCACGTCGATGCCCTTGCGGCGCGCGTTCTCTTCGATTTCCACCAGCCGCGGATTCTTCGCGCTGGCTTCGATCAGCACCTCGCGGACGTTCTCGGCATCGTTCTCGATCGAAGAGGCGACAGCGTTGACGCCGACGATCCACTGGCTTTGCTTGCTCATTGCGGGGGCACGACCGGTACAGGGGGTGGTAATGGTAGAGCATCAAGGCCCCGCCTGCCCCGCCGGGCGTTCACGCCGGAGCCCCGACCCTGCGGCGCGGCGCCGTCAGGGGGTGTCGTGGTCGGGGTGCTGGTGGCTGACCAGGCCCTGCAGCAGGGCCATCTCGGGGTCATCCTGGTCGCGGATCACGCGCAGCGACCCCAACGTATCCACGAACGGCAGCTTGGCCTCGGTGCCGTATTGCACGGTCGGCGGCAGGCGCGCAGGATCGTCAAAGGCCCCGGCAGCAACGGCCATGCCGTCCGGCGCTTCGTAGGTCAGCGGCGTGCCGCAGTCGGGGCAGAAACCCCGCTGGACCAGATTGGACGAGGCAAACCGGCGCGGCTCGCCCCGGGTCCAGGTGAATTCGACGGTGCGCACCGACACCAGCGGTGCGTAGTAAGCGCCGAAGGCCTTCTGGCACATCCGGCAATGGCAGATCGAACTGTCGGTGAGTTCGCCGCGAACGTGGAAGCGGATGGCGCCGCACTGGCAGCCGCCACTGTATTCGGGGAGGACGGGCATGGGTGCGCTCCGATCGGGGTAGGCATGGTGCCGGTGGACGCGTGCCAACCAATGGTCGGCACCGGCACCTACCGGGTGGCCGGGGTAGCGCGGGTGCCGCAGGGCGGCCGGTGTCCGCGCCCTGGCGTACCGGCCGGTGGCCGGTACGCCGGTCTTTCAGTACTTCTGCTTCTTGCGCTTGGCTGGCTGGCCACGCGGCGGCAGTTCGTCCACCTCGTCGCCCTGCTCCTCGACCAAGCGGAAGTCGATCTTGCGCTCTTCCATGCTGGCCTTGAGCACCAGGATCCGCACGCGGTCGCCCAGCCGGTAGGCCTTGCCACGGCGTTCGCCGCTGAGCGTCTTGCGGGTGGCATCGAACTGGTAGTAGTCGTGCGGCAGCTGGGTCACGTGGACCAGGCCGTTGACCTTGGATTCGTCCAGTTCCACGAACAGGCCGAAACTGGTCACGCCGCTGATCACACCGTCGAACTGGCCACCCACGTGCTTTTCCATCCACGCGGCGCGGTAGCGTTCGTCCACTTCGCGCTCGGCCTCGTCGGCCCGGCGCTCGCGTTCGGAGCACTGCAGCGCCAGCGCGGCCATCTCACGCGGCGAGTAGGTGTACTTCTCGGCCGGTGCGCCGCTGAGCGCATGCTTGATCGCACGGTGCACCAGCAGGTCGGGATAGCGGCGGATCGGCGAGGTGAAGTGCGCGTACGCATCCAGCGACAGACCGAAGTGGCCCTGGTTGTCCGGCGAATACACCGCCAGGCTCTGGCTGCGCAGCAGCACCGATTCCAGCAGCGCCGCATCCGGGCGCTCGCGCACCTTCTTCAGCAGCTTGGTGTAATCGCCCGGCTGCACTTTCGACCACGGCGGCAGGCTCAGCTTGAATTCCTTCAGGAACTCCAGCAGGTCCTCGAACTTGGCTTCCGGCGGCTTGGCATGGTCGCGGAACGGCGCCGGCACCTGCTTGTGCAGCAGGTAGCGCGCGGCCTGCACGTTGGCGGCGATCATGCATTCTTCGATCAGCTTGTGTGCATCGTTGCGCACCAGCATGCCGGCCTGGGTCACTTCGCCGGTGTTGTCGAGCACGAAGCGCACTTCAGACGATTCGAACTCGATCGCGCCGCGCTTGGTACGGGCCTTGGCCAGCACCTTGTACAGCTGGTGCAGGCGCTCGACCTGCGGCAGCACCGCAGCGATTTCCTTGCGCACTGCCGGGTCGTTTTCACCGACCGCCTGCCAGACCTGGTTGTAGGTCAGGCGGGCGTGCGAATTCATCACCGCTTCGTAGAAGCGCGAATGGATCACCTCACCGTCGCGGTTCACCTGCATGTCGCAGACGAAGCACATGCGGTCGACCTTGGGCATCAGCGAGCAGATGCCGTTGGACAGCGTCTCGGGCAGCATCGGCACCACGAAACCCGGGAAATAGACCGAGGTGGCGCGCTTCTGCGCTTCGTCATCCAACGGCGTGCCGGGGCGGACGTAGTTGGACACGTCGGCGATGGCCACCACCAGGCGGAAGCCTTCGGCATTCGGTTCGCAGAACACCGCGTCATCGAAGTCCTTGGCATCCTCACCGTCGATGGTCACCAGCGGCGTGCTGCGCAGGTCCACGCGGTTGCCCAGCATGGCCGGCTCGACCACCAGCGGCACCGAGGCGGCCTCGTTGAGCACCTCCTGCGGGAACTCGAACGGCAGTTCATGGCCGTGGATGGCGGTTTCCACGATCAGCGAGGCGGTCAGCTTGTCGCCGAGCACCGCGATGATGCGGCCGATCGGCGGGCGGCGGGTATCCGGGGCCTGGGTCAGCTCGCAGACCACCAGCTGGCCGTCGCGGGCGTCGCCGGTCTGGTCCGGCGGAATCTGCACGTTGCGCTGCACCCGCTTGTCGTCGGGCACCACGTAGTTGATACCGAACTCGACGCTGAAGCGGCCGATCAGCCGGGTCATGCCGCGCTCGAGCACGCGGGCGATGCTGCCCTCGCGGCGGCCGCGGCGATCGATGCCGGTCACGTTGGCCAGCACGCGGTCGCCGTGCATGACCTTGCGCATTTCATACGGCGGCAGGAACAGGTCGTCCCCGCCCTCCACCGGACGCAGGAAGCCGAAGCCTTCCGGGTTGGCGATGACCACGCCGGTGATGAGGTTGGTGGCCTGCACCGGGGCGAAACCGCCGCGGCGGTTCTGCACCAGCTGGCCATCACGCACCATCGCGCCCAGGCGCTTGCCCAGCGCGTCGGCGCGGTCGGGTTCGGTCAGGCCGAGGTGGATGCCGATTTCCTCGGCGGTCTGCGGGCCGTCGCAGCGGTCCAGCAGCTGCAGGATGGCTTCGCGGCTGGCGATGGGCTGCGCATAGCGCTCGGCCTCACGCGCGGCATGGGGGTCGATCACGTTCATGTCGGCAGCAGTCGGGTGCGGGCGGCGACGGGTCGGGATCGGCCCGCCGGCATCCGGCTTGGGGCCGGACCGCTTGCCACCGCGCGGCGGCGCTGGGGTGTTCATTGATTCGGGCATCCACGGTGGCAGCTTGCCGGCCTTCTTGGCGGCAGCGCGGGGCTTGCCCGACGGACCGGCAGCCTGCTTGGGCGCCGGGGACTTGGGGGCTTTCGCGCCCTGGGTCGGTTTCTTTGGTTTCATTGGCCTCCATGGTAACCGCTGACAGTGTGCAGAACCGGTCATGGGCGCGGCATATGCAGGTTTGTGAAGAATTTTCGCAAAACCGTTGACAAGCTCCGGCAGCATCTTCACAATTCGCCTCCTGAGTCGCCCAGGTGGCGGAATTGGTAGACGCACTAGCTTCAGGTGCTAGCGGGGGCAACTTCGTGGAGGTTCGAGTCCTCTCCTGGGCACCATGACTCAGAAAATGATCAAACCCGCGCAAGCGGGTTTTTTCGTTTCTGGCGTCGGCGCATTGCAACCAGGCCCGATCAGGCCTCGGGATCGTAGTAGCGGCGGGCCAACCCTGCCCGTCCCGGGAAGTACTTAAACCAGGGCCGGGCCGCGTCGATCACCGCAGCCACCGCCACGTGCGCCATCAGCCGTTCCACATAGGCAGACAGTGCCACGTGCGCCTCCGGCACTGGCACGTAAGCCACCGCATAGAACAGCGCCGGTGCCGCAGCGCAGTCGGCCAGGGTGAACGCCTCGCCGGTCAGCCAGCGGCGCCCCGCGAGCTGGCGATCCAGCAGTGCATGGCTGTTGAGCAGGGTGGCCCGCGCCGCTGCCGTGGCCTGTGCATCGCCCTGCCCGTCCGGCTGCAGCAGCGCAGCGGTCAGCGCCTGCATCGGGGTCATGACGTAGAAGTCGCAGAACCGATCCCAGAACCGTACTGCCAGCGCCTGCGCCGGATCCGGCGGAATCAGCCACGTACCTGCGGCGGCATGATGGAGCTGGAGGTGCTCGATGATGATGCTGGTCTCACCGATGGGCGTGCCCTGCTCGACCAGCAGCGGCATCTTGCCCAGCGGCCACAGCGCCCGGAACGCTGCGCGCTCGACCGGGTCGCCGAGGTTCAACAGCCGGGCGTCCAAGGTGACGCCGAGCACGTCGGCGGCGATCAGCACTTTCTGGCAGCACGAGGACAGCGGATGGAAATGCAGGATCGGGGTTTCCATGGGAACGCCTTGCTGCCGGGTGGGCCGAGTATTTTCAGGGTCCACCACCCGGGTCAAGCCGCGCCGCGCCAGTGGCCAACGCACCCTGCGCGTTTGCGGCGCCGGAATGCATTGACAGCCCTGCGATGCATCCGCATAATTCGCCTCCTGAGTCGCCCAGGTGGCGGAATTGGTAGACGCACTAGCTTCAGGTGCTAGCGGGGGCAACTTCGTGGAGGTTCGAGTCCTCTCCTGGGCACCACGACTCAGTACATGATCAAACCCGCGCAAGCGGGTTTTTTCGTTTCTGCGGTTCGATAGTGTGGGTGTGGCATGCACGATTGCCCGATGTGCAGCGCGACGATCCGGCAGCGCGCGATGATCGAAATTTTCCGCGACATGCTGTTGACACATTCGTGGTTCTCCCGCAGAATTCTCCTCCTGAGTCGCCCAGGTGGCGGAATTGGTAGACGCACTAGCTTCAGGTGCTAGCGGGGGCAACTTCGTGGAGGTTCGAGTCCTCTCCTGGGCACCACGACTCAGACAATGATCAAACCCGCGCAAGCGGGTTTTTTCATGTCTGGGGTTTGGGGGGGGTTTCTTTCTTTTTAGAAGCGAAAGCCAGAGCTGGAGCCAGAGCTGGAGCCAGAGCCAGAGCTGGAGCCAGAGCGTTGGTTCTGCGACTGCTGCGGATTGGGCGGGGGTGTGTGGGTTCGCGGGACACGTCGTGAATCCATCCGTGGAGGCTCGTGAGCGCCATCCATGGCGCCCAACGGTCCCGCGAACCCACACACCCCCACCCCAGATAGTGCCCCGGTGGCCAACGTAGAAGACCCAACGCGGTAGAGCCGACCGTTGGTCGGCTGCCTTGCTGCCTCGCTACTTATTACTTGCTACTTGCTACTTGCTGCCTGCTGCTTTGCTGCTTTGCTCTTGGGCTCTTGGACTCTTGGACTCTTGGACTCTTGGACTCTTGGGCTCTTGGGCTGTTGGGCTGTTGGCCGTTCGCTCTTCGTCGCGCACCGACTCACTTTCAAGGGCGGGTACGGGTGGGTTGGCGGGACCGTAGAGCGCCATGGATGGCGCGAACGAGCCTACAGGGACGTACTTGCGGCGTGTCCCGACAATCCACCCGTACCCGACCAAGCCAAGAGACATACAGACGATGCGCTATTGCTCTGCTGTTGCTCTGCTCTGCTGTTGCTCTGCTCTGCACGCGCTCTTCCCAGCCAACATGAAAAAAAACCCCGCCTTTCGACGGGGTTTTGTTCGTTTCAGTTCAACCGCGGATCAATGCCCGCCGGCCGAGGCTGCACCCGCGCCTGCACCGAACGGTGGCTTGGCCAGCCACAGGAAGGCGATGATCGCCAGGAAGATCCAGCCCAGCAGGAAGAAGATGTCGTTGAAGCCCATCTGCGACGCCTGGTGGTTGATCATGTTGTTCAACGCCGCTGCCCCGTGCTGCAGGTCGCCCTGCCCCATCGCCGCCACCTGCTCCTGCATGCCCGGCTGATACGCCGAAATGTGCTCGGTCAGATCCGCGTGGTGCACCTGCGTCCGGCGCGCCCACAGCCACGTCGTCAGCGACGCCGCGAAACTGCCGCCCAGCGTACGCAGGAACGTCGCCAACCCCGAACCCGCCGCGATCTCGCGACCGTCCAGGTCCGACAGCAGAATCTGCAGCACCGGCATGAAGAACAGCGCCACACCAATACCCATGATCAACTGCACGCCTGCCACGTGGGCATAGTCCACCTGCAGGTTGAAGTCCGAGCGCATGAAACTGGTGAACGACAGGAACACGAACGCGAACGACGCGATCATGCGCATATCGAAGCGCGAGGCGTACTTGCCCACGAACGGCGTCATGATCACCGGCAGGATACCGATCGGCGCCGTCGCCAGGCCTGCCCAGATCGCCGTGTAGCCCATGTCGCGCTGCAACCACTGCGGAATCAGCAGCGACACACTGAAGAAGGCCGCATACGCCACCACCATCGCCAACGTGCCGGCGCGGAAATTGCGGTGCCGGAACAGCTTCAGGTCGACGATCGGGTCCTTGTCGGTCAACTCCCAGATCAGGAACACCGCCAGTGCCACCACCGCCACGCAGGCCAGCACCACGATCTTGGTCGACGCGAACCAGTCTTCGTCGTTGCCCAGGTCAAGCACCAGCTGCAGCGCGCCCACACCAATCACCAGCGTGATCAGGCCGACGTAATCCATCTTCGGCTTCTCGATGTGCTCCGGCCGCCCCTTCAACTGGCTGCCCACCACCATCGCCGCGAAGATGCCCAACGGCACGTTGATCAGGAAGATCCATTCCCAACTGTAGTTGTCGGTGATCCAACCGCCCAGGATCGGGCCGCAGATCGGCGCCACCACCGTGATCATCGCCAGCAGCGCCAGCGCCTGCCCACGTTTCTCGCGTGGGTAGATCGACACCAGCAACGACTGCGTGATCGGATACATCGGGCCGGCCACGAAGCCCTGCAGCGCGCGCGACAGCACCAGCATGCCCATGCTCTGGGCCAGGCCGCACAGCAGCGAGGTGATCACGAACGCCAGCGTCGCCCAGACGAACAGCTTGCGTTCGCCGAAGCGGCGACTGAGCCAACCGGTCAGCGGCAGCGCGATCGCGGTGCTGACCGCGAACGAGGTGATCACCCAGGTGGCCTGCTGCGAACTGGCACCGAGGTTGCCGGCGATGGTCGGCAGCGACACATTGGCGATGGTGGTGTCGAGCACCTGCATGAACGAGGCCATCGCCAGGCCCACGGTGCACAGGGCCACACTCGGTGGCAGGAAGCCGGCGGCCGCACTGGGCGCCGCCGGTGCGCCCGGACTGCCGGGCGCGGCTGGAGCTTGGGCGGACATGGTGACCTCAGCTCGCCTTGGCCTGCTGCGGCAGGTTGCGCTGGATGATCGCGTGGATCGCGTCATCGGCGCTGTGCAGCTGCTTGGCGTAGACGTCGGTGTCGAACACCTGGCCCTTGGCGGCCTGGGTCGGCAGCACCGTGCCCTTCTGGTCGCGCAGGCTCACTTCGGCCTTGATCGACAGGCCGATGCGCAGCGGGTGCTCGGCCAGCTGCTTGGCGTCGATGGCGATGCGCACCGGCACGCGCTGCACGATCTTGATCCAGTTGCCGCTGGCGTTCTGCGCCGGCAGCAGCGAGAACGCCGAACCGGTGCCCAGGCCCAGGCTGTCGATGCGGCCCTTGTAGGTCACATCACCGCCGTACAGGTCCGAGCGCAGCTCCACTTCCTGGCCCAGGCGCATGTGGCGCAGCTGGGTTTCCTTGAAGTTGGCTTCCACCCACATCTGTTCGGTCGGCACCACGGCCATCAGCGCGTTGCCCGGCTGCACGCGCTGGCCCACCTGCACCGAACGACGGGCGACATAGCCCGACACCGGTGCCACGATGCCCGCGCGGGCATTGTTGAGGTACGCCTGGCGCAGCTGCGCCGCGGCCGCCTGCACGTCCGGCTGGGTGGCGATCACGGTGTCATCGACCAGCGCGTTGTTGCGCTCGAAAGTCTCGCGCGACCCGGCCACGGCCGCTTCGGCGGCGGCCAGCTCATCACGGGCGTGGGCCAGTTCTTCGTTGGAGATCGCACCGCTGGCGGCCAGGCCCTTGCGACGGTTGAAGTCGTCGCGGACGCGCTTGAGGGTCACCTGGCGGGCATTCAAGTCCGCCTGGGCACCTTCCACGCTGCGGTACAGACCGCGGGTCTGGCGCACGGTCTTGGCCAGGTTGGCTTCGGCCTGCTGCAGTGCCACTTCGGTGTCGGCCGGGTCCAGCTGCACCAGCAGCTGGCCACGCTCCACGCGCATGCCGTCATCGGCATTGATCGCCACCACGGTACCGCTCACCAGCGGGGTGATCTGGACCTGGTTGCCCTGCACGTAGGCGTCGTCGGTGTCTTCGAACCAGCGGCCGAACATGAAGTACCACAGCGCCAGTGCCGCCAGCAGCAGCACCACGATGACCAACAGGCCGCGCAGCAGCTTGCCGCGACGGGACGGAGCTGCCGGGGCGGCAGCGGGAGCGGATGTCTGGCTCATGGGATGTGTCTCAGGAATGCGTGGAATCAGGGGCGGTGGCGAGCGTGGCGGTATCGCCGGACGGGGTGAAGCCACCGCCCAGCGACTGGCTCAGCCGCACCGAAACAAGGATCTGCCGGGACTGCAGTTCGGCCAGCCGCTGCTGGGACACCAGCAACTGCTCTTCGACCACCAGCACCTCCAGGTAGCTGCCGATGCCGGCGCGGTAGCGCTGCTCGGCCAGGTCATGGGCGGCGCGGGCGGTGTCCACCGCCTGCTGCTGCGCGGCGGCCTGGGTGGCCAGCGAGCGCACCGCGTTGACCTGGTCGGCCACGTCGCGCAATGCGTTCACCACCGACTGGTTGTAGTCGGCCACGGCCAGGTCGTACTGGGCGTCGGTCTTGTCCAGGTTGGCGCGCAGGCGGCCGCCATCGAAGATCGGCAGGCTCAGCGCCGGGCCGAGGAAGGCGAAGGTGGAGCCGCTCTTGAGCAGCTGGTCCACTTCACTGGACACCACCCCGCCCAACGCGGTCAGGTTGAGGCTGGGATAGAACTGGGCCTTCGCTGCGTGGATCTCGCGGTGGGCCGCTTCCACGCGCCAGCGCGCGGCAACGATGTCGGGGCGGCGGCCCAGCAACGCACTCGGCAACACGCCGGGCAATTGCAGTGCCAGCGGATTGAGCACCTGCGGGCGCTCGATCTGCAGGCCGCGGTCCGGGCCCTGCCCGACCAGCGCGGCCAGCGCGGTGCGGGCCTCGTCGATCTGCTGCTGGGCGGCCTGTTGCTGCTGCTGCGCGGCCGGAATGCGCGCTTCGGCCTGGCGGGTCTGCAGGTCGCTGTCGATCCCGGCGCGGCGGCGTTGGGCGGTCAGGTCCAGGGTCTTCTGCGAGCGCGCCAGCTCTTCGCTGGCAACGTCATGCAACGTGTAGGCATAGCCCAGCTGCGCATACGCCTCGGCGATGGCCGCCGACAGGTTCAGGCGTGCGGCCTGCGCGTCCACTTCGGCGGCATGGCCGCTGTCCACGGCCGCTTCCCAGGCGGCGCGCTTGCCGCCCCACAGGTCGATGCCGTAGCTGAAACTCAGGTAGGCCTGGCCGCTGCCGGCATAGCTGCCACCGAGTTCGTCGCCGACCATCGATTCGGGCAGGCGGACACCGGTGTACCCGCCGGAGGCGGACACACTGGGCAGGCGCTCGGCGTGGGCGGTGCCGATCCGGGCACGGGCCTGGCGCAGGCGCGCATCGGCGGCGTCCAGGCCCGGGTTGCGCTGCAGGCCTTCGGCGATCAGGGCGTCCAGCTGCGGGTCGCCCAGTGCACGCCACCAGTCGGCGGCCGGCCAGCCGGGCTGGCTCAGGCCGGCGGCAGACAGGGTGCGCTGGGTCTGCAGGCTGTCGGCATCCAGCAGCGTGGCCTGCGGCTGCAGGCCACGGCTGCTGGCACAGGCGGCCAGCGCCAGCGCGAGCACCGATACCAGCACCGGGCGCAGCGGACGCAGCGGACGCAGCGAAGAAGTGCGATCAAGGGAGGAGGTCATGGCGTAATCAACGAGTCACGTACACGGGTCATGAGGGAAAGCAGCTGGGCGCGCTCGTCGGTGGACAGGTCGCGCATGGCGTCATCGATGGTCTGGTCGCCGCGCTGCTTCAGCCGGGCCCACAACTGGCGGCCTTCATCGGTCAGTACGATCTGCAGCGCCCGGCGGTCCTGGGCATGCGGCTCGCGCCGCACGCAGCCCATGGCTTCCAGCTTGTCCAGCAGGCGGGTCACCGCGCTGGGCACCTGGTCCAGGGCCTGGGCCAACTCGTTGGCGGTACACGGGGCCTTGACCGCGAGCACCTTCAAACCGAGGTAGTGGGTGAAACCAATGCCGAGGTTTTCCTCAGCCATCGACGTGTCGAGCTGACGGACAAGGCCGTCGCGCACCTGGCGCAACAGCAGCCCGAAGCTGGGAGGAGTGGTTTCAGGGCAGATCATCATGGGACGGCACTTTACTTCCAGAAAATATATTTCTCAATGGAAATATTTAATCTGGAACCAAATGCTGTGTTGCAGCAAAGCGGGTAATGCAGCGGTGTGTCGATCGGGTGGTCACCTTAATGGCCGGGTCAGGTGGCCCGGTATTACAATCTGGACAATGAATAACGTTTTCAGGCCAGAGGACGCCATTGCCCTCCCTCCCGCCAAGGTGCGGCACGACGTGCTGGACTGGCTGGAACGCGACGACGGCCTGGCCGTGCTGGGGTTCCAGATCGAGAGTGCGCGCGGGCTCGACCGCGAGATCGACTGGCACCAGCATCGCCGCGCCCAGCTGATCAGCGTTGAAGCCGGGCTGCTCAACATCCGCACCCGCCATGGCAACTGGTCGTTGCCGCCCGGGTGCGCCGGCTGGATGCCGCCGGGCGAGCCCCACACGGTGGGCATCTCCGGTCCGCTGCGCGGCTGGGGCCTGATCGTGTCGGCCGACATGGCCCACGACCTGCCCGACCAGCCCTGCGTGGTGGCCATCTCCGACCTGCTGCAGGCGCTGGCCATGCGGGTGATCCGCTGGGCGCCCGCCGCCGCGCCCGACCTGCGCCAGCAGCACATGATCGAGGTGCTGCTGGATGAAATCCGCAACGCGCCACGCCAGCGCATGCACCTGCCGATGCCGCAGGACCGGCGCCTGCTGCGGATTGCCTCGCAGCTGATCGCCAACCCGGCCGACGGCCGCAGCCTGGAACAGTGGGCGCACTGGGCCGGTCTGTCGCCGCGCAGCCTGACCCGCCACTTCCGCGACGAAACCACGCTCAGCTTCGCCCAGTGGCGCCAGCAGGCCCGCCTGGCCGACGGCCTGCGCCGGCTGTCCGATGGCCACAGGGTGTCCGATATCGCCCACGAACTGGGCTTCAGCAGCCCCAGCGCGTTCGTCACCGTGTTCCGCCGGCACTTCGGCTGCCCGCCCGGGCGCTATCTGGCGCGCAGCGGCCAGCCCCTCAATCCAACGCGCGGCTTGGCATCCCCGGCCGCATCCGGATAATCGACCGCCTGCGAGGGCGACAGCCGTCGCCGTCCCTTGCCACAGGTAACAATCCCGCATGACCGATCTTGCCCGCCCCGCCTTCCACGGCTTTGAACAGCTGCCCCTGCGCGAGTACGCCGAACGGGCGTACCTGGACTATTCGATGTACGTGGTGCTCGATCGCGCACTGCCGTTCATCGGCGACGGCCTGAAGCCGGTGCAGCGCCGCATCATCTATTCGATGAGCGAGCTGGGCCTGAACGCCGCCTCCAAACCGAAGAAGTCCGCGCGTACCGTGGGTGATGTGATCGGTAAGTACCATCCGCACGGCGACAGCGCGTGCTACGAGGCGCTGGTGCTGATGGCCCAGCCGTTCTCCTACCGCTACCCGCTGATCGAAGGCCAGGGCAACTTCGGTTCCACCGACGATCCCAAGTCGTTCGCGGCGATGCGCTACACCGAATCCAAGCTGACCCCGATCGCCGAGGTGCTGCTGGGCGAAATCAACCAGGGCACCACCGACTGGACCCCGAACTTCGACGGCACCCTGGAAGAGCCGACCTGGATGCCGGCACGCCTGCCGCACCTGCTGCTCAACGGCACCACCGGCATCGCCGTGGGCATGGCCACCGACGTGCCGCCGCACAACCTCAACGAGATCGTCAGCGCGTTGCTGCACCTGCTGGACGACCCGGACGCGACCGTCGCCGACCTGTGCGAGCACGTGAAGGGCCCGGACTACCCCAGCTTCGCCGAGATCATCACCGCGCCGGCCGACCTGCGGAACATGTACGAAACCGGCTACGGCAGCGTGCGTGCGCGCGCGACGTACTTCAAGGAATCGACCAACATCGTCATCAACGCGCTGCCCTTCCAGGTATCGCCGTCGAAGGTGATCGAGCAGATCGCCGCGCAGATGCGCGCCAAGAAGCTGCCGTGGCTGGAAGACATCCGCGACGAGTCCGACCATGCCAACCCGGTGCGGGTGGTGCTGGTGCCGCGCTCCAACCGGGTCGATGCCGACCAGCTGATGGGCCACCTGTTCGCCACCACCGACCTGGAGCGCAGCTACCGGGTCAACCTCAACGTGATCGGCCTGGACGGGCGTCCGCAGGTGAAGAACCTGAAGATGCTGCTCGCCGAATGGCTGCAGTTCCGCGCCACCACCGTCACCCGCCGCCTCAACCACCGCCTGCAGAAGGTCGAGCGCCGCCTGCACCTGTTGGACGGTCTGCTGGTGGCCTTCCTCAACCTGGATGAAGTGATCCGCATCATCCGCACCGAGGACGAAGCCAAGCCGGCGCTGATCGCGCGCTTCAGCCTGAGCGAGGAACAGGCCGAGTACATCCTCGACACGCGCCTGAAGCAGCTGGCCCGCCTGGAAGAAATGAAGATCCGCGGCGAGCAGGACGAGCTGGCCAAGGAGCGCGACAAGATCCTGGGCATCCTGGACAGCAAGGCCAAGCTGAAGAAGCTGATCCGCGACGAACTGACCGCCGATGCCAAGAAGTTCGGCGATGACCGCCGCTCGCCGCTGGTGCAGCGCGGTGCCGCCCAGGCCATCGACGAAACCGAACTGGTGCCGAGCGAGCCGATGACCGTGGTGCTGTCGGAGAAGGGCTGGATCCGCGCGGCCAAGGGCCACGACATGGACCCGTCCACGCTGTCCTACCGCGACGGCGACGCCCTGCTGGGCGCGGTGCGTGCGCGCAGTACCCAGCAGGTGGCGTTCCTGGACAGCGAGGGTCGTGCGTACTCCACGCTGATCCACACCCTGCCCTCGGCGCGAGGCAATGGCGAACCGCTGACCGGGCGCTTCTCGCCGGCCGCCGGCAGCCAGTTCCTGACCCTGGCCAGCGGGGAAAACAACACCCGCTTCGTGCTGGCCTCCACCCACGGCTACGGCTTCGTGACCCGCTTCGAGAACCTGACCGGGCGCAACAAGGCCGGCAAGGCGATGCTCAACCTGACCTCCGGCTCCAAGGTGCTGACCCCGGCCGTGGTGGCCAACCCGGAAACCGATCGCATCGTGGCGGTGACCAGCTCGGGCAACCTGCTGGCGATCGCCGCCAGCGACCTGCCGGAACTGGACAAGGGCAAGGGCAACAAGATCATCGATATCCCCAAGGCCAAGCTCGCCACCGAGCGCGTGGTCGCGGTCGTGTCGGTGGGCCCGGCCAACACCCTGCTGGTACGCAGCGGCGCGCGCACCATGAACCTGTCCTTCAAGGACCTGGAAACCTACCTGGGCACGCGTGCCACGCGTGGCCACCTGCTGCCGCGCGGCTGGCAGAAGGTGGAAGGTCTGGCGGTCGAATAACCGCACAGGACCGTAGCGCCGGGCTCTGCCCGGCTGCATGTGCCGCGCGTTGCGCGTTTACCGCGTAGCGCCGGGCTCTGCCCGGCTGCATCCGCCGCGCGTTGCACGGTTGCCCCGTAGCGCCGGGCTCTGCCCGGCTGCATCCGCCGCGCGTTGCACGGTTGCCGCGTAGCGCCGGGCTCCGCCCGGCTGCATCTGCCGCGCGTTGCACGGTTGCCGCGTAGCGCCGGGCTCTGCCCGGCTGCATCCGCCGCGCGTTGCACGGTTGCCGGGCAGAGCCCGGCACTACGCATTGCTGGCGAACGTGTCCGGAAAACGAAAAAGCCGGGAAATCCCCGGCTTTTTCGTTCGTCGCTGGCTGGCGGATGCTGGCTGGCGGACGAGGGCTTCTGCAGCGTGCTGGCGAAAGCTGGCTGGCGAGCAGAACCCGATGACGGGTCGGTGGATCGTCACGCGTCCAGGACACCGTCTGGAGAAACAGCCCCCTTGGAGTCCAAGGGGGCGCGCCGACAGGCGCGGGGATGTGGAAGGTGATACGCCGGGGCCCGCGATGTGCGCGGCACATCGCGGGGCTGATGCGCGTATGCGCGTCAGTGCGCGGACGTCCCCTTCGCATCCATCTTGCTGGTCTGGTACAGCGCCAGCCCGATCCGCTTGATCAGGCCCAGCTGCTGCTCCAGCCACCAGGCATGGTCTTCTTCGGTGTCCTTCAACTGCACCAGCAGCATGTCGCGGCTCACGAAATCCTGGTGCTGCTCGCACAGCTTCATGCCGGCGGCCAGGTTGTTGCGCACGCTGTATTCGGTGTCCAGGTCCTTCTGCAGCATCTCCTCCACGGTCTCGCCCGGCTCGAAGCCATGCGGACGCATGTCGGGGGTGCCACCGAGAAACAGGATCCGGCGCAGCAACGCGTCGGCGTGCTGGGTCTCTTCTTCCATCTCGTGGTTGAGGCGCTCGTACAGCGCCATCAGGCCCTGGTCTTCGTAGCGGCGCGAATGGATGAAGTACTGGTCACGCGCCGCCAGTTCGCCGCGCAGCAGTTCCTTCAGACACGCGATCACGTCCGGATTGCCTTTCATGTGGGGGTGCTCCTGATCAATCAATGCGCGCATGGTGCCCCATCCAGAATTCCAATGATCTAATCGGAATCAGTTGCAGTTGCGCTTGCAGCGGCCTCCACGTGGCGTTCACAGCCCCTACAATCCAACGCACACCACCATCGGGGGATGCTGCATGCGTCGTTGGCTTACGCGGTTGCTGTGGCTGTCGCTGTTGCTCGGGGTCGTTCTGATCGCCACGCTGTGGTGGCTGCTGCGCGGCAGCCTGGCGCAGCTGGACGGCCCGCTGCCGGTGGATGGCCTGCAGGCGCCGGCCAGCATCAGCCGCGACGCGCGCGGGGTGGTCACCATCGACGCGGCCAGCCAGGCCGACGCGATGCGGGCGCTGGGGCTGGTGCATGCGCAGGAACGCTACTTCGAGATGGACCTGATGCGGCGCAGCGCCGCCGGGGAGCTAGCCGAGCTGTTCGGCCCGGCCGCCGTGCCAGCCGACCAGCGCATGCGCGTGCATCGCCTGCGCGCGCGCACCCACGCCCACCTGGCCGAGGCCACCGGCACCGATCCCCTGCCCCTGCAGGCCTATGTGGCCGGGGTCAACCAAGGCCTGACCGACCTGCGGGTGCGGCCCTGGCCCTACCTGCTGCTGCGCCAGCGGCCCACCCCCTGGCTGGCCGAGGACAGCGTGCTGACCGGGTTGGCGATGTACGCCGACCTGCAGGACCCCACCAACCAGACCGAACTGGCCCTGGCGCGCATCCGCGCGGTGGTGCCGCCCGCGCTCTACGACCTGCTCAGCCGCGACGGCAGCGAGTGGGACGCACCGCTGTTCGGCGCGCCACGCGGCAATGCGGTGCTGCCGGGACCGGATGCGGTGGACCTGCGCACGCCCGCCAGCGCGCGGTCGGCCAGCGCCGCCGGGCACGCCGACCCGGATGTGCACGGCAGCAACAACTTCGCCGTGGCCGGTGCGCTCACCGCCGATGGCCGCGCGATCCTGGCCGATGACATGCACCTGGGGCTGCGTGCGCCAGCCCTGTGGTTCCGGGTGCGGCTGCGCTACCCCGACGCGCAGGCGCCGGGCGGCACGGTCGACGTGAGCGGCTTCTCGCTGCCCGGGCTGCCGGCGATCGTGGTGGGCAGCAATGGCCACGTGGCGTGGGGCTTCACCAACAGCTACATCGACAATGCCGATTTCGTGCACGTACCGGCGCATGCGCCCGGCACCCTCGACGGCATCACCACCCACACCGAACGCATCCGCGTGGCCGGCCAGCCGGACACCGTGCTGCGCGTGCGCGAGACGGCCTGGGGGCCGATCCTGCACGAGCGTCCCGACGGCAGCGGCGAAGCACTGCGCTGGACCGCACAGTTGCCCGGCGCGGTGCGCCTGGACTTCGCCGACATGGCGCGCGCGGGCAACCTGGACGATGCGCTGCGGATCGCCGACCGCGCCGGCATCCCTACCCAGAACCTGTTGCTGGCCGACCGCCAGGGCCGCATCGCCTGGCGGCTGATCGGGGCCCGCCCGGACCGCAGCGCGGACTGCCCTCCGGCCGGCGCGGCCACGCCGGTAGCCGCGCACTGCGCACCATGGCCGATCCGCAGCGACGCCTCGCCGGCGCTGGTGGACCCGGCCAACCACCGCTTGTGGACCGCCAACGGCCGCGTGCTCGATGGCGGCGCGCTGGCAGTGGCAGGCAACGGCGGCTACGACCTGGGCGCACGCGGACGGCAGATCCGCGACGGCCTGTTGGCCAAAGAGCGCTTCGACGAACGCGACCTGCTGGCCATTCAACTCGACGACCGCGCCGTGTTCCTGCAGCGCTGGTGGACGCTGCTGCGCCAGGTGGTCGAACACAGCGACGACCCGGCGCTGCAGCGGCTGGAACAGGCCAGCCGGCACTGGGACGGGCACGCCGCCGCCCGGTCGGTGAGCTACCGGATCACCCGCGGCTTCCGCGGCATGGTGCTGGACAGCGTGTCGGCGGGCCTGCTGGCACCGGCCAAGCAGCGCCTGGGCGATGCCTACCTGGAGCCGCGCCTGGCGCAGATCGAAGGCGTGCTCTGGCCGTTGGTGAACGAACGTCCGGCGCACCTGCTGCTGCCGCCGTATGCGAGTTGGGAAGCACTGCTGGCCGACGCTGCCCGGCGCCTGGAGGCCGACCTGGCCGCGCAGGGACCGACCCTGACCGAGCGCAGCTGGGGCGAGCGCAACACCGCCGCGATCTGCCACCCGGTCAGCCGCGCCCTGCCCGCCGTTGCCCGGCCGTGGCTGTGCATGCCGGCCGACCGCCTGCCCGGCGACCGCGACATGCCCCGCGTGCAGGGCCCTGCGTTTGGCGCCTCGCAGCGCATGGTGGTGTCACCCGGGCACGAAGCCGACGGCATCATCCACATGCCCGGCGGCCAGAGCGGGCACCCGTTGTCACCGTTCTGGGGCGCGGGGCACGAGGACTGGGTCAACGGCACGCCGACACCGTTCCTGCCCGGCGCGACGGTGCATACGCTCAGGTTGGTGCCGGCGCGGGAATGACGGGGTCGCCGGAGGGTGACGGCGTAGCCGACCAACGGTCGGCTCTACCGTGAGGGGGCACCGCACACCGCCGGCATCAACGTCGGCACCGTTCGATCAGGCTCAACAACGGCCCGGTCATCGCCGTGGTGACCAGCGCCATGATCACCAGCACCGCGAACAGGCGGTCGCCGAGGAAACCCAGTTCGTACCCCAGGTTCAGCACGATCAGCTCCATCAGGCCGCGGGTGTTCATCAACGCGCCCAGCTTCCACGCCTCATGGTTGCCCATGCCGGCGCTGCGCGCCGCGCTCCAGGTACCGAACAGCTTGCCCAGCGTGGCCACCGCGATCACCACCACGCACAGCAGCAGGTCGCTGGCCTGCAGCGCGTCGGCACGCATGCGCAGACCGGTCATGGCGAAGAACAGCGGCAGCAGCAGCGTGACCGCGAACGGTTCGACCTTGGTGGCCACCGTATGCCGCAGGGTGGCGTTGCCCGACACCGCCACGCCGGCGGCGAACGCGCCAAACAGCGCATGGATGCCCAGCATTTCAGTGACCAGCGCGCAGCCCAGCGCCATCAGCAGCATCACCAGCAGCCAGCGGCCTTCCTGGCCGGCTGCAATCGTCTGCCGCGAGAACCACGGCCGCACCAGGCCCAGCATCACCCCGACGAACGCCACCACACACACCAGGTTGAGCGCCGCCGGCACCCAGCCCTGTGCCTGCGCGGCCGCCACGATCAGCGCCAGCAGGCACCACGCGGTGGCATCGCCGAGCGCGGCGCAGGCGATGGCGGTCTGGCCCAACGGCGTACTGGTCATGCCCCGGTCGGCGAGGATCCGCAGCAGCACCGGGAACGCGGTGATGCTCAGTGAAATGCCCACGAACAGGGCGAAGCCGGTAAACCCGATCCCGCTGGGCGCGTGCGCACCGTACAACCAGATCGCCAGGGCCACGCCCAGCACGAACGGCACCGCGATACCGGCATGGCTGACCACGAACGCAAACCGTCGGCGACCGCGCAGCCCGCCCAGGTCCAGTTCGGCGCCGGCCACCAGCAGGAACATCAGCACGCCCAGCTGGCTGAGCAGCCCGAGCGACCCCAGCGAGGCGGCGGGGAACAACGCCCCATGCACCTGCGGCAACAGCGCCCCCAGCACCAGCGGGCCCATCATCAGCCCGGCGGCCATCTCCCCGATCACGCCCGGTTGGCCAAAACGCCGGAACAGCCAGCCGGCGCCTTTGGCCACCAGCAGCAGCACCAGCAACTGCATCAGGAACAGGCCCAGCGGCGCATGCAGGTGCGCGGCCCAGTCGGCGCCCAGCGACGACTGCGCCCGTTCTACCTGCACCGCCACGGTCGGGCCGGCGTACCGCGCCAGGCCCAGGCCTACCAGCAACGGCAACGCCACCCAGCCCAGGTACCGCCACGCCAGCCCGCTGCGGCGCATGCCGCCGGTGGTATCTGCTTCCATTCCCGATCCCCATCGATTGAGGGAGCGATTCTACGGGCTGGCGGTGTTCCCGCCAGCCCTGCCGCGTGCGATCAGGCCAGCGCCTGCTCGTGCACCCCGGCCACCGCACGCCCGGACGGATCGGCCATCGTGGCGAAGCTGGCGTCCCAGGCGATCGCCGCCGGCGAGGAGCAGGCGATCGACTTGCCACCCGGCACCGTTTCCGCCGCGGCCTGGGTCGGGAAGTACTGCTCGAACACGTGGCGGTAGTAGTACGCCTCCTTGGTCTGCGGCGGGTTGTGCACGAAGCGCTTGTCGGCCGCGGCCATCACCCGGTCACTGATCTGCGCTTCGGCATGCGCCTTCAGCCCGTCGATCCAGCCGTAGCCGACGCCATCGCTGAACTGCTCTTTCTGCCGCCACAGGATCGACTCGGGCAGGTACCCTTCGAACGCTTCGCGCAGCACCGCCTTTTCGATCCGGCGTGCGCCCTGCGGTCCCTGTCCGACCATCTTGTGTTTGGCGTCGATGCGCATGGCCACATCGAGGAATTCGCGGTCCAGGAACGGCACGCGCGGCTCCACGCCCCAGGCCATCATCGACTTGTTGGCGCGCAGGCAATCGTAGTTGTTGAGCGCATCGAGCTTGCGCACCAGCTCTTCGTGGAATTCGCGTGCGTTGGGCGCCTTGTGGAAGTACAGGTAGCCGCCGAAGATCTCGTCGCTGCCCTCGCCGGACAGCACCATCTTTACCCCCATTGCCTTGATCCGCCGCGCCAGCAGGAACATCGGCGTGGAGGCCCGGATGGTGGTGACGTCGTAGGTTTCCACGTGGCGGATCACCTCCGGCAGTGCGTCCAGGCCCTCTTCGAAGGTGTACTCGAAGCCGTGGTGCACGGTGCCCAACGCCTCGGCGGCGATGGCCGCGGCGGCCAGGTCCGGCGAGCCCTTCAGGCCGATGGCGAACGAATGCAGGCGCGGCCACCACGCTTCGCTCTGGTCGCCATCCTCGATGCGGTGCCGTGCGTAGCGCGCGGCCACGGCCGCCACCAGCGAGGAATCCAGGCCGCCGGAGAGCAGCACGCCGTAGGGCACGTCGGTCATCAGCTGGCGGTGCACCGCGCGCTCGAAGGCTTCGCGCAGTTCCACCCGGTCGGCCTCGACCCCTTCCACCGCATCGTAGTCACGCCACGGGCGCTCGTAGTAGCGGGTGAGCGTATCGGTGGCGCTGTCGTACCAGTGGCCGGGCGGGAACTGCGCGGCATCGGCGCAGATGTCCACCAGCGACTTCAGTTCCGAGGCGACCACCAGGCGGCCGTCCTTGTCGTGGCCCCAGTACAGCGGCACCACGCCGATCGGGTCACGCGCGATCAGCACGCGCTGCTGGTCACGGTCCCACAGCGCGAAGGCGAAGATGCCGTTGAGGCGGTTGAGGAACGAGGCCGGGCTGTCCTCGCGGTACAGCGCGTTGATCACCTCGCAGTCCGAGCCGGTCTGGAACGCGTAGGGCTGGGCCAGCTCGGCCTTCAGTTCGGTGTGGTTGTAGATCTCGCCGTTGACCGCCAGGGCCAGCTGGCCGTCCGCCGACAGCAGCGGCTGCGAGCCGCCGGCCGGGTCGACGATGGCCAGCCGCTCATGCACCAGGATGGCGCCGGCATCGACGTACACCCCGCTCCAGTCCGGGCCGCGATGGCGCTGGCGCTGGGAAAGGTCCAGCGCATGGCGGCGCAGGGTGGGAAGGTCGTCGCCGGCCTGCAGGCCGAAAATACCGAAGATCGAACACATGGGAACAGCT
The DNA here is from genome assembly GCF_040548725.1 of Stenotrophomonas sp. 2619. Lineage (NCBI taxonomy): Bacteria > Pseudomonadati > Pseudomonadota > Gammaproteobacteria > Lysobacterales > Lysobacteraceae > Stenotrophomonas > Stenotrophomonas sp. 2619. The sequence goes on along the minus strand of NZ_JBEPSF010000001.1, from coordinate 42,925 downwards.
CCTGATGATGGGGGAATACACGGGGTGCATGCGTTCGAGCGGCCATAAAAAAACCCGCATCGGACGATGCGGGTTTTCTGGAGTCCGGGCGTGGTGCTTGTACTAGCCCTGGTCGCAGTCCCGCATCGGCCGCGCACGATTATTCGCGCGCAGATTGCTGCGGTTGGTATTGGTGACGGCGGTGGCCAGGAACGAGGACATGGATCGACCGTAACCGGGTTTTGGCGGCCGTGCAACTGTTGCGATGGCAACCATGCGCACCCCGGCACCGCGCGGGTACAGCCGACGGGGGCGATACTCACGCCCCCCCTGTGCACGACCCGGCTGGAATGACCCTTCGCATCGGACGCATCGCCCCACGCCTGGGCGGCATCGCCTTCACCCTTGTCCTGGGCGCCTGCGCCAGCACGCCCTCGCGCACTCCTGCCCCCCTGGTCCACGAGGTGGAGGCCAAGGCCGCCGATGGCCGCTTCGACAGCGCCTGGGAAGCCGCCCGCACCTATGAACGGTTCAACGACCCGCGCGCCGTGGGCTGGTACGAGCGTGCCGCGGCAGCGACGCCGTGGACGTTCCACAACCCGCAGGCCGAAGAGGCGCTGGGCCGGATCTGGACCGACGGCGAGCTGCTGCATGCCGACGGGCCCAACGTGGTCCAGGGCACCGCGCTGCGCCCCTCGCCGCGCCGGGCCGAGCGCTGGTACCGCACCGCCGCCGGGCACGGCAACCCGATGGCCATGCTGATGCTGGCCCGGTTCCACCGCGAGCGCGGCGAAGCGGCCAGCGCGCTGCGTTGGGACCTGCGCGCGACCATCTACAACCACATGCCGTCCGAATCGTCGCGGCTGCCGCTGGCCATCGCACCGCAGGACGGCGCACTGCACCCGCGGGTGGTGGACATCCAGCGGCGCGCACGACGCGGCGACGCCGATGCCCAGGTGGACCTGGGCACGCTGTATGAAACCGGGATGGGCGGCCTGCCCCGCGATGGCCACCAGGCCCTGCGCTGGTATCGGCAGGCGGGCGACCAGGGCAATGTCTACGGGCAGTACTTCAGCGGGCTGCTGCTCGGCCGCGGCCGCGCCGGCGTGACCCGCGACCTGGACGCCGCCGCCGACTGGTTCGCCAAGGCCGAGGCGCAGCAGTTCTACCTGGCCGGCGAATCGTACTGGCGCGAGCGGATCAAAGCGCCGTTCTGGACCTTCGACTGACCCGACCCGGTAGAGCCGACCGTTGGTCGGCTGCCCGCCCGAACCGGTAGAGCCGACCGTTGGTCGGCTGCCCGCCCAAACCGGTAGAGCCGACCGTTGGTCGGCTGCCCGCCCGAACCGGTAGAGCCGACCGTTGGTCGGCTGCACGTGTTGGCATCAACGGCGGCCGGCATCAACGGTCGGCTCTACCGCGTATTCCGCGCCACGAATGTTTGTACACACTCCGCGCCCACCTTCAAGACTGCCGCCTGCGCCGCCCATCACCCAGAATGGCCGCATGACCACCGCCCTTTTCCGCGACGACACCATCACCCGCGCACGCATGCAGACGATCATCGCCGCGCATCCACGTGCGGCCATCTTCGAGGGCTGCACCTTCGACCACGGCGACTTTTCGCGCCTGGACATGGACGGCTTCCAGTTCAACCAGTGCTCGGTCACCGGTGCGAACTGGCTGGCCGCGTCACTGGAAGAAACCCGGTGGCTGAAATGCCGCGGCGGGCAGTGCGACTTCAGTTCCGCGCTGCTCAGCGATGCGCGCTTCTCGCATTGCGATCTCAACAACAGTCACTGGCGTCGCGCCACGCTGTCCTCGGTGCAGTTCCACGACTGCAAGCTCACCGGCGCACACCTGCAGGAGGTGACCGGTTGGGCGCTGGAATTTCGCGATTGCCTGCTGGTCAGTGCCGACCTGCGCGGGCTTTCGTTCCGCAAGGCCGACCTGCAGGGCATGGATTTTTCCGATGCGGAACTGTCCGGCTGTGACTTCCGCGATGCGGTGTTCACCGGCGGCAGCCTGCGCAACGCACAGACCCGGCTGACCCGCTTCGAGGGCGCCGACCTGCGCGGCACCGACATCAGCGGGCTCAACGTGATGGACGCCAAACTGTTCAAGAAAGCGGTGATCTCGCAGCAGCAGGCCGCCGCAGCGCTGGCCGCGTTCGGCTTGATCGTGGCGTAGGACGAACCGGCCGCTGGCCGGCTCCCCGCGACCCTCCGGTAGTGCCGGCCGCTGGCCGGCTCCCCGCGCCCCTACGGTAGTGCCGGCCGCTGGCCGGCTCCCCCCGACCCTCCGGTAGTGCCGGCCGCTGGCCGGCTCCCCCGATGGCCAGACCGAAGAAGGCGCCGGCCAGCGAGCCGACACGACCGCCACCGCCCGCCGACGGGTTCCACCCGCCGGCCTCAGGCCAGCAGACGCTCGATCAGCCGCTGGTACAGCGCCGGCAACTGTTCCAGATCGGCCACCCGCACGTTCTCATCCACCTGGTGGATGCTGGCATTGACCGGCCCCACTTCGATGCACTGCGCGCCCAGCGGCGCGATGAAGCGCGCGTCGGAGGTGCCGCCGCCGGTGCTTTCTTCCGGCGGTGCGCCGGCGAACGCGCCCAGCACCTCACGCGCCACACGGCGCAGGGTGCCTTCGGGGGTGTAGAACGGCTCGCCGCTGCGGTGCCATTTCAGCGCGTAGTCCAGGCCATGCGCATCCAGCAGCGCGCCAATGGCCTGTTCCAGCATCGGCGCGTTCCAGTGCGGGTTGTAGCGCAGGTTGAACAGCACCTGCAGCTCGCCCGGAATCACGTTGTTGGCCCCGGTGCCGGCGTGGATGTTGGACACCTGCAGGCTGGTCGGCGGGAAGCTCTCGAAGCCATCGTCCCAGTGCCGCGCGGTCAGTTCCGCCAGTGCCGCCGCAGCCAGATGGATCGGATTGCGCGCCTTGTCCGGATATGCCACATGGCCCTGCACACCCTTCACCGTCAGCGTGGCCGAAAGGCTGCCGCGGCGGCCCACGCGCAGCAGGTCACCGAGCACCGCGGTGGAGGACGGCTCACCGGTGATGCACCAGTCGATGGCCTGGCCGCGTTCGCGGAAGATGTCGGCCACACGACGCACGCCGTCGATGGCGTCGCCTTCCTCGTCGCTGGTCAGCAGCACGGCCAACGTGCCGGGATGCTCCGGATGGGCAGCCACGAACTGCTCGGCAGCGACCACGAACGCGGCAACACTGCCTTTCATGTCGGCCGCGCCGCGCCCGTACAGCACGCCGTCGCGGATCTGCGGATCGAACGGATCACTGGTCCAGGCCTCGACCGGCCCGGTCGGCACCACGTCGGTATGCCCGAGCAGTACCAGCACCGGTGCGCCCTGCCCGTGCGTGGCCCACAGGTTGTCGACCTCGCCCAGGCGCAGGTGTTCGCAGTGGAAGCCGGCGCGCTCAAGACGGCCCGCCAGCAGCGCCTGGCAACCGGCGTCCTCCGGCGTGACCGAGGCGCGTGCGATCAGGTCGCAGGTCAGCGCAAGCACATCGCTCACGCGCCGACCCCGAACCGCTGCTTGAAGCCGTTGTCGGTGAAACCCTGGGTCATCACACCGTCGGCGGTGACCACCACCGGGCGCTTGATCAGCTGCGGGTGCTCCCGCAACAGCAGCTTCCACTCGGCATCGGACGCGGCCGCCTTGCGGTTGTCCGGCAACTGCCGCCAGGTGGTCGACGATTTGTTGACCAGGGCAGCGAAGCCGCCGGCCTGCCCGGCCCAGTCGACCAGCGTTTCCGGTGTCGGCTTCGCTTCGCGGTAGTCGACAAACGCATACGGCACCGCGAAACGGTCCAGCCACTTGGTGGCCTTCTTGCAGGTGTCGCAGTTCTTCAACCCATACACGGTGGTGGTCATGGCAGGACTCAGTCAGCCAAGCCGCGCAGCAGGTCGTTGACGCTGGTCTTGCTGCGGGTCTTGGCGTCCACCTGCTTGACGATCACCGCGCAGTACAGCGAGTGCGAGCCGTCCTTGGACGGCAGCTGGCCAGACACCACCACGCTGTACGGCGGCACCGAGCCGTAGCTGATTTCGCCGGTGGCGCGGTTGTACACGCGCGTGCTCTGGCCCAGGAACACGCCCATGCCGATCACGCTGTGGTGGCCGACCACGAAGCCTTCCACCACTTCCGAACGGGCGCCGATGAAGCAGTGGTCTTCAATGATGGTCGGGCTGGCCTGCAGCGGTTCGAGCACGCCACCAATGCCGGCGCCGCCGGACAGGTGGCAGTGCTTGCCGATCTGCGCGCACGAACCCACCGTGGCCCAGGTGTCCACCATGGTGCCTTCGCCGACATAGGCGCCGATGTTGGTGAAGCTAGGCATCAGCACCACGTCCTTGCCGAAGTACGTCCCGCGACGGGCGATCGCGCCGGGCACCACGCGCACGCCGGCGCGGCGGAACTTGGCCTCATCGAAACCGGCGAAGCGCGATTCCACCTTGTCCCAGAACGGTGCGGGGCGCGCATCGACCACGGCCATGTCGTTGACGCGGAAGTACAGCAGCACCGCCTTCTTCAGCCACTCGTTGACCTTCCAGCCGCCATGGCCATCGGGCTCGGCAACGCGGAATTCACCGGTTTCCAGACCATCGATGACGCGGCCGACCAGCGGCTTGGTCGAGCCTTCCAGTTCATGCAGGGTCAGCGTGGCACGGCGCTCGAAGGCGCTCTCGATGCCGAACTTCAGCTCTTCCACGCCCGGCGTGGCCGGCTTGCGCAGCGACTTGCGGGCAATGGTGGCATCGCGGCTGGCGCTGCGCTTGGCGGCGCTTTCGGCCGGGGTGGCGGCCTTGCTGGCCGCGGCCTTCTTCGCAGCGGCCTTCTTTACCGCCGGCACCTTGGCAGCGGCAACGGGCTTCTTCGCGGCGGCCGGTGGGGCAGCAGTCTTCTTGGCGGCCGCGGTCTTGGCGGCAGTCTTCTTGGCGGGCTTGGTGGCCATCAGTGGGGGTCTCCGGCGTTGCGATCGGGGTCCAGGCACGCGAGCATCGCGTCGTGCAGCTGCTGCCTGGCAGATTCGGTGAGGGGGTGGTCGTGCTCATCGCTGATCACGAACATGTCTTCGGCGCGCTCGCCGAAGGTGGCGATGCGCGCGTCGTGCACGCGCAACCGCTGGTTGCGCAGCACAAACGCCACGTCGGCCAGCAGGCCAGGGCGGTCGGGCGCGATCAGGCTGAAACGGGTGCCGGGGCTGCCGTCGCTGCCGTCGCGGAACTCGATGCGCGGTGCGAAACGGAAATGCCGCAGCTGGCGCGGGATGACCCGGCGCGAGGGCCGCAGGCGGGTCAGGTCGCCGGCCAGCGCATCGCGCAGCGCTGCTTCCAGGCGCGGCGCGTCACCGTCGGCGAAGCTGTCGGCCGGGGTGACTTCGAAGGTATCGAAAATGGTGTCGACCGGGCCATCCAGCACGCGCGCACGGTGGATGCCATAGCCCTTGCGGTCCAGCGTCATCACAATCGCGGCGAACAGGCCATCGCGGTCCGGCGACTGCACGAACACTTCCAGCGCATGGTCGTCCGGGGTGATCCGGCGCACCTTGACCAATGTCTGGCCGGGCTTCACCGGCACCAGCGCGGCGGCCTGCCAGGCCAGCTGCTCCGGGCGCAGCCGGATGAAACTTTCGTCGGGCATCACCGCGAACTGGCGATCGATGGTGGCGTCGTCATACCCGCGCTCGCGCACCAGCGCACGCACCGAATCGCGCGCTTCGGCAACCCGCTCGGCGGCCGGCATCTGGTTTTCCAGGCCGTCGCGCAGCGCGCGCCGTGCGGCGAAATACAGGTCCGCCAGCAGCCGGTCCTTCCACGCATTCCACAGCTTGGGGCTGGTGCCGGCGATATCGGCGCAGGTCAGCAGGTACAGGTAGTCCAGGCGGTCGCGGCTGCCCACCAGCGTGGCGAAGCGGTGGATCACCTCCGGGTCGGAGATGTCCTGCTTCTGCGCGGTCACCGACATGCGCAGGTGCTGTTCCACCAGCCACGCCACCAGTTCGGTGTCCGAACTGCTCAGCGCGTGCGCCTGGCAGAACGCGCGCGCATCCACCGCGCCCAGTTCGGAGTGGTCGCCACCGCGGCCCTTGGCGATGTCGTGGAACAACCCGGCCAGCAGCAGCAGCTCGGGCTTGCGCAGGCGCGGCCACACTTCGTGTGCGATCGAGAAGCGGTCGTCAGCGCGGCTGCTGGCGAACAGGCCGATGTTCCGCAGCACCATCAGCGTGTGCTGGTCCACGGTGTACACGTGGAAAAGATCGAACTGCATGCGCCCGGACACCTGCGCGAAGGCCGGCACCCACTGGCCCAGCACGCCCAGCCGCGCCATGCGTGCCAGCGTATCGACCGCGCGCGGGCTGCGCAGCAGCGCCATGAACTGCTCGCGGGCCGCGACGCTGGCATCGGTGTAGGCCGGCAGCTCCGGCAGCGCTTCGGCCAACGCACGCGCGGTCAGCGAATGCAGGCCGCGCACGTCGGGGTTGTAGGCCCAGCTGGAAAACAGCGCGAACACCTGTTCGATGTCGCCCTGCGGCCAGCGTGCGTCGTTGGCGGCCAGATAGCCGCGGCGCAGCGAGAAGCCCACGCTGACCGGCTCGGGCACCGCTTCGCCGTCGAACTGTTCCTCGAAGCGCTGCAGCAGCCGGTCGCTGATCCGCCGCACCACGCTGGCGCTGCGGTAGAAGCCCTGCATCATTTTTTCCACGGCCAGGCTTTCGAGGTCGTCCTCGAAGCCCAGGCGGGCGGCCAGGGTTTTCTGGTAATCGAAGCGCAGCCGCTCTTCGGGGCGGTTGGCCACCAGGTGCAGACCGAAGCGTAGTCGCGCCAGCGCGCAGCGTTCGCGCTTCAGCGCGGCCGCTTCGTCAGCGCCCAGGTGGCCCAGCCCGACCAGCGCTTCGAGGTCGCGAACGCCGAACGCGCGCAGGGCCATCCAGCCCAGCGTATTGAGGTCGCGCAACCCGCCCGGGCCGTCCTTGATGTCCGGTTCCAGGTTGTCGGCGGTGTCGCCGAAGCGCTGGTGGCGGGCCAGCAGTTCCTCGCGCTTGGCCAGGAAGAATTCGCGCGGCGGCCACAGGCCGTCGGTGTTGACCGCCGCCTTCAGCGCGAGGCGTGCCCCCTCATCGGCGAGCAGCGGCCGCGACTCGATCAGCGCGGTCATCACGGTCTGGTCGGCGCTGGCATCGATGCACTCGGCGGCCGAGCGCACCGCGTGGCTGACCGGCAGCCCGCAGTCCCAGAGCAGCGCGAACAGGCGCGCCAGGCTGGATTCGTGCTGGCGCTGGTGGGTGGGTTCGCCGAACACCAGCAGGTCGATGTCCGAGCGCGGGAACAATTCGCCGCGTCCGTACCCGCCCACGGCAAACAGTGCCAGGCCACTGCCGGCCGGCAGGCAACGCTGCCAGGCCAGCCGGATCAGGTGGTCGGCCGCACGCGCGCGCAACGCCAGCAGGCGCTCGATGTTGTCGCCCTGGTCGAAGCGGCGGTACAGCCGCGTGTCGGTCTGCTGCAGCGATTGCCGCGCCAGCGCCGACCAGTCCAGGTCGGTGACGGACGCTGCCGGCGCGTCCAGCATCGGGCTCGCCGGCAACATGCTCAGACCTGCGATTCGCCGGGCGAGAGGGTCAGCACGTCCACGCCGGTCTCGGTGACCGCGATCATGTGCTCCCACTGTGCCGACAACTTGCGGTCCTTGGTCACCACGGTCCAGCCATCGGGCAGCACCTTGTTGTAGCGGGTGCCCTCGTTGATCATCGGTTCGATGGTGAAGGTCATGCCCGGCTGCAGCACCAGGCCCTGGCCCGGGCGGCCGTAATGCACCACCTGCGGCTCATCGTGGTAGACCTTGCCGATGCCATGGCCGCAGTACTCGCGCACCACGCTGAAACGCTCGCCTTCGGCCAGGGTCTGGATGGCATGGCCGATGTCGCCCAAGGTGGCGCCCGGCTTGACTGCACGGATACCGGCCCACATGGCCTGGTAGGTGGTGTCGACCAGGCGCTTGGCCATCGTCGACGGCGTGCCGGCGTAGTACATGCGGCTGGTGTCGCCGTGCCAGCCATCCTTGATCACGGTGACATCGATATTGACGATGTCGCCGTCCTTCAGGACCTTGGCTTCGCTGGGAATGCCATGGCAGATCACGTTGTTGACCGACGTGCAGACCGTCTTGGGGAAGCCACGGTAGCCGACGTTGGCCGGCGTGGCCTTCTGCACGTTGATGATGTGGTCGTGGCAGATGCGGTCCAGCTCTTCGGTCGTCACGCCGGGCTTTACATACGGGGTGACGATGTCGAGCACCTCGCTGGCCAGGCGGCCGGCGATGCGCATCAGTTCGATTTCCTCGGGGGTTTTCAGATTCACGCTCATGGCGCCCATTATCGCCGATCCGGGACCAATCTGAACGGGATCGGGTGGAACGCTGACAGCCGGGATTGGGGCTGGGGCTTGGTCAGCTAGCTGAACCAGCGTGATCTGCCTCGCAAAAACGCGACCCCATGCCGAAAACGGCCATCGATTTCCCCGGATCTCACGGCCCCCATACAGACCCGAACCTATAACCGGGACAAGAACGCAGTAGAAGTCCGGCAGCATCGTGTTGTTCAGCAAGGACCGTTGTCCAAGGAGCATGCCCATGCGATTTCTCCGCACTACCGTACTCAGCCTGGCCGTTGCCAGCCTCGCCGCGCCCGCCCTGGCGGCCGATACCACCACCTTCAACGTCAAGATCATCATCACCAAGGCGTGCACGATCACGGCCGCAGCCGCCACCGACGTGGACTTCGGCTCGGCCCTGTCCACCGCCACCGCCCCGTCCAACGCGCAGGGCACCATCACCGCCCAGTGCTCGGCACTGACTCCCTACACCGTGGCCCTCAATGCAGGCGCCAACGCCGGCACCGCCAATGACGTGACTACCCGGCGCATGAAGAACACCGACGCCAGCGTGACCGCCAACAATTTCGTGGGCTACCAGCTCTACCGCGATGCCGCGCACACCAACGTGTGGGGCGCCACCACCGGCACCAACACGGCCGCCGGTATCGGCACCGGCCTGGCGCAGACGTTGAACGTCTACGGCCAGATCGCCAACCCCAGCGTCAACAACGCCGCTGCGGGCAACTACCAGGACACCATCACCGCCACCATCACCTACTGAGGGTCCGCGCCATGCCGATTTCCGCAGGGCGAAGCCCGTGGCGGTTCGGGTACGCGGCCCTTGGCTGGCTGTGGCTGCTGATGGGGAGCGCCACCGCCGCAAGCCTGCAGGTCGCCCCTACGTCATTGCAGCTCACGCCGCGTCAGAACGCCGACGCGCTGTGGCTCACCAACAGCGGCACCGCACCGGTCCAGGTGCAGGTGCGGGTGTTCGAGTGGCGCCAGGACAGCGGCCAGGACCAGCTTCTGCCCACCACGGAACTGCAGGTCAGCCCGCCCATGCAATCGCTGGCCGCCGGCCAGCAGCAGCTGATCCGGGTGGTGCGCAGCGACCCTGCCCCGCCCGCCGCGCAACGCGCTTACCGGGTGGTGGTGGACGAACTGCCCAGCGCGGTGCCGCAGGGCACCGGCATGCAGTTCGTGCTGCGCTATTCGATGCCGGTGTTCATCCAGCCCGCCGGCGACGCCCCGCTCAAGCACGCGCTGCAGGCCCGTCTGCTGCGGCTGGATGACGGGCGCCCGGCCCTGGAGGTGCACAACAGCGGCAACAGCTACGCGCAACTGGCCGATATCGGCCTGGGCAGTGCGGATCGCCCGCAGATCGTGCACCCCGGCCTGCTCGGCTATGTGCTTGGCGGACAGACGATGCGCTGGCCGCTGGATGTTCCGGCGGCCCGCCTGGCAGGCGCCACGTTCTCGGCGAAGATCAATGGCGAGTCGGCCCAGACGCCGCTGCCCGTCGCGCCTGCGGCTCGCTGAGGCCTGCATGCGGATGCTGCTCACCGCGACGCTGGCACCGTGCGCGGCGAACGCGGCCGACGCGGACATCGGCGTGTCCGGCGAGGCCCTGCTGCCGCCGCCCACGCCGCTCACCGCTGCGCAGACGCTGTACCTGGAGGTGACCCTCAACCAGGCCCCGCGCGGGTTGCTGCCCTTCACCGAACTGCAGGGCCGGCTGATGGCCTCGCCCGCGACCCTGCGCCAACTGGGCTTTTCGGCCCGGGGCGAGGAACCGGTGGCGCTGGACCTGCTCAGCGGCGTGGTGGTGCGCTACGACGCGGGGCTGCAGACGCTGTCGCTGGACGTGCCGCTGGAGCAGCTGTCGCTGCCGACCACGCGGCTGGAGCGCCCGGCCGACACCGCACCGGCAGCGGCGGCATCCCCCGGCGCGCTGCTCAACTACGACGTGTACGGCAGCCACACCGAAGGCGGCGGCAACCTCGCCCTGACCACCGAACTGCGCCTGTTCGGGCTCGGGCGCGGCGTGTTCGAATCCAGTGCGCTGCTGCGCACCTACCAGGATCCGGAAGACCGCCAGTGGCGAGGGGAAAGCGTGCGCCTGGATACCGCATGGCGACTGGACTTCCCCGATACGGCCGTCACCCTGACCGTCGGCGATTTCTACAGCGGCTTCGTCGACTGGAGCCGACCGGTGCGCATGGGCGGCGTGCAGATTGGACGCAACTACGGCCTGCAACCCTATCGCGTGCTGACCCCCACCCCCACCTTCCTCGGCGAGGCGGTGGTGCCCTCCACTGTGGAGCTGTATGTGGACGGCCTGCGCCAGTACAACGGCGAGGTCCCGGTCGGTCCTTTCCAGCTGGCCGCGCAACCGGGCATCAGCGGCACCGGCAACGCCCAGGTGGTCATCACCGACGCGTTCGGCCGCATGCAGACCCTGGACTTCGCGTTCTACGGTGCCCAGCAGCTGCTGGCCAAGGGGTTGTCGGACTGGTCGGCCGGCGTGGGCCGGATGCGCCGCGACTACGGCATCCGCTCGTTCGGCTACGAATCGCCGGTGATCGGCAGCGCGACCTGGCGCCACGGCGCCAGCGACAGTTTCACCGCCGAGGCGCATCTGGAAGGCGGCGGCGGAGTGCTCAATGGCGGTGCCGGTGGCTGGTGGCTGCTGGGCGGCGCCGGGGTGCTCAACGCCGCCTACGCGCACAGCCGCATGGATGGCCTGCAGGGCGGCCAGTACTCGCTGGGGTACAGCTGGAACAACCGGCGCTTCAACCTCAACCTGCTCACCCGGCGCAGCCATGGCGACTACCGCGACCTGGGCGCGCTGCAGAACACGCTGCCGCCGGACATCAGCGAACAGGCCACCGTGGGCATCAACCTGGAGCGCGCCGGCTCGCTCAGCGCCAGCTACCTGCGGTTGCGCTATCCCGACGGCGATGACAACCGTTACGCCAGCCTGTTCTGGTCGCGCAGCTTCGGCGAACGCTGGTCGGCCTACCTGTCGTTCAACCAGAACCTGTCCGACAGCGACGACCGCAGCGCCTACCTGTCGGTGTCGGCCGCGCTGGGTCGCAACCGCCAGAGCAGCGTGTCGGCGCAGCGCAACGGCGAGCGCATGACCTACGTGGCCGATGTGTCCCAACCGGTGCCGGGCGATGGCAGCCAGGGCGGGGTTGGCTGGCGCGTGCAGGCACGCGGTGGCGACGATGGCGCCGGCGGGTTGGCTGAGCTGGGCTGGCTCAACCGGGTGGGCCGTTACGCGCTGGGGTACTCGCGGCAGGGCGATTTCGACTCCGGCTATGCCAGCGCCAGTGGCAGCCTGGTGTGGATGGGCGGGCACCTGTTCGCGGCGCGCGAAGTGTCCGATGCGTTCGCGCTGGTCTCCACCGACGGCCATCCCGGCATCCCGGTGCGGCTGGAAAACCGCCTGATCGGCAGCACCGACCGCAACGGCCTGCTGCTGGTGACCTCGCTGCTGTCCTGGCAGCGCAACCGGCTCTCGATCGACACCCTGGACCTGCCCGCGGACATGCGCGCCGACCGCGTGGACGCCTGGGTCACCCCGCGCCAGAGCGCCGGGCTGGGCGTGGACTTCGGCCTGCGCCGCACCCTGGCCTGGAGCGTGTTGCTGCAGGACGCTGCCGGCGTGCCGCTGCCGGTGGGCAGCACCGTGCTGCTGCCCGGCGGGCGTACCGCCACGGTGGGCTACGACGGCGAAACCTACCTGGAAGACGTGGCGTTGCCGGCCGACCTGCAGGTGCAGCTGCCGGACGGCCGCTGCAGTGTGCGGCTGGCCCCGGTGGTGGCCCCCACCTCGCCCGGCACCACGCGGATCGGCCCGCTGCGCTGCCTGCCGGTACCGGCGCGATGAACAGCGTGCGGTTGATCGCCCTGCTGCTGGGACTGGCACTGGCCTGTCTTGCCGCCCCGGCGCGCGCCGATACCACCTGCACCGCCACCGCGCCGACCGCACTGGCGTTCGGCACCATCACCAATGGCGCGGCCACCGCGACCAACGCCATGACCAGCTTCACCATCACCTGCACCACCGCCGCGCTGAGCATCCTCGGAAGCGCCAGCGTGCGCGCCTGCCTGAAGATCGGCACCGGCAGCACCGGCAGCACCCTGCTGCCGACCCGCAGCATGACCAACGCCAGCGCCGACCCGATGGCCTTCCAGCTGTATACGAATGCGGGGCGCACCACGGTGTGGGGCACGGTGCCGGCCGGGACGCCGCCCGCCGCGGTGGTCACCCTCAGTTACGCCGTGCCCTTGCTCACCGGCGGCAGCGGCGCCCAGACAATCACGCTGTACGGGCAGGTGCCGGCCGCGCAGGTGCTGTCGGCCGGCAGCTTCGCGAGCAATTTCACTGCGGCCAACGTGAGCCTGGAATACGCCTACAACGAGAGCATCATCGGCACAGCGCAGCCGCCTGCGCTGTGCACCACGGCCAGCGGCGTCAGCGGCCACAAGACCGCCGACAGCGCCTTCCCGTTCACGGTCAGCGCCAATGTGCTGCCCCAATGCAGCACCTACATCACCACCGATATGGATTTCGGCAGCAATGCCGGGGCGATCACCGCCAACCTGGACCGCACCTCCACCATCGGCCTGACCTGCATCAACCGCACCGCCTACAGCATCGGCCTGGACAACGGGCTGAGCGCGCAGGGCACCACCCGGCGCATGCGTTTCACCGCACCGGACAGCAGCGTCTACTACATCCCCTACGAGCTGTACCGCGACCCGGCACGCTCGCAGCGCTGGGGCAACACCCTCAACATCGACACCCGGTCCGGTACCGGTAACGGCGCGGCGCAGACGCTCACGGTGTACGGGCGGGCCCCGCCCACCACGGGCGCGGTTCCCGCCCAGGGCAGCTATAACGACGTGATCACCGTCACCATCACTTATTGAACTAGTCGGCACATCTACTCAAGCGGCTGCGATCACGGCCGTTAACGGTCGCATCCCCTGCCGTGCGATGTTCGATGCCCCCGCGATCGCTCTCCTTCGCTTTGGCCAGCCTGCTGGTCCTGTGTGCCGCCGCATCGTCCGTCACCGCCCGCCCCGCCACCGGCGGCAGCGCCGGCCTGCGGATCGGGGTGCGGATCGTCGCCGACTGCAGCCGCCCCGGCACGCCCCACGAACCCGCCTGCCGACCGGCGCAGCAGCGCAGCGACGGCCGCCAGCCGGTCCCGGCCCAGGTGACCGCCCTCAGCCCGGCCATCCCGGCATCCGGCCTCGGCCAGCCGCCCTTGGCAACGGTCACCTACTGATGCGACAGGCCGCGGTACTCGTGCTCGCCGCGCTGGCGACCTTGCCCGTGCACGCCTTGGAGATCAGCCCGGTGCGCGTGTCGGTGCCGGCCGGTCCGGCCCACGCCGAGCTGTGGCTGGCCAACCCGGACGGTACGGCCTGGTCCGGCCAGGCCCGGCTGTACCGCTGGGAACAGGCGGGCGACCAGGAACAGCTGGTGCCCGCGGCGGACTTGGCGGTAAGCCCGGCCCGGCTGGAGATCGCGCCGGGCCAGCGCCAGCGGGTCCGCGTGGTCCGCCTCGGCGCCGTGCCCGACGCCGTCCAGCAGGGCTACCGGCTGGTCATCAGCCCGGACCCGGGCGTCGGCGATGCACGCTACTCGCTGCCGGTGTTCGTGGAGCCTGACCGACTGACGCTGCCGGTACCGCGGCTGCAGGTCGGCACCGGTGGCAGCCCGTCGGCCCCGCGCCTGCACCTCTATAATGACGGCGACGGCCATGCCGGCCTGGCCGACCTGGTCTTCGTGGATTCCCAGGGGCGGCGTCAGCCGCTGATCGATGGCCTTGCCGGTTATGTGCTCCCGCGCAGCGCCCGCCGCTGGGACCTCCCACCGCGACCGGATGGCTACGCCGGCGGCCAGTTCCGGGCCCGGCTCAACGGTGCGGCCGAAGCCCCGCTTCCCGCCGTGATTGCGCCTGCCCCCGGCACCGGGCTATAATCGACCGGATCCCTGCCGCCTTGGCGCGGGAATACGTCAACACCGGACGTCACCGGTGAATTCACACCTGCCGCCCATATCCGTGCCGGGGTGCTCCGCAAGGAGTTCGGTCACGGAAGCGACAGGGAAGCCAAACCCCGGAACCCCCCGCCTCACGGCGGACCGCCCTCTATCACCCGTGGCGGCCGGTTCCCTATCAGGAGTTACTGCAATGCCTCAGGTCACCATGCGTCAGATGCTGGAAGCCGGCGTCCACTTCGGCCACCAGACCCGTTACTGGAACCCCAAGATGGGCCAGTACATCTTCGGCGCCCGCGGCAAGATCCACATCATCAACCTGGAAAAGACCGTTCCGCTCTTCAATGACGCGATGAACTTCATTTCCAGCGTTGCGCAGAAGCGCGGCACCATCCTGTTCCTGGGCACCAAGCGCAGCGCCCGCGAGTCGATCCGTGAAGAAGCCGAGCGTTGCGGCATGCCCTTCATGAACCAGCGTTGGCTGGGCGGCACCCTGACCAACTTCCGTACCGTGAAGCAGTCGGTTGCCCGCCTGAAGGAACTGGAAGCAGGCGAAACCGACGGCAGCTTCGACAAGCTGGTCAAGCACGAAGTGCTGGGCCTGCGTCGCGAGCGCGACAAGCTGGAAGCCTCGCTGGGCGGCATCAAGGACATGAACCGTCTGCCGGACGCGATCTTCGTCATCGATATCGGCCACGAAGACATCGCCATCAAGGAAGCCAAGAAGCTCGGCATCCCGGTGATCGCCGTGGTTGATACCAACTACAACCCGGAACTGGTCGACTACGCGATCCCGGGCAACGACGACGCCATCCGCGCCGTGCAGCTGTACGCCCGTGCCGCCGCCGACGCCGTGCTGGAAGGCAAGGCTGCTGCGCCGCACGCTGCCACCGTCCGCGAAGAAGAGTTCAGCGAAGCCGCTGCTGGCGAAGAAGCCAAGCCGGCCCGCCGCGCTCCGGCCAAGAAGGCTGCCGCTCCGGCCGCCGACGCTCCGGCTGCTGGCGAAGCCCAGGCCTGATCCAGGCCCACGGTGGGCGCCACGCGCCCACCGTTCCTGTCCGCTGCCGATGGCGCGACGACAGGACACTGTCACACGGGCCGGCCACCATGCCGGCCCAACCCCTTTCTTTCGTGAGGAAATCCCGTGGAAATCACTGCTTCCCTGGTCAAGGAACTGCGCGAGCGCACTGGCGCCGGCATGATGGAGTGCAAGAAGGCACTCGTCGAAAACGGCGGCAACATCGACGCCTCGGCCGAATGGCTGCGCAAGTCCGGCCTGGCCAAGGCCGACAAGAAGGCTGACCGCGTGGCTGCCGAAGGCATCATCGTGGCTGCACAGGACGGCAACAAGGCCGTGCTGGTGGAAGTGAACTCGGAAACCGACTTCGTCGCCAAGGACAGCAACTTCCTGGACTTCACCAAGGCTGTTGGCGCGACCGCGCTGAGCTCGGGTGCTGCCGACATCGACGCACTGAAGGCCGCCAAGCTGCCGACCGGTGAGACGATCGAAGAAGCCCGCGCCGCGGTGATTGCCAAGGTCGGCGAGAAGGTCGACGTGCGTCGCATCGTGCGTCTGGAATCGACCAACAACGTCGCTGCCTACGTGCACGGCGGCCGCATCGGCGTGCTGGTTGAACTGGCCGGCGGCGACGCCGAGCTGGCCCGTGGCCTGGCCATGCACGTGGCTGCGATGAACCCGCCGCACAACAAGGCGGCCGATGTGCCGGCCGAGTTCGTTGCGAAGGAAAAGGAAATCGAGCTGGCCAAGATGACCGACAAGGACAAGTCCAAGCCGGCCGACATCCTGGAAAAGATCATCAGCGGCAAGATCGCCAAGATCGTGAACGAAGTGACGCTGTACGGCCAGCCGTACGTGCTGGACACCAACCAGTCGGTCGAGCAGGTGCTGAAGGCTGCCGGCGCGGACGTGGTGGGCTTCAAGCGCCTGGCCGTTGGCGAAGGCATCGAGAAGGTGGTGGAAGACTACGCCGCCGAAGTGATGAAGCAGGCCGGTCTGGCCTGATCCACTACGCCGTCGCTTCGGCGATGGCGGGGTGATTCGCTTCAACGAAAAAACCCGGCTTCGGTCGGGTTTTTTTGTGGGTGGTGTTTTTTTTCGAAGCGTAAAGCGCAGGGCAAAAGCGCAGAGCCAAAGCGCAGAGCTGGTTTCCTTGCTGCTTGCGGTTCTGTGCGGACTGGCAGGCTTACCCCCTGCCGGGACACGCCGTGAACCCCGCTCCGCGGCCCGGCCCAGCCGCTGGCGGCTGGGCGTTCAGTCGCATGCGAGGCAGTGCCTCGCGAGCAATGCGCCTTCACCCCTGGGGGCTCGTGGGCGCCATCCATGGCGCCCAACGGTCCCGGCAGGGGGTAAGCCTGCCAGCCCCGACTTGGTGTCGCTAACGGATGGATGGGAAACGGCGGAGCTGCGTTTTTGCCGTTTCTTGGGGTTGGTTGGTGCGGTTGGTGCGGCTGGTTTGGTTTGTTTGGATAGGGGGTGGGGTGTGGTTTGGGGTGGGTGTCGGGTGGGTTGGAGCAGCCGACCAACGGTCGGCTCTACCCCCTATCTCTCAACGAATTCACCATCCGATCCACCCATCTACCCACCCGCCGTGGGGCGGCCCCCCGCCCCCCCCCCCCCCCCCCAAAAAAAAAAAACAACCCCATAAAACCCACCCCCCCCCCCCAAAAAAAACACCCCACCACCCCCCCCCCCCGTGGCCGGTGGCCGCCCCACCCCCCCGGGCCCCCCCCCCCCCCCCACCCCCCACCCCACCCCCCCCCCCCCCCCCCCACCCCCCCCCCCGGGGGGGCCCCCCCCCCGCCCGACCACGAACCAACCAACAACCATCAACCAACCAGTTACTCCCCAGCCGCCAACCCAAAACAAACCGGCATCCAACCGCCCCCGGCTGTCGCAGTTGCCCTCCCAACGCGCCCGCACACTGTCGGGGGTTGGTGCGGGTGGGTTGGCGGGACCGTTGGGCGCCATGGATGGCGCCCACGAGCCTCCAAGGATGGATTCACGGCGTGTCCCGCCAACCCACCCGCACCGACCCAGCCGCTAGCACCGCGGCGCCGCAGTTGACGTTGCAGTTGAAGTTGCCGTTGCCGTTGCCGTAAAAAGCCGCGCGCCAGCGCATCAACCCACCCTCACCCCTTCGCCTGGAACGAAACCTCCTCGTACGGCTGCACCACCACCCAGCCCTCGCCGGCAAAACGCATCTGCAGACTCTCGCCCGACCCGCGACCCACCAGCGTGCCCAGCGAGATGTCCGCCACGATCTCCGGCACCAGCGACCCCGACCAGGCCACCGTCGCGTTCGGATCGGTGAACACCGGACCCGTCTGCGCGTTCACCGGCAGCGTCATCGGCTCGTAATGCGACGTCATCGCCACGATCCCGTGCCCGCTCAACTGAATGTTGAACAGACCGCCCGACAGCATCCCCGCCACCTTCTTCATCATCGTGATCTTCGACGCGATCCCCGTCTCGAACGCCAGCACATCATTGCCGTTCACGAAAATCGACTCCCCCGCCAGCCGCAGCAACGTCACCTGCTTGCCCGCGTCCGCCAGGTACACCCGCCCCTGGCCCTCCACCTTCATCAACTGCAGACCCTCGCCGCTCACCATCTTCTTCAGCAGCGTGCCCAGCCCCTGCTCCAGCAGCCCCTGGCGGGTGAACTTCACCCCGCCCTTGCGCGCCACCATCGAACCGGCCTTGGCCCACACCATCCCGTCCACCCGCACCTCCAGCATGTGCGGACTTTCCAGCTCGAACGCATCGGCGCTGACATCCTTCTCCTGGGTGGTGGACAAAAACTCCTGCAACGTCTTTACGGCCATGTCGTGCGTCATCCATGCAAGGGGAGCGCGAATGGTAGCGCCCCTCCCCCTGCGCCGGGGAATGTGTTACCAAGGGCGCGATGACCCCGCCCGCCGCGATCTGCCCGTTGGTTTTGCAGCACGTGGCGCATCGGCAAACGCAGTGCCGACGCCAATCGACCCGCCAACGCAAGTATCAACGCTCAAATCTGTGACGCACTCCATGTATTCTTGCCTCAACACACTAATAGCCATGCCATGCCTCCCGAGCTGACAGCCGCCCTGGCGCTCTGCCGCAACCTGCCCTCGCCGCCCGGTATTGCCCTGCGCATCATCGAACTGGCCCAGGACCCGGAAGCGGACATCACCACCGCCGCCGACATCATCGCCATCGACATGGCGCTGAGCGCACGCATGCTGCGCATCGCCAACTCGCCCCTGTATGCCAGCCGCCGCCGCATCGAAAACCTCGGCCAGGCGCTGACCATGCTGGGCTTGAATGCCACCGTCAGCCTCGCCCTCGGCTTCACCGTCACCCAGGGCCTCACCGCGCCCGGCGACGGCCAGGACCTGCGCGAACGTGCGTGGCGGCGCAGCATTCTCAGCGCCCTGGCGGCCAGCCTGCTGGGCCAGGCCCGCGGCCTGCGCAAGGCCGAAGAACTGATGCTGGCCGGCCTGCTGCAGGACCTGGGCATCCTGGTGCTGGCCCAGGCCCAGCCGGACACCTACCTGCCGCTGCTGCGCCAGGCCGCCGACAACGAGGCGCTGGTCGCGCTTGAGCGCGAACACCTGCAGTGCACCCATGCCGACGTCGGCGCCCTCATGGCCGAGCAGTGGGACCTGCCGCGCTACCTGGTGGACAGCATCGCCCGCAGCGAATCACCCGCCGCGGCCGAAGACAATTTCCAGACCTGCGTGGCCCTGTCCGGTGCCGTTGCCGATATCTGGCTCAGCGCCGACGCCGACGCCGCGCGCGAGCACGCCCTGCACCTGGTTCACGAAACACTGCAGCTGGACAGCGCCCAGTTCGACCAGGTGCTGGCCCGCATCAGCGACGCCCTGCCCGACATCAGCGCCCTGTTCGAGACGCCGCTGCTGTCGCCCTCGCGCGTGCAGCAGCTGATCGACCACGCCCAGGAACTGGCGACCCTGCGCAACCTGCGCGAAATGCAGGACGCCGCCCAGGCCCGGCAGCGCGCCGATGAGTTCGAAGCACGCGCCAACCGGCTGGCCGAACAGGCCCACCGCGACGCACTGACCGGCGTGCTCAACCGGCGCCAGCTGGAGGCCGTGCTGGAACAGGAGTTCCTGCGCGCCACCCGCCACGGCTGGCCGCTGTCGGTGGCGTTCATCGACCTGGATGACTTCAAGAAGATCAACGACGCCCACGGCCACCTGATGGGTGACCAGGTACTGCGCGTGTTCGCCGGCAAGCTGCAGGAGCAGCTGCGCACCAGCGATACCGTGGCCCGCTTCGGCGGTGAGGAGTTCATCGCCCTGCTGCCCAACACCACCGAACTGGTCGCACTGGACGTGGTCCGCCGGGTGCTGGCCAACATCGTCAATACGCCGATGGCCGAGGTACCCGACGGCCCCCTGTTCGTGACCTTCTCGGCCGGGGTCGCCACCCAGGGCGGCTACGAGCGTTTCGCCGATGTTCAGGACCTGCTGAAGGCGGCCGACGACGTGCTTTACCGGTCCAAGAACCTGGGCCGCAACCGCGTCATCGCCCGCTCCCCGGGAACGGCGCCGGCGTGAACCGGATGCCCCTTCCCGCCGGGGAAGGGCGCCGGGCCTGCGCCGCAGCGCAGCAAAATAAACGCACGGGCAGACCCGGCTTCCAGTAGAATTCCCGCGTTTTCCACGCATCCAGAGGTCACCATGTCCAGTCTTGCCTATCGCCGCATCCTGCTGAAAGTTTCCGGGGAGGCGCTGATGGGAGACGAGGACTACGGCATCGACCCCAAGGTCATCAACCGTCTGGCCCGTGAGGTCATCGAAGCCCAGCAGGCCGGCGCGGAAGTGGCCCTGGTCATCGGCGGCGGCAACATCTTCCGCGGCGCCGGCCTGGCGGCCGGCGGCATGGACCGCGTCACCGGCGACCAGATGGGCATGCTGGCCACCGTGATCAACGCGCTGGCCATGCAGGACGCGCTGGAAAAGCTCGGCGCCAAGGCGCGCGTGATGAGCGCCATCAAGATCAACGACGTGTGCGAGGACTACATCCGCCGCCGCGCCATCCGCCACCTGGAAAAGGGCCGGCTGGTGATCTTCGCCGCCGGCGTCGGCAGCCCGTTCTTCACCACCGATTCCGGCGCTGCCCTGCGTGCCATCGAGATCGGCGCGGACCTGCTGCTGAAGGCCACCAAGGTCGACGGCGTGTACGACAAGGACCCCAACAAGTACAGCGATGCGGTCCGCTTCGACAGCCTGACCTACGACGAAGTGATCCGCCGCGGCCTGGAAGTGATGGACACCGCCGCCTTCGCCCTGGCGCGCGACAGCGACCTGCCGCTGCGCGTGTTCGACATGGGCCAGCCGGGCGAGCTGCTGAAGATCCTGCACGGCGACAACATCGGCACCCTGGTGCGCGGTCGCGACCAGGCTGCCTGAACAACGCAGTCATCCCGGCAGCCGGCCCGTGGCCGAGCCTGCCGGGTGCGCGTACCTGCGGGCGTCGGCCAACGCCCGGCCCCGATAAGGCGGGCAGCCCCCTTATTCGCCTATAATCGTCCGATTACCAGCTACATCCAGGATTCGGGCGATGCTCAACGAAATCAAGCAGGACGCGCAGACGCGCATGGCCAAGAGCATCGATGCTCTGAAGCACACCCTGACCTCCATCCGCACCGGCCGCGCCTCGCCGGCGCTGCTGGACCGCATCACGGTCAAGGCATACGGCACCGACACCCCGCTGAACCAGGTCGCCTCGATCAGCGTGTCCGAAGGCCATTCCCTGGTCATCACCCTGTTCGACAAGGGCATGATCAAGGACGTCGAGAAGGCCATCTACGCCTCCGACCTCGGCCTGACCCCCAACGTGGCCGGCACCGTGATCCGCCTCAACCTGCCGCCGCCGACCGAAGAACGTCGCCGCGAGCTGGGCAAGCAGGTGCAGAAGGAAGGCGAAGGCGCCAAGATCGCCATCCGCAACATCCGCCAGGACGCCAACAAGGCCATCGCCAGCCTGATCAAGGACAAGGCGATCAGCGAAGACGACAAGAAGCGCGGCGAAGACGACATCCAGAAGCTGACCGACAAGTCGATCAAGGACGTCGATAGTGTCGTGGCCGAGAAAGAAAAGGAACTGATGGCGGTCTGAGCCCCATGTCCCAGGCCCCGACCTCCAGCACCCCTGCGGCCATCCCGCGCCACGTTGCCATCATCATGGATGGCAACGGGCGGTGGGCGCAGAAGCGGCGCCGCCCGCGCCTGATCGGCCATCGGGCCGGCGCGCGCGCGGTCAACCGCACCATCGATTTCTGCCTGGAACGCGGCATCGCCGCGTTGACCCTGTTTGCCTTCTCCAGTGAGAACTGGGGCCGGCCAACCGACGAGGTCGACGCGCTGATGAAGCTGTTCCTCAATGCGCTCGACCGCGAAGTGGACGAGCTGCATCGGCGTGGCGTGCGCGTGCGCTTCATCGGCGAACGCGAACGCTTCGGCGCCGGGCTGGTCAGCCGCATGCAGCTGGCCGAACAACGCACCGCCGACAACCGCGCGATGACCCTGAACATCGCCGCCAGCTACGGTGGCCGCCAGGACATCGCCCGCGCCGCGCGCGAACTGGCCGCAGAGGTGGCCGCCGGCCGCCTGCTGCCCGAACAGATCGACGAAGCGATGCTGTCCAGCCGGGTCGCCCTGGCCGACCTGCCGCCGCCGGACCTGTTCATCCGTACCGGCGGCGACACCCGCATCAGCAATTTCCTGCTGTGGCAGCTGGCGTATACCGAATTGTGGTTCACCGACGTGCTGTGGCCCGAGTTCGACGCCGCCGTCCTGCAGCAGGCGCTCGACGCCTATGCCGCCCGTGAACGCCGCTTCGGCCTGACCAGCGCCCAGATCGCCGCCCTGGCCACCGAGACATCCACCCCATGACCAAGACCCGAGTCATCGCCGCGCTGATCATGGCGCCGGTCGCCATCGCGGCGATCCTGTTGCTGCCGACCCAATGGCTGGCCGCCGCCGCCGCCGCCGTGTTCCTGATCGGCCTGTGGGAATGGCTGAAGCTGGCCGACGTGGACGACACCCTCGCCCGCACCGTGCTGCTGGTGCTGAACCTGCTGCTGATGGTGCTGATGGTGTGGGCCGGCGACGGCTCGCTGGTGCTGTACCAGATCGCCGCACTGGTCGGCATCGGCTGGTGGCTGATGGCGCTGCTGTGGCTGCGCTTCTTCACCTTCGGAGCCAGCCCGAGCAGCCCCGCGCGTGCACTGAAGCTGCTGGCCGGCACCCTGGCCATCGTGCCGGCGTGGGCCTCGCTGGTGCTGATCCATGCCAGCGGCAGCAACGGCCACCTGTGGCTGCTGACGGCACTGGCCGTAGTCTGGGCGGCCGATTCGGGCGCCTACTTCGCCGGTCGCACCTTCGGCCGCACCAAGCTGGCCCCGCGGATCAGCCCCAACAAGACCTGGGAAGGCCTCGGCGGCGGCATGGTGGCCGGGCTGGCGGTCGCGCTGGGCTTTGGCTACATGGCCGGCATCGACAACGCCCACGTGCTGGGCCTGGTCATCACCGCCGTGGTGACCGTGTTCGCCTCGGTACTGGGTGACCTGTACGAGAGCCTGATCAAGCGCCACGCCGGTGCCAAGGACTCGGGCCACATCATTCCCGGCCACGGTGGCGTGCTGGATCGTATCGACGGCGTGCTTGCCGCCCTGCCCGTGTTCGCACTGGGCAAGGAAATCTTCGGATTCTGAACATGGTCAGCGTTACCGCTCCCCGCCGGGTCGCCGTGTTCGGCGCCACCGGCTCGATCGGCGCATCGGCGCTGGATGTGATCGCGCGTCATCCCGACCGCTACCGCGCCAGCGTGCTGGCGGCCGGGCGCCAGGTGGAGGCGCTGGTGGCGCTGTGCGTGCAGCATCGGCCCGATCATGCCGTGATCGCCGACGACACCCTCTTCGCCGCGCTGCGTGACGGCCTGCGCGACGCCGGGCTGCCCACCCAGGCCCACGCCGGCGCCGCCGCGCTGGACCAGCTTGCCGCCAGTGCCGAATGCGACACCCTGGTCGCTGCCATCGTGGGCGCCGCCGGGCTGTCCTCGACCCTGGCCGCCGCTGCGGCGGGCAAGCGCATCCTGCTGGCCAACAAGGAATCGCTGGTGCTGGCCGGCGAGTTGCTGATGCGCCAGGCCGCCTCCGCCGGGGCCGAAATCATTCCGATCGACAGCGAACACAGCGCGATCTTCCAGTGCCTGCGCTCGCGCGATGCCAGCCTGGAAGGCGCCGGCGTCCGCCGGATCCTGCTGACCGCCTCGGGCGGCCCCTTCCGTGGGCGCAGCCGTGCGGAGCTGGGCCAGGTCACCCCGGCGCAGGCCGTGGCGCACCCGAAATGGTCGATGGGGCCGAAGATCTCGGTCGATTCGGCGACGTTGATGAACAAGGGCCTGGAAGTCATCGAGGCCCACCACCTGTTCGGCGTGCCGGGCGAGCGCATCGAGGTACTGGTGCACCCGCAGAGCCTGGTGCATTCGCTGGTCGAGTTCGTCGACGGCTCCACCCTGGCCCAGATGGGCCTGCCGGACATGCGCACCACCCTGGCCGTGGGCCTGGGCTGGCCGCAACGGATCGAATCCGGGGTCGGCGGGCTGGATCTGCTGGCCCAGGGTCGGCTGGATTTCGAGGCGCCCGACAACGACGCCTTCCCCTGCCTGGGCCTGGCCTGGCAGGCCATGGCGGCCGGCGGCACCGCGCCGGCGATCCTCAATGCCGCCAATGAAGTGGCTGTTTCAGCATTTCTTCAGGGAAAAGTCGCTTTCCTTGCCATTCCGGCGCTGGTGGCTAACGCTCTGTCAACATTGTCGGTCGAGTCCGCCGATACACTGGCGGTCCTGCTGGCTGCCGACCAGCGCGCCCGCCTGATCACCCAAGCCGCAATCGACCACGCCTGAATGCCCTTCCCGCCCCTCTCCAGTGCCGTCCACCATGGCTGAATTCATCGGATCTGTCTGGTGGATGATCGTCAGCCTCGGCGTGCTGGTGACCTTCCATGAATTCGGCCACTACTGGGTGGCGCGCCGCTGCGGGGTGAAGGTGCTGCGGTTCTCGGTCGGCTTCGGCCGCCCGCTGTGGATGCGGCGCAACCGCGCCGGCACCGAGTTCGCCATTGCGGCCATCCCGCTCGGTGGCTACGTGAAGATGCTCGACGAGCGCGAAGTCGAGGTGCATCCGCACGAGCGTGACCAGGCCTTCAACCACAAGAGCGTGTGGCAGCGCATCGCGATCGTGGCCGCCGGCCCGGCCGCCAACCTGCTGCTGTGCATCGCCCTGCTGTGGGCCATGTTCGTGCTCGGCAAGCAGGACTACTCCCCCACCATCGGCCGCACCAGCGGCATGGCGCAGGCCGCCGGGCTGCAGTCGGGCGACCGGCTGATCAGCGTGGACGCGCGCAGCGTGGTGACCGCCGGCCAGGCCAGCATGGCGCTGACCACCGCCGCCATGGACCGTCACGATGCCCGCCTGGAAGTGCTGGACGCGCAGGACCGGGTACAGACCCGGGTGCTGCCGTTGTCGCAGCTGCCGCAAGGCTTCGACGAGCGCCGGGTGCCGGTGCTGGCCGGGCTGACCTGGCAGTTCTGGCTGCAGCCGGCGCTGGTCGAAAAGGTCGTGCCCGACTCGGCCGCCCAGGGCGTGCTGCTGCCGGGCGACCTGATCGTGGCGGTGGACGGCCAGCGCATCGACGCCATCGACCAGGTGTTCACCGAAATCCACACCCTGGGCAAGCGCGGCGGCCCAGGCATGATCGAAGTACTGCGCGGCGGCGAGCGGCTGGCGCTCGAAATCACCCCGCGCCAGGGCAAGGACGGCCGTGGCCAGCCCACTTGGCAGATCGGGATCGGTTTTGCCCAGTCTAGCGCGCCGGCCTACGACGCCGAACTCAAGTACGGGCCCATTGCGGCACTGCCGGTCGCCCTGCGTGAAACCGCCCGCATGGCTGGGGATTCGCTGGGCATGATGCGCCGCATCGTCACCGGCAGCGCCTCGCTGCAGAACATTTCCGGCCCGGTCACCATTGCCCGCGTGGCCAATGTGTCCGCACAGCGGGGGCTGGACTGGTTCCTGTTCTTCCTGGCCCTGCTGTCGCTGAGCCTGTGCATCATCAACCTGTTGCCCATCCCCATCTTGGACGGCGGGCACCTGCTGTATTACCTTATTGAGTTGGTCAAGGGCAGCCCGCTGAGCGAGCGCGCCATGGCTGCCGGCCAGTACGTCGGGCTGGCGCTGCTGGCCGGGCTGATGGGGCTGGCGTTCTACAACGACATCCTCGGCCTGGCCGCGCGATGAACTTTTTCCCTTTTGTCGTCGTCTTATGCGCCGGCATCCCGCAACATTGCATTCGACTCCAACCGGACGTGACATGACGCGACTCCCCAATCGCCGCCTGCTTGCCCTTGCACTCGCCGCCGGTTTCGGCGCGCCCGCCCTGGCCCAGGCAGCCGAGCCCTTCACCGTCAGCGACATCCGTGTCGATGGTCTGCAGCGCATCACCTCCGGTACCGTGTTCACCTACCTGCCGGTGGAACGTGGCGAAACCCTGACCGACAACAAGGTCGGCGAGAGCATCCGTGCGCTGTACAAGACCGGCTTCTTCGAAGACGTGCAGCTGGATCGCCAGGGAAACATCCTGGTGGTCACGGTCAAAGAGCGCCCGGCGATCAACAAGTTGACCGTCACCGGCAACAAGGACATCAAGAGCGACCAGCTGCTCAAGGGCCTGAGCGACATCGGCCTGACCGAGGGCGGTACCTTCGACCGCCTGAGCCTGGACCGCGTGACCCAGGAACTCCGCCGCCAGTACAACGACCGCGGCAAATACAACGTGGACATCACCCCCACGGTGAGCCCGCTGGATCGCAATCGCGTGGACATCACCATCGCGATCAAGGAAGGCAAGGCCGCCAAGATCCAGCACGTGAACCTGGTGGGCACCGAGAAGTTCGCCTCCGAAGACATCCTGGAAACCTGGGAGTCCAAGGAGCACAACTGGGCCTCGTGGTACCGCCGCGATGACCAGTACTCCAAGGAAAAACTGTCCGGCGACCTGGAAAAGCTCAATTCCTGGTACCTGGACCGCGGCTACGTGGACTTCAGCATCGATTCCACCCAGGTGTCGATCAGCCCCGACAAGCGCGACATGTTCATCACCGCCGGCGTGACCGAAGGTGAGCAGTACAAGATCTCCGACATCAAGGTCACCGGCGACACCATCCTGCCGCAGGAAGATGTCGAGCGCATGGTGATCCAGAAATCCGGCGACACGTTCTCGCGTGCGCTGCTGGAATTCAGCTCGGACGCGATCACCAACTCGCTGTCCAACATCGGTTACGCCTTCGCCAAGGTCAACCCGATCCCGACCAGCAACCGCGCCGACCGTACCGTGGCGATCAACATGCAGGTCGTGCCGGGCCCGCGCGTACAGGTGCGTCGCATCACCTTCAAGGGCAACACCCGCACCTCCGACGAAGTGCTGCGTCGTGAAATGCGCCAGTTCGAGAACAGCTGGTACTCGCAGGCCGCGATCGATCGTTCCAAGATCCGCCTGCAGCGCCTGGGCTACTTCGAATCGGTCGACGTCGAGACCCCGCCGGTCACCGGCAGCAACGACCAGGTCGACGTGGTCTACAACGTCAAGGAAACCACATCGGGCAGCTTCGTGTTCGGCCTGGGCTATTCGCAGTCCTACGGCATGACCACCTCGGTGCAGCTGTCGCAGAACAACTTCCTCGGCGGCGGCAACCGCGTGTCGGTCGAAGCCTCGCGCAGCAGCTACCTGCAGCGTTACGGCTTCAGCTACACCAACCCGTACTTCACCGATGACGGTGTGTCGCTGGGTTACAACCTGTCCTGGCGCGAACTGGATTACTCCGACTTCAACACCGCCCAGTACAACAGCACCAACCGGTCGGCGCAGATGGTGTTCGGCGTGCCGATCACCGAGAACGACACGGTCTCGCTGATGGTCGGTATCGACAGCAACCAGATCAACACCTACCAGGGCTCGACGCCGCAGTCGATCATCGACTACATCGATGCCATCGGCACCAAGACGTTCCACTCCTGGCGCACCGAACTGGGCTGGGCCCGCGATACCCGCAACGATTACTTCATGCCGACCCGTGGTACCTATCAGCGTATCGGCCTGGAAACCACCCTGCCGGGCTCGACGATCGAGTACTACAAGCTGAACTACCAGTTCTCCAAGTACTGGCCGATCATCCCGTCGCTGGTCATCAACACCCGTGCCGAAATCGGCTACGGCGACAGCTATGGCAAGGACATCACCCGCGACCTCTGCTACACCGCACCGACCGCGGCCAACCCGAACCCGACCCAGACGGTGGACTGCAACTCCGCCTCGGCCGACTACGTGAAGACCGTGACCGCCACCGGCCTGCCGTTCTACGAGAACTTCTACGCCGGCGGTACCAACTCGGTGCGCGGCTTCGAGGACAACACCCTGGGTCCGCGTGAAGCCACGCGAGGTTATCCAGATGGCCAGCCGCTGGGCGGTTCGCTGAAGACCGTCGGTTCGGTCGAAGCCTACTTCCCGCGCCTGTTCGACAGCCCGTCGGCCCGCATCTCGGCCTTCGTCGATTTCGGCAACGTGTACAACGGCACCGACAACTTCAAGGCCAACGAACTGCGCGTGTCCACCGGCGTGGCCCTGCTGTGGCGCGCGCCGGTCGGCCCGATCTCGATCAGCTATGCTTTCCCGCTGAAGAAGAAGGACGGCGACGAGATCGAGCGCCTGCAGTTCACGTTCGGTGGTCAGTTCTGACGAACTGCTCCGCAGTTTGTCCGCGCCTTCGGCGCGCCCCCTTCAAGAGAAGGGGGCTTTCCCACCAGATGCGCTACGAGACGCCGGGCTTGCCCGGCGTTTTCGTTTGTGGGGATTGGCCACTGGCCGGCTGCGTGGGAGGCTGGGAATGCCGTGCCGACCAATGGTCGGCGCCTGCCGTCGCGTGGGGTGGGATGTGCCGGGAGCCGGCCAGCGGCCGGCACTACCCGCCCCATTGTCCGGGCAGAGGCAGGGCGTCCGCCGGGAGGCAAGCCCCACCCTGCATGACCGAACCTGCGCCACACGGTAAACTTCCGCCGTGAATACTCCTACCTACACCGCCCAGCAACTCGCCGAGCAGTTCGGCCTGCAGGTCCATGGCGACGGCAGCACCGCCATCCATGGCGTGGCCACGCTTGCCCATGCCGGCCCTGGCCAGCTCACCTTCCTTGCCAACCCGCGCTACCGGGCCCAGCTGGCCGACAGCCAGGCCGGCATCGTGGTGCTGCGCGCCGAGGACGCCGAGGCCGCCCCCGGCAGCGCCCTGATCGCCAAGGACCCGTACACCACCTTCGCCAAGATTGGTGCGCTGTTCGACATCGCCCCCGCGCGACCGCCCGGCATCCATCCCAGCGCGGTCATCGACCCCAGCGCCCAGGTTGCCGCCAGCGCCCACATCGGCCCGTTCGTCAGCATCGGCGCCGGCAGCGTCGTGGGCGAGAACTGCATCATCGGCACCGGCAGCATCATCGGTGAGAACTGCACCCTGGACAGCGGCTGCGAACTGATCGCCCGCGTCACCTTGGTCACCCGCGTCAAGCTCGGCAAGCGCGTGCGCATCCATCCCGGCGCCGTCCTCGGTGCCGATGGCTTCGGCCTGGCCATGGACGCCGGCAAGTGGATCAAGGTGCCGCAACTGGGCGGCGTGCGCATCGGCGACGACTGCGAAATCGGCGCCAACACCTGCGTCGACCGCGGCGCCCTGGAAGACACCATCCTCGACGAGGACGTGCGCCTGGACAACCTGGTGCAGATCGCCCACAACGTCCAGATCGGCGCCCACTCGGCCATCGCCGGCTGCACCGGCATTGCCGGCAGCGCCAAGATCGGCCGCTACTGCCTGCTTGGCGGGCATGTGGGCGTGGTCGGCCACCTCGAAATCTGCGACAAGGTCGTCATCACCGGCAAGTCGGTGGTGCGCAACTCCATCCACGAGCCGGGTGAATACTCCTCCGGCACCCCAT
The DNA here is from genome assembly GCF_040548725.1 of Stenotrophomonas sp. 2619. NCBI lineage: Bacteria > Pseudomonadati > Pseudomonadota > Gammaproteobacteria > Lysobacterales > Lysobacteraceae > Stenotrophomonas > Stenotrophomonas sp. 2619. Next base: position 13,458 of record NZ_JBEPSF010000001.1, on the reverse strand, counting down.
TGACCGATAACCGCACGTGGCGCAAGAACGCCGCGCGCTTCAAGCAGCTGGACGCCCTCGCCCGTCGAGTCCTGGCTGCTGGCAAGGAGAAAGAATGAACGACACGCTGCAGCTTCCGATCGACATCACCCAGATCCAGGAGCTGATCCCCCACCGCTACCCGTTCCTGCTTGTGGACAGGGTCGTCGAACTCGACGTCGAGACCAAGCAGATCGTGTGCCAGAAGAACGTCAGCTACAACGAACCGTACTTCCAGGGCCACTTCCCGGGTCGGCCGATCATGCCCGGCGTGCTGATCATCGAAGCGCTGGCCCAGGCCGGTGGCGTAATGACCCAGCTGACCCTGGGGCGTGACGCGCAGTCCAAGCTGTTCTACATGGTCAAGGTCGAAAACGCCCGTTTCAACAAGCAGGTGGTCCCCGGTGACGTGCTCATGCTGCATGTGCAGATGAAGCGCCTGATCCGCAACATGGGCTGGTACTACGGCGAAGCCCGGGTCAACGGCGAAGTCGTGGCCAGCGCGGAAGTCATGTGCGCCGGCGCCAAGGGCTGAGCCACCACGGAGGCAGGAATGACTGACAACGCACCACGGATCCATCCCACGGCAGTGATCGAGGAAGGCGCGCGCCTGGCCGACGACGTCCAGGTCGGCGCCTTCACCCTGATCGGTGCCGATGTCGAGATCGGCGCCGGCACCGTGATCGGTCCGCACTGCTCGATCCACGGCCCGACCCGCATCGGCCGCAACAACCGCTTCATCGGCCACGCCGCGATCGGCGGCGAACCGCAGGACAAGAAGTACCGCGCCGAACGCACCGAACTGGTGATCGGCGACGGCAACGTCATCCGCGAGTTCGTCACCATCAACCGCGGCACCGAAGGCGGCGGTGGCATCACCACCGTTGGCGACGACAACTGGATGCTGGCCTACACCCACGTGGCGCACGACTGCCACGTCGGCAGCCACTGCGTGTTCTCCAACAACACCACGCTGGCTGGCCACGTGAGCGTGGGCGACTACGTCATCATCAGCGGCTTTGCCGGCGCGCACCAGTTCTGCCGGATCGGCGCGCACGCCTTCCTGGGCATGGGCGCGCTGACCAATGGCGACGTGCCGCCGTTCACCATGGTGGGCAGCGACTCGCTCGGTCGCCCGCGCGGCATCAACAGCGAAGGCCTCAAGCGTCGTGGTTTCGACGCCGAGCGCATCGCCAGCATCAAGCGCGCCTACCGCACCCTGTACGTGGCCGGGCTGCCGCTGGCCGAGGCCAAGGTGCAGCTGGCCGAACAGGCCGCGCACAGTGCCGACGTCAAGGACCTGCTGGACTTCATCGAGCACGCCGAGAGGCCGCTGCTGCGATGACGGCCTCTGGCGGGCACACTCCAGCGGGCACCACCGCCCAGGTCATTGAACTGGCGGCGGTGATCGGCGCGCTGGACAACGCGGCCCTGTCGGCCACGTCGGACCGGCCCGTGCGGATCGCGCTGGTGGCCGGCGAGGCCTCCGGCGACCTGCTCGGTGCCGGGCTGGTACGCGAGCTGAAGGCGCGCTTCCCGCAGGCCGAGTTCGCCGGTATCGGCGGTGACGCGATGCGCAGCGCCGGCTGCCAGACCTGGTTCGATGCCAGCGAACTGGCGGTGATGGGGCTGACCGAGATCCTGCGCCACCTGCCCCGGCTGCTGAAACTGCGCGGCGAGTTCCGTCGCCGCGCACTGGAATGGCAGCCGGATGTCTTCATCGGCATCGACGCCCCCGATTTCAATCTGGGCGTGGAGCGCTGGCTGAAGGAACGCGGCATCACCACGGTGCACTACGTGAGCCCGTCGGTGTGGGCCTGGCGCGAGAAGCGCGCCGAGAAGATCGGGGCCAGCGCCGACCTGGTGCTGTGCCTGTTCCCGATGGAACCGCCGATCTACGCCAGGCACGGCATCGATGCGCGCTTCGTGGGCCATCCGATGGCCGACGATATCCCGTTGCACAACGACCGCGACCAGGCGCGCATGGCGCTGGGCCTGCCTTCGAATGCGAAGGTGCTGGCGGTGCTGCCGGGCAGCCGGCTGGGCGAAATCGGCAAGCTGGGCGAAGCCTTCTTCGAAGCCGCCTGGCAGGTCTCCGAGCGCATTCCGGGCCTGCACGTGGTGGTACCGGCCGCCAACCCGGCCTGCCGCCAGTTGATCAGCGAGCAGTTGTCGCGCTCGGCGTTGCCGGTGGCGTACTCGCACCTGCTCGATGGCGATGCACGCAACGCGATGATCGCCGCCGACGTGGTGGTACTGGCGTCGGGTACGGCAACGCTGGAAACGATGCTGGTGAAGCGCCCGATGGTGGTGGGCTACCGCGTGGCCGAGCTGACCTACCGGATCGTGAAGGCGCTGGGGCTGATCAAGGTGGACCGGTTCGCGCTGCCGAACATTCTGGCGGGCAAGGACCTGGCACCGGAGTTGATCCAGCACGACTGCGTGCCCGACAAGCTGGCTGCGGCGATCCTGCAGTGGTTCGATCATCCGCAGCGCGCGATCGACCTGCAGGACACGTACCAGCAGCTGCACCTGCAACTGCGCCAGGATGCGTCGGCGCGTGCGGCCGACGCGGTGGCCGAGCTGCTGGCGCGCAAGGCGGCCGCATGAGCCGGCGGCACGCGGCGGCCGCGTCGATGGCGCTGTTCGACGGGGCCGCGCTGGCGACGGTGGCACCGCGTTACGTGGCCGGGGTGGACGAGGCCGGTCGCGGTCCATTGGCCGGGCCGGTGGCGGTGGCGGCGGTGGTGTTCTGCCCGGACCGGCCGCGGTTGAACGGGCTGGACGATTCGAAGCAGTTGACGGCCCTGCGCCGTGACCAGTTGTTCGACAAGATTCTGGACCGTGCGCTGGCCTTCCACGTGGTGATGGTGGAGGTGGGCGAGATCGATGCGCTGAATATCTACCAGGCGACGATGCTAGGGATGCGGCGCGCGGTGGAGGGGGTGTCGCACGTGGCGCAGTTCGCGCGGATCGACGGCAATGTGGTGCCCAAGGGGCTGCCCTGCCCGGCGCAGGCACTGGTGGGCGGGGACGCGCTGGACCGGGCGATCATGGCGGCGTCGATTCTGGCCAAGGTGACGCGCGATCGGTTCATGCTGGCGCTGCACGAGGAGCACCCGGAATACGGGTTCGATCAGCACAAGGGCTACGGGACACCGGCCCATCTGGCGGCCCTGCGCAATCACGGGCCCTGTCCGCAGCATCGCCGCAGCTTTGCGCCGGTTCGCGCTTGTTTTGAGGTGGTGTAGGTTTTTTTTATGCTGCGCATGGCCGAGGCGGGAGCCACTTCAAATGCAACTGCAACTGCAACAGCCCGGGGGCCGGTGGCTCGCTGGTGGGGCGGTACGGTTGGGTTGGCGGGACACGCCGCAAGTACGTCCGTGTAGGCTCCGCCACCGCATCCATGCGGTGGAGGGTCCCACCAACCCAACCGTACCGCCCCTCGACAGACCACCGGTGGCCTGGGTGACAGCGGCTTTTTAGCTTCGGTCGGGATCTCTGTGGATGCTGGAATCGCGGCTCCGGCGTCGGACTCGAAGATTCGGTGATTTGGTAATTGGGAGTTAGGGATATTGGGTTTGGTCGTAGGTGCCGAGCGTTGCTCGGCACTCCCCCTCCCCAATCGACCACCTAAACGCTCTTGCTCTTGCCTTGGCCTTGGCCTTGGCCTTGGCCTTGGCCCTGCTCCGTTTCCCCCATGAGCACAGATGCACTATCGGGGGGTGGGGGAGGCAGGGTCGCGGGACCCTCCACCGCATGGATGCGGTGGCGGAGCCTACACGGACGTACTTGCGGCGTGTCCTGCGACCCTGCCTCCCCCGCCCCAGCCCTTCAGTACCCGCACACCGGCTTGTAGCCGCTGCCGTTGCCGTTGCCGTTGCCGTTGAACTTGAACTTGCCCCAAGCTTCGAAAAAAACAAAAACCAACCTGAACCCCACAACCCACCCCGCCCCCTGTAACACCCCTGTCAAGCCTTGTTCGGTCAGGCCCGCGCCGCTACCCTGACCGGGCATTACATTGGCCCGGCATGTCCACTTCCCGTTTCGTACATCTCCACGTCCACACCGAGTTTTCGCTGGCGGATTCGACCATCCGTGTCCCGGCGAAGCCGGATCAGGCTGACCCGAAGAAAGCCAAGCAGGCCAACCTGCTCAGCCGCGCGGTGGAACTCAAGCTGCCTGCCCTGGCAGTGACCGACCTGAACAACCTGTTCGCCCTGGTCAAGTTCTACAAGGCCGCCGAAACCGTGGGCATCAAGCCCATCGCCGGTGCAGACATCATGATCGCCGAAGAGGGCATGACCCCCTGGCGCATGACCCTGCTGTGCCGCGATCGTGACGGCTACCTCAGCCTCTCACGCCTGCTCACCCGCGCCTGGATGGAAGGCCACCGCCCCGAAGGCGGCGTCGCCGTGCATCCGGACTGGCTCAAGGCCGGCTGCCACAACCTGTTTGCCTTGGCCGGCCGCGACAGCCTGGCCGGCCGCCTCGCCGGCGAAGGCCGCCATGACCTGGCCGAGCAGCAGCTCGCCGACTGGCAGCGCGTGTTCGGCGATGGCCTGCACTTGGAACTCACCCGCACCGGGCGCGACGGCGAAGAAGCCTTCAACCAGTTCGCCCTGCTCGCCGCGGGCCAGCGTGGCCTGCCCGTGGTCGCCAGCAACGACGTGCGCTTCCTGCAGCCGGAGGATTTCGCCGCCCACGAAGCGCGCGTGTGCATCTCCTCCGGGCGCGTGCTCGACGACCCCAAGCGCCCGCGCGACTACAGCGACCAGCAGTACCTCAAGTCGGCCGACGACATGTGCGCGCTGTTCGCCGACATTCCCGACGCGATCGACAACACCCTCGCGCTGGCCGAACGCTGCAACATCGAAATGCGCCTGGGCACTTACTTCCTGCCCAACTACCCGGTGCCCGAAGACGAAACGCTCGACAGCTGGATCTGCAGCGAATCGCGCAAGGGCCTCGAAGCGCGCCTGGAAAAGAACCCGCTGGCCGAAGGCAAGACCCGCGCCGACTACTTCGAGCGCCTGGAATTCGAGCTGGCCACCATCATCAAGATGGGCTTCCCCGGCTACTTCCTGATCGTGGCCGACTTCATCCAGTGGGGAAAGAACCAGGGCATCCCGATCGGCCCCGGCCGTGGTTCCGGTGCCGGCTCGCTGGTGGCCTGGGCGCTGCAGATCACCGACCTCGACCCGATCCCGTACAACCTGCTGTTCGAGCGGTTCCTCAACCCCGAACGCGTGTCGATGCCCGACTTCGACATCGACTTCTGCATGGACCGCCGCGACGAAGTCATCGACTACGTGGCGCGCAAGTACGGCCGCGAACGCGTCAGCCAGATCATCACCTACGGCACCATGGCCGCCAAGGCGGTGGTGCGCGACTCCGGGCGCGTGCTCGGCTTCCCGTATGGCCTGGTCGACGGCGTGTCCAAGCTGATCCCCAACATCCTGGGCATCTCGCTCAAGGACGCCATGGGCGAAGGAAAGGATTCGGAGATGGCGTCGCCGGAGCTGATCCAGCGCTACCAGAACGAAGACGACGTCCGCGACCTGATCGACCTGGCCCTCCAGCTCGAAGACCTGACCCGCAACGCCGGCAAGCACGCCGGTGGCGTGGTGATCGCGCCCGAGCCGCTGGCCGAGTTCTGCCCCCTGTTCGCCGAACACGACGAAGGCGGCCGCGGCCGCAACCCGGTCACCCAGTTCGACAAGAACGACGTCGAAGAAATCGGCCTGGTGAAGTTCGACTTCCTCGGCCTGCGCACGCTGACGATCATCGACTGGGCGGTCAAGGCGATCAACAAGCGCCACGAACGCGCTGGCATCCCGCCGGTGGACATCACCGCGCTGCCGCTGGACGACGTGGCCACCTACAAGGACATCTTCGCCAACGGCAACACCGGCGCGGTGTTCCAGTTCGAATCCTCGGGCATGCGCCGCCTGCTGAAGGACGCGCGCCCCGACCGTTTCGAAGACCTCATCGCGCTGGTGTCGCTGTACCGCCCCGGCCCGATGGACCTGATTCCCTCCTTCAACGCGCGTAAGCACGGGCAGGAAGAAATCATCTACCCCGATCCGCGCACCGAAGCGATCCTGAAAGACACCTACGGCATCATGGTGTACCAGGAGCAGGTGATGCAGATGGCACAGATCGTGGGCGGTTACTCGCTCGGCGGCGCCGACCTGCTGCGGCGCGCGATGGGCAAGAAGGTGCCGGCCGAAATGGCGAAGCACCGCGAGATCTTCCGCGAAGGCGCGGCCAAGGACGGGGTGAGCGAGGCCAAGGCCGACGCCATCTTCGACCTGATGGAAAAGTTCGCCGGCTACGGCTTCAACAAGTCGCACGCCGCCGCCTACGCGCTGGTCAGCTACCAGACCGCCTGGCTCAAGCGTCATTACCCGGCCGAGTTCATGGCGGCCACGCTCTCCTCGGACATGGACAACACCGACAAGGTGGTGGGCTTCCTGGCCGAAGTGCGCAACCTCGGCCTGACCGTGCTGCCGCCGCGCGTGAACGAATCGGCGTACATGTTCGAAGCCTCCAGTGCCGACACCATCGTGTACGGCCTGGGCGCGATCAAGGGCGTCGGCCAGGGCGCATGCGAAGCGGTCGTGGAAGAACGCGCACGCGGCGGCCGTTACGAATCGCTGCTGGATTTCTGCATGCGCGCCGAGTCGGGCAAGCTCAACCGGCGCACCCTGGAAGCAATGATCAACTGCGGCGCGATGGACGGCCTGGGCAAGAACCGCGCCTCGTTGATGCTGCAGCTGCCCGAAGTGCTCAAGGCCACCGACCAGATCACCCGCGAGAAGGCGTCCGGGCAGAACTCGCTGTTCGGCGCCCCCAGCCCGCAGGCCACCGCGCAGCAGCTGGACCTGCCCGAAGCCAAGGAATGGGCGCTGGGCCAGCTGCTCGACGGCGAGCGCGACACGCTGGGCTTCTACCTGAGCGGGCATCCGTTCGATCCGTATGCCGATGACGTCAAGGAACTGGTCGGTACCGACCTGGGCATGCTCGAGCGCCTGATTCCCCCCGCCCGGCCCAGCAAGGACGGCGAGAAGCGTGCGTGGCGCCAGGAAACCCCGGTGATCCTGGCCGGCCAGGTGGTGGGCGTGCGGCGCAAGGGCGAAAGCCAGGTGTTCATGCAGCTGGAAGACAGCAAGGGCCGCGTGGAGTGCAGTGCCTTCACCGACGGCCTGGCCGAGTTCGGCCACCTGATGACCAAGGACCGCATCCTGATCGTCAAGGGCGGCCTGCGCGAGGATGAATTCAACGGCGGCTACGCCCTGCGCATCCGCCAGTGCTGGGATTACGAAGAGGTGTGCGCCAACTACGCCACCCGCCTGTCGCTGCGCCTGGACCTGCGCCAGGACGGCAATGTGTGGGACCGCGTGAACGCCCTGCTCGACCGCCACCGCCCCGGCCGCACGCCGCTGCGCATGGACCTGCTGCTGGGGTCCGAACAGGGCCCGGTGGCCGGCATGCTCGACGTCGGCGGCGACATCGCCGTGCGGGTGGACAGCCAGCTGGTCGACGCGCTGCGCGCCGACCCCGCCGTGCGCACCGTGAAGGTCCGCTACAGCCCGCCCTGGGCGAACTGATCCACTTCACCGTTCCACGCTCCAGCGTTCCTCCGCTCCACAACAGGTAACCGGTTTTGATCACACGTTTTGCCGGGCTGCTGCTTGCCGCCCTTGCCCTCAGCGGCTGCACCAGCCCGTCCCAGACCTTCGAGATCGACAACCCGGGCGACACCCCGCTGACCCTGCGTATCGACGGCAACGAACTGCCGATCGCCGCGCACGCCTCGCGGCCGGTCAAGCTCAAGCCCGGTGAGCACCACCTGCAGACCCCGGCCCTGGGCGAGGTGCGGTTCATCGTCTACGCGCGCGGCAAGGGCGGCCTGATCAACCCGACGCTGGGCGAGTACGTGATCGCCAGCGAGATCTACGTCACCGGCGAAGACAAGCGCAGCAATTTCGGCCGCGTGGACCACCACATCGAGTTGGGCGGGGTCGGCTTCGACGGCCCGTACAGCACAACCCACGCGCTGTTCATCGACCATGCCTGGACCTTCGGCGTGCGCGAGCCGTTCCCCGACGAGCAAACCGTGGCCCATGTGGACGAGACCGGCGGCCGGATCAACACCAAGATCTTCACCGCCCCGGACTTCATCGCCTACGTCGAGGCCAGCCGCGGCGAACCGGGCGCCTACCGGCGCCAGCAGCCGGCCGGTTACCAGGCGCCGACCTACACGCTGGAGCCCGCACCCACCGCCCTGCCCGCGCTGGACCCCGCCTTCGAACGGCATGCCGCCCCCCTGCGCGAGCTGTATGCGCGCTACCTGAAGGCCACCACCGCTGACGCCCAGCTGCAGCTGCAGCAGGAGGCCTTCCAGGCGCAGATGGCCTTCACCGCTGCTACGGCCGCACTTGGCTCGGGCCTGCCGGTAGAGGCCAACGAGGCCTACAACACCTTCGTGCAGACCCGCGGCAGCCTGATGGGCAGTGCCGCGCTGGTTGTGCCCTGACCTGACTGGCGCGCCCCGCCCCGCTGCGCTACCGTCGGTTTCCAGACGACGGCGTACGGGGCTTTTCGGCGCATTCGGCTACACTTTCCCTCTTTACTTCACGACGGTTTCCGATGAATCCGAACTACCTCGACTTCGAGCAACCCATCGCTGATCTGGAGGCGAAGATCCAGGACCTGCGCAGCGCCAGCGCCGGGCCTGCGGTCAATGTCGAGGCCGAGGTGCATGCCCTGCAGGACAAGCTGCGGGTGCGTACCGCGCAGATCTTCCGCAACCTGACGTCGTGGCAGATCCTGCAGCTGGCCCGCCATCCCTCGCGCCCGTACACCGCCGACTACATCCGCATCTTCTGTGACGAGTTCCAGGAGCTGGCCGGTGATCGCGCCTTCGCCGACGACAAGGCCATCATGGGTGGCCTGGCCCGCATCGGTGGCCGTTCGGTGATGCTGATCGGCCACCAGAAAGGCCGCGACACCAAGGAAAAGATCAAGCGCAACTTCGGCATGCCCAAGCCGGAGGGCTACCGCAAGGCGCTGCGTCTGATGAAGATGGCCGAACGCTTCGGCCTGCCGGTGCTGACCCTGATCGACACCGCGGGCGCCTGGCCGGGCATCGACGCCGAATCGCGCGGCCAGTCCGAGGCGATCGCGCGCAACCTGATGGAGATGGCCGAGCTGAAGGTGCCGGTGATCTGCACCGTGATCGGCGAAGGCGGTTCCGGCGGCGCGCTGGCGCTGGGCGTGGGCGACCGCACCGTGATGCTGGAGTACAGCGTGTACTCGACCATCACCCCTGAAGGCTGCGCCTCGATCCTGTGGAAGGACGCCGGCAAGGCCAAGGAAGCGGCCGAGCAGCTGGGCATGACCGCCCCGCGCCTGAAGAGCCTGGGCCTGATCGACAAGATGGTGCGCGAGCCGACCGGCGGCGCCCACCGCAATCCGAACCAGATGGGCAAGCGCCTGAAGGCCGTCCTGCTCAACGAGCTGGACGAACTGCAGAAGCTGTCGGTGGACGACCTGCTGGCCCGCCGCTACGAGCGCCTGCGCAGCTACGGCACCTACGAGACGATCTAAGCGGATTGCCGTTGCGATGGAACCAGAAAAGCCGGACGCGAAAGCGCCCGGCTTTTTTCATGCGCGGTAGAGCCGACCGTTGGTCGGCTGCCGCTGCGGCGGTCTCTTTCGACTGCCGGGATCACCGGACATGGTCGAGAGCCGGCCAGCGGCCGGCACTACCATCGCGCAGCCCGGTAGAGCCGACCGTTGGTCGGCTGCCGCTGCGGCGGTCTCTTGCGGCTGCCGGCTGCCGGGATCACCGGACATGGTCGAGAGCCGGCCAGCGGCCGGCACTACCGTCGCGCAGCCCGGTAGAGCCGACCGTTGGTCGGCTGCCGTTGCGGCTGCCGCTGCGGCGGTCTCTTTCGGCTGCCGGGATCACCGCAGATGGTCGAGAGCCGGCCGGCGGCCGGCACTACCGTCGCGCAGCCCGGTAGAGCCGACCGTTGGTCGGCTGCCGCTACGGCGGTCTCTTTCGGCTGCCGGGATCACCGGACATGGTCGAGAGCCGGCCAGCGGCCGGAACTACCGTCGCGCAGCCCGGTAGAGCCGACCGTTGGTCGGCTGCCGCTGCGGCGGTCTCTTTCGGCTGCCGGGATCATCGCAGATGGTCGAGAGCCGGCCAGCGGCCGGCACTACCGTCGCGCAGCCCGGTAGAGCCGACCGTTGGTCGGCTGCCGTTGCGGCGGTCTCTTTCGGCTGCCGGGATCACCGCAGATGGTCGAGAGCCGGCCAGCGGCCGGCACTACCGGCGCGCAGCCCGGTAGAGCCGACCGTTGGTCGGCTGCCGCTGCCGCTGCCGCTGCGGCTGCCGGGATTACCGGACATGGTCGAGAGCCGGCCAGCGGCCGGCACTACCGTCGCGCAGCCCGGTAGAGCCGACCGTTGGTCGGCTGCCGTAGCAGTGCGGTCAGCGCCCCATCGCGCCCCTCAGAACGGCTTGGCCAGCACCAGCCACACCACACCGATGAACAGCACCAGCGGCAGTTCGTTGAACCAGCGCAGCGCGCGCGAGGACGGCAGCGCCTTGCCGCGGACATTGCCCTTCAACAACCGGCCGGTCCAGGAGTAGTACACCAGCAGCAGCACCACCAGGCCCAGCTTGGCGTGCAGCCAGCCGGCCGCGCCCGGGGCCACCATGGTCGGGAAATCGGGGATCACCTTGTAGCCCAGCCACAGCACCAGCCCCAGGATCAGCGCGAAGCCGAACATCATGTGGCCGAACTTGTACAAGCGCAGGCCCATCAGCTGCAGCCGCTCGGTCACCGGCAGCTGGCCAGCGGTCTCGCTCAGGTTCACCAGAATCCGCGGCAGGTAGAACACCGCTGCCATCCATGCCACCACGAACAGCAGATGGAAGGTCTTGACCCAGTAATAGCTCTGCATGCGCTCGCTCCAGCGGCTGGCGTAGATTGTTGGGCATTCTCGCATGCCCGGGCAGAGCCGCCCCATGCTGGGCTGGCGCGACCAATCGCCACACCACCGCCACGCAGGCCGCTGCGCGACACCGTACGATAGGCGCCGTTTTCACGACTTCGCATGATCGCCATGGACAAGACCTACGACGCCGACTACTTCAAGCGCTGGTACGAGGCCGACCAGGCCGGTGGCGCCGCGCGCCTGGCGCGCAAGGTCGCCCTGGCCGTGGCCAGCGCCGAGTACTACCTGGAACGCCCCATCCGCAGCGTGCTCGACATCGGCTGCGGCGAAGGCGCCTGGCGCGCGCCGCTGCTCAAGCTGCGCCCGCGCGTGCAGTACCTGGGCTTTGACAGCAGCGAGTACGCCATCCACCGCTACGGCCGCAGCCGCAACCTGCACATGGCCAAGGTGGGCGACTTCGCCTGGTTGCGTCCGTGCGCGCCGGTCGACCTGCTGATCTGTTCGGACGTGATGCATTACGTGCCCAGCCGCGAGCTGCGCCCGGCCCTGGAGGGCTTCGCCGAACTGACCGGCGGTGTGGCGTTCCTGGAGGCGTTCAGTGCCGAGGACGAATTCGACGGCGACCATGAAGGCTTCCAGGCGCGTCCGGCGCGCTGGTACCGCAGTGGCCTGAAGAAGGCCGGCTTCACCGCGCTGGGCTCGCACTGCTGGCTGTCCCCTGCCTTGGCCGGGCATGCCGCCGCGCTGGAACGCGCAGACCGCTGAATCTCGATAACAACTGAGACAGTCCCCGTATTAACGCGCCGATCCTGCCGGTAGGCTATGCTGCGCGGCAACATAAGACCATACATATTCGGACGCCATGCTTTATCAACTGCATGAGTTGACCCGCAACATGCTCGCCCCGTGGGTTCACCAAGCCCAGGCCAACGCCAAATTCTTCGCCAACCAGGGTCACTGGTGGTCGCAGATGCCCGGTGCCGATCGCCTGGCGGCGGTCAACGAGCTGTTCCATCGCATCGGCAAGGATTACGAGAAGCCCGAGTGGGGCATCAACGAAATCGAGGTCGATGGCGAGCGCGTGCCGATCGTGGTGCACGAGGAAGTCAGCAAGCCGTTCTGCAAGCTGCTGCGCTTCAAGCGCCACAGCAACGAGGCCGACCAGCTGCACACCATGCTCAACCAGCCGTTCGTGCTGGTGGTGGCGCCGCTGTCGGGCCACCACGCCACGCTGCTGCGCGACACCGTGCGCACGCTGCTGCGCGACCACCGCGTGTATGTCACCGACTGGGTGGATGCACGCATGGTGCCGGGCAGCGACGGCGAGTTCGGGCTGGACGATTACATCGCCTACGTGCAGGAATTCATCCGCCACCTGGGCGCTGAAAAGCTGCACGTGGTGAGCGTGTGCCAGCCGACCGTGCCAGTGCTGGCGGCGGTGTCGCTGATGGCCAGCCGCGGCGAGCCGACGCCGCGCACGCTGGTGATGATGGGCGGCCCGATCGATGCGCGCTGCAGCCCCACCGCGGTGAACAACCTGGCCACGCAGAACCCGTTGTCGTGGTTCGAGAACAACGTCATCCACACCGTGCCGGGCACCTACCCCGGCGCCGGTCGCCGCGTGTACCCGGGCTTCCTGCAGCATGCCGGGTTCCTGTCGATGAACCCGAGCCGGCACTTCAGTTCGCACTGGGATTTCTACGCCGACCTGGTCAAGGGCGACATGGAAGACGCCGACGCGCACCGTCGTTTCTACGATGAGTACAACGCGGTGCTGGACATGCCGGCCAAGTACTACCTGGACACCATCGAGGTGGTGTTCCAGCAGTTCCTGCTGCCGCGTGGCGAGTGGTACGTCAACGGCGAGCACGTGAACCCGGCGGCGATCACCGGGACGGCCCTGCTGAGCATCGAGGGCGAGCTGGACGACATCGCCGGGCTCGGCCAGACCGAAGCGGCGCAGGCGTTGTGCAGCGGTATTCCGGCCGAACACCGCGAGCATTTCATCGTGGAAGGCGCCGGTCATTACGGCATCTTCAGCGGCCGCCGCTGGCGCGAAACGGTGTACCCCAAGGTGCGTGATTTCTTCGCGACCCATGCGTACACCGCGACGGCCAAGCCGAAGAAGGCCGCCAAGATCACCAGCAACGTCACCCCGTTGCGGCGCAAGGCGGGCTGAGAGCACCTCGCAGCCCCTCCGGAAGAGCCGGCCGCTGGCCGGCGCCAAGCAACGCACGACGAAACGAGGTAGTGCCGGCCGCTGGCCGGCTCCAAGCAACGCACGACGACACCAAGGTAGTGCCGGCCGCTGGCCGGCGCCAAGCAACGCACGACGACACCAAGGTAGTGGCGGGGGGGGGGGGGGGGGGGGGGGGCGGGCCGGCCGGGGGGGGGGGGGGGGGGGCGGGGGCCCCCCCCCCCACGCCGCGGGGTCGCGGCGGGGTAAACCGACAACCCCCACGG